>NZ_CP082966.1:3695592-4339639 GCF_019968605.1 Polaribacter litorisediminis
CTAATCCCCAATAAATATCTACTTCTGCACTTGGTTCTGTAAACGGAAAATAAGAAGGACGTAAACGTATTTTAGACTTCCCAAACATCTCTTTGGTAAAGTATAAAAGTGTTTGTTTTAAATCAGCAAAAGAAACATCTGTATCGATATACAAACCTTCTACTTGATGAAAAATACAATGTGCACGGGCAGAAATATCTTCGTTTCTAAATACTCTTCCTGGAGAAATGGTTCTGATAGGAGGTGTGTTATTTTCCATATAACGCACTTGTACGGAAGAAGTGTGTGTACGCAATAAAATATCAGGATTTTGTTCTATAAAGAAAGTGTCTTGCATGTCTCTTGCCGGATGATACTCTGGCAAATTTAATGCTGTAAAGTTGTGCCAATCATCTTCAATCTCTGGACCTTCGGAAACCGTAAAACCAATTCTATTAAAAACCTCAATAATTTTATTTTTTACTAAGGATATTGGATGGCGTGAGCCTAACTCAATAGGTTCAGCAGGTCTTGATAAATCGCCATAAACACCTTTTTCTTCAACAGCATTTTCTAAAACATCATTTAATTCGGCTACTTTTCCTTCAGCAGATTTTTTTAAGTTGTTTAAGGCTTGCCCAAAATCTTTACGAAGTTCAGCATCTACATTTTTAAATTCAGAAAATAAATCTTTAAGCAAACCTTTACTGCCTAAATATTTAATTCTAAATGCTTCAACCTCCTCTTTCGTATTCGCCTTAAATGCATCTACATCACCAATAAGTTCTTTTACTTTATCTAACATTTTTTAAAAAAATTATCTGGCAAATTTAGCGTTTTTTAGGTACTTTTTTTAGTGTTTTTTAAAGTATTAGAAACCTCCTAACGAAATCGATTGAAATAAGGGTTTATCGCAATAAAATAAAAAATAGTTTTTATTTTATCAATTCAGAAAATATGTATCTTTGCCACGTTAAAATTTTATAAAATTCATAAAAAACTATGGCAGAAAATATCGATTTTAAAATTACAGAGTTTATGGAAATGGTTACTAAAAGAAATAACCATGAGCCAGAATTCCTACAAGCTGTTAAAGAAGTTGCAGAAACTGTAATTCCTTACATTGCTCGTAACGATATTTATAACGGTAAAAATATTTTACTGAGAATGGTAGAACCAGAAAGATTAATTTCTTTTAGAGTTTCTTGGGTAGATGATGACGGCGAAATACAAGTGAATAGAGGGTATAGAATTCAAATGAATTCTGCAATAGGACCTTATAAAGGAGGTTTGCGTTTTCATCCTACAGTAAATGCGAGTATTTTAAAGTTTTTAGCTTTTGAACAAGTGTTTAAAAACTCGTTAACAACTTTACCGATGGGCGGTGGAAAAGGAGGCTCTGATTTTGATCCAAAAGGAAAATCAGATAATGAAATTATGCGTTTTTGTCATTCTTTTATGACCGAATTATATAGACATATTGGTCACAATACAGATGTCCCGGCTGGAGATATTGGCGTTGGAGCGAGAGAAATTGGTTATATGTTTGGAATGTATAAAAAATTAAATAACACATTTACAGGGGTTTTAACAGGTAAAGGCGCTTCTTGGGGTGGATCTTTAATTAGACCAGAAGCTACGGGTTACGGAACGGTATATTTTGCGCAAAACATGTTAAAGCGTAAAAAAGACTCTTTTAATGGTAAAAAAGTGGTGATTTCTGGTTCTGGAAATGTGGCACAATATGCAGCAGAAAAAGCAATCGAATTAGGAGCAACGGTTTTAACTTTATCCGATTCTGGAGGATATATTTTTGATGAAGAAGGTATCAACACAGAAAAGTTGAAACACGTTATGTATATCAAAAATGATAAAAGAGGCAGAATTAGTGAGTACACAGATAAATACCCCAATGCAAAATATGTAGAAGGAAGCAGGCCTTGGTCTGTTGTTTGTGATATTGCTTTGCCTTGTGCAACTCAAAATGAGTTAAATGGTGAAGAAGCAGCAGTATTAATTAAAAATGGTTGTATATGTGTTTCTGAAGGTGCAAATATGCCTTCTACACCAGATGCAATTCACGCATTTACAAAAGCAAAAATCTTGTTTGCGCCAGGAAAAGCATCGAATGCTGGTGGGGTTGCAACATCTGGTTTAGAAATGAGTCAGAATTCATTACGTTTAAGTTGGACACGTAAAGAAGTAGATGATAAACTGAAAGATATTATGGAAGATATTCATGATTCTTGCGTTCAATATGGAGAGCAAGAAGATGGTACTATAGATTATATTTCAGGAGCAAATATTGCTGGTTTTGTAAAAGTTGCAGACGCAATGTTAGCACAAGGAGTTGTCTAAAAAATAGATTTTTTGAAATAGAATTTAAAACGCATCAATTTTTTTGATGCGTTTTTTTTGTACAACTTATTTTAAAAAGTAATCTTTACACAAAGTATTTTTACGCATGATGCTACTCTATCTTTTTTTCTTCGGATTTTTCTTCTCTTTTACAGGTTCTATAACTCCAAGTATGTTAAATATGACCGCCTTAAAAATTAGTTTAGAGAAAGGCCGGGAAGCGGCTAATAAATATGCTCTGGGGGTTTCTTTTGTGGTAATTCCACAAGTATTTATTGCTGTTGTTTTAACCAAATATATTGCAGAAAATCCTAAAATTTTGCAGACTTTAGAAAAGTTAGGAATTATAATTTTTATATTTTTATCCTTCTATTTTTATAGCGCATCTAAAAAAGGTAAAATTAAGATGGATGCTATGAAATCTAAAAAAGAAAATCCTTTTTTGACTGGTGTTACGCTCTCTGTTTTAAATATGTTTGCAATTCCTTTTTTTTCCGGAATCGCCCTATTTTTAGATGCTTTTAACCTATTTATTTTTGATGTTATTCCTGTAATTTCATTTGTTTTAGGCGCTGTAATAGGTTCTTTTTATATTTTATTTTTTTATGGAAAATTTGCAAAAATAATTCAGAAAAAAACAGGAGAACTCACAAAAGATATCAATATAATTTTAGCTATTTTAACAGCGGTAGTGGCTGTTTTAACCGGAATTAAACAAATTTTTTAAACAAGATATGAAAAATATTAAAAATAGTATTATTGATGGAAAACATCAAAAACCAATCGTAACAGACGTTTTTTATAACGAAACCCATCAACCCAAAAAAGTAGTTATTTTTTGTCATGGTTACAAAGGTTTTAAAGATTGGGGCGCTTGGAATTTAATGGCAGAAGCATTTGCAAAAGCTGGTTTTTTCTTTATCAAATTCAATTTTTCTCATAACGGCGGAACTCCAGAACAACCCATTGATTTTCCAGATTTAGAAGCTTTTGGGAACAATAATTACTCCAAGGAATTAGACGATTTAGAAAGTGTTTTAGATTGGATTTCGAGAACTACAGATTTTAAAAACGAAATAAATAGTACTGATATTTCGTTGATAGGGCATAGTAGAGGTGGCGGAATTGTATTGCTAAAAGCAAACGAAGATGCAAGAATAAAAGAAGTAATTACTTTAGCTGCGGTTTGTGATTTTGGGTCAAGAAGCACTATTACTGGTGATTTAGAAAACTGGAAGAATGAAGGTGTTAAATATGTTGTAAATGGAAGAACAAAACAGCAAATGCCTCATTTTTATCAGTTTTATGAAGATTTTAAAGCCAATGAAGAACGACTACATATTCAAAAAGCAGTAGAAAAAATAAAAGTTCCGCAATTAATAATTCATGGAGATCAAGATACCTCAATTTCTATTGATGAAGCGCATAAAATTCATTCTTGGAATGGGAACAGTATTTTAAAGTTCATAAAAAATGCAGATCATGTGTTTAATGTTTGTCATCCTTGGGAAAAAGAAAAAATGTCTAAAGAATTGGCAGAAACAACACAACTTTGTATCGATTTTTTAAAATAAATAAACAACAATTTTAAGGTACAAAAAATGGATTTCTATTGTATATTTAAGCAAATAAAAATGAAAACATGGCGTTAATTAAATGTTTAGAATGTAAAAAAGAAATTAGCGATAAAGCTAAAATTTGTCCAAACTGCGGAATGGCCTTAAAAAAGAAATCTAATATTATTTTACCTCTATTATTGGGTATTATCACCCCAATATTGATTATAAGCTTTTTTTTGCAATCAGAAAGTGAGAGTGAATTTGATTATAGAATTGATAAATCAGATAATTCCACAAGTAAAGAAAGGAAAAAAAGCAATTCTATTAGTAAAACAGAAGCAGCTTATTCAGCACAAAAATTTGTTGAAAAACAATTAAAAGCTCCGAGTACAGCAAAATTTCCTTCACTAAACAAGGCAAATATTAAAAAATCTAATGACGTTTATGAAGTTTCATCTTATGTTGACTCACAAAATGGTTTCGGAGCAATGATAAGAAGTAATTATACTGTAAAAATTAGCAGAAAAGATAACGGAAATATTACTCTTTTGGATATTAAAATTGATTAAATATAAAAAATATGGGGTTAATAAATTGTTCCGAGTGCAAAAAAGAAATAAGTGATAAAGCAAAGAGTTGTCCAAGTTGTGGAAACCCAATAAACCAATTAGTCGAACAAAGTAAGGATGTTGGTTTTGAATTATTGAAATTCCCTAAATTACCTGAAAATTTAAAAATTGGCAAACCAATTACAAATTGGACTGGCGATAGTGCTTTTGATGGATTTTATGAGCAAAAAGAAAATACTATTACTGAAATTAATTCAGGTAAGGTAAAAGTTAATTTACATACTCATGGAATTGAAATTTCACAAGGATTAATTAACTTCTTCCCCATTCATCAAACTCAAATAATTAGTATAAAAAAAGCATCAAGAGAAGAAATTGCAAAAACAAAGAAAAGCGTATTAGGAAGAGCAGTTGTTGGAGGGTTAATATTAGGACCAATTGGAGCTATTGTTGGTGGAATAAGTGGTCTAGATAAAGTAAAAACCGAAAATATTCATTATTTAGTTATTAATTACTGGGAAGTAGAATCTAAATCTGCAAAAACTTTACTAATAAGTGGAGTAAATAATTTGATTTCAGCATTTATAAAAAGGTACAAGGTAGAGCAAATAATTAATGTAAAGGAAAGAAGAAAAGCTGAAGATATTGAAATTACCCCAGCAATTTTAATTCAAAACATTTTAGGTCTTTTAGTAATAGTTTCTATGATAATTTACCTCTTATTTTTCTAATCTTTGAGAAAACACCATTATGAAAAAACAAAAGAAAAAAGAAACCTTACCTATATCGTTTCATAAGATATAATATCAAATGCTTATTACTTCTATTTGTTGCTAATGACAAAGGCAGTAACTCTATTTGCTAGAAATTTTAAATAGATTTTGTAACTTTATCAAGTAAATTTTTAAAAAAAATTATTATGACAGCACAATTAACAGTATTAACTGTAATCTTTTTAGGGGCTATTATATTTTTTCTCTTGATAAGAGAAATAGTATGTTGGTACTATAAAATAAACATTAGAATTGAGCTACAAAAAGAAACTAATAGCCTTTTGAGGAGGTTAGTTGAAAAAAATGAAAGTAAAGTAAGCGAAAAAAATAATTCTGATAGTTCAGAAACTACATTTTATGGTGATAAAGACGAATTAAAAAAAGCTCTTGGTGAACTTCGGGGTCAATAGTATGCACGAAATGACGCTTTAAAAACAACTTTATTTTTTTAACTTTTAAAAAAAACCTTTAATTACGGAAACTCGTAAAATTCTTTAAAACATAGATTGTAAGTTTGTTTAAAAAAAACTTATGATAGAAGATGCAGTAGCACAAATCGCAGGAATTATCAATACTTTTCCTGGTATTAAAGAAACTGTTATAAACATAAAAAGCCCTTTAGATAGTCTGCTAGAAAAGACTAATTTTAGAACGTAGAACATATATGCGATTTATCAACAATGAGCATATACAATTGTTGGCAAACATTTAAGCATATTATAGACAATAACGTGTGAAAGGAAAAAAACATAAAAAGTATGAGTAAAAGAAATGATGATTTAGATGCTATTTTAGAAGTACTTATGTTTAACGCTGTTCCTATATTTAAAGAATTGGCTAAAAACGCTTATGGTTCTGAAAAACTAACTAAAGAATCATTGAAAGATTCCCTTGCAAAATTAGAATTAGAAGATTGGATTCTTGAAAAATATTTGGACAAATTAGAGAAAGACGGCTATATTGAATATGAAAACGGATTTGTATCCATAAGCAATAAAGGAGAAAATTTCAAAATAAACGAAGGAGGTTTTAGAGGTGTTTCTAAAAAGAACAAAAAAGAGGAAGAAAGACAAGAAAAAAAAGATTGGATACTTAATTTTGACAAAAAATGGAGAATACCGGCATCAATAATAGTCGTTATCGGGGTTGTTTTTGGTGGCATAAAGTTATTTAACACTATGAATATCTCAAAATCAAACGAACCAATCGAAACAAAAAAAGGAAATATAGAACCAAGAGAAAATAGTATTGAATTACAGGAAAATAAAATTGAAAAAAAGGAGGTTGACAGCTTAAAGTCAACAAAAAAATCTGAATAATAAAACGATTTGCCAAAACCGTATAAAAATAATTGCGGTTTAGTGCTTAATCAAAGGACGTTGCGTGTTTGTAACGTCTGATTTTCCTTTGGAAAATCCTCGCATACAAACCAGCAACTATTCTTAAACATAAACGTTACCAGCAAGCTAAAAAAACTGACAACCAATGAAAGATCAAGAGATTAAAAATAAAATTTGGAACAAACTCAATAAACTGCGAGCTGACCGAAACTTCTCTGGTTTTCGTGACACTAAAATATTGGAATTTATCGGAGTAAAATTAGGGATTGAAAAACTTGATTCTATTCTCAATAATAAAGAATTATTATTGAAAATGGCAGAAACTTTTACAATTACAGCACCAACCTATGTTTATAATTTTATAGAGGAGATAATAAAATCAGAAAATAGTAAAACATTTTTTGACCCTTGGCTGACGGTTTCTTCACCTGCATTATACACAGAGAATAAAACTTTAAACGGAACCTGTATAAATAAAACGGAACTTGATATAATAAAAACGATATTCAAGGAAAAAAGCCAAAACATTAAACTTGGCGATACTTTAGAAATACTTTCGGAAACAAGTGAAAAATTAGAGTTAGTTGTTTCATTTCCGCCTTTCGGAATGCGAATTCAAAGTATAAATGGAACAAAAAGTAAATTTGATTTTGCAACAACTTTACTTTTAGAATGTGGGAAAAAAATTGAAAATGACGGTAAACTAATTTTCCTTGTTTCTAACTCTTTTTTCATGGATGAAAAAGGGAAAGAAGAACTAATGAAAAAAGGTCTTTTTGTTGAAGCTGTTTTTTCAATTCCTTCTGGTGCATTAGCCCCAATAACAAATATTGCTTCAAATTTAATTTTAGTTACTAAAAATAATATAGAAAAAACATTTGTCGCAGAAATATCCACAGACGAAAGCACAAATATTTCAATACTTAAAAATTTCAGAAGCCAAAAGGAAGGTAAAGCTATACAACTTGGTTGTTTTGTGGATATAAGGGAGTTTAAATCCTTAAACTCATTAGTTGCTGGAAAAGAAATGAATGATTTGGTTAAAAGAATTGGCTATCCGCCAATTCTTTTAACTGATATTTTGATTTCAATTAATGCACTGAAAGGCGATAATTCACAAGAAGTTGTGCATTTGTCAAACTCAATTTACTTACCAAAAGTTGGTAATAGTCCTGTAGTTGCAAGTTTGTCGGAACTGAAAATAAAACCGAAAAATTATTACCAAATTCAACTAGACGAGAAAAAAGCCAATGCAATTTATATAGCAAATTATTTCAACACGGCAGTTGGTAGAAAATTGAGAGCAAGTATAGAAGTTGGTGCAGTTATTCCACAGATTTCAAAATCACAACTCACAAAATGTATTTTCTATGTTCCAGACTTAAATACACAAGCGGAATTAATCGAAGTTGATAATAGAATACAGCAATTTACATTTAGACTTGATGAACTTCAAAGGAACTTATGGAAGCAACCTAAAAGCTATAAGTCAATTGTAAAGGAATTAAAAACAATCAATCAAGAAGAAAAACTTGAAAATTGGATTGATAAATTACCATTTCCAATTTCGTCAATTCTTTGGCGTTATTATGCTACTAAAAACAATAGTAAAAAAATTGAACATTTATTTCACTTCTTTGAAGCATTTTCAGAATTCCTATCAATGCTTATGTTAAGTGCTTTAGTTCAAGACAAAGAATTCTATAATGCAGAAAGTCATAACTGGATTGGCAAACAAGAAAAATTTAAAAATTGGTATTTAAGAGCAACTTTTGGTAATTGGAATAATCTAACGTCTAATCTTTCAAAAGCTATTAGAAAGTATCTTTCAGAAAGTGATAAAAAAGAGTATTGCAAAAATCTTTTTGGAAACCCAAGTGATTCTTTTCTTTCAATGATTACGAGTAAAGGAATTGTAAATGTACTATTTGAAGTTGCAAGTTTAAGAAATAAATGGAAAGGTCACGGAGGAATTACAAGTGAAACAGAAAACATTCAACGTGTTTTAACACTTGAAAAACAATTAAACGAATTTAGAAAATACATTGCTGATGCTTTTGACGAAACTACAATGCTATCACCAACAACGAGTAGTTTTGAAGATGGAATTTTCACATTTAATGCAAAACAGCTTATTGGTGCAAGAACACCATTTAATGAAATAACAATTAAAAGTCTAATTCCACTTGACAGAAAAAAACTTTATTTAAGCAATTCTCAACAGACAAAACCTTTGGAATTACTACCATTTATAAAATTCATAGAAGCAACAGACGCAATTTATTTTTATACAAGTATTGAAAGTAAAGATGTTCGTTGGGTTTCTTACCATTTTGACAAAGAAGCGGAATTGAAGCAACCTGCGGACAATGAATTATTTAAAGCATTTGATTTCCTGAAACAATAGACAATGAACAAAGAAAGCCTGTATGTAATAACTAAGCCTATGACCCGCCGATAGGCCAACGCTATATGCCTTGTTGACTGATCCATTGCTAAGGATAAGGGGTAAAACGACGGTTTGGGTGTGGGTTTTAAAAGGAGTGTCATTGGGGAAAGTAGAGTATTTTCAATAGTTCTATTACATACAAGCTATTTATGATCCGCTTTTTTTAATTTTTAGTTCAACACCATATATAATTTATTGCTAGTACTCGCCTACTTACGTAAATCCTTGCGGATTTTCTATTCGGTTTATATTTGCTAAATTAGTTACTGAACCAAGCAACAAAATCATACACAAAAACAACGTTGCTAGCAATACGAAAAATTTTGGGTAAATCATATTTTGTACATACATTTGTACTTAATAAAATACAATATTATGCTAATAACAACTGTTTCTGACTTCAGAAAAGATATTAAAAGTTACTTAGACAAAGTTGTGAAGAACTTTGAGACATTGATAATAAATCGCGGAAAAGATTCCGGAATTGTAGTTATGTCATTGCAAGAATACAATTCTTTAATGGCTACAAATCACGAACTGTCTTCACGAAAGAATGAATTAAGATTAGATTCTGCAATTGACAAGCTAAAAAGCGGAAGGACTTTTAACAAAGACCTAAAAGACCTAATCGAAAATTAAAATGAAGTATATATTCGTTGACGAGTCTTGGGAAGATTATTTGTATTGGCAAAAAACGGACAAGAAAAAGCTGAAAAAAATAAATGAACTTCTGGAAGACATCTCTCGAAATCCTTTTGATGGAATTGGAAAACCTGAACCGCTAAAACATAAATACGCAGGATTTTGGTCAAGAAGGATGGATAGCGAACATAGACTGATTTACCAATATAAAGAAGGAGAAATATTAATTGCGAAATGCAGATTTCATTATGACTGAAAAAAGCACTTTTGCCAATAACTAAGCCTATGACCCGCCGATAGGCGAACGCTATATATCTTATGGACTAATCCATCGCTAAGGATAAGGGGGAAAACGACGGTTTGGTTTTGAAAAGGAGTGTGACTGGGGAAAGGAAAGCGTTTTTAAGATTTCTATTGCAAACGAGCTATTTATGAACGACTATAACTTCTATTATGTAAAAAGAAAATACTTAATGGAAACTCAAATAATTTTACTAACAATGCGAAAATCGTACAAATTACAAAACCAAAAAACCCAACTACTTTAAAATAAAATAGTTGAAGTTTTTGTTTGTGGAGCATATCAGATTCGAACTGACGACCTCTACGCTGCCAGCGTAGCGCTCTAGCCAACTGAGCTAATGCCCCATTTATTGTGAGGTAAAAATACATTTTTTTATTGATATTCATGAAATTAGAACCTCCTTTTAGAAAAATCATTCATGTAGATATGGATGCGTATTATGCATCTGTAGCGGAATTAGACAACCCTGAATTAAGAGGGAAAGCCATTGCAGTTGGCGGAGGAGGAGAAAGAGGCGTGGTTTCTGCGGCTAGTTACGAAGCTCGAAAATTTGGAGTAAAATCAGCTATGAGCGGTGTTTTGGCGCGACAAAAATGTCCACATTTAATTTTTGTGAAATCAGATTTTGCACGCTATAAAGAACTCTCAAATCAAATTAGGAATATTTTTTATGACTATACAGATTTGGTGGAACCGCTTTCTTTAGACGAAGCTTATTTAGATGTTACCGAAAATAAAAAAGGAAATCCATCAGCAAACGCCATCGCCAGAGAAATTAGAAAGCGTATTTATGAAGAAACGGGTTTGCGAGCTTCTGCAGGGATTTCGATTAATAAATTTATTGCAAAAGTGGCTTCTGACATCAACAAGCCCAACGGACAAAAAACAATTCATCCAGAGGAGGTTCTTACCTTTTTAGAGGAATTACCCGTCAATAAATTTTATGGAGTGGGTAAAGTTACCGCCGCCAAAATGTATAATTTGGGTATTTTTATTGGAAACGATCTAAAGAAAAAATCGTTAGAAGAGCTGGTAAAGCTATTCGGAAAATCTGGAACTCATTATTACCATATTGTTCGCGGAATTCATCATAGTGCTGTAAAACCGAATCGAATTAGAAAATCTGTTGGTGCCGAAACAACGTTTAGTGAAAATATTTCTTCAGAAATTTATATGTTAGAACGTCTAGATCATATTGCCGATGAGATAGAAAAACGCATGAAAAAATCAAATACCAAAGGAAAAACAATTACCTTGAAAATAAAATATTCAGATTTTACACAACAGACAAGAAGTAAAACAAAAGCGCATTTTATGCAAACTAAAAAGGAGTTTTTTCCGACGATAAAAGAATTGTTATACCAAGATAAATTAACAAATTCTGTTCGTTTATTAGGGATTTCTTTCGGAAATTTAAACACCGAAAAGAAAGAACCAGTTTGGGTACAATTACAGTTTGATTTTTAAAAACTAATATAGTGACTTTAGAGAAAAGCAATATTGAAGATTTAGAAGAAATTTTTAAATTATATAAACAAGCATCACAATTTCAAGAAACTAAAAAAATGGTTGTTTGGCCAAGTTTTAGTAAAGAAATGGTCATTAACGAAATTAAAGAGCAAAAACAATTCAAAATTATAATTAGTAATCAAATAGCGTGCGTTTGGGCAATTGCTTTTACAGATCCGTTAATTTGGGGGGAGAAAAATAAAGATGCAGCTATATACATTCATAGAATAGCTACAAACCCAAATTTTAGAGGTAATAACTTAGTGAAAGAAATTGTAGAATGGTCTAAAAAGCATGCTAAAATCAATAAAAAAGAATATATTAGGATGGATACCGTTGGCGAGAACTTAGGACTTATAAATTACTACAAAAAATGTGGTTTTGAGTTTTTAGGACTCTCGAAATTAAATGAAACTAATGGTTTACCAGCTCATTACAAAAATGCAACCGTAAGTTTATTTGAAATTAAATTAACGTGAAAATAATTAGAACAAATTCAGAAAATAAAGATTTTATCGATTTGGTAAAACAATTAGACGCATATCTAAAAATTACTGATGAGGATGAGCACGATTTTTACAATCAATTTAATCATATTGATGTTATTAAAGAGGTTGTTGTTGTTTACGACGGTACAATTGCTCTTGGTTGTGGAGCGATTAAAAAGTTTGATAATCATACTGCTGAAATCAAAAGAATGTTTGTTTCATCCGAAAAAAGAGGATTGGGAATTGCTCAAAAAATAGTCACAGAATTAGAAGCTTGGTCAAAGGAATTAGGCTATGAAAAATGTGTTTTAGAAACAGGAAAAAGACAAATAGAAGCCGTAAAATTATATAAGAAATGTGGTTATAAAATCATTCCGAATTATGGGCAATATAAAAATATGGAAAATAGTATTTGCTTTGAAAAACACTTGTAAATGAATTATAGTTATTGGGAATTAAAAGAATGGTTTAGCAACATCGATTTTACAATTGTTGGTAGCGGAATTGTGGGCTTAAATTGTGCCTTAGAAATCAAAAAAAAGCATCCCAAAGCAAAGGTTTTAGTGCTAGAAAAAGGAATGTTGCCACAAGGTGCCAGTACAAAAAATGCGGGTTTTGCTTGTTTTGGTAGCTTATCAGAAATTATTGATGATTTAAAATCTCATACAGAACAAGAGGTTTTTAATCTGGTGGATGATCGCTGGAAAGGGTTACAATTATTAAGAAATAATTTAGGAGATAAGAGCATCGACTTTCAACAACATAAAGGGTTTGAATTGTGCGATTCTAAAGATTTTTTTGAAGAATGTATTGCTAAAAAAGAGCACATAAATAGGTTGTTAAAACCCATATTTAAAGAGGAAGTTTTTTCGATTTCTGAGAATACTTTTAATTTTCAAAAGGTACATCAAAAGTATATTGTCAATAATTTTGAAGGTCAGATTGATACCGGAAAAATGGCAGCTAAGTTGCTTTTTAAGGCTCAAAAAAACGGAATTAAAATACTAAACAATATTCTGGTAGAAAGTTTTGTTGAAAATGAGGGTGAAGTACACCTAAAAACCAATAGACTAGATTTTTATACTAAAAAATTATGTATTGCTACGAATGGTTTTGCAAATAAATTATTGAATGAAAATGTGCAACCAGCAAGAGCGCAAGTTCTCATTACAAAGCCAATTAAGAACTTACAAATTAAAGGAACTTTTCATTTAGACAAAGGGTATTTTTATTTTAGAAATATTGATGATAGAATTTTATTTGGTGGCGGTAGAAATCTCGATTTTAAAACGGAAGAAACTTCTGAATTTGGCGAAACTACGATCATACAAAATGAATTAGAAAAAATTTTAGAAGAAACCATTTTACCAAACACCAATTTTGAAATCGAACACAGATGGAGTGGAATTATGGGGGTCGGAAATCAGAAAAAAGCGATTGTAAAACAACTTTCTAATCACGTGTTTTGTGGCGTCCGTTTGGGCGGAATGGGTGTTGCTATTGGTAGTTTGGTTGGTAAAGAATTAGCAGAATTAATACAATAGGAAGATATATTGCTCAATTTTAGTTTATCTTGAACAAAGTTGAAAGACTTTAGGCGATACAAAAATAAATGGAGAAAAATATTCAAACTGCAAATCATATAAAAAGTAATTTAGTTGCAGACGTACTTATAATTGGTGGAGGATTAGCCGGATTATGCAATGCAATTCATTTATCAAAATTTGGTAAAAAGGTTGTGTTGATTGAAAAGAATTCCTACCCAAAACATAAAGTTTGTGGTGAATATATTTCTAACGAAGTGTTGCCTTATTTACAATTTTTAGACTTTAATCCGTTTGATTTTGGTGCGGTAAAAATTGGTCGATTTCAGTTGTCAACCACCAATAACAAGTTAATTTCTGCAAAACTTCCTTTTGGTGGATTCGGTATTTCACGGTATACCTTAGATTTTGAACTCGCAAAAAAAGCACTAGAAAATGGTGTTACTATCCTTCAAGATGAAGTGATAAACATTGATTTTAATCATGATTTTTTTCAAGTTGAAACCAAAGAAAATAAAAGTTTTACCTCAAAATTTGCAATTGGTTCTTTTGGCAAACGTTCTTTATTAGATGTAAAAATGGAGCGTAGTTTTATCCAAAAAAAATCACCATATTTAGGTGTAAAAATACATGTAAAAGGAAATTTTTCTAAAAATTTGGTGGCACTTCATAATTTTAAAGGAGGTTATTGTGGCGTTTCTAAAGTAGAAAATGACACGATTAATTTGTGTTATATCACCAGTTTTTCATCTTTTAAAAAATTTAAAAACATAGATGATTTTCAAGAAAATGTGGTGTTTAAAAATAGCTTTTTAAAAGAAATATTTCAAAATTCAAAAGCTGTTTGGGAGAAACCATTATCGATTAGTCAGATTTCTTTTGAAACCAAAAAACCAATAGAAAATCACATGATTATGTGTGGCGATGCTGCAGGAATGATTCATCCGTTGTGTGGTAACGGAATGAGTATGGCAATTCAGTCTGCACAAATAGCATCTAAACTGATTCTAAATTATTATGATGGTAAAATTACAACACGAATTGAAGTAGAAAAGCAGTACATTAGATTGTGGAACAAACAATTTAAATGGCGCTTAAAGGCAGGTCATTTTATTGCAATGCTGTTTAGAAATGCAAAAATTTCGAATGTGTTATTACAAGTTTTAAGAAGAATGCCGTTTTTATTACCTATAATTATTAAGCAAACCCATGGTAAATCAATAAAATTATAATGGATTTTTTCATCAGCACAAAACAAAGAACAGACAAAGAAGAATTGATGGATGATTTTTCTATCGGAGGAGATTTGTTGCGAGATACGTTAGATAAATTAGAGAATATAAATCGTTGGTTAGGTGGTAATAAAGTAACGGTTAATGGATTAAAAACAATATTAAAAAAGCACCCAAAAGAGCAAGAAATCACAATTGTTGATGTGGGTTGCGGTCATGGAGATATTTTGCGAGATGTAGCCAAATTTGGACGAAAGAATCATTATAAATTCAAATTAATTGGTATAGATGCCAATCCGACTGCGATTGCATATGCGATTGAATTATCAATAGAGTTTCCTGAATTGAGTTTTGAAACGCAAGATATTTTTTCGGATGAATTTAAAAATAGAAAGTTTGATGTAGTTTTAGCAACGTTATTTTTACATCATTTTAAAGAACCAGAACTAGTTTCTTATTTAAAGAATACTTTAAAACAAACAAAAATCGGAATCGTTGTAAATGATTTGCATAGAAACAAAATAGCCTATTATTTGTTTATGCTATTGTCTATATTTATCACTAATAAAATGATTATCGAAGACGGATTAACATCTGTTTTAAGAGGTTTTAAAAGAAAAGATTTAGAACAGATGACAACAAAAATAAATATTCAATCCAATATTTCCTGGAAATGGGCTTTTCGCTTTTTGTGGATTCTAAAGAGTAAGAAAGCATAAAAATAGTGCCAGTAATTAGTGCAAATTAGTGAAATTAGTTTGATGAAAATATGAAAGTAAAAATAACATCTGTTGCAAAGCAACTTCCCAAATATTTTAGAGAAACAAAAAATATCATTCCGTTTGTAAAATTGTGGATGCAAGATCAAGATAGTCGTTTTCAAAGAAAAGTCATCAAACTTTTTGAAGGCGCTGGTGTTGATAAACGGTATTCAATTATGGATCCTGAAGAAGTTTTTACAGCAACTTCTTTTGAAGATAAAAACAATATTTACACAAGAGAAGTTGTGCAATTAGCGGAACAATCACTTAAAAAATCATTAAAAAAAGCAGCGCTAAAAGCCACAGATTTAGATTATATTATTACCGTGAGTTGCACAGGAATTATGATTCCGTCTATGGACGCTTATTTGATAAATTCTCTAGGAATGAAACAAGATATTGTTCGTTTGCCAGTGACAGAAATGGGTTGTGCAGCCGGAGTTTCCGGAATTATTTATGCAAAGAATTTTTTAAAATCGAATCCTAATAAAAGAGCAGCCGTTGTTGCGGTAGAAGCACCAACAGCCACGTTTCAATTAGAAGATTATTCGATGGCAAATATTGTAAGTGCTGCCATTTTTGGAGATGGGGCTTCTGCTGTAATTTTGTCTTCTTATCAAGAAGATTTGGGACCAGAAATTATTGATGAAGCCATGTATCATTTTTATGATGCCACACACATGATGGGCTTTAATTTGGTGAATTCTGGGTTACAGATGATTTTAGATAAGGAAGTTCCTAAGAAAATATCAGATCATTTTCCGGCTATTATTCATCCTTTTTTAGAGAAAAATAACCTTACTATTGACGATATAGATCACCTAATTTTTCATCCAGGAGGAAAGAAAATTGTACAAACTGTAGAAGATTTATTCGGAGCTTTAGGTAAAAATATCGACGATACCAAAGAAGTTTTACGTTTGTATGGTAACATGTCTAGTGCCACTGTTTTGTATGTTTTAGAACGATTTATGGATCGGAATCCTGCGAAAGGAGAAAGAGGAATTATGTTAAGTTTTGGTCCAGGGTTTTCTGCACAACGAATATTGTTAGAGTGGTAATTTTGAGTCATAATACCTCACAGGTTTTTAAAACCTGTTAGGTCTGAAAAAAGTAATTTTTATGAAATACGAGGTTTTAGTTGAAGATTCTTTTTATCATATTTATAATTGTGGAAACAATAAAGAAGATATTTTTATTGAAGAACAGAATTATAGTTATTTTTTAAGATTAGTAAAGAAACACCTTTCTAAAACTTCTGATATATTGGCTTATTGTTTATTAAAAAATCACTTTCATTTCATTGTAAAAACGAAAGAAGAAGTTTTACCAAAACAAATATCACAATCATTTTCAAACCTATTTAATGCATATTCAAAAAGTATAAATAAAAAATATGGAAGAACAGGAAGTTTATTTAAAGATCGATTTTCAAGAATTAAGTTAGATAGTGAAGAATATCTAAAAAATTTGATTTTATATATTCATTTAAATCCAACCCATCATAATTTTATTGATGATTTTAGGAATTATAAATATTCTTCATATAATTCAATTTTATCTGATAAACCTACAAAGCTTTTGAGAGCAAATGTTATTACTCTTTTTGATGATAAAAAAAATTTTATAGATGCTCATAAAATTAAAGAAGTGACTATTTTAGAATCTATAACATTAGAGTAATAAGGAAAGACCTCACAGGTTTTTAAAACCTGTGAGGTCTTGTTAAATCAACAAAAATGAAGTCAAAACAAATCATAAAAAACTTACCCTACAAAAAACCATTTTTGTTTGTTGATGAACTCACTGAAATATCAGAAAAAGGAGTTACCGGTAATTATACTTTTCAAGAAAATGAGTTTTTTTACGAAGGGCATTTTAAAGATAATCCAATTACTCCAGGTGTTATTTTAACGGAAACAATGGCACAAATTGGTGTGGTTTGTTTAGGTATTTATTTGTTAAAAAGTGAAATTTTATCAGATAGAAAACCACAAATTGCATTAACTTCTAATGAAGTTGATTTCTTTTTACCCGTTTTACCCAATGAAAAAGTAATAGTAATTTCAGAAAAAGAGTATTTTAGATTCAACAAATTAAAATGTAAAGTAAAGATGATGAATGAGAAAAATGAGTTGGTGTGTAGAGGAATTATTTCTGGAATGATAAAGCCAATATAGACCTCACAGGTTTTAAAAACCTGTGAGGTCTAGAAAAGTTTTAGAGAATATTATATCAGTCAAAATCCGTGAAATCCATGTAAAAAAATGAATAACAGAGTAGTCATAACAGGTTTAGGAGTGGTTGCCCCAAATGGGGTTGGTTTATCTGCATTTACGAAGGCAATAAAAGCAGGCAAATCAGGAATTACGTTTCATCAAGAATTAAAAGACAAAGGTTTTTCTTGTTGTATTGGCGGAATTCCAGAAATATCCGAAGAAAAAAAACTCGAATATTTATCACCTTTGCAGTTACGTGGATTCAATAGCACATCAATTTTATATGGCTGTATGGCAGGAATTGATGCTTGGAAAGATGCTGGTTTTTCTGTGGATGAAAACTCTAAATTAGAGTATGATTCGGGATTGATTTTTGGCACAGGAACCTCTGGAATTGAAAAATTTAGGGAATCGATTTATAAAATTGATGATCAAAAAGTACGACGTTTAGGAAGCACTTCTGTAGTGCAAACGATGGCAAGTGGCATCTCTGCTTATTTGGGCGGAATTTTAGGCTTGGGCAATCAGGTAACGACAAACTCATCAGCTTGTACCACGGGAACTGAAGCGTTGTTATTGGGATTTGAACGCATTAAAACGGGTAAGGCAAAACGAATGCTGGTCGGTAGTTCTAGTGATAGTAGTTTGTATACTTGGGGAGGCTTTGACGCTATGCGAGTAATGTCTTATAAACACAATGAAACGCCCGAAAAAGGTTCAAGACCTATGAGTGAAACAGCTTCTGGATTTGTGCCTGGCAGTGGAGCAGGAGCGCTGGTTTTAGAATCTTTAGAAAGTGCTTTGGCAAGAAATGCAACGATTTATGCGGAGGTTTTAGGTGGAAATATCAATTCTGGCGGACAACGAAACGGCGGAAGTTTAACCGCACCAAATGCAGAAGCTGTTCAAAGATGTATTACGGATGCTCTTAGAGATTCCGAAATAGCATCCGCAGAAATTGATGCGATTAATGGGCATTTAACAGCGACCATCAAAGATAGTTTAGAGATAGAAAATTGGACCAAAGCTTTACAAAGAAAAGGAACTGATTTTCCTTACATCAACTCAATAAAATCGCAAATTGGACATTGTTTGGCTGCTGCAGGTGCTATTGAAAGTGTTGCAGCTGTTTTGCAAATTAAAGAACAATTTGTGTTCCCAAATATAAATTGTGAGGATGTACATCCAGAGATTTCTGAATTGATTGCTGTGGATAAAATTCCAACTACATTGATAGAAAAGAATATTAATATTGTCGCAAAAGCAAGTTTTGGTTTTGGTGATGTAAATGCTTGTGTTATCTTTAAAAAATATAAATAGTTTATACTTAAAAGGCTTCACAGGTTTTTAAAACCTGTGAGGTCTGAAAATTATCATACAAAAATGACAAAAGAAGAAATCATAAAGAAATTAACAACGATCGTAAAACCTTATATTCAAAATGAAGAAGGGTTTAAAAACATCTCTGAAAACACAGATTTTATCAAAGACTTAGAGATAAATTCCGCAAATTTAGTGGATATTATTTTGGATGTAGAAGATGAGTTTGAGATTGAAATAGACAACCATTCTATGGAGCAAATGTTGTCGGTAAAAGCAACTGTTGAGGTTATTCAAGCTAAAATAAATGCCTAATGATTGGCAATGATATTGTTGATTTAGACCTTGCAAAAACAGAAAGCAATTGGCAACGCAAAGGTTTTTTAGAAAAACAATTTACAGATTCAGAACAGAAAGAAATCTTAAATTCTGAAAATCCTTTTTTACAAGTTTGGTTGTTTTGGAGCATGAAAGAAGCGGCTTATAAATGCCATACACAGAAATGGAATAAAAGGTTTTTTTCACCTAAAAAAATTACTTGCAAAACAGTTTCAAAATTAAAAGTAGTTGTAGAGATTGAGAATTGTTTATATAGTATAAAGTATTTTATATCAAATAATTATATTCATTCTGTGGCTTTTGAGGATACGTCCGAAAAAATGGTTTCAGATTTATTTTTTATTGATAAAAATGAGAGTCAAACCAAAATTACAAACCAAAATTTATTGAGTCATTTCTCTTCTGAAATCGAGCTTCATAAAAATGAATTTGGCATTCCTTATTTGTATCAAAATAACCAAAAATTACCAATTTCTATTTCTACTTCTCATCATGGAAATTATGGTGCATTTGCATTTACCTTAAATAATGAATAGATTTATAAGAGTGAAAAATCTGTTTCTTGTATTGCTTATTTGTACGCTTACAAGCTTTTCTCAAGAGGCATCTAAAATTAATAATGAGTCTGAAATTACCTTTACAATCAAGAACTTTGGTTTTAATGTGGATGGTAATTTTAATGAATTCAAGGTTTTAAGCAATTTTAATTTCGCTGCGTTAAAAGAGTCTTTTTTAAATGTAGAGATTGATGTAAAGTCAATATTTACAGGAATTGAAAGTAGAGATCAGCATTTATTAGAGACGGCTTATTTTAATGCTAAAACGTATCCAAAAATTATATTTAATGCTACGGAAATAGAAAAAATAGCAAATTTTAAATACCTAGTAAAAGGTTTTATAACGATTAAAGGAATTAAAAAACGATTAGAAACACCCATAGAAATTATAGAATCAGGGGAAAATATTATTGTTAAGGCTAACTTTGAGCTCGATAGAAAAGATTTTGATGTTGGAGGAAACAGTTTGGTGCTTGCTAACAAAGTGAAAGTTAAAATGCGTTATGTCACAAATAAAAATTAAAGAAGCCCTTTTTAGGCACTGTGAATTATTTGTAAAGAAGCGCACAGAAACGGTTCAAGAAATAATTTCATCCAATCAAAAAGCTTTGCAATCAGAAACTAAAAGTTCTGCCGGAGATAAACACGAAACGGGGCGTGCCATGTTACAATTAGAAATGGAAAAAGCAAGTCAGCAATTAGAGGGAATTGCTATCATGAACCAAATTTTATCAAAAATAGTCATTGCAAAAAGTGGAGAAGTTGGTCATTTAGGAAGCATCATTATTACAGATAAAGCCAACTATTTTTTAAGTATTTCTGCAGGGCAACTTGTAGCTGAAGGAAAAAATTATTTTGCTATTTCTGTTTCTTCTCCTATTGGAAAGTTGCTATTAGGAAAGAGAAAAAATGAGGTGGTTGTTTTTAACGGAAATCAAATAAAAATTATTCAGATTTTGTAATCATATCCCATATTATTTTTCCGTGCTTTTTAAAAAATTAGGGTATAGATATAGAAACGGTTGTTAATTTTTCTATATCACAAAAATGATTCAAAAATACTTTTTGATTTTTAATTTCAGCTTCAATCAACCAATAAGAACCTTTAAAATACGAATTTAAAACGGTAGCTTTTAATGGCGATGTTTCCACAATTTTTAGTTGATGAGGATATAGCAGCTGTTTTTTATCTTGAATCGTAATCTCATTGACATCATCAAACAAAGCGGCTACATATTTTTCTTTTGGATTTTGGTATATTTTCTTCGGATTATCATGCGCTAAAATTGTATGATCTTTGATAATAAGTACGTGATCAGCAAAAGAGAGCGCATCGTTTTTATCATGCGTAGCAACAATACAAGCGATTTCTTTTTCTTTTAAATAACGAAACAAGTTTCGGCGCAAAGAGTTTTTCTTAAAGTTATCGATTTGTCCAAAAGGTTCATCTAATAAAATTAAATCAGGCTCTTTTGCCAAGGCTCTAGCAATAGCAACGCGTTGTTTTTGGCCACCACTTAAGTTTTTCACTTTTGTGTTCTCAAAAGCATTCATTTCTATGACTTTTAGCAATTCTTGCGTACGTTTTTCACTTTCCTCGGGATAAAAGCGAGACAGAAATTTTTTAATATTTTCTGATACAGAAATATAAGGCATCAAATCAAAATCTTGTGCCACATATTTAAAAAAATCCATGCCAGGAACTAAATGAAATTTAGGCCCTAAAACTTGATGCTCATTCCAAAAAATAGTGCCTTCTTTTAAATCTAACAAACCATAAATTACTTTTAAAAGTGTTGATTTTCCGCAACCACTTTCGCCCATTACGCAAAGATGTTCGCCTTTTTGCAAAGTGAAATTGAAATTATCTAAAACAGTTTTCTTTTTAGAATATCCAAAAGTGATGTTGTTTACTTGAAGCATAAAAAATTATAAAAAACGGTTATACCAGCTTTCTTCAATAGGAATTTCCCAAAAGTTTTTAAAATCGTTTTTATTGGTTATAAGATTGTCAAAAATGATGGTTTTGCCAGTAACAGCCCTCTTTTTTACTAGTTTTTTAAAGTCTTTCAGTTCCTTGTATTGTACAAATTCTCCTTGCTTAAAACAGGCATTCATTTTGTCTAACAACTCCACTTTATAGGTTTCTTGAAGTTCTAAAATAAAAGAGACAGAAGCATCAATATCTGTGTTTGTTAGCGTTGAATTTTCAGTATCAGCGATAAAAACGATAAACCGATTGTATAAAAATTGATAAGAGGCTTTAAAGTTTTCATCTTCTGGCTTCCAGTTTTCAACAAAAGCTTTTATTTTTTGTTCAATTTCGGCTATTTCAGTTGCATAAAACTTTCTGCTTGACGGATATACCCAAACTTTCGCCTCATTAGAAATTTTACTGTAGTCAACAAACATCATTTTAAATTTAGACAGCAAAGATACCAAAAGAAAAACCGCAAACTTGAAAGTAAGTTTGCGGTTTTTTATAATTTAACGAGTCTTTAGACTTCTGAATAACTTTTTTGGCTAATTAATTTTAGGAGATCTTCTTGAAGACTTTTTCCTTTATCTTTATTGTACCAAACTTGCAAATCTTGTTTTAATTGAGCATCTACAGCACCATGTTTTGCCTTGTAATCAGCAACCATTTTGGTGGCCACATTAGGTCTTGGTCCCCAAGTATTTAGTAAGTTATTTTCTGAGTCTAGAATAATTAATTTGGGAATGGCTCTACCGTTGTTGGTTAAAAATAAATCCATTAATTCTAGATTCTCATCACGTAACACTAACTTTAACTCAATATTTTCATTAAGAATCGCCATTTTATGAATAATGGGTAAATTTTGTGCTGCATCTCCGCACCACCCTTCAGTAATTAACAACCAAGTTTGTTTTTCTTTTATTTTTTGAAGGCTAGAAGTGGTTTCGTCTGCTATTTTAATAGTTTTATCTAAACGCTTCATTCTTCGATCATTCAACATACTAAAATTCGTAATTTCTTCAGATTGATTGGGTCCTGTTGATTTTCCTTCTGCAAGTAAATCACTGACTAGCGTTCTATATTCGGGGTATGAAAATGATCTTTTTAAACTTTCTTCAATAATATTTCTCATCGTATTTATTTTATGTAAAGGTATTTTTATTCATTCATTTTACTAGTAACCTTTGTTACAAAAGGATGTTTTCTAAGTTGATGAAGTAGACGAATTTAAAAGGAATCCTTACAATATTATTTTTACTGATTTTTTTCTAAATTTTCGAGAATATCTTTTGTCATCGATGTTAAATCGAATTGATGTTGCCAATTCCAATCTTTTCTTGTTTGAGAATCATCAATAGATTGTGGCCAGCTATCTGCAATTTGTTGTCTAAAATCTGTCTTATATGTAATTTCAAAGTCAGGAATCTGTTTTTTAATTTCTGAAGCAATTTCTTTCGGAGTAAAACTCATGGCTGCTAAATTATAACCATTTCTAATTTTCACATCTTCAGAATTTGCTTGCATTAATTGTATGGTTGCGTTTACAGCATCATCCATATACATCATTGGTAACCGGGTATTTTCAGATAAAAAACATTCAAATTTTTTATCTTTTAATGCTTTAAAATAAATATCAACAGCGTAATCTGTGGTACCTCCACCGGGTTTCGTTTTCCAAGAAATAATGCCAGGATAGCGCAAACTTCTTACATCAACACCAAATTTTTCATAATAATAATTACACCAAAATTCTCCAGAAACTTTGCTAATTCCATACACGGTAGAAGGCTCCATCACGGTTTTTTGAGGTGTATTCTCTTTAGGAGTTGTAGGGCCAAAAACTGCGATAGAACTAGGCCAATAAACCTTTTCTATGTGCTTATCTTTGGCTAAATCTAAAACAGCTAATAAGGAATTCATATTTAAATTCCATGCTTTTTGAGGATGTTGCTCGGCAGTAGCAGACAACATTGCCGCGAGCAAATATACTTGGGTAACTTTATATTTTTTGATGATTTTTAAAATCGTTTCTTTGTCTGTGGCATCAATAATTTCAAAAGGACCAGAAGTCATCATTTCTGCATTTCCTTCTCTAATATCAGAGGCAATTACTAGGTCATTGCCATATACAAGGCGTAATTTCTGCGTAAGTTCTGTACCTATTTGTCCGCTTGCGCCTAAAACTAAAATAACTGTGTTCATATTTTGAAATTATAGTATTAACAGCAGCAAAGGTACTTCTTTTTATTATTCGTAATTAACTTTACTTAAAACAAATATTTGGTACTGTATTCATAAATTAATTTGCCAATTTTTATCTATTTGTAAATTAGTTAACCTTTAAAAATTCCGTATTTTTACGTTCTAAATTAAAAAGTTTTGAAAAATTTATTCATTTTTTTTTCACTTATATTGCTATTTTCTTGCGATAAAAAACAGGAGAATAACAAAGAGGAACAAGACGATTCTAAACCCATGTTGAGTGTTGTAAAAAAACATGCTGCGATTAAAAAGATTGATACAGCATTTAATAAAGAGATTAAAGACTGGGAAGAGTTTCAGACGGTAAATAATTTTTTGGCAAGATTTAAAAAAGTTTCTCCGAATGAAATTTTAAGCAATGCTTCAGAGTTGAATGATTTGGTAAAATCTTTAATAGAAAGTGTAAAACCGCAACTTTTTAATACTGACTCATTTAATGCTAGGTTAAATATTTTGTATACAGAAACGTTGAGGCTAGTCGATATGAATTCCATACCCGCTATAACAGCGGATGAAGTGAATCTACAAATGGAAAAAATAATAGAAGCTTTTTCTGCAGTAAATTCTAAAATTAACTCAGTTTTAGCAAAAAAGAGATTTGAAGATGCCATCGATGTAGATGTAAAATTTATAGGTTTAGATTCTACTAAAATAGATAGTATTTCAAAAAAATCGATTAAAAGAGAATTGCTAGAAAGACAAATAAAGAAAAAAAATTAATCATGAAAAACCTATGTTCATTTTCTTTGCTAGTACTACTTTTTATCTCCTGTAATTCGGTTAAAGAGATTTCTTTAAAAGAAAATAGACAGATTCAAAACACGGTAAATACCACTTTAAATAATTGGCATTTGGCAGCTGCAGAAGCCAATTTTGATGCTTATTTTGATAAAATGGATCGTAATTCTGTTTTTATAGGAACAGATGCCTCAGAAAACTGGAGCAAAGAAGAATTTGCAGCTTTTAGTAAACCTTATTTTGATAGAGGCAAGGCTTGGAATTTTAAAACATTAGAACGTAATATCTTTATAAATGCTTCTGGAGATTTTGTTTGGTTCGATGAACTTTTAGATACTTGGATGGGAACTTGTAGAGGTGCCGGAGTGTTAGAAAAGCAAGGAACTACTTGGAAAATTAAACACTATGTGTTGTCAGTTGCAATACCGAATGAGGATGTTGAAGCAGTAATTGCTGCCAAGAAAAAGAGCGATGCTTTGTTTTTAGAGAAATTTAAAAATTAGTTTTTTTGAAGTTAAAATTTAAACTTCTCGATACAATTTTGCGAAAAAGCAAAACCACTCGAAGTAACATTTTATGGATGTTAACGTTTGAATTCGTCATTGTTAGTTCGAGTAAAATTTCTTTTTTCGGAAATTTTGTATCCAGAACCATGGTGGAAATTTTAATTTAAAAAGAATATTGATTCGTTTCTTTTTGTTTTGAAATAGAAAGGAAAAGAGGGCGGTTTATTGCGGTCATTTCAATACAGAATTGGTATAAAGTTTAAATTCCTAATTATCAGTTCGAGTGAAATTTCTTTTTCGGAAATTTTGTATCGAGAACCATCTTGGAAATTTTAACTTTAAAAGAATATGGATTCATTTCTTTAATGCAACAGCTCAAGCAACAACTTCATTGACTACTTTATAAATTAGTTCATTTTCAAAACCTTTACGCATTAAAAAGTCAATAAGTTTTTTCTTTCTTTTATATATATTTGGTTCAGAAATAACTGCATTTCTGTTTTCGGTAATTCTGTAAATAGTAGCAATATATTCAGCTTCATCAATTTCTTTTAAAGCTGTTTTTATATTGTAAGCAGAAATATCTCTAAATTTTAATTCTCTAATAATACGAGGTTTTCCCCAGCTTTTAATTCTGAATTTTCCACGAGCAAAACTTTTAGAAAACCGTTCTTCATTTAAGAAATTATCCTTCATCAAACTTAAAAGGATCATTTCTCTGGCTTCCGGAATTAATTGATAATCGCGCATTTTTTGCTCCACTTCTTTATGACATCGATCTTGATACACGCAATAGTTTTCTAGCTTGCGCTTTATTTCATCAACCGTAAAAGATTTTTTCTTTTTTTCAAACATGATTTCAAACATACAAAAAGGGTTGAAACCGTCATAATTTCAACCCTTTTTTAAACTAAATATTCTAAAAATTTAGATTTGATTTTTCTCATCAATTCTCACATCCTCACTAAAGGCAAGTTCAGCTTGTTCTTGTTGATGCGGTAATTGTCCTTTTATTCTCATTTTAAACTTGGTCACTAAAAAGAATAAAACAGGCACTACAATTAAGGTTAAAAAGGTTGCAATAAGCAATCCATAAATAACAGTTTTTGCCAAAGGTCCCCAGAAAACAACATTATCACCACCCATATAAATATTAGCATCAAACTCGCTAAATAATGTAAAGAAGTTAATGTTTAAACCAATTGCTAAAGGAATTAAGCCTAAAATAGTCGTAATTGCGGTTAACAAAACTGGGCGTAAACGCGCTGTTCCTGCTTTTACAACACTCTCAAACAAACTGTCTAAAGGTAAAAAACCGTCATCATCAATGCCATCTTGTATTTTTCTTCTATCAATTAAAAGTTGTGCATAATCTAGCAACACAACACCATTGTTTACTACAATTCCGGCTAAGGAAATAATACCTACCATCGTCATCATAATTACAAAAGGCGCTCCTGTAATCACTAAACCACCAAAGACACCAATAAAACTTAAAAAGATGGCTAACATAATAATTCCGGGTTTAGAAACCGAATTAAATTGGAAAATCAAAATAAAGAAAATAAGCATTAAACCAGTAAAGAAAGCACCCATTAAAAACGCCATTTGTTTATTTTGCTCTTCAATTTGACCTGTATAATCAATTTTAATACCTCTAGGTAAGTCTTTAAAACTCTTCATAGAATTCTGAATTCTCGCCACCACAGCACCTGCATCTGTTTCTCCAGGAGAAAGCGCAGAATAGACGGTAACCACTCTTCTTACATCTTTATGCTTTATAGCACTAAAACCAGAGCTATTGCTTTGAGAAGCCACTGCAGAAACCGGAATTTCTTTAATTTTACCAGATGCTTGATCTCTAAACGTTATTTTCTGATTAAAAACAGCACTCTTATCATATCGATCTTCTTTGTTAAAACGGACATAAATATCATAATCTTCGCCGTCTTTTTTATAAATTCCGGCTTTATTTCCAAAAATAGCAGACCTTAATTGTTGGCCAACTTGACCAGTTGAAACTCCTAATTCACCCGCTTTTTTACGATCGACCAAAACCTCCATTCCTGGTTTCGATTTGTTTACATCAATCTTTAATTCATCAACACCAGAAATACTTTGCATGTTTAGATAATCGCGCATTCTTTCTGCGGTAAAAATTAATTCTTCGTAATCTTCACCATTTAATTCGATGTTAATTGGAGAACCAGCAGGCGGACCATTAGCATCTTTTTCAACAGAAATTAAAACTCCAGGATAAATACCAACCAAGGCTTCTTGTACCTTTTGACGTAAAATTTCACTGTCTTCTCCACGCCTATATTTATACTCACGCATCGAAGCGGTAATTTTTCCTTTATGTGGCATTTCTGCGGATGAACCTCCATCTGTTTGTGGATTTCCAGCACCTTCACCAACTTGAGAAACTGTGCTTTCTACTAAGAAATTATAATCACCATCGGTATATTGATCCTGATTTAAAACACCAAAGACTTTTTGTTCAATTTCTTTGGTTATTTGGTTTGTCTTCTCAATA
This sequence comes from Polaribacter litorisediminis, assembly GCF_019968605.1. Classification (NCBI taxonomy): domain Bacteria; kingdom Pseudomonadati; phylum Bacteroidota; class Flavobacteriia; order Flavobacteriales; family Flavobacteriaceae; genus Polaribacter; species Polaribacter litorisediminis. The sequence continues at coordinate 3,723,555 of NZ_CP082966.1, forward strand.
TCGGTTCCTTCCGGATATTCGATATACACAATAATTTGATTGGGCTTGTTATCAGGAAAAAATTCAATTTTTGTTCTTTGTTCACCAACAGACCAACCAAAACCAGCAAAGGCAATGAATAATAAAATAAATGTACTTACAACCAAAATATAAGGTGTCCAGCCAGAAAGCGCATTTTTTAGGCGTCTTCCGTACCATTTCTCTAGAGAAACTAAGGTGTTTTTTTGAAAATAATTTGCGGCACCTCTCAAAACAAATCGATATACCCAAAGTGAAATTGCCGTAAATAAAATTAACGTTCCTAAAGCATTATATGCGCCGCCAAAAAAGAAAATTAGCAGACCAATAACCGCCATAATACTGGTTAATTGAATGATACTTTTTAGTGGCATGTCTTTATCCTCGATACTCATAAATTGAGAAACCAGCACAGAGTTAAAGAAAATAGCCACGAATAAAGAAGAGCCTAGAACAATAGACAAGGTAATGGGTAAAATAACCATGAATTGCCCCATAATGCCTGGCCAAAGCCCTAATGGAATAAATGCAGCAACCGTAGTTGCGGTAGAAATAATAATAGGAAAAGCAATTTCTCCAATCCCTTTTTTGGCAGCTTCAACTCGGGTCATTCCTTCTTCGTCCATTAAACGATACACGTTTTCAACCACAACAATTCCGTTATCCACCAACATTCCAAGTCCCATAATTAAACCAAAGAGTACCATGGTATTTAAAGTATAACCCATGGCGCCTAAAATCATTAAAGACATAAACATAGACATTGGTATGGCAAAACCAACAAAAATTGCGTTTTTAAATCCGAGGAAAAACATTAAAACAATCACTACTAAAATAACCCCAAAAATGATGTTATTCACCAAATCATCTACTTGGCCAATGGTTTTTGGAGATTGATCGTTGGCAATCGTTACCTCTAAATCTGGTGGAAAATTATTCGCTTTTGCTTCTTGGACAATTACACCAATTTTATCGGCTGCAGCCACCATATTTTCGCCAGATCTTTTTTTCACGTCTAACATCACAACGGCATTGCCATTCTCTCTGGCATACGTGGTTTTGTCTTTATCTCTAAAGCTTATAGATGCTACATCTTTTAAATAAATAGGGTTGCCTTTTTCAGCTTTGATTACAAAATCTCCTAAATCAGAAGGCGCATCGATTTCACCAATAATTCTGATGGTTCTTCGTTGCTGACTTGTAATAAAGTTACCTGCAGACATGGTTACATTACCACGATTGATGGCGTTTGTAATATCATCAAAACTAACTTTTGATGCCATCATTTTATAAATATCTACTGCAACTTCAACCTCTTTTTCTTGTGCACCACGAATATCTACTTTTTTAATCTCTGATAAATCTTCAATTTCATCTTGTAAATATTCTCCGTACTCCTTTAATTTTGCAACCGGATAATTTCCAGAAATATTAATGTTTAGAATTGGTACTTCTTCAGACATGCTCAACTCAAAAACATTGGGGCTTACTTTCGCACCATTAAATGTTGGCCAATCTTCGCCTGCTGTTTCTTGATCTATTTCATCTTTTACTTTCTGTTTTGCTTTATCAACATCTATTTTTTCATCAAATTCTACCGTAATAATAGAATAATCTTCTTGTGATGTTGAGGTAATTTCTACAACATTACTTACAGATTTTAATCGATCTTCTAGAGGATTTGTAATTAGTTTCTCGATATCTTCTGCGGTATTACCAGGATATACAGAACTAATGTAAATTTTAGTTTCGTTTATTTCAGGAAAATTTTCTCGGGGCATTGTAAAGTATGCCGAAATTCCTAAATAAAGAATTAAAAACATCAGCACATAAATAGTAGTTTTGTTATGTATTGCCCAAGAAGAGAGTTTAAACTCTTTGTCTACTTGTTTATTTTTCTTTGCCATTTTTTTACTATTTATTAATCACTTTTACAACCTGACCGTTATTTACACTTCTTGCGCCTTCCATAATAATTTCTGCATTTGGCAAAAGATGTTTGGTAACCTCAATCATATCTCCTTGCGTTTTACCTGTTTTAATAATTAATCTTTCTGTAACCGCTTCATTATTTTCATTTTTATCTTTTATGATATAAATAAACTGGTCTCCTTTTGCATTTTCAGAAATAATACTTTGCGGAATTAAGATAGCATTTTCATTCGTATAATCGTTTAATTTTAATCTAGCCGTTAAGTTTGGTTTTACATTTCCGCTTAAATTAGGAACGTCAATTTCTATTTTAAAAGAACGATTATTTGGGTTGATAAAATTACCAACTTGTCTTACCTTAGAGGTTAATGTTTCGCCAAGAACAGGGAAGTTTACTTCTACCTTTTTATTTTTTGTGATACTACCAATATAGGTTTCAGGAACTTCCGTTTCGATATACATATTCGATAGATTTACAATTCTAAAAATTTCAGCGCCAGCACCAGGGGCAACGACAGTTCCTCTTTCTTTAAAAATCGCATCTATAATTCCAGAAAATGGCGCTTTGATTGTCGCTTTGCCTAACTGACTTTTTAATTGTTCTACCGCACTTTGCTGCGTTTCAAAAGCAGTTTTAGTTTGTAAAAACTGAATTTCGGATCCAATTTTTTGTTCCCACAATCTTTTTTGACGCTCGTAAGTTGTTTTTGCTAATTGTGCACTGGCTTCTAATTGTGCCAATTGTTGAGACATGCCGCCATCGTCAATTTTTGCTAAAATTTGTCCTTTAACAACTTGTTGCCCTTCTTTTACAAGTACACTTTGTAAAATTCCTGGCATTTCTGGATATATTAAAATATTTTGTTTGGTTTGCACATTTCCTTGCAATTCTACGTAGTGTGTAAAAACCTGTTCTTTCACTTGGTACGTTGTAATTAAAGGCATATTTCGATTTGTATCTAGATCATTTATCTTGGCATTTAATTTTTTTAAGTCATCTGATAATGCGATTTGCTTTGCATTAATTTCTGCCTTTTTGGCTTTTATTTGTACTAAGTCGTTGGTCTCTAAAACATCCGATACAGACATTTCTTTTTTATCTCCGCAAGAAATGAATAGAAGCACTGTTAAAAGGGATAGGTACATGTTTTTCATGATAATTCTCTTATTTGATTGGTAAGTTTAAGGCGTTTTCTAAAGTTGCTTTGCTAGAAATAACATCTAACATAGATTGTATGTAATTTTGCTGCTGACTGTATAATTGATTTTGTGCTTGCAATAAATCGAAGCTAGAAGAAATACCTTCAAAAAATTTAATTCGTTGTTTTTTTTCTATTCTTTTTGCTAAACCAACATTCTTTTTTGCCGTTTGATAATTTTCTATGCTAAATTGGTAATCGTTTTTTGCCTTTTTAGCCTGCAAACTTAAACGCTGTTTGGTTTCTTCTAAACGTAAATCTGCAGTTTCTAAGGCTATTTTAGCTTGTGCTGTTGTAGATTTCCTTCCAAAACTACTAAAGATGGGCACATTAAGACTCACCCCTAACAAAGAAGATTGAAACCAACGTTGATCGCGGTCAAAAAGCGAAAATGTATCTGAAAAAGCCTGTGAACCATAGTTTACAAAAGCGCTTAAACTTGGTAAGGCTTTACTCTGTTCTAACTTTACCATTAAACGATTCCCTTCTCTATTATTTTCAGCAATTTTAAAATCGATATGATTGTTTACATTAAACGCTTCAGAAATTAAACCCAAATTAATATTATTGATTGCTAAAGCGTCTAAAGAATCGGTTAAAATTAGGTTAGTTTCAATAGGACTTCCCAATGCAAGATTTAGCATTTGATATGCTATTTCTTTCATCCTTTTTGCACTATTTAGTTGACTTTTTAAGTTGCCTAAAGTGATTTCTAATTGCTCAACATCTTCTTCTTCATTTAAACCATTTTCGTAAATCTTTTTAGCATCTTGGTAGTTTTTTTCAAGAATTGTAATGTTACTTTTTAAAATGTCGATACTACTTTCCGTCACTAATACATTTCCGTATGCATTGATCACAGCCTCTCTGGTTACAAGCGCTGTTTTTTCTTGGGCTTGCTTAGAAATTTTCAGAAATGTTTTCGCAGATTGTAATCCTACAAGATAAGAGCCATCAAAAAGCAATTGTGTTAGTGTTACAGAGGCATTTACATTTTGTTTTGTGCCAAAAACTACAGGAATAAAACCATCTGGCGGTGTCGGTTGGCTGTTTGCTTGTAAATTAAAATACTCTTCTACAGTTTCTATCGTAGAAGTAGTATTATCAAAAGCAGCTGCCGGTAAAAGGGATACAGGTTGTTTTAAAAAGTTTTGATAATCTACTTTTGCGTTTATTTGCGGTAAACCAATCGTGGTGGTTTCCCAAACTTTTTCTTTGGCTGAACTAATGTCATTGACAGCAGCTTTGTTATTATAGCTGTTTTCTAAAGCAAAACTAATAGCTTCCTCCAAAGAAAGTTTCATGGTTTTCTCTTGTGCTTTTAAAGAAATTGTAAAAGCAAAAAAAGAAAATATGTATAGATACTTTTTCATTTATAATTGATTGTTTTTTAGTTGATGTTCTAATTGTGTTAATCCTTTTAAGGTGCTTATGGAACGTAAGTGGTATTCTAAATAATAGTTCATTAACGTATTCATAGCGTATTTTTGTAACGGAAATAATTGCTGGTCTTTAATACCAATCATTCCATTAAAGTAAATTCTGCTTATAAAATCTACATCGATCTGAGATCTAAACAAACCCCCTTCTATTCCTCTTTGTAAATTATCTTGAATTGTTTTTTGCACCATATGAAACTGTTTCTTTTTCAGGGAGGCATAAATGGCAGGATAATATTTTTGAAGTTGATATAAAGGTGAAGATTTTTCATCTTTTAAATGTTCCATGACTACTTTCTTAATATGAAACATTTCATCGATTGGATTCATTTTTTGCTCACAAACCTGATCTATACTGCAGCAAATTGTATCAAACATATGATGTGTAACCGCATCAATTAAAGCCGTTTTATTATTAAAATGTTTATAAAGTGTTTTTTTAGAAATACCCAAAGAGTTGGCTATTTCATCCATGGTAACACTCTTAAAACCTAGGTTTAAGAATAATTCATTCGATTTTTCTATGATTTTATCTTTCATATTTCTGGGGCAAAAGTACAATAGGAAACTTTAGAAACAAAAAAAGTTTCCAAAGTTTTAATGATTTTTTAACATTTGATATAAAAAGAAAGATTTCTTTACATTATTTTTACATAAAAATACAGATTTGGAGATTTTACATTATCAAAAAGCATTTTTATCATATTTAGAGTCTAAAGATTGGGTACAAGAGCCGAAGAATTTATACGAACCGATCGATTATATTCTACAATTGGGAGGCAAAAGGATTCGTCCCGTGTTAACTTTAATGGCAGCAGATATTTTTTCTGATGATTATCAAAAAGCATTGCCAGCAGCTTTGGCGGTAGAGGTTTTTCATAATTTTACTTTAGTACATGATGATATTATGGACGATGCTCCTTTGCGAAGAGGAAAGGCAACCGTTCATGAAAAATGGGATATCAATACAGGAATCCTTTCTGGAGATGCGATGCTTATTTTAGCGTATCAATATTTTGAAAATTACGAAGCGGTTACGTTTCAAAAATTAGCAAAATTGTTTAGTAAAACAGCTTTAGAAGTTTGTGATGGCCAGCAATTAGATGTAGATTTTGAAACCAGAACTGATGTTTCAATTGATGAATATATAGATATGATTCGTTTAAAAACATCGGTTTTAGTTGCGGCAGCCTTAAAAATGGGCGCCATTGTTGCCAATACGAATGATGAAAATGCAGATTTAATTTACGATTTCGGATTAAATTTAGGCTTGGCTTTTCAATTACAAGACGATTATTTAGACACTTTTGGTGATCCAGAAACTTTCGGAAAACAGATAGGTGGAGACATCATCGAAAATAAAAAAACATTTCTGTATTTAAAAACATTGGAGGTTGCAGATATAGAAACAAAAAAGAAGTTGAAATATTATTACCGAAGAAAGTTAAAAGAGAATACTATTAAAATTACGGATGTAACGAGAATTTATCAAATAAATGATATTCCTTTTTTAATGAAGCAAGAAATTGAAATGTACACCGAAAAAGCTTTTGAGACGTTGACCAAAATGAGCATAAGCGAAGAGAACAAGCAAAATTTAAAAGATTTCGGATTGTGGTTGATGAAAAGAACGGTTTAATTGAAAAACATCTCCTTTTAGGGCCACATAAAGGTTGCTGTTTAAATTCTTACCCCAGAATCCAGGGGATTCTAAATAAAGAATTTACTGCTTTGATTGTTTTAACATAAAGAAATACTTTTATAGCTGTGCGTATTCATTAGCATTGTATCATAAATTCTTTATTTATTCTTCAATTTTATTTGCAAATAATTTAAAAATAATAGTACATTTGCACCCTAAATTATAGGTCCTATAGCTCAGTTGGTTAGAGCACCTGACTCATAATCAGGTGGTCCATGGTTCGAGTCCATGTGGGACCACGAAACAAAACCTTAACTATCTTTTAATAAGGAAGTTGGGGTTTTTTGGTTTTGTGATTTGTACGATTTTTGCATTGTTAGTAAGTTTATTTGTGTTTTCAGTTCATTTTTATCAAAAACCCACATCGTTTAGAGCGGTAAGTTGTATAATAAAATAAATATACTTTTTCTTTAAAATAGTGCTAATATAATATTGAATAAATTAAAACGGTAAAAGAAATAATTATTGACAATAGGCTAAATGCACAACCTTTAGGCTCTTTAAATTCATTTGTCTTTTTAGTGTTTAACTCTCTAATTAAGTCTCCGTTTTTATCTCTTTTAGCCACTTTTGTAATACTACAACCACAACCGCTATTTAGAGTGCATACTTCTGACGCAATTTTACATTCATCAAAAAAATTATTAATTGAATATCTTTTTTTACTTAAAGAATTAGCATATTCGCATCTTGGATGAGGGATTAAAGCTATTTCCTGTTTTATACCAATTTTATCATTTTTTGCTTCCTCTATATAAACTTTGTGAGACAATCTATGAAACTTGTTTATTTCTTCTATTGAACCACCTTCTTCTCTTCTAAAATGAGCCATACAATTATAAAGAAAAAATGCGTTTTGATAAAAAAGGCTCTCATCATTCGATGCTTGAAAAATATCTCCATTTTTTAAAATGGCTTTATTAAAAAGTAACCATAAATAATCGTGAAAAAAAACACCATTATTTGTGTGCCAGTTTTCATAAAGTCTCAAAACCTCTTTTTTAGAGTATATTTCTAAAATAATAGGATAGTTTGTTAGAAAAGAATCAAGTTTCTCTAGGCTGTACTTACTTTTCATAATAGCTTTTTTTCAAAGGTATAAAATAAAGTTGTTTTTAAAGCTTCATTTTGTAAATTACGTTCAGAAACTAATAAAAATAAGCCTATGAAAATTTTCACTACATTACTAATCTTTGCTGTTTACTTAAATTCTTTTTCTCAAAACTCTAAAACTGAATACAAAAACTTTAAACTTCAAGAAAATAAAACACTAATTTGGCAAAAAGTATTTGAATTTGATGCATCAAAAGATTCCATAGTTAAACTTTTGAAAGCTTTTAAATCTTCCAATAGCTTTATAAATAAATTAGATTACAATAACTATTCTTTTAGTGGTACATCTAATTACAGTAAAATTTCTGATATGAATGGAATGCCCTTAGGTGTTCAAACAGAATTTAATTGCTTTATCAAAATTGATGTTAAAGAACAAAAACATCGAATTACTATTTCTGATTTAAAGTTTAAACCAATAACTATAGATTTTGGCGGAATTGAAACGAATAATAGTTTTAGCATTGAAGATATTGCTGTACGAAATAATTATCACGAAATTCGGAAAAATAATACTGCTCGTAAAGTGCTTACCAATCTAAATAATGATTTACTTAATTTATTAACTCTAAAAGAAAATAAAAATGAAGATTGGTAAAAAACATCTATTATGATAAAGAAAATTATTGAAAATATTTTCGAAGTGTTCGAGGTGTACTATTGCAAATTTAACAGCTTAAAAGAAGTAAGAAACATTAATAGCTTTAATTATGTTTTGACTAATCAAAAACAAATCAATTATTAATTTTAAATTTGATAACTATTTAAAATTTACTTCAATATGAAAAAGTTAATAATAATTACAACTTGGATATTTGTAACCTCAACAATAAATTGTTATTCGCAAGAATATGAATATCAAGATAAAATTATTATTGGCGTTTTTGATGTTAATAAAAAGAATAAGACAGAAATTTTCAATTCAATTAGTAGATGGATTGCCTTAAATTATAATTCTGCAAAGGATGTTGTTCAATTAAAAAATACCGAATCTGGAGTTATTGTCGTAAAAGGGATTAATGAGTCTACTTTTAAAAATGCAAGAAAGGAGTTTTATAAAGATGAGTATCAGAATGAACTGGGAATAATTAAGTTTAACCATACAATGGAAATAAATGTAAAAGATAACAAGTTCAGAATAATTTATACTTTAACGGATGCTTATACACCAAATGGGTTTAATGATATTAATGCTAACGCAGAAGTAATGCTTGGTTTTGATATGGTTGAATTTACAGGATTAAAACAAGAAAAAGTTGATAGGTTCAATAGCTGGGTTGAAGAGATTTGGAAGATTGCTTGGATTAGTAAAAAGAAAAGAAAAAAATTCAAAACAACAACACATCCATTTTATGAGGGTGTCATTAAAGGCGTTAAATTAGATATAAAATCAACAATGACTTCGATTTACAAAAATGTAATTTCAACAAAAAAAGACGAATGGTAATTTAAATAGAATTTCCGCCTTTGTCATTAGGAATAAATAGAACTTATAAACATTTTATGTTTTAGCTTAAAAGCCCGTATAAATTTGGTTTCTTTATTCTTTTGATAGGCTTCGAGATCTGAAAAATTAAAAATTACTAAATACTTTTAATATTTTTAGAATTTGCTAATTCCTTTATTAAAAGAATTTTCTTATTTAAATAATCTTTCACTTTTTTAGGAGTTAGGTCTGCTCTAGCAAATCCATATTTATCTTTTTTGCAATAATGACATTTAGCTAAATCCATTTCATTCGGTTTTTGGCATTCGCCACATATCCAAACTTCTTTTTCGATAGATTTTAAAAATTGTTTTACAGTGGTTGTTTGTATTTGTATTCGTTCTATAAAACTTACGTCAATTTTTGAAATTAGATTTTCAATTTTTTCAATATCATCTATTGTGTAATATGACTTTTCAAGTGTAGATAAATGAAGTCCTATTTTTTGTGCATCCAACTTGCTACTCTCTATTATTTTTATTGTTTTGTCATAATCTAATAAATAAAGTTTTTTAATGATTTCAACAATATTTAATCCAGTTTTAAAATTGGTTTGTTCAATATAATCGTACAAATAAGAAGTACTTATCTCTGCATCCAGAAGACTAAAATAATCGTAAAGTTGTTCTAAATAAACTTTTAAATTTTCTTCGGAATATGCGAACCGCTTTTCAAGTCTATCTAATAAAAAGGGTATTACTTCAACTATTTTATTGTCAATTATAAATTTCCAATTATTATCAGTTAATTTTAAAGATTTATCTTCTAACATTTCTAACAACATCAACCTGTTTTCTAAAAATTCAATGTCTTCGGGATATATTTTGCCGTCTTGTTTTTTAATTACTTTCTTTTCTGCTGTAATACTTTCCCCTAAAACAGCAGTTCCAATTGCAGTAATCATAAACATTGATTTTCCTTTGCCTGATATTTCATCAATATCTACTTTTAAACCGATAACACAATTTCCACCAACCTCATAACAAGATTGTTTAATCTCACTTATTGCATCATTATAAATAGACTTTAATCTTTTTTGATAGGATTCTGACTTTCCACCAATTAAATCAGTAATTCCTCCTAAGAAATCACTAAAAACATTAGTTCCAAGGACTGTATGTGCTGAAATAGGTTTAATGTGCTGAAGTATTTTTATGCCACTTATATTTTCCGTAGTTGATACTTTAATATCTTTATATCTTTTCATATTTTTTTTTATAAAGATATAGATTAAAAATAATATTTAGTATTGAATTCTGAAATATGGTAAATGTTTATACGCCAAAAACTAAAATCCTTTCAATATCTTCAGTTGAAAAATGATCACTTTCTTTTATCTTTTGCTTCTTCTATACTGTTCGACATAGTTATTGGTTTTGGCATCGTTTCAAATCTGTATAACCAAATAGTTAAGATGCTTAAAATAGCTTTGATCCATTAAGGATTCATTTACTGCTTCATTCTTTGCAGTGTCTACACACGAACATAAAGTAAGCAGTAGGAGGATAGCTAAATGTTTTTTCATTTTGTTTGATTTAATTGATTACAACAAATTCTTTACCCGGATTTGCTGAATTTGTTTTAAAATATTTTGAGCCATTGCTTTGTTCCGTATGTTTCAATAGTCTTCGTTTATTTTGGAGAATTCTACTAATTCTTTATGCTCTGGTTTTTGTTCAGCAAGGCATTACTTTAATTGTAGTATTCTGAAAGTATTATTTCAGGAGACTGTTTTTCAATCTTATTTTTAATGTAATACCTGTGGTGGTACCCTACAATCAGTACAAATTTTTGTTTCGGCATACTGTTCATTGTCCTGATCGTATTCGCAACCATGGCATTATTCCTCTCATAATGTTCGAACTGTTCCCATTTGTTAAAATAGTCTTTTAATGAGATAGAATCACCTCTCGCATCCAACATGAGCTTATTATACTCATCTCTGGCGTTTACAAGTTTTTTCATTTCTGTATACTGAATTTGTTTTGCCTTCTCAAGGAGTTTGTCGGTGTACTTAGTGTTCAAGGCTTTCAGGCTCTCTGAAGATAAACTGTCCATCTGCATCCAATATTGAGCAAATTGATCCCAAATTTCTTGTTGTTGATTAGAAAACTGACCTGATCGTGCCATTTCATTTAACTTCTGGTAGACTTCATTAGCCTGAGGGAATAATCCAATTTCCACTCTGTATGAATTTCTACCTTCAAATTCAATTGGCCGTATCGATACATCAGGATGTTCTTTCAAATACCTTTTAATGGCCAGAGATTCATTTTCCTGGTCGTCAAATAGCGGTTTGAAATTGTCATCAAATGCTGTTGAATCTCGTTCCAGTAATATGACATCCGGTTTTGCCATTTTAATCGCCTGATAAATGGAGTCTGCGTTAACACCAGGTGTAGGAAAATGAACAGTTCCTATAATAGACAGTCCTTTAGATAATTCATTATCGCTGGATTGGCATCCAATTAAAACGAATATTAAGATAACAGTTATAAAAATTCTCATAGTAATTATTTAATCAGGTTTATATAATAATTGCTTGTAATTCTTTATTGTAAATAAAAGTGGAAAGTGAAGTATATCAAATGTCCAAGTCTTATTCTTTTAGTGCATAACGCAGATTAGGTACATCTAGAATTAATGTTTTGTCCAGAAATAATTTGTTTCCAGTCATTCCCCCTAAGTCACCACCTATGTTTGCTGCCTTCAAAACAAAAGCTTGTAACTTATTAGGCCATTCCATATATGTAACCGTAGTAAGAGGTATTTTTATAGAACCAAATTGAAACTCTCCATCGCTTTTAATATTATGCGCAGGAACCTGTGCCCCCCAAGAGGATATCATAAAAGATTCCATTTCTGCCCCTGGGGCTGCCAAGTCCCAAAATGTACTTTCTTCTACAATCAATTCAAACATACTTGAGCCAGAGTCGTACCATAATTCTACCGGCCGTTTATTTAATTGAGCATTGAGAAATATTTTACGGCCATCAAAGGTAAATGGCAAATAGTCGTTTTCTGTTTTTACTTTTTGGTCTTCAGAATTAGTAAGTGTAATCTGTTGATTTTTAAAATCCATAATCAACGGGTTTTTCTCTATAAAATCGTTTCCCACAGTACCGATAATTACAAATGAATCCTCTTCCCAATTAATTTTATTACCTAATCCCCTAAAACCTAAAGACTTTGCATTTACATCTACGGTGCCCACTTTTAGCTTGGCATTCATTGCCCTTACTTTTCCATCTATGGTATCTATTTTGAAAATATTACCATATTTCTCATTTATGGAAAGGATAGGATTATAGTACAATACTGTTGAAACCGCCCCAGTATCAAACTGCATATAAAATGTATGATCTGCTCCTGGAATACTTATTGGAACATACATGGAGCCATGAGGTTCAATTTTATCTTCAAGCTTGTGACTTCTCCAAATAAAATCAATAGGTTCACCCAAGTTGGAAACGCTTAGCTCATTTGGTGGAGCAGTCAAGAATTTATTTTTAAAGTAAAAGAAGCTGATGATCCCACCAGAAAGGATAAGGATTAATAAACCAAAGAGTATTCGTTTAAGTAGTTTCATTTTTCTTGGATTAAAAATTATGTAGGTTATGCCATTAGGCATCAAGATATCCATATTATTGAACACCAAACTTTTGATTTTTATAATCAATAATGATGGTATTATTTGTAAAGTAAGCGTTTCCAGTTATCCCCCAAATGCCGAGTTGTTTAAAACCATTTTCAAATTGAGCATTATCTAAAAAATGAACATTTGTTTCAGGTAATTTTATCCCTGCAAATTTTACATCAGTATTCACTTTACTGGAATAAACAGCCATTAGATTTCCCCAACTATTAACACTAATCGAATCAATGATTTTACCATCAGATATGAGTTTAGCATTGTTTCTAACAGTGAGTAAAGAAAACATGCTAGACCCCGTATCGAACATTAGCATCTCTTTGTTCCCATCGATATCAAAAGGAATCAATATTCTTCCATATTGCATTTTAAAGTTTTCGAAGTTCGATTTGCTGTATGCATTCGGTAGTTCTTTATAAATACAGATTTTTTTATTAGGATAATCAATTACCAATACTTTGTCCTGAAACAAATCAGGACCAATTGTACCAATATGTTTAGAGGATTTTGTCTGCAAGGAATCTACGGTGTAGACATCACCATAATTAGCAAATAAACCGATATCAATAGTTTTGAATTGTACATCACCCATCTTTAAATTTACTCCGCTTAACTTTATGTTTTTTTTGTTTTGGATAACAAATGTTTTAGTTGAGTCAATTTTGTTTTTTAATGATGGATATTTAACCATATAGGGTTGAATCGAATTTCCATAAAGAGTGGTATTCACAGCCCCAAGATCAAGTTGCATTGTAAATTCATACGGTAGAGCATCAATACTAACAGGAATGTTCAAGGTTACATTGGGAATGTACCTTCCATCAACCGTAGCACCATTCATGGTAAAGTTAAAACATCCGTATTCTTGACTAAAACTATAATTAGTAATTAGTGTGAAGATTATGGCAATGATTATTTTTTTCATAAGATTGAGGTTTAAGAGTATTTATTAACAGGGCACTTGTATTTAATTACCCATTCGATCACTATAGGTTTCAATTTCAAAAGAATACGTCTGCCCTTCTTTTGGTCGGATTACACTATTGAAATTATTAAAACCATTTGCCGATTTCACCCAGGCATCTTTATCCCAACTTCCACGAGTGAACTTAAATTCAGCCATATCTTTTAATGAAAGCTTAATTTCTCTTTGAAACGCTGATATTTTATTCATCTTTAATACTTCAGGTATCCAGTTGCCTAAAACCTCTTGATTACCCGTTATAAAAAGCTCATCATTTTCATTTGGCACTTTGGCTCTTATGGTAATTGAATAAGATTCATCACTAAACTCAGCATGTTGTTGCGGTAGAATTGTAGCGAAGTATTTTCTTAAGGCTGAGTTTACACTTGTGCCAAAATTTGACAAATGATCTTCATTAGGAAATTGCTCTACCAAAACCTGAACATTTGAATTTTCAGGAATTTCATTCAGCACTTTATACGCTCTTTGATTAGCAGATTTCCATCCTTTCCACTTTTGTTCGTCATTTTCTTCTGAATGACTCAAATAGATAAACTTGCTGCCCTTGAATTGATTAAAATCGAAGTCTTCTAAGCTTTTGGCCAAACGTTCCTCTTTGTAAGAGAGGTTAGGGGAAATTGCTATATAATTATCAAAAAGTGTTGGGTCATTTACTAAGGAATGTATAACAAATGAACCTCCTAAAGAATGTCCAATAGCTGTTCTATGTCTTCTAGTACGATAGTTATCTTCTACATAAGGAATGACTTCATTTTTCACGTAGGCTAAAAATTTATTCTGATTTCCGTAAGAACCTTGGTCAGTGATATCAAAATCTTCTGGAAGAAAATCATGATTTCTGGCATATACAGGATTTTCAATATAAGTTGCTGATATGCCCACTACAAGTGCACCTTTATGACTATCGCCCTGTAAGATTTCTGAAAGTGCACTTACATATTTTGGGAATGCTGAAGCCTGTGCGTCAAAAACATAGAATACATCATAATATCGATTTAAGTATTCTTCATACCCCAGAGGTTTGTAGATAGATATCTCTCGGGTTTGAGACAACTCTTTGGAAAATACCTTGATTTTCTCCACTTCTTGAGAAGTCATTGAGATGCTTAGTAAGCATAAAGCTATGATTAATAGATTTTTCATTGTAAAATGTTTTTAGTTTAAAGTAATTTAAATGCTCAATTGCTTCATTTCATCCAAATCAAAAAGCTTGTTTTTGAAGTACTTGTCAATACAATATTGTTTTGCTTTTTTACCTTCTTTTTTGAAGATGTTATGCTCTGCAGATAAAGTTGCAATGAGAAAGTTCAGTTTTAACAAGGTAGTTTTATTGCCTTTTTCCCAAATTGTGTTTTTTGTTGCGTAATCTCTGCTTTTTATCAATAGTGTTACCAATTTTTTGTACTCTTTCAATTGCTTGTATCCATTAACTATGTTATTAAAATTTCCAAAATATACTTCATTTTCAACAGTAATATCTAATTGATTAAATGCTTTTTCATATTGCTCCATAGCTTTACTAGTAGATTTTGAGTGATAATAAAAATTTCCCTTGTTCATAGCATCAAAACCTCCTGGTTCTTTTTTTACTTTATTTTTCCATAGTTTATGAGTTTCTACAAATTTTAATAACGCATCTAATTCATTTACTTTTTTATTGCTTATGATGTTCATCAAATGACTTTCTAGGTGACGTGAACTATATTTTATATCTAAACCGTATAGATTTCTCATATCAGCTATATAGTTATCTCTGTAATCGTAGAAAGTTTTATATTTTTCTAAAACCTTGTAGTCTTTATAAACAAATCGTATTCCATCAAATAAACTTTCAGGAACTAATGAATTATGGTCCTTGGAATACAAATTCTTTTGAAATTGAATCTTGGGATTTGCATTTGTATTGTACATTTTTTCATACTGATCACCAGCCTCAATTCTGTCAGTTGAATCGTAAGAGGCATTGGCTACAAAATAATAGAAAGGATTACCATTGTAGTTTTTAAATGCTTCGGCCATTCTTGTGTCCACATCTTTATTTTTTCTTTTACCGAAGAAATTGGTAGATATTGATAGAAATCCTCGAAACGGATTGTCTTCCTCTAGAAATAAGTAGTGATTGTATTCAGCGCCATTAGAATGGCCTATCATGACATTAAATCCAGAAGTACTGTATTGTTGGTTTATGTAAGGAATCAACTCTTTGAATAAGAAGTTTTTAAACTGTTGTCCAGTCTCTTCATATAAAACATCCAGATCTTTATTTCTATTGGATTCTCCATTGCTGTTTCCGTGAATTATTCCTATCAATATGGTTTCTGGAACAATTCCATAAGGATCACCTGCCATGCTTTCTAAATAGTTCTTAGCTACTTCAAAGTTTCTCCATTCACCATCGGTGATATAAAATACAGGGTATTTTTTCTTTGGGTCGTAGTTGTTGGGTAGTGCAATTTTAATTTGTCTACCACCACCCAAAACATATTGAGAAGGTAAAAATTCAATTTTATAATCTAAACCTAAAGCATCTCCGTCAAGAGCATTGGACCATCCTTTAATGGTGAAGATGTTTTTTGATTCTGATGATTCTAGTTTCTGGTTTGGATTGTTATTTAAAGTCTTTATGATTCCTTCAGAATTCCAATCTCCTTTTGTAAATTTAAATTCAGCTGGATAGGTAAGATCTATAGAAATGCTTCTCTCATAATCAGATATTTTTTCCATTTTCACGTGATTAGGATTCCAATTTCCGAATGCCTCCTGATTACCCGTTATATAAACGTCGTCAGTTTTGTTCGGTACAATTACTTTGATTGTTTGTGTCGCTTGACCAAAAACCATTGCTGTTAAAAACAACATGATTTTTAGTGTGATTAATTTTTTGTCCATTTTGATTGTTTTTTGAACAAATTTAAATGGCGATGTAAGAAAATTCAGGAAAACCGCGGATGATTTGGGGGCTAATCCTGGGGGTGATTTTTAAATTTGGCTACAAATTCCGCACGATTGCTCACTTCTAATTTGGCGTATAGATTGCGAATATGCGTTTTTACTGTATTTAAGGAAATGAAGAGTTCCGCAGCAATTTCTTTATTGGTTTTATCAGCAACCATAAGCTCGGCTACCTTTTCTTCCTGAGTGGTGAGACTAAAATCTACTGGAGTCTGTTGTATAGTTCTAGCTTGTTTTAATTTTAGGAACATTAATAGAATACCAGCAAAAAACAAAAGACATAAAATAGCTAAACCATAACTCAACTTTTTAAAGAAGGCCAATTCTTCTCTGGTTTCAGACTTATACAGATCATCCAAAAAGGATTTATACTGTTGTGCATAAAATGAATTATCATAATAGTTATTAAGTTGACCTAGAAGTTGAACGTAGAATTCTGGGTCATTGTTCAAGTCTTTTTTAAATGAATTTTTTGGTATGCTTCCTAGCAAAATTAAAGTAGTTAAGGGATGTGTTTTTTTCTCAATTACAAAAGACTTTAATTCCCTTAGATATTGCTCAGTAGTTTGACTGTTTATTTTCTGATTGTTAAAATCTGAGAATTCTTGGCGTAGTTTTTCAGTATACGATCCATAGGCTTTCCATTCTTTGTTAATGGGGTTGGTATTGCGATTACTGGAAAACCAGAATTTACTATTCCTTTCAAAGACGATGGTATCTTTATTGGAGAAAATAAAATTATCAAAGTTCTTAAGGTCCTCCATATCGTATTTTTGTACACCCTCAACATCTTCATCTAAATTGGCATATATACGGTAAAGTGCATGCTTGTCTGATAGTAAACTTCCTTCAAAAGAAAAATAGCCCAAACTATCAGTTAGTGTTGAAGTAATAATTTGGTCAGGTGAAATGCTGTTTACCTCATCAAATTGTAATAAACATAGATATACTCGTTTGTTTTTCTCTGGAGTATCTAGATATCCAGAGATAGAATATTGCCCATAACAGTAATTCCCTAATAAGAATATAATGAAAGGTAAAATTCGCTTAAGGTAAATACTCATAAAGAATAAAATCTGTTTTTTCAAATGACGGTTAAAAATAGTTAAATCATTTGATAAAAAAAAATCGAGCGAGAGCTCGATTTTAATTCAAAATTCGTGTGTAAATTTTGCCAACGGTTAGTATATGAAAAGTAGACGATTTTGAAGCACCAAACTTTCGGCTAAGCACAAAGTTCGATACGAGCGAATACCCTTGATATTATTGATATTTCGCCTATTTTTTATAGCCATTGTGTTTGCCCAGCATGGGCGTCTTTAATTTATCGAAAGATAAATAATTAATCTAGAGGGTGCAAGTCCCTTATGGGCAAGGGTAACGCTTTGAACCATTAGTAAGTCGCAAGGTTGTTAACCGCGAGGTTAGAACTGAAGGAAGCGGAACTACAAAACTCGGTACTGACGAACAGAAACCGTACCTGCCTGCCGGCAGGCAGGTACAGAGGCATAAGTATTTGGGTAAGCAAGCACATCATTGTAACGCCCCACGAACACCAAAAAGGTACTTATGCAGATACGGCAGGAATTGAGAGAAAGAAGATGCCATTACCTGAGGAGGTCTCTAGAGCCACGAGTTGGTTGTATAGAGAAGTCAGCAGAAGTCATAGTACTTACAGGAAATGAGGAGGGAAAAACCCTCACGGTCTCACAAGTAAGGAAGGACAGAACATTAAATTACGTTGCAATTCGACTAGGAGGCATTGCTAGCCTAGTCTTAGCGCAACAGGAGTAAACAAATTATTTAAAACTATGATTGCCCAAGTATTAGAAGCTACGAATCTTTATAAAGCAGCACGTCAAGTTATGCGCAATAAAGGAGCAAGCGGAATAGACAGTATGTCTCATCAAAAACTCCCTGAATACATTAGGGAAAATAGGTCAGAACTACTGCTATCCATTTGTAATAATAGCTATGTACCACAAGCAATTTTAGGAGTAACGATCCCTAAAGGAAAAGGTAAAACTTGACTTTTAGGAATACCAACGGTAGTAGACAGATGGTTACAACAGGCAGTAAGTCAGCAATTAATGACTAAGTTCGAATACGAATTTGAAACCTTTAGTTACGGATTTCGCCCACATAAGAACATCCAAAAAGCAGTACTACAAGCCCAGCAATACATCAATGATGGCTATCAGGATATTGTAGATATTGACTTAAAAGGATTCTTCGATGAAGTCGACCATTGCATCCTACTACAACTTATTTACAACAAAGTACAATGCTCAACCACCTTGCGTTTAATCCGGAAATGGCTTAGAGTTCCCATATCAATACATGGAAAACTCCATAAACGCCGAAAAGGAATTCCGCAAGGCAGTCCAATAAGTCCCTTACTGTCTAATATTATATTAGACGTTCTGGATAAAGAGATGCAAAATCAAGGTTTACGATACGTTCGCTATGCGGATGATTTTAGTATATATGCTAAAAGCAAAAGCGAGGCAAAACGAATAGGAAATAGCATTTATTTGTTTCTTAGAGACAAATTAAAACTACCTATAAACAAAGCCAAGAGTGGTATACGCAGACCTGTAAATTTTAAATTGCTAGGACACGGTTTTGTGCCAATCTATAAGAAAGGTATAAAAGGGCAGTATCAACTAGTAGTAAAACAGGCAAGTTGGGAAAAGTTTAAGCGCAATCTTAAAAGTTTAACCAAGAAAACCAAACCAATGTCTTTATTAGAAAGACTCGAGCGACTAAATCAAGTTTGCAGGGGTTGGATGAATAATTACCGATTAACAAACATTTATGCTAAACTTAAAAAGTTGGATGAATGGTTGCGAAATAGGTTACGATATTGCATTTGGCACGATTGGAAAAAGCTAGAGAGGAAACGTAAAAACGGCATTCAATTAGGCATCGAAGAAGGACAAGCGTATGCTTGGAGTAGAACAAGAATGGGAGGTTGGGCAGTAGCCCAAAGCCCTATACTTAAAACTACAATTACCCTTTCTAGGCTTAAAAGAAAAGGTTATAAACCAATGATAGATTACATAAATAAGCAGCAAACTTCAATTTGGTGAACCGCCGTATACGAGACCCGTACGTACGGTGGTGTGAGAGGCGCACTGGCTACCTTTGGTAGTCAGCCGTCTACTCGATTAGCAGTAGGCTTTTTTAATTTAAGTTTCTATATTCCAGTGGTGTTTTACCTGTTTTTTGTTTGAATAGTTTATTAAAATATTGTGGATATTCAAATCCTAAACTGTAAGCAATTTCATTGATGTTTTTTTCTGTATTTATCAAATAAGTTTTTGCTTGTTCTATTAGGTAAAAATGAATATGTTCTTGAGCGTTTTTACCTGTTTCTTTTTTTAATAGGTCGCTTAAATAACTAGGCGATAAATTTACCTGTTCAGCTAAAAACTTAACGCTTGGCAAACCTTGTTCTTTTACATTAGTTGTAGCAAAATAATTATTTAAAATGGTTTCTATTTGAGCCATAATCGACTTGTTTGTTTGGCTTCTTGTAATCATTTGTCTGCCATAAAATCTTGAACAATAATTCAATAATAATTCAATGGTTGAAACAATAATGTGTTGGCTATGCACATCAATATTTTCTTGAAGTTCGGTCTGAATTTTTTGGACACATTCAAATAAAATATTTTTCTCTTTGTCTGAAAGATGAAGTGCTTCTGATACCTCATAATTAAAAAAGCTATAGCTTTTCAATTTGTCATTTAATGAAGTTGCCCTAATTAAGTCAGGATGAAAAAACAAACCCCAACCCATCATATTCTCATTAGGTTCAATTTCATTATCAATTTCAATAGTTTGGTTAGGTGCAATACATATTAAATTACCGTCTTGAAAATCTATTGCTTTTCTGCCGTATTTGATATTGTTTTTGCAATAGTTTTTAAACATGACTGAATAAAAGTCAGTAGTGATTTTAGAATATTCCTCAACTTGCTCACTTACTTTACTAAAATCTAAAACGGCTACTAACGGATGATGACTATTGCCTAAATTGAATAATTTATATAAGTCTGCAACGCTATGAAGATTGATTATTTCTTTCATTTTTTCTCAACTAATTCTTTTAAATGTTCAATATAAAAGTGACCACGTTTTTCAGCAAAGAAGTCTAAAGATAGTAAAACAGTACATTGTATAAAAAGTCCCAAACCAAAGCCTTTCCAAAATCCATAACTTGATAAAGCATACATTAAAATGATGCCTAAAAAAATCATTGAAATTTCAAAATAGCGATAGTAAACAAAGTTTTTAATCACTTTCTCCATTCGTGGAATTTCCTCTGATTGAATTTTATGGGGTTCATTTTTTAAGATGGTCTCAACTCTTAAATTGTCTATTGGACTTCTCATAAAAATTGTTGTCCCAATAACTATTTGAATGATTGAAAAAAACACTAACGGAATGGCTAAACCTTTCCAAAAACTTTCTTTCATAAAAAAGAAAAAGTAGACCGATAAAATGATAGCGAAAACACCGAAACCCATAAATAATAGGCTTTCGGCTTTTTCGGCATTGAAATATTTTACAATTGGATCCATGTTTCTACTATTTTAAAGTCTAAATTGTGATTTGATACCGCCAATAAATGTAGCATCATCATATTGGTTACGGTTTGCCATAAGCATTTTAGCATCTTCTCCAGCTGTATATCTTAATTGATTTTTTCCATCTGTTGCCGCTTCAAATATTACTTCTGCCACCACACTTGCTGGCGAAGCATTTTCTCCCATTGTGGGCATTGCTGTCATTAATGCACCTACAATTTTTTGATATTCAGCCATAGATTCATCATTACTAAAATCAAAAGACCTGCCAGAAAAATCGGTTGCAATCATACCTGGTTCAACAATTTTTACTTGTCCACCAAATTGTTCTACTTCATAGTTAAGCGACTCAGAAATACCCTCAACTGCAAATTTTGTTCCGTGGTATAATGAACCCAATGGAAAAGTCATTTTGCCTCCTATAGAAGAAATATTAATAATAATGCCTTTTTTGTTTTTTCTAAAGTGTGGTAAAACGGTCTTGGTGACATCTAAAAGTCCAATAACATTGGTATTGAATTGTCTTAAAACTTGGTCTCGACTAAATGCTTCCAATGGTCCATATGCACCATAACCAGCATTATTAAGCAATACGTCAATGTTGCCAAATTTTTGAAGCCCTTCTTTAAATGCATTTTGAATGGAAGCTACATCTAAAACATCAAGTTGGGAGACCAAAACATTTGCTAATTGTTTTAATTCCTTTTCCTTATCAGGGTTTCTCATTGTAGCAATTACATTCCAGCCCTTAGATTGAAATAACTTTGCAGTTTCTTTTCCAATGCCACTACTTGCACCTGTAATTAAAATTGTCTGTTTCATTTTGTTGAATTTGAAATTATTAGGGTGCAAAGTTGTTTTTTTATATTGGTTGTTAGATAATACAAATTCAGGATGTTTGTATTCTTTTTGCGGATTTTTGGTCTCAGCTTACTGCTAACGTGTTTGTGTATGATTTCGTTGCGTGTTTAAGCACTAAAGTTAGCAAATAAATCACAGATAGAAAGTCCGCGAGGACTTTCGTAAGTAGGCTTTAACTAGCAATGAATTATACACCGTGTGTGTGCCCAGCATGGGCGTCTTTAATTTATCGAAAGATAAATAATTAATCTAGAGGGTGCAAGTCCCTTATGGGCAAGGGTAACGCTTTGAACCATTAGTAAGTCGCAAGGTTGTTAACCGCGAGGTTAGAACTGAAGGAAGCGGAACTACAAAACTCGGTACTGACGAACAGAAACCGTACCTGCCTGCCGGCAGGCAGGTACAGAGGCATAAGTATTTGGGTAAGCAAGCACATCATTGTAACGCCCCACGAACATCAAAAAGGTACTTATGTAGATACGGCAGGGATTGAGTAAAAGAAGATGCCATTACCTGGGGAGGTCTCTAGAGCTACGAGTTGGCTGTATAGAGAAGTCAGCAGAAGTCATAGTACTTACAGGAAACGAGCTGTGAATAGAAATCACAGAGGACTCAAAAATAAGGAAGGACTGAACGTAATTCTCTTCAAAATTCGTATAGGAGCACTAGTGGTAGCCTATGCCTAAACTAGAAGATAGTGCCGAGGGTGCAAAGAGCTTTGGTGTGATGATTTACGAACCGCCGTATACGAGACCCGTTTGGTTTATCCTGAGCTCAGTCGAAGGGTACGGTGGTATGAGAGGCGCACTGGCTACCTTTGGTAGTCAGCCGTCTACTCAATTGTACCCAGTTATTTTAAACGGTAAATTGTTTTATTTTTTTCTCCAATTTTTTCAAATAAGCCTAATTCAGCTCCTTTTTTTAAATCTCTACTTGCTGTCGCTGAAGAGATGTCTTTAAAAATATCCATATAATCTTTTCTTGTAAATTCAGTTTTATTCAATGAAACATAATATTCTAATCTGTCTTTTTCATTTAGTGTTCGATTATTAAAATCTAATAATTCACTAATTGAAATGTCAATTACATTTAGCATATATTCAATAAACTTAGTCGATTTCCCCGATTTATCAGATTCAGCCAAAGCTTTATAATATTTGTCTTGGTCTTTACTAATTAAAGTTTCAAAAGGCAAAAACTCAAAGATTGGATATTTTTCCATTAAAATTAAAGTTTGCCATAATCTTCCCATTCTACCATTTCCATCTAAAAATGGATGTATGAATTCCATTTCGTAATGGAAAACACAACTTTTAATTAATTCAATTTCATTAGACTTTTTTAAATATTCAAAAAGGTTTTTCATTAAGTATGGAACATTTCCAAAAGGTGGTGCTAAATGCTCAACTTTTGAGCCTTTTACAATTCCGACACTTTGATTTCTATATTTTCCGGAATTTTCAATTAAACCTTCCATTAAGTTTTGATGTGCTTTTAAAAAGGACTTTTCATTAGAAGGATTGTATTCTACTAAATTTTCATAGATTTTAATTGCATTTAAAACTTCTAGAACATCTTTTTTGGGACCAATAACTCTTTTGTTTTCTAAAAGAGCTGTTATTTGTTCTTCAGTAAGTTTATTTCCCTCTATTTTTAAAGAAGAATGGATTGTTTTGATTCTATTCTGCTTTCTTAATTTAGGTGAAGGTTTATTTAATAAATTAGCATTTATTTCCCCTATTTTTTCCGAAATTGAAGTTATTAACTTTAAAATAGAAGACGTTATTTCGTATGGTGGTTTCATTTTTGATACTATCATTTGATACTATCAAATATACAATCATTAATCTAAATTATCTTATGTAAGGGAATTTTTTAATTGGGCACAACGTGAGTCTGTGCAGAAACCTGTTTTAAAACTAAAATAAGTGATATTTACTAAATAAACTGTTTTTAAGCGACTTTAATTTTGCTTTTTGCTTTAGAGAATAGTTAATCCAACATGTTTTTTTGAGCTTAAAACAGCTTTAAAAAGTCGATATAGGTTAAAAAAGTAGTGTAAAATCCCTTTTAGATTGGTTTTTAGGTCTTCTGGCGAAAAAATAGACATGAGTCTTCTAAGGTTGTAGCAAATCATCATGATGTTTACTTCGGACAAGACATTGTTGTTGCCTTTCATAAGTGTATAAGTGAATCCCCACTGTCTTTTTAACGTTCCAAATTGATGTTCGGTAACTTGTTGTCTTAGTCGGTAATAGTTTGGGTTCTCATTGACTCTTTTTTCGTTTTCTTCAAGGTCTTCTTGGTAGATAGATCGCTCAATGAATCGTCCGTTTTTATTCTTTGTACATAGTGCTCTTAACTCACAGTTTTTGCAAGCTTGCCTGTTTTTATAATGCTTTACTTTATGATTTGCTTTTTTGTAGACCGTGCCATTGGTTCGTAAAGTTTGGTTTGCAGGACAAGTGTAATAATCGTCTTGTTTATTATAGCGAAATATTTGCATGTCAAACAAGCCATTTTTTTGCGAAGAATGTGCTTTTGGTGATGAAAACGTACTGATGTTGTTTTGAGAGCAAATAGCAATATGTTTTCCCGTTGTATATCCTTTATCGGTGAGGACATTCATGGTATCCAGTTGCAATAGTTCCTTGGCGTCAAGTGCCATTGGAGATAATGCATGTGTATCGTTTACCGTACCAGTACTGTCTTAAGTTAGCATTTTAATAAAAACACTAAATTAGACATATAAATTAGAAAGAACAAAAGAGGGGATTAAGGTTATTATATACGCAGAAGCTTTAGACTTCGTCAACATTGAAAATCACCTCTCTTTTCTACACAGATTTCGTACAGTTCTATGAGGCTTTTTAGACCTCGATTTTAAGTCGTTGAAACTCGCGTAGTATGTCCTTTCAAAAAACATTTTCTTATGAATAAATATATAAAATATTTTGGAATTGACATCAGCCATTTAGTTTTTGATGTTACAGATTCTGATGGTAATTACTATCAGTTTAAAAACAGTTTAATTGGATTTAAAAAATTCATAAAACTCTTGGATTTTAATAGTCATTGTGTGATGGAAGCTACCGGTTATTATCATTATCAATTAGCGTATTATTTACAGGAGAATAGCGTTGTATTATCCGTAGAAAATCCATTGTCAGTAAAACGTTTTATTCAGATGAAACTATCTAAAATAAAGACAGATAAAAGTGATTCTAAACTTATTTGTGAATACGCAAAACAAGTAGATTTAAAGCTTTGGCAAGGAAATTCAAAACATCAATTAGAATGTCTTCAAATGACTAGATTACTTTCTGTATATACAAAGCAGAGCACTATGTTAAAAAATAAATTACACGGAGAAGCTGTTTTAGGGCAACCTAGTAAATTAGTTGTTACTTCATTAAAAAGGAGTTTAAGACAACTCAAAAAAGAAATAGATACTATAGAAGAAAAGCTTTTATTGTTGGTAAATGAAGTGTATAAAGATGTTTTAACACGTTTGAAAAGTATTCCAGGAATAGGAAAGAAAACATCCTTAATGTTAGTGGTTTTAACTGATGGATTCGATCGTTTTAAAAGTGGCAGTGAGTTATGTAGTTATGCAGGATTAACCCCTATGATTAGGCAAAGTGGATCTAGTGTAAATGGTCCAGCAAGAATTAGTAAAATAGGTAATCAAAAGCTGCGAAACTTATTATTTATGTGCAGCTTTAATGCCTGTAAATATAATAAAGCTTGTAAGGCAATTTATGATAGAATAGTCGCAAAAGGTAAGAGTAAAAAATTAGCTTTAATTGCAGTTTGTAATAAGCTATTAAAACAGGCATTTGCCATCGCAAAATCAGGATTAATTTATGATGATGGTTATAAAAGCGTGTTAGTGAAAAATTAACGAGATTTTACTTGTTTTTTACCACAGTACTTCTTAAAAGGATTCTTCGATGAAGTCGACCATTGCATCCTACTACAACTTATTTACAACAAAGTACAATGCTCAACCACCTTGCGTTTAATCCGGAAATGGCTTAGAGTTCCCATATCAATACATGGAAAACTCCATAAACGCCGAAAAGGAATTCCGCAAGGCAGTCCAATAAGTCCCTTACTGTCTAATATTATATTAGACGTTCTGGATAAAGAGATGCAAAATCAAGGTTTACGATACGTTCGCTATGCGGATGATTTTAGTATTTATGCTAAAAGCAAAAGCGAGGCAAAACGAATAGGAAATAGCATTTATTTGTTTCTTAGAGACAAATTAAAACTACCTATAAACAAAGCCAAGAGTGGTATACGCAGACCTGTAAATTTTAAATTGCTAGGACACAGTTTTGTGCCAATCTATAAGAAAGGTATAAAAGGGCAGTATCAACTAGTAGTAAAACAGGCAAGTTGGGAAAAGTTTAAGCGCAATCTTAAAAGTTTAACCAAGAAAACCAAACCAATGTCTTTATTAGAAAGACTCGAGCGACTAAATCAAGTTTGCAGGGGTTGGATGAATAATTACCGATTAACAAACATTTATGCTAAACTTAAAAAGTTGGATGAATGGTTGCGAAATAGGTTACGATATTGCATTTGGCACAATTGGAAAAAGCTAGAGAGGAAACGTAAAAATGGCATTCAATTAGGCATCGAAGAAGGACAAGCGTATGCTTGGAGTAGAACAAGAATGGGAGGTTGGGCAGTAGCCCAAAGCCCTATACTTAAAACTACAATTACCCTTTCTAGGCTTAAAAGAAAAGGTTATAAACCAATGATAGATTACATAAATAAGCAGCAAACTTCAATTTGGTGAACCGCCGTATACGAGACCCGCTTGGTTTATCCTGAGCGCAGTCGAAGGGTACGGTGGTGTGAGAGGCGCACTGGCTACCTTTGGTAGTCAGCCGTCTACTCGATTAGCAAACGTTATTTTTTTATAAATTTTCTACTTTCATCTCCTGCTGTAAACTTGCTCTCTGTTATAATTTCAGATATTGGATTATCTAAAGGAAAACTGATTTGATTTCCATAACCACCTCTGTGCCAAAATCCATAATCTGTGAAATAATAATTTCCGTTTTCGCAATATACACTCCAAGTCATTTCATATTTTTTTCCATCCACTGTATATTCTCCAGTCCCATTTTCAAACATTTCTAAATCATACCAAGGGTAATTGGTTGGGTCATTTTGAGCTTCTTGTGTTATAATATTAACACTCCAACTACCAATAATTTGCGATTTAATATTATCCAAATCACTACACGCTTTAAAAATTTGTATAGGAAAACTACCACTAATTTCATTAAAATCATCTTTGTAGCTATAATTCAATTTCGTTTCAACGAACTCGTTTACTATGCTTTCGTCCATAATTTTTGCTTTTATATTTAGTTTTCCATCTTTAAATGCAATATTTTCTAAATTAATATTACTGCTTTCAATTGTAAAAGTCGCTTTACTAAAAAATAAATCATTAACATTTTTTGTTATTTCAGGATTAGAATCTGTTAATTCAGAAATTTCAAGTAAACTAATATTTGAGAAAAATAATTTATCATTTACAAAACTTATTGCCGAGTTTATTTTTTCAATAGCTAAATTATAAACATTTTGGTTAGAGAAAAATTTAGAAACATTACTATTGTTGTTATCTGTATCAGAATTAATTAATGCTCTAGATTTCGATTGCAAAGCAAAAGATTTTTCTATCTCATTATATAGAATTAATTCAGATTTCTTTGAACTTTTTGAAGCAAGGTCAGAATTTATTCCGTCTATGATAACATTTAGTTTTAAAATATTTCTATTAGCAAAATCTCTTTTTAAATCTTTTGCGACATCAAAAGCAACTATTGCTATTCCAGCTGCTATTGCTTTCGTTACTGGTTCAGGGTTTAGAATGGCTACAGCAGTTCCAACACCACAAGCTAATACAGCTGAAACATATTTTAAAAGTATTTTGATATCTCCTGCATCTACAGAACTTTTACCCGAACTTTTATTTAAAAAATCTCTGTTTAAAATTGCATCAAATTGATTTTGATTTGCTTTGTAAAATTTAGCCATTATAATTTTTTCATCTTCTGATGTATTTTGAAAATAGTTACTCAAATTTTCAAAATAGTTTTTGACATTATTTGAATTGTTAGCAGTTAATAAGTAATTATCAACATTTGTAAAATAAGTTGAAATATTTTCTTCGGGAGTTCCTAATAATTCTGTATCTATAATTTCATACTTAATTTTTAAATTATTTAAGTTTGGAATTTCTAAAATATTTTCTCCAATTTCGGAAGAATTGGGTACTGTAAAAGTTAATTCTTTTTCATCAGTTTTGTAAAAGAGAACATTAATGTTTCCAATCTTACCAGAATACTGTTCTTGAATGATATTGTCATTAGTAATTTTAACTAACGATAGTATTTTTATAGTACCTCCTTCAATAAAACTTTCTTCAGGTTCAATTATTGGGTCATCTTTACTACAGCTGTTAAATAAAGTTATGATTGTTAGAATGTATAAAAGTCTTTTCATTTTAATAGGTTTTAATTTTCAAATTTACTTTTTGTTTTTTTTAATTACAATACCTAATTCTACTGTAGTTTGGGCAGTATAGCATACTTCTGTTATTGATCCTCTTACAATTTGATGTTTACTTTCTGGGTCACTGGTTGAAATTTGAGGATTCTCTGTAGTTTTGTCTTTTTCTAGTTCTTTTTGAAGAGCCTCATATTTCTGGCGTTGATTCTTATGCTTATTAATTTGCTTTTCTATTTCTTCTTTCTTATCACCATCAGCTTTGGAAAGATCTGCATTATGCTCTTCTAACTTCTTGTCGATATAATCCAAATGACGTTTTATCTTCTTTTTATTGTAGTTGTTTTTCTTGCTATTCTGTGCTCTGAGCTTCGTGCTATCACCAGCTATCAAAACACCGCCAATTAAATTAAAGTTCTTGGCCAACTCAACACTAAATCTAAATACACGTTTTATAGCTTTAGGATTATCTTTTCTAAAGCGGGCAATGGTATTGTGGTCTGGTTTTAAGGTTTTCATTAACCATATAACCTCAATATTACGTCGACATTCCTTTTCTAACACTCTAGAACTTCTCATCCGGTTCATATAACCATAGATATAAAGTTTCAGTAAATCTGCGGGATTATAAGGCGGTCTGCCTTTAGATGCTAGAACATTAAACCCCATTTCTTCTAGGTTTAATGAATCGACAAACTGATCTATTAGACGTACAGTATTATCTTCTGGTACCATATCGTCTATGCAAGTTTTAAAAAGTACAGTTTGTCCTCTGAGTTCTCCTTGTAAATATTCCATGTATAAATATACTGAATATCAATTATTTAATCGAATATTTAGACACTTTTTTTAAGGTGAATTAGGTGCTTTTTGAGACAGTCTGACGGTTACCATTGTTGTAGGCAAGCTTTATTGTTTTATTCGATTTCTATTTATTGTTCATAATTTCTAAAGACTTTTGTTTTATCCAATTAACCGAAATTTCTATTGGTTCAGTTTTATTGGTATTGTGTCCTAATGATGGGAATAGGACATATTCAAAAGGTTTGTTCTGTGTCTTAAAGGTGTTAATATGTTCAATACACATTTTCACAGGAATTTGAATATCTTTTTCCCCAAAAACCCAAAGACCAGGAATTGAAAGAGTTTTGAGACTCTCTTTTGGGTCAGTAGCTTCAAATTGATATTTGTCAGGGTCATTTTTGATGTGTTCACGTGCGTCTTGTTCTGTATGATTATCCCAAAAATCGGTTCTCCCATTTGTATAAAACTGAAATCTCAATTGTTCAAGTGTGGTTATTGTAGGACTACTCAATAAAACCATAAATTCTACTAATGCATTTTTATTAGCAGTAATAGGAATTATCCATCCTGCTTGACTCGCACCTATAAGGCCAATAGGTAAATTTTCGTTTTTTTTATGGATTACATTAACAGCAGAACTTGCATCTTTGGCCAATAAATTTAGATTTTCAATCCTGATGTTATTGGTACCCACTTCAGGTCCAGCATAAACTCCTCCAGATTCCCCAACTCCACGTTTATCATAAGTTAACACCAAAATATCATTTTGAGCTAATAGTACAGCTAATTTTGTCATTCGAGGCACTTGGTCAGAACCGTGAACAATGACAACTGCTGAATGTGGATTTTTAGGACTATAAATTGTACCTGCTAATTTAATTCCTTCACTTTCGAAAGTGACATTTTCCGTTTTTATAGAATCTACGGATTGTGCTCCTTCTTGAGTAGATAGGGATTTTTTTTGTCCAATCGATTTATTGCAACCAATCATGGTTATGAAATGTGACAATAATAAAAGTTGACTTATTAATTTCATTTGTTGATTTGTAATTAAATTATTCTTTAAAGGAATTTTCGTTGCATTGTCTACAATGTTTTTGTGTATGGATTGTTGCGATTATTTGTATTAAAGTTGGTAAAAAAGGCTTAACAATTTATAGCCAATTATTTTTCAGATGGAAAACACTTAAGCAATAAACTTTACACGTTGTTTTGCTTAGTTATCTTTCCGTTTGCTTATTTATCCAATCCATTAATTCATCTTTATTTATTTCATTCCAAGTTGTCTGTGTATTCCGATTTTCGGATTGAGTATATTCTGTTTGTAAAACAATTAATTCCGTATTTTCATTTCCGGCAAGTTCTAATTCAGCTAAAAATCCAACAATGTCAGTCGAATTGTTTTCATATAAGGTTCTGTAGTACTTTTTTAATCTATATTTTATTTTAGGCTCAATATAAGCTCTAACAGCATAATTTTTGTAAAACTTAACATTTTCATTATTTTCATCAGAGTAGCTATAAGTCGAGAAATTGTGGTAATTATCTTGGGCTGTTTTAGGCGTGCCTTTCAAATTGGTTTCCAACATAAAATTCATAAATATTGGCTCCCAAAGGTCAATTCGATTGATTTTTATATCTCGTTTGTGTTGTTGCCATTTTCTTGTCCAATCCAATGTGAAATCACAAATAACAACTCCTTTTATGTTAACCTGAAAATCATAATCTCCCTTTTTATAAATTCAATATATTTCATCGCTCTATGTCCTACTAAACTTGCACCTAAAAAGAAAATGTTTTCATTAGGTAAATTATATTTATTAAACACCTCTTGAATTAAATTATGAGTAGAATTCATAGATGAATTAGAAAAGTAAAAGTCTAAAGGGATTTCAGTTGAAATTGACAATACCGCAAAGTTATTTTCAGATGCTTGACTATACATCTGCTTTGAGCTAAAATTCTTTTTGTCATACTTTGAATCTTCGAGAAAAATAAGTACACCTTTAATTTCTTTATTTTCAGGAAGCATTAGAGTATAACCTTTTTGAATAAAAGGCAAAAAGTCATTTTCTCTTATTCCAACTTTTAGACTAACATTTTTTAAAGGTTCGTAATATTCAACCATTTTCTGTGAAAAAGATTTAGTGCTAAAAATAGTAAGGAAGATTATAAATAATATCTTAAAAGGTGTTTTCATTATCGTTTTTTTGTTATATGCGAGACAACGGTTTGTATATTAGCCGTTAAAATGGCTTATGAGTTGTTAGCAACTGACTTTTTTTAATTTTCAAGGTTAGGTAAAATATATTCTTCAAAAATCTTTTCTGGTTGCTGTGTTTTTCCATTTCTATAATTTCCAGATGTAATAACTGCAACTGTTTTTAAACAAGGAATTACAAAAATATATTGTCCGCCATTTCCTCTTGCTTCAATAGATTCTATACTTTCTCATTCTTCTTATGATAAATGGGAATAATTTTCGGGTGAATATGCATTGGAGGCGGCCAATTGGTCGATAACAGACATTTTCTCAAGTTTATCGATTAAATCTTGATTAAAAATTTCTGTTTCTTGTTCATCGATTTTTTCATTTTTTTTTTCATTTTTACACCCTAACATTATTAAGGTACTTAATAGAATTCCTAATACATTTTTCATTTTAATACAATTTTCTCTTAGATTTAAGCTGACAGCTTGGGCAATGAGTAATTGCCTGTCCCTCTAGCATGTTGCCACACGTTTTTCATTTATAGTTTTGAAAACTAGAACTCACTGTTAATTTTTCTATTTGGCATTAGATAAACTTCTTTGTTTTTAAAATCTAAGATAATATGAAATCGTTTTAGCAGGTTACCTCCAAACAAAGCAGGTATATCTGAGTCAACTTTTGTCTTTGCAAAATCACCTGGCATATTATATATTTCAAAGCCTCCAATATCAATTCTTGGAATTAAAATGTAATCCGATTTTGCAACTGTACCATCTGTACCAAAACTAGTAGATTTGCCAATAACTTGATATTCATTTGCGAGTTTATTTTTGATTACTGTGTTGTAATACACCTTTAAAGTAGAGTTATAACCAGTATCTAACATTGTCCAAATCTTTACTTTTTTCTTTCCATTATATAATATCATTTTTATATATGGAAGACCACTTATAAATTTCAACTTAGATTTTCTAAACCTATCCGAATACTCTGGTAGCTTATCAGATATTAACAGTTCTTTACTTTCAAAATCAATTTCCACTATTTTATCTTCGAAAAAATCCCAACCAATTAACCCATCTAATTTTTCACTTTCGGGGTATGATATTCCAAGTACATCCTTTCCTGTGTAATCTTTTGTCCCTATTTTGACTAGATTATTAAAACTTTTACTTTCTTTTGAAGTACCATTACCACCTCCATTGTTTACTATGGTATCAAATTTAATATTTACATTTTTAGCCTCCATTTTTGTTTTATTAATCACCGTAATATTTGCCCCTAAATCAAACACCAAATTTAAGGTGTCAGACTGATTAATGAGTCCTTTTAAATATATGCGATTGTCATCACCTAATTCAAAAGCAATAACTTCTTGAGCATTTGAAATAGCAATTGAGAGAATAAATAGTAAGGTTAAGATTTGTTTCATTATTGACGTTTTTTAGTTTTTAGCAAAATTAGAATACCCTTAATAAACACTATTGTAAAATCTTGCACTAACCAATAAATAAAGCATTTTTAAAATCTAATGGATTGACACCTGTAAATCGTTTGAAATTTTTATAAAAGTGAGAAAGGTCGTAAAACCCACAATCAATTGCTGTATTAAATATTGGCCTTCCTTCTTTTAACATATTCTTGCTCTCTTGAATTCGAGATAACAGGACATAATTATTTGGTGTTAAGCCTGTTTCCTGCTTAAAAAGTCTTATGAATTTATACTTGTTCAACCCAAATTGACTTGCAGTTTTATCCAATGAAAAAGATTCAAAGTTTGTTTCATTGATGAAAGATTGAAATAATTTACTTGTTGCAAATTTTATAGGTTGAACGGAAGTACAATTTGTAACAAGTAATTTTAATACAGCAATGAGTCGATTTTCAAAATCGACTTCATTATTTTTAAAATGCATTGACAAAAAATAGAGTTCATTAAAAACATATTGGTCATAGATAATTTTATCTTCAAAAAACACAGGTTTCCCATTATTAAAATCTTTAATAGCTTCTGGTGAAACATAAAATGTAAAAAATGAGTTTCCTAAATCTTTGTCACAAGGTGTGGCGTGTACTTCATTTGGATGAACTATTGATAGTACTCCTTTAGGTACCAATATATCTTTATCATTAAGTTTAATATTAAAAGTGTTTTCTAAAATTAAAGCAATATTGAAAGTGTCGTGTGTATGATAAGGAAAATCTAATGTATGTGATTTTGCATTTAGTAATTCTAAACCATCAAGAATTGGTAGATGGTGATATTCACTTATGTTTCTTTTACTCGTCAATTTTAATTTTTTCTTAAATTATAGCTCGATTTTTTTAAATGTGTGGCAACAACGGTTTGTATATGAGCCGTTACAATGGCTTATGAGTTGTTAGCAACTGACTTTTTTTAATTTTCAAGGTTAGGTAAAATATATTCTTCAAAAATCTTTTCTGGTTGCTGTGTTTTTCCATTTCTATAATTTCCAGATGTAACAACAACAACAGTTTTTAAATTAGGAATTACAAATATATATTGCCCACCATTTCCTCTTGCTTCAATAGATTCTATAATTTCTCCGTTTACTTGATATGTGTTGTGCCACCACAAATAACCATATCCATTTTTTTCAGGTACATTCTCTAAGGTTAAGTGATTTTTAAATGAGTTTTTAACCCATTTTTTAGATAAAATACGTTTGGATTTCCATTTTCCTTTGTTTAGGTATAATTCCCCAAATCTCAACATATCTTTTGGTGTGAGGTACATCCCACCTCCAAAATATGGGTTGCCTTTCAAATCCGTTTGAATGATATAATTTGAGATTTCAAGTTTTTGAAAAAGGTATTTGTCCATAAACAACTCCAAAGGTTCAGAAACAACTGAATCCATTGCAACGCCAAGTAAAAATGGATTTGCTGAACCATAATTTGCCTTTGTATTGGGTTCATTTATCATTTTCGCTTTCAGAATCGTTTCTGTCCAATCTCCAGTAGGTTGGTAATTATTTTCAGATGCCGATGATTTTCTCTCTCTCGTATAATCGTCAGCATCTAGCCCAGAACTCATTGTTAAAAGGCTTTGAATATCAATTTCTGATTTTAAACTGTCTTTTAGAATTTGATATTTATTCGGTAAAAAGTCAAAAATGGATTGCTCAACTCTTTTAAATAATGATTTATCCCTTGCAATTCCAACGATAGCAGATGAAATACTTTTTGATGCCGAACGCATATCGTGTGGGATACTTGCGTTGTAGCCATCAAAATAATTTTCGTAAACTACTTTTCCTTTTTTTGAAATTAAAACAGAATGTGTGTTTGGTAACGAATCCTTTGAGATCAGGAATTCCATTTTAGTAAGTTGTAAAATAGACGCTTTATTCTCATATTGGAACCCGCCAATTTCCCAATCTGTTGTTGACTTTTTTAGTGCTACTTCTGTAAGTAAATTTTTTCCAAGATAGATACCTAATTGAATACTATTGGGTAGTAATTTCCCTCTAAACTGCAATCCAGTTTTAAAATCAGTAAACGAAATCAAATCATTTTCTTTTTGAAAATTGTCGCACCAGGTTCCTGTAAATCTATTGTCACCAAAAATAGGATAAGCTTGATAGTTATTTCCTTCTCCATTTTCAACACTCAAATAAAAATTAAGTGATTTCAACTCATCTACCATTAGTAGATTCCAAGTTCCTCTAAAAGTGTTGTTATTTGATTGAGTTAGTTTTAAATGGTAAAGAAGCATCCCAGACTTAATAAATCCATTAATCTCTTTGCCATTTTCAGATAATTGACCTTTAAAAGAATAATTTTCAGCAAAAGCTATTTCTAATATTGAAGTGCTTCTTGAATTAAAAGGATAATCGATTATATTTTGATAGTTAGAAATTTTGAATTTGGCATTTTCAAGTCCTAAATTTTCTATTTCTACCTGTAAGCTGAAGGTCTTTGTATTTTCTATTTTTCCTTCCCAACCACTCGTATATTCTGCCATATTTTGGGCGTAGGTTGAAAATGAATAAAAAAGAAAAAGAAGTGCTATTATGTTTTTAATTCTCAATTTTTGGTTATTTTATGATGAACAGCAAAGTTGAGATTAATTAAGTCCTCAAAATTGTATAAAATTAACATTATGAAATGTTCTTCAAAAGTTTTGAAGGTGTTGTCTTGTAGATTCGCTTAAAGTTCGTAATGAAATGACTTTGGTCGTAAAAACCACATTGATAACAAATTTCTGTCAATGAATATTTATTAGAAGTAAGCAAGCAAAGTGCTTTGTTCAATTTAATCAATCGAATGTAATTGCTAAGACTTGTTCCAAAATGTCGATTGAACTCTCTAGATAGGTGGACGGGATGGATTTCTAGTTTTGAACTTAAATTATTTAAGGAATGGTCTATTTGTTCTTCAATCAACAATTCTTTTAGTTGGTTTACCCAAGTAGGCTTTCTTGAATTACTACTTTTTGCTTCAGTTAGCGAATTAAATATATGAATCAAATTACTCTCAATACTCAAATTTGAATACGGGTCATTGATTTTAGTCTCAATAAATATCTGGTTCATTAAGTTTTTTATTATTGGACTTTTCAAATTAATACTTCCTTCAAAATCTGTTATTTGAATATCAAAAGTTGAAAACCAATTCTCATTCAGTTCAATATGAAAACCTCTTGTAAATTCAGGCGGTTTTATGTTGTAGTGTGAGTCTTGCCAATTATGAAACAGTAAACTTCCTGGCTCTAAATAATAGGACTCTTTTTTGTTAGATTCAAAGAGTTTTCCTTGAAGTAAATACGTGAAATATGGATTTTCGTGATAATGCCAATCAACTTTCCTGTGTGTGTATTCTGTATCGGTAATTATTAGATTTTCAAAAGCAGACTTTTGGTAATGCTTTCCGTAAAATTCGCCTGTTTTTAGTTTATTCATTCTGTTTTTTCAAATTACTGACAATGGTAAGCGTAGTGCGGGATTAGAAGCACTTACCTTTCGGTTTAACCATATGTTTGTTAATATTCAAATCGTTCAAATATAGCATTTTTGCCCGGATTACTTTTATACGATTTTACCAGTAGTTTTTATTCTTTGCTTTTCCTTATAAATTCGACTGGCTCTGATTGTAAATTTATTGTCAGTGATGAAATTTCTCCATTGTTATTTGTTCTAAAATTGATAGCAAATTCTGGATTGAATAAATCAGAAACATTTTTTAATGGCTTCATAACAAAAACGTTATAATGCAAATGTTCCAAAAAGAACTTATAAGATGGATAAATAGCATATAGATTACCGTCCTTAAGGTCTACTTCAATTGTTCCATAACCTTTATTTTCATATTTACCTATGAATGATGATAAGTTATGTGTTGGCTTCTTTTCAGAGTTTAATCCTTGCTTGATTTCACTTGGGACGTAAATATCACTTACGATTACAGGATAGTCTTTCAAATCAGTTTTTGGTAAATCCAACATTCTGTTTTTAATAATGTCTCCTATTATGTATGGTAGAATTGAATTAGTCTGATTGGTTAATACAGTAACACCTAACTTTTCAAAAGGATAGGTTAATACTAAAGAGCTAAATCCAGATGTGTTTCCTCCGTGGTAAACTTTATAATTTCCGTCTTGTGATTCCATTCGCCACCCAAAACCATCTCCAAAGAGAAAAACACTCTCTTCGTTTTTATTAGGCCTTATATTATGTATAGTAGTCGCATTGCGAACAAAATCTGTTGGCAAAACTTGCTTTTCTTTAAATTTTCCTTCGTTTAACCAAGCTATCATCCAATTTACCAAATCCTTTGCGGAACTTCTAATTCCACCAGCAGGTTTGTAATTTTGGTATTCTTCGTAAAGTACTTTTTTGACTTCACCTTTTACCAAACCATAACCGTATGAAAAATTATTAGTCATTTTCATACTTTTTAAATCTGTATAAGAATTTGACATCTCTAGTGGGTTAAAGATATTGTTATTCAAATTCTCCTCCCAAGATTCACCTGTCACTTCTTCAACAATTGTACCTGCTATAGTGTATCCCATATTACTGTAAATCCAACTATCCTTCGGTTTGCCTTCAGGTTTTATGTATTTTAATTTTTTTATGACTTCGAGTTTGCTTCGCTCAGGAAAAAGAACAAGTGTCCCATTGATTTCTCCAATTCCACTTTTATGTGAAAGTAAATCTTCAATGGTGATTAAATTGTCCATTTCAGAATTATAAAATTCAAGTTTTGGAATATATAAACTGGGTTTGTCTTTCAAAGAAATTTTATCTTCAAAATCTAGTAGTCCTAATAAGGAAGCCGTAAAAGCTTTAGAACTAGATGCAATTGGGAAAATTGTATTTTCATTTACAGGTAGATTTTTTTCTAAATCTCTGTATCCAAATCCTTTAGAGTATACTATTTGATTGTTTTTAACAACGGAAATTGACAAGCCAACAGCGTTATAAGATTTCATTAAAGTTTCTATTTCTTGGTCTAGTCCATCTAAAAGTGGTTCATTTTGCTGACCATAGCTCCATAATGAGATGGCTAATAATGATAAAGTGAATATTTTTCTCATATTACTATTTTAAATTCTGTGATTATTTTTTATTGTATTATTTTAATTTACTTTTAACAGGTTGGTATCTATTCTTTTTGGTTAAAAACATATCCATTGCTTTTAACATATTCTTCTATAGGTTCTAACCCTAGTTGAATTCTTCGTTGATTAACAGTCTTTACATCCACAATAGGCCATATTTTGTTCTTTTTTAAATCATTATCCCAAACGGCCTGAGTACCATAAATTTGCTTTTTTTTATTACGCATTAAAATACGGTCTTCAAGAAATGCAAGATGCCAGCCTTCTGATTCTCCTTTTTTTACGGACTCTTTTAAAAGTGGTAAGTATGTTTCCTGGGTTTCAAGGTCTGCATGCTGTATGATAAGCCAAAGGGCTTGATTGGCTTTTTCACCAACTGTATTTTTGCCTACCCAGCCAAACGTATCTATGATTGAAATAACTTGATTTAGTACAATAGAATCTTGTTGATGAATAAGTGTCCAAAAATAATCGTATTCTTCTGTGCCTCTTCCGAATTTCTCTTCTGCACCAGGAAGCAGAAGCCGCAAAGTTTGGTCTTTTGCACCCAATAATTCTAGCTGTTCTCTAATCTGGATTTTGGAGACTTGATAATTACTTAAAATTAAATCCAGACCTTTCTGCAAGAATTCATCTTTCTCAGCAGTTGTTTGCTTTATGTTATTTGTAGGTACATATTTTTCCCGAGCTGTTCCATTAATGTGATAAAGTTTTGCAGTAGAAAGTTTGTATCCATAATTCTGATATTTAAAACCAAAATCATAAACTTCTCCTGCCAGCCTTCTCATTTCAGAACCAACAATTTCAGCTCTTCCAATTCCTTCAAAACCAATGGCTAATCCTTCACCCATACTTCCTGTCCAACGTCCAACTAACACAATAACAGGTTTTGTGTAAGTTTCTCCTCTTGGAATTACATACTCAATCCAATTTCTTTCAACATCTGGATTACCTTCAGATTTTTCAATAAATGAATGCCGTTGATATGGTTTTTTTTCGGTAATAAACCTGCTCATAATACCACGGGCTTCATAAGAATCACCACCATTGGGGGTATTTCTTAAATCAAGGATTATACCATTGGTGTTCATTAAGTGATTTAAAGCTTTGTCAAATTCTGTTACTAAATTATCATTGCCGAGTGAATTGTTAATTCTAATGACTCCTATTCCGTTTACAATTTTTGAAGTTAAAAGACCATTATCTTTTTTGATTTTAATTTTGTCTAAATCAAATTCAATTACTTTGTTGTCGAGTAATTTTAAAGTTAAAATGCGAGGTTCATTATATCGACCTGCTAAGATTTTGTTTGCAATCCATTCTCTGGTTTCTTGATTGTTTTTGTCGTTGCAATGTGTCGGGAAATCAATAATTGCTTCCTGAAAGTCAGTTCCATTGAACTTTAGAATTTCAGCTCCAACTATATTTTGATTAAGGCTATCAACTTGTGTTTGCCAAACATTTGCTACTATTAATTTGTTATTTTCTATTGTTGTATAAATTGGTGCAAACAAACGAAATGAGGATTTTCGGTTTGTGTTTAATAGTAGGTGGCTATCATAAAATTCATTCAAAAAGTATTCAAAAAACAAAACAGTTTCCTCTTCAGTTTTTATATTTTTTATTTCATTGGAATAATACTCCTTTACACAGTTTATGTCAACATTTTTAGCCTCTAGATAAACATAATTTCGTATTACATCATTGATGATTTCCTCTAAATCTTCTTCAATTTTTGTGTGGTCAATTCTATTTTCCTGACCAAAAGTCAAATTTGTAATTAATAAAAGGAGAAGTATTAAGATTGATTTTTCCATAAATTTAGTTTTAGTTATTCAATTTTTGATATGAATAGTTAGGTAATTTTATTTTGTATTACAAAAGCGTTTTCTTTTTCCCATTTTTTGATAATCACAAACCATAGAACGACAGACACTCCAAAGATTACTAGTTTTTCGGTTCCGTTAATTCCATTTTTGATTAACGCATTGAACATCATAATTTGGATAATTAGATGAAAACACGCACTAGCTAATATTGACTTTGTTGATTCCGCTACTTGTCCAATTCCCCAACTTCCAACAACCATCATTGCAAAAAAGAAAAGATTATCACCAACAGAAGCTTTCGTTAAGAACGTTAAATGCCACAAGTACCAAATAAATCCGATTAGCAGATATTTACACCAAGGTTTTAATGATTTTAATTCTTCTTGTAAGTAACCTCTCCATCCATATTCCTCCATTATACAATAGAGTAAGGTGCCTGACATTGCAATAAAACCATAAATATGTTGATTTAACTCATAATCATTCTTTACCCCAATTATTGTTAAAATAATAATTGGAATAAATGCCATGATAAGGCTTTTTGATTTTGATGTTCCGAAAAGTGATATTTCTGTTTTTCTATTTTTATTCAATAATGAAATAGCTATCAGTGCAGCTATAACAACTCCACTTCCTTCAAAAAAAACAGAAGTTAGTACAAAAAGCCAGGAAGGCAATTTTTCTAATTCTGATTCGAATTCAAAAATATTAAATCGAAAAATATTGGAAATTACAGTTGCAATGATAAAAAATATCAATACTCTTTTCCAGTTTATATTAATTGTTTTAAACATTGGTTTAACTTATGAAATTATGGACACAATAAGGTTCAGAAAAAGAATGCTAATTTTCTTCATATTAGAATGTCATTTAAGCTTGAATCTAACATAGGCGATTATCTATTAATTAATTTTAAAATTGTTTGATGAAAATTATTTTCGTCAACACCTATGGTGGTCTTTAAATTTTCGAAAAAAAACTCTCCATCTTTTCCAGAATAAACCAGTTTCAATACACCATCAAAGCCATTTTTTTTTATAACTTCTTCACAAAGAAAGGCACTCATTACATAGTAAGAAAAATGCCTGTTTACCGAGGAATTCCGTCCTTTTTTGAATTCCTCTAAAAAATCAATAGTTGGGTTTCTTTCAATTTCATCCCGAAATTGTTCTTTTAATTCTTCTAAAGTATCATAACTAAGGCCATAACCACCGTAATAGGTTGAAATGCCGTTTACAAATGGCGAGTAAATTTCATCTTGATTTGGAAGATTGTAGTATAAATAATCACCAACGTAACCAAATATATAATTTTCATTATCTGTACCTGTTATATAAATTTCACCTTCGCTATCTGTAAAGCCTAAATCATAACATAAAAAATTACAATTATTAGCACTATAAATAAGGCCGTATGATTTCAATAGTTCGTCTATACTTTCAAACTTATAATAATCTAAAGGTATTATTTCTGTCTTGGTAAGTGCTGATAGTTCATTTTTCAATTCTGAGAATTCAACAGCTTTCTGATGATTTAAAGTGTTACTATAGTAATATGTTACACTATTGTATTTTTCAGATTTAAAGTTTGCTGTTCTTTCTTCAAAAGGGCTATAGAACCTGTAATGATCTTTATAGGGTACAGCCTTTATTTCAACAATTCTATAAATAAAAGGCTTACCATTTTGAGATCCAGATAAAGAAAAAGTCATAAAATATATTTCACCTTCATCTTTTGCTGAGTATGATTTAATCACAATTGGATTATTAAAAATTCTATCTGGACTATTTTTCCCAAAGCCTAATAGCTTATTGAAAAAGAACTCATACTTTTTTTGATGAATAGAATCAACATATTCGTCTGAAAAACGGCCATTTTGAGCTTCAGTTAAAAAGGCATTTAGTGATTTTTCTAGTTTTAAAGATTTTATACTATCTTTTTCAGCTAATTCAAGATTGAAGTTTTTTTCAATTGTAATTTGACCATAAGAGAAATTACAGATAACAGTGCATAAGGAAATTATTCCTATAATATTAATTTTTACACTTCCTGACATTGGCTTTTTCTAGTTTTTTAATTATAAAATGATTGATATTATTCCCAAGTATATAGTCTATGTGATATTTTTATAAAGTCTTTATACTTAAATATTTTTCAGTCTAATTTTGATTTTACTGTAACTATCCCTTTTTATCATCTTTCCTTAATTTCAAATAAATTTCTCCCCTGTTTTTATCAAAAATCAGGTTAAACTGCTTGATGAAACCACCTCCCATTACACTCATTTGCTGACGCCCAATCGTCCCCTCAAAAAAGCCAACAGGCACATCGTAAAATTGCATCTCACCAAGACTAAATTGAGGCAATACGCCTTTTTTGGTCCTTAAAATATTGCCGAAAGAATCTTTCAATTCCTCCTCTGAAGTAATTTCAATATGTTGACCAATTTGTGTTTGGTTGGAAAATTTATCGTCAAAAAGCAAAGCACCCGAGTAGCCAGAATGAAGTAAAAAAGGATTCTCAAAATCTAAGCTGTCAATGCGGCTTGTTCCTGTAATAAAGAGTAAACCATCTTTATTGTCCAGATTCATTTTAATGTAATCTTCAGTAATAGGAAGGGTATGATGAAGCTTTATTAAACTTTCATCAAAATTGATCTCCACGATATAATCATCAAAGAAGTTTAAACCAAATTTACCATCTGTCTCAGGGCCAGATTTTTCATTTTCCCAAATGCTAAGGCTATCAAAAACCATAGTGCCAATTTTTAAAGTATTGGCTTTACTATATCTTGAAGTGCCTTTACCTCCCCAGGCAGATGATTCCGATGTTTCTTTATTCCATTTTATGCTTTTAAGGCGTGCTGAAGATGATTTTATTACAGATGCAGAATTAGCTGCTGTATGAAACATCAAATCGAGTGTATCAGTTGTATTCAAAATTGCTTCAACAATGATGTTGTTGTGTTTACTTAGTTTGAATGGAATAGTATCTACAACGGTAATATCCTTATTTTTCGGAACGGTATGCTTACACCCAAAAAAGCAACTTACAATAAAAAACATTAGAAGTTTTGGATAGATTTTCTTATTCATTTCATATTAATTATTGACTATATCGAATAATTCATTACATCAAAAAGTACATTTTGAGTTCTCTGGCTTCCATATCACCTCAATTTTTGAAAGTCTGTCATAAAGCTCATTTGTAATTCCCAAATTATCTCCGGCACAGTTCAGTATAAATGATGCGTAATTTGCTGTGGGATCACAGTTGCCATAAAAGAAAACCCTTTCACCTTGACACAATGCCGTGGAATAATAGGAATATTCATCATTACGTACCTCATCAATGGCTTCTTTTAGCCAAGCTAATTCCTCTATCGGGTTCTGTACTTCACAAAGATTTGTTGGTAAAATGTCGTCTTTTTCGCATGAAATAAGTACGAGTGAAAATACCAAAATGACTGATTTTGTTAGATTTAAAATAGTTTTCATTTTATTCATCATTTAAATGTAGGGTATTGTTTTATTAGTTCGTTACTCTTATCACGACATTCCCCTTCTTTCTTCCTGTGGCTACATAGGCATGGGCGTGCTGCATTTCTTCCAGTGAATATGTTCTATCGATTATTGCTTTCATCTCTCCCTTTTCAAAAAGAGTTTTAATAAATTCCAATTGGACTTTTGTTTCGGTCGCGTAGGATAATCCGTCGACAGAAACAAATTTTCCCTCAGGATTTAAGAGGTGTCTACAAGATTTTCCCTTGGTGCAGCCAACGGCATCAAACAGGATATCGTAGCGGTTGGGTTGCTTTATAAAATCGTCCCTATCATAAAAAATCATACGTTCAACCTTCAGGGTTTTCATCAATGCTTCACTTGATGAACTGCAAACAACCGTTATTTCCGCCTTATAATATTGAGCGATTTGAATGGCGGCTATGCCCACCGAACCTGTGGAACCTATGATTAAGACCTTGGGCTTGGACCTTTGGGAAAGTCGGGCCTTTTCAAGAAAGAAGTGTGCTGATTGTCCACCAAAGATTAAGGCGGCTGCTTCTTCAAAGCTTGCGCTCTCTGGCATTAAGCATACAGGACTATGCTCCTTTACGGAAAGGTATTCAGCATATGTTCCAAAATGGAAACCTGTACTCCCGAAAACCTTATCTTGTGGTTTAAATTGGGTAACACTATCCCCAACTTCTTCCACAATACCGGAATAGACCGTTCCCATGACGGGTTTTCTTGGCTTTTTTAATCCTAGAACTACTCGCATCAGTGGCTTTAAAAAGCCTTTAATCGCAAGGCTTCTAACTTTCACATCAGCAGAGTTTACTGCGGTAGCCATTACCTTTATCAAAAGATCATGACTGCCGCATTTGGGCTTTTGTGCTTCTTGTAACTGAAGCACTTCGGGACTTCCATATTTGGTACAAATAACAGCTTTCATTGCCTAAAAATTAAATCCAAAATGCAGCCCGGGCTCTCCATAGAAAAACTTTGACCATTTGTCATCTTGCTGCTTAAATCCATCTGGCATTTCTGTATGGTATATCCGATGGGTAACAGCAAGAGATGGTTCAATGAAAAACCTGTTTTTGAACAGTTTAATATGGTAGCCTAGACGGTAGGTGTTGAAAATTTGAAAACCATTGTCGATTTTCTGATTATTCTCATCCATAAAACTTTGCCAGGCATTCATTACATGAATTCCCGTATAAAGACCTTTCCACCAAAATCGCTGATAAACCAGCGCAAAACCATACTCTCTAATGTATCCAGGAAACTTTTCTTCTGGGGCTTCAA
The DNA here is from genome assembly GCF_019968605.1 of Polaribacter litorisediminis. Taxonomy (NCBI): domain Bacteria; kingdom Pseudomonadati; phylum Bacteroidota; class Flavobacteriia; order Flavobacteriales; family Flavobacteriaceae; genus Polaribacter; species Polaribacter litorisediminis. The sequence continues at coordinate 3,768,265 of NZ_CP082966.1, forward strand.
AAGAAGCTCCGTACGGAATCCCGAGTGGCCAGGAGTATTTCCAAGTTTTTAGCTCTAAGGATACCACATCCTTTTCTGTGATGCGGTAACCGAAATTTAGCTGTGCAAAATCAGGTTTATTGGTCTGTGCGAAATTTCCCAACACGAAAAAGGTGCTTCCAATAAAATATCTTTTAGAAGTGCTATCTTGTAGGATGTATTGTGCATTGACGTGGAAGCAATTTGCCATCAAAATGACAAAACCCATCCTCATTATATTTTTTTGCATATCTTTCTTTTGTGTAAAATGATAATACAAAAGTAGATTAGTGAGCTGCTATAACTCGTTCACTTAAGTTAAGAAAGCAGACTAACCCTTATTTTTTTCATTGACTCTTGCTCTTAACCTACTTAAAGATTGTGGCTTGATTCCTAAAAAACTGGCTAATTGATATTGTGGGACCCGTTGGATTAAATCTGGTCGTTTTTCCAAAAGGTTGTGGTAACGTTGCTCAGGCGATGAGGTTTTGAAGGCATCAAAGTCCAATTGTTGTTTAATCAATAGTTCTTCAGACAATACCCTGCACATCGTTTCAAACTTTGGGAATTTCTGAAAAACTTCAACTTCCATGCTGGGGTCAGAAACCGTAAGGATGGAGTCTTCAACGCAAGAAATAGAATATGCTGAAGGCTTTCCATTTAAAACACAGGGAGGAGTTAAGCCTTCCATTTCTGTATAGAAAGCGGTTGTTTTTTCTTCTCCATCTATGACATAGTATGACCGAATACAACCTTTTAATACAAAAAATCCTTTATTCGATTTTTGTCCTTCTTCCAATAAAACAGCGCCTTTATTGAAGGAGTGAAATATATCTAGATCAATCAGTGTGTTTTTTTCTTCTTCTGTCAACGAAATGTATCTTGATATGAAGTCAAAGAGTAAGTTTTTCATTTATCGTCATGTTTTTCAAATTACTGGCAACGTATTTGTTTATGGAAAGTTGCGATTTTGTGAACGAGGAATTTCCGTAGGAAATTCAGAAGTTGATAAAATAGCAACAAACTTTGATAAAGCTAAAAATAGCAATTTTTTATAAACGGTGTTGTAAAAAGCGTGATTAATTTTTCCATTTTTGAGTTTGTTTTTTTCAAGTAATTTCGTTTTGCTCAAATTTCCAGAGTTTAGATTTTCTCAATTTTTTCAGTTCCGCAAACGTGCTAATTCAGATTTTGAGTAAGAACTCCAAATTTCTGCTTTTTCCACTTTGAGTAAATTTCCACGTTTCAAAATTCCGCAAACAGAGAAAATTTTTACTAGAATTTTCATTCGCGAGAGATTGTTCAGCATTTTTTTAATTTCCATTTTTCACAATTTTGGATTGAAAAATTTTTCAACATATTCTGTTCAAAAAAGTTAAAGGTAAAATGCACTTTTAAAAGGACTTATGCTTTTCTGAGGCATTTCAACCAGTTTTTTACAACGTGCTAGGTATATGGTAAGCAAGGGTTAGAATAACTTACTATTTCGGGCATTGAAAAAATAAATAAATATTAACTAATTTAAAAAAGCAACCTGTACCCCTTGTTTATTATATACTATGTTGTGTACAGTACTATTCAGATGCCAAATGATGTTTCAGACGAATTTAAGGAATATTGTAAAGAAAATAACATTACTTTAAAAAAAACGGACGTGTTATGGTTTTTCCTCCGATGTTTATGGGTATAACTAAAAATCTTGACTCTTTAAGTGACTAAATATATTTAAAGAAAAAGAATCAATTTCGTGTTGAAAATTTATATTACTTATTTTTAATTCTTTTGGTTTGTTTTCATTAAAATATTTTTCATGAGTTGAAAATGTTTTTTCTACAAATTCTCTTATTTTTAACAAAGAACTAATTTCTTGACTATAGATAATTTTACACATTAGTTCAGATTTATAAATAAGTACTTTTTTGTTGTTTATTTTATTAGTAACTAATGTCCTTGACCTTATTCCGTAATCAAATTCATTATTATTACTGTATTTATTATTAAAATAAATTTCTGATTCACAAAAAGTAGTTGTAATTAATTCAGTTGAGTTTTCTAATTCATTTAGATTGAATTCAAATTCTAATACTTTAAAATGGTTGTTAAATATCTGCATAATACTATTTTATATTATATGTATTTATTCCATAAATTAATTAATTCATTTTCGTATAATCTCCATATAATAAGCAATATAATACCACCAAAAACTGTAACAAATATTGAAAATAATAGTTTACCTAACCATTTTGATGTAGTTGAATTAATTATTTTATGTTTTATTTTTTTTATGCTTGGTATGCTTTTTTTTATTTTTTTAATAAAAGATAAATTAGAATAATCTTTCCTTTTAAGTATTTTAGTTTGCAAATACTCTTGATAAAATTCTTTTGAAACAATACCTTTTTCAATTTTAACACTAATTCCATTCACACCATTAAATTGGTTTTTGTGTTTTTCAGCAACTCCTTTACTCATTAAAGTTTTAGATACTTTTCCATCTTTTTTAAGAAATATTACTTTTACTACATTTTCAAGATTTAACACTTCCCAATCTTTATATAAATCTTTTCTTACATATTCACTTATCCAATCCCCAAAAGACAAACTTATTTCAATATTTGTTTCCCTGTGTTTTATTTTCATTCATTCAATTTCGGTCTACCGACCTCTATATTATAGTTTGTATTGTACACAACGTTGTTGTGTTATGGAAAGTTGCGATTTTGTGTGCGAGGATTTTCCAACGGAAAATCAAAGTGCATAAAAATGCAACTGCCTTTGGTTGAGCACTAAATATAGCAATTTACCATACACGGTGTTGTAAAATGCGGGTTTAAATTTCCTATTTATTTTTTCAGTCTGATTAATTTTCTTTTTTTGTAATAATTTTTGTTTCCAATTTTTTGGTTTTCTAAATTGCTAATTTGAGTAAATATTCCACAAATAAAATAATTCCGAAAGTTGCTCAATTCCGTAATTTTGGTTCTTCAGAGTTTGAGTTATGGAGTTAATTATTCAATCTTCTACACCTTCTTTACAATCTTCAATCGTTAACTTTCCTTCTTTAGAGTAATGGTACCAGATTCCAACTCTGATGCCTTTTTTAAAGTTTCCCTTGTTCATTAATTTTCCGTTTCCGTAATAATAAACCCACAAGCCTTCGTATAAATCATTTTCTATATTCCCTTTCATTAAAATTTGTCCACTTTCATAAAAACCAATAAACATTGTTGACTTGACATTTTTAAAGTAAGAAATGGTATTCAAGTTCCCGTTTGGGTAAAATTGGGTTTTTAAACCATACATTTTATCTGTTTTATTATATAGAATTTCTCTTATGTCTCCATTTGTATAATAACTGATTTTTTCTTTAATATTATTATCACTACAAGATGAAGAAAAAAATATTAAAGATATTATTAATATTAAATTAATAATTTTTATTCCCCTCATATTTGCTTGAATTTTTTTTAGGTTTAATTTCCTCTTTTGGACTAATTCTCAATTTTTTCTAACTTTAAAAGCAAAAAGTATATTTAAAGAACTTTCGTTTTAGATTAACTTTTCCGCTAGTTTTTTACAACGTTGTTGTATATGGTTTGTTGCGTGGTTTAAGCACCTAATATAGCAAATACAAACCGAATAGAAAATCCGCGAGGATTTTCGTAAGTAGGCTAGAACTAGCAATAAATTATATACGGTGTTACCACACGTTTTTTTATTCAATTTTATTAATTTCCGAAATATATTTCAATCTTAAATTTTCAATTCGATTCGATAAATTTAATTTGGCATTTAATGATTCGATTTTCGTTTTGTCGTTTTTAAAAAACTCAATTTTTTGTTCGTGTTTTTTTGTCACATCATCACTTAATGCTTTTAACTTATCAAGAAATTTTGATTGTAATAATGATTCTTTTGTTGTTCTGTCAGATTCTCGATAATATAGGTCGAGTAAACTTTGGAAATTTTTAGTCCAATCTTCTTTGCTTAATTCTGAAATATTTTCGTCAAACTTTTCTATTTTAAACTCTCCAATTTGATAATTATCAGACCAAAAATCCAAGTTGTTATTTTCAGTTTTTTCTATGTCTAAATAATTGTTTAAATATTCAGCCAATTTAACTTTCAGTTCCGCTTTTTTTTCAATTCCGATTAATTCAAGTTCAAACCTTTTGTATTTATTTGGTTCTAACTTTCTTGGATAACTTTCCATATTTGAAAGAACTAATTTTAAATCACTGCTGTTTTGCTCGTCAATAATTTCGAGTAAAATAAAATTTATATTTGTTCCTACGATGTTCATTTCAAATGTGTGGTAACGGTTAGTATAAGAATAGTAAGGGATTAAAAACGCACTTACTTTTCGGTTTAGCACTTAGCCAAATTTACAATTTTACCGTTATTTTTCTTTTAACCGTCAAATTGTAAATTTGGCGGACTTTGTTAATATGTACCAACTTTGGGTTCGGCACTTAACCCTTATTATTTTTATACATTGTTAGCCACTGGCTTTTCTATTCGGTCATTATTTATAGCACAAACAATCGCTTGATTCATTGTGTTATACAATTCTGTTGAAAGTTCATTATATTTTTTATTCGTTTCTTCATTCTCAAATCCCATATCATTCCAAGAGCCCATTCCGCCAAAAACAAAAGCCTTACTTGCGGATAAAAGTAACTGACGATTTTGTAAGTCATAATTCTTTATACTTATTAAATCGTTGTGATAAAAGTCGACTTCTGGTTTTTCTGAATTCAAGGTTTCTTTGGCTTTCTCAAATATATTTCCCCAATTTTCAGTTGTTTCTTTAAACGCAAAATCTGTTATTTTTTCAAGAATGCTATTTAGTTCGTTACGTGTCGTTTTTAAGTCAAATTGTTGATTTCGAGTTGGCTGTTTTTCGACTGCTTTCCCATATGTCACTTGCCAAGGTTTTTCAGTCAAATTTTTGTCGTGATTCCAATTACCAATCCAAAAATCAGAGTGGTTTGGATATACAGTTTCTATAAACCAATTTCCACCTCCGCCAACAAATCCGGCCAATTGATGGTCGTTTTCCTTTTCAGTTTGATGAAATAGACGAAGTTTAGTGCAACCATTTTTTTTAAGATTTCCAAACCAATCTAATGGATTTTTTGCTGTGATTATTTCCTTCTTTGCTGTGAAAAAATTCTTTTTCTTAATTTCTCTAAAATCTACAAAATCGCAAAATTGAAAAGACGAGTTTTCAGGATAAAATTCAGTCAGTTTTCCGTTTCTCAAAAATTCATTTCCAAAAGCGGTAATTGTGATAATTTGTACTAAAGTTCCTGTCATTCTCGATTTTTTCAGCTTGTGGCTAACGTGTTTGTGTTATGGAAAGTTGCGGTTTTGTGTGCGAGGAATTTCCAACGGAAATTCAGAAGTACGCAAAATTGCAACTAACTTTGATTAAGCACTAAAGTAGCAATTTTTTATACACGGTGTTGCAAGTAGTATTTTTTTTTCAGTTTTTAATTCCGATTTATTTGTTTTCAAGCTTTTTAAAATTCCGCATTTGAGTGATTTTTTTTAGCATTCAGATTTCCCGTATTTTGCTAAATTCCGCAAACTTGCTAATTCCGATTTCGAGTAAGAATTCCGTAATCTTGGTTTCCGACTTTGAGTGAATTCACACGTTTAAAATTCCACAAACAAGCTAAAATTCCGAAATGAATTTTTGAATAGCGAGAGACTGTTCAGTACTTTTAAAATTCCATTTTTTCCACTTTAAAACTCAAGAGTTTCGAACCGAAAATTATTCGATTTTGAGTGGTTTCCGCTATTACTTGCAACGGTCCGCGCATAACATAAGTGGCGACTTAAAATGCGCAATCTTTTCGGTTAAACTTTAAGTTTCTAAAAATACCAAAATTTTCGTTTCAATCACAAATCTCGCCATTTTTGTTATGCGCTGTTACCTGTAGGCTTTATTCGTTCATTACAGATTTCGTTTGTCTTTCCAAATCTTCAATTCCATTATATTTCTTAAAATCTAAATTTTTTTCAAGCGTTTTCAATTCAGTAATTAATTCGATTATCAAGTCTAAAGGTTCAGATTCAAATCCGAACATATTTTGGTCGAATTGAGTTCCGATTAAAAGTCCATCATTTTCCATTCCGACACAAAAGTTTTCCATAAATTCAGACAACTTAATTTCAACAACTTGATATTTTTTCCAACCATCTTTTATGCAAGATTTCGCTCTAACTTTTTCCGCCCAAAAACAAATCATTCCAATTGGATTTCCATCTTCATCATCATAATGTACAGAAGTTGAAGTTGCATATCCTTTTTTATTTTTTAAAGCGTAAACTATTTCAGATTCGCAAACAGTTTTCACGAAGTTCAAATGTCTATTTTTTACTGTAATATGGTTTTGTATCATCGTTGTTTTAGCTTACAGGTAACGTTGTTGTGTAATGAATGTTGCGTTTTTGTGAACGAGGAATTTCCGTAGGAAATTCATAAGTTTGCAAAGAAGCAACAAGTTTTAGTTTAACCAAATATAGCAATATTTAATACACGGTGTTACCACACGTTTTTTTTTCCGCCGTTTAATTAATTCAATTTTTTATTTTCTAAAATATCAAATCCGAAAAGTCCATTCCGAGTTTCAAATTCAACATTTTTGTATAAATTCATTTTCTCAAAATATTCGTTTTTGAATACCAATTCTTTGCTTTTCCCCTTATAAACTATTATAAATACTGGTTGTTCTTTATCTGTTCTACCTTTAGTTGTTCCACGAATTGTAGTTCGTCCAATAATTTCATAATTTTCAGTTTTTACTTCTTTTCCAGCAAAATAAAAATTTGTCAGCATAAAGATTGAGCAAGCAATAAATCCAAATCCAATTATGTAATGCATCCAAGAATATAAATATAATTCAAATCCGCTATATTCATAAGTCCGCTTGTAATTTTTAAAATCCGCTAAAAAACTCAAAATTCCGACTATTGTAATTATTGATGCAGGAATTTTCCAGTTAATAAATGTATTTCGATAAATTTCTATCTGAAAATACATTAATATTATTCCAATGAAGAAAATTAATGTATAAAATATCTTTCGTTGTTTTTTCGTCATTTTTGGTCAATGTGTGGTAACGTGTTTGTGTTATGAAAAGTTGCGTATTTGACAACGAGGAATTTCCAACGGAAATTCTGAAGTTGGCAAAAAAGCAACAACTTTTGGTGAAGCTAAAAATAGCAATTTTTTATACACGGTGTTGGCAACAGGCTTTATAAATCAATTTTTTCAAAATAATTATTCAATAATTCATTTTTTTCACTTATTGATTTCAGTGTTTTGTCTAAAATGTAAATTATAACTATAGCTATTAAATTTATTTGAATAAAATTATTTATATCTTGACTTATACTCAAGTCAAATTCACTTGCAATTCCTAAGTTAAAGGTCAAATTATTTTCAGTCCAATTATAACCCAACATAAAATTTCCTCCAGAGGTAAACATATAGGTTATTCCATTAAAGGAAATTCCTATTATTTGTATAAATTGAATAATCCAAGAATGAGAAATTCCTTTTTCAGTTTTTTTGAAAAGTATTATTCCAGCAAAGATTGAATACGAATAAAATAATATTGTTATTAAAAAAATAATAACGCTGTAAGAATTCATTTGAAAACCTTGGAGAAGAAACCAAACTATTAAACCTATTCCTGTTATTCCTCCTATAATCTCTAAAATTCCAATTCCTTTCAGTATGTTTCTTTTCTTCCTAATTTCTTCTTCCAAATCTTTTCTCATATACGTATTTTTTTGCTTGTTGCCAACTTGTTTGTGTATTGAAAGTTGCGTTTTAAATGAACGGCTATTTTCCGAAGGAAAATAGAAGTTTATAAAAAAGCAACTACTTTTAATTAAGCACTAATCTAGCAATTTTTAATACACGTTGTTACCCAAAGTTATTGTTTCGTTCAAATTCATTCATAATTAGTTTTTCCAATTTCTTAAAACTACAATTTAGATTTGTTGTCGTTAATGTAATTGGTGAACCATAATCTTTCAAATTCTTTCTCATAAGTTTCGATTGAAGAGAATTTTTCGCTTTTTTGATATATTTTTCAGAGTTTTCCAAGTCAACTAATATAAATTTGATAGACATTATTTCAATAATTCTGATGTCAATAATATCTTCCCATTCAATTAATCCAATACTATTAGAGTTAGTATAGTCGGTTATTCCTTTTGAATCAATAATTAATCCAGAATTTTTTTCAAATAATTTTTTTATTCCAATTATTAAAGTGAAACCAAAAAAAATTATGGCTAAGATTCCTAAAATCTGATTAGATTCAGATTCTTTTTCAGAAACTACCATCCATATTCCTAAAGCTACAAACCCAATTGAACCAAGAATATTTAATAATACTTTCTTTTTACTTATTGAAATTTCAATTTTTTTATTCATTTAAAAACATTTTCTTGGATTTGTAAATTTTGGGTAACGTGCTAAGTATATGGTAAGCAAGGGTTAGAATAACTTACTATTTCGGGCATTGAAAAAATAAATAAATATTAACTAATTTAAAAAAGCAACCTGTACCCCTTGTTTATTATATACTATGTTGTGTACAGTACTATTCAGATGCCAAATGATGTTTCAGACGAATTTAAGGAATATTGTAAAGAAAATAACATTACTTTAAAAAAAAACGGACGTGTTATGGTTTTTCCTCCGATGTTTATGGGGGCAACTAGTAATTCAAGCCATGATTCTTTAAATGACTAAATACATTTAAAGAATAAGAATTAATTTCATGTTGAATATTTATATTATTTATTTTTAATTCTTTGGATTTATTTTCAAAAAAATATTTTTCGTGATTTGAAAATGCTTTTTTTACAAAATCTAGTATTCCAGAAGTAGATGTTTTATCATGTATTGGTTTAAGATTGGCTCTTAACTCAGATTCATAAACAAAAACTTTATTATTATTAGTTTTGTTGGTAATCAGTGTTCTTGACCTTAATCCGTAATCAAAAACTTTATTTTCGTTATATTCTTTTTTGGAATATATTTCTGATTCACAAAAAGTATTAGTAATTAATTCGGTCGAGTTTTCTAATTGACTTAGGCTAAATTCAAATTCTAAAATTTTAAATTGCTTGTTAAGTATTTCCATAGTACTATTTTATATTATGAGTTGGTTAAAAAAAATAGATTTCGAAAGTCCAAAATTCAGATTTTACACAAGTTTAGTTGCTTTAATTATTTCAATAATAGCGTTAGTATCGACACTATTAGAGCAATAATAGCTAAGTAAAATCCCCACTTTCCATATTCAAAACTTTCGATTGTTCCCTTTCGGATTATTTCTTCTTGAACTTCTTTTCGTATATTTTTAATTTCATTATTATCCTCTTTTTTATTCTGTTTTTTAAGATATTGTAACCAACCTCCCTTTTCTAATACTTCTTCTCCAAAACTATTTATATGACAAACTTCTCCATTAAGAGTAATCAATCCTTTACTTTTCATGTATTCAGAAAGTAGTTCAGTTTGCATATCCCAACTTTCAATTTTTACACCTTCTTCATTTATGAAATCGGATTCATACATTCTTTTAGAATCACTTTCATTTAGTAATTTTAAATTTATATCAGTAAGTATATTGTATCTTTTCATTCAATTTAAGTCTACCACCCACTATGTTATAGTTTGTATTGTACACAACTTGTTTGTGTATTGAAAGTTGCGTTTTAAATGAACGGCTATTTTCCGAAGGAAAATAGAAGTTTATAAAAAAGCAACTACTTTTAATTAAGCACTAATCTAGCAATTTTTAATACACGTTGTTACCCAAAGTTATTGTTTCGTTCAAATTCATTCATAATTAGTTTTTCCAATTTCTTAAAACTACAATTTAGATTTGTTGTCGTTAATGTAATTGGTGAACCATAATCTTTCAAATTCTTTCTCATAAGTTTCGATTGAAGAGAATTTTTCGCTTTTTTGATATATTTTTCAGAGTTTTCCAAGTCAACTAATATAAATTTGATAGACATTATTTCAATAATTCTGATGTCAATAATATCTTCCCATTCAATTAATCCAATACTATTAGAGTTAGTATAGTCGGTTATTCCTTTTGAATCAATAATTAATCCAGAATTTTTTTCAAATAATTTTTTTATTCCAATTATTAAAGTGAAACCAAAAAAAATTATGGCTAAGATTCCTAAAATCTGATTAGATTCAGATTCTTTTTCAGAAACTACCATCCATATTCCTAAAGCTACAAACCCAATTGAACCAAGAATATTTAATAATACTTTCTTTTTACTTATTGAAATTTCAATTTTTTTATTCATTTAAAAACATTTTCTTGGATTTGTAAATTTTGGGTAACGTTGTTGTACAAGATTAGTTGCGTTGGTTAAGCAATATATTTACTAAATAATTACTGACAAAGAAAATCCGCGAGGATTTTCGTAAGTGAGCAAAAAGCAAGCAATTAATTTTGTACGGTGTTAGCAACTGTTTTATTCTCGATTATTTGACGTCTATTTATAATAAATAAGATTCCAAACTGCCATAATCCAATTGCAATGAATAAAGGATAAATCTCTAAACCAGATAAAACCTCCTTATATGTCGCAATAATTCCGATAATAACTCCAAGAATATAATCTATGGGTTTGAATCTTAATTTCGCATTTAGTTGAATAATTATTAAAGAAAGTAATCCTCCAAATCCACCAAGAGTTCTACTTCTAAACTCTAATAAGATTTCAGAGTTTTTAGTTGCGTACATAAGTGTTAAATAGAATGATATACATAGACATACTACAAGTAATAGCCCAGTTTTTTCCTTTAATGCCTTTTTCAAGGCAATTGCAATTCCAATTCCGAAGAATAATCCAGGAAAGTATAGCATTAAGATAAACAGTCCATCGTTCGTTTTTTCTCCGATAAACGTCAACAATAGATATAGGACTGTGACAATTCCGCCTATAATTAGAGTTCTATATTTATGTTTTAAATTCAAAGTTGGTCGTTTTTTTTTGTAATTGTTGCTAACGTGTTTGTACAGGATTAGTTGCTGTGTTTAAGCAATAAAGTTAATAAATAATTACTCACAAAGAAAATCCGCGAGGATTTTCGTAAGTAAGCAAAAAGCAAGCAATTAATTTTGTACGGTGTTGGCAATAGTTATTTCTTTTTTAAATTTCTGAATTTCATTATAATCTTCAATATTTAGAATTTCCAAAAGCTTTAACCAACTAATAATTCCTTTTTTGTAATAATAAATAAAAATTTCATTAAAAAATTCAATTTTTTCAGATTCAGTTTGTAAAAAATTACATTTTATTTTCTCTCCATTTTTCAGTATTAATGAAAACTGATTATTAAGTCCGTTTGATAAATGAGGAGAAAATTCCAACATTGAATTAACAAACGTTCCTTTAATGTCGTAAGCATTAAATTCAATCTTATTTATCTGTTCAATTTTATATTCTTTATTTCCAATTTGTATTCGGTCTTTCCAAAAAGTTAGTTTTCCAGAATATTTCCCTATTTCTCTTTCATATCTAAAAAAAGTGCTTATCATAAGTCCGATAATATAGATTGTTCCAAATATTAAAATTCCCGTTTCCCAACCCTCAAAATTAAATTCGTACGTTGCTTTTAAAAAGTAAATTAGAAATATTACAATTGTCCAAGAAATTGCAACAATATTTTCAGGGGAAATATGAATTCCTTTTTTCTTTTCGAATATTTTCAGACTTCTCGGATTCATTTTTAATTATTGCCAACGGCAGTCTGTCTCAAAAATACCCAAAATTATCAATTTTAAGAGTTCTTAAATGTATTTTTTGAAAACTAATTGAGATTTTTGCTCTTTTACTCAAATACGTTTTAAGACTTTAAATTTTTATTATAACAGCATTATATGGCTTTAATATGCTAAAAATACCCGATAATAAAGCCTCTATTACCTTTTTAAAGTTATCCGATAAGTCCTTAAAACTGACTATATTCATAATTCGTTTTAGATTATAAACTAAAGCTATCAATCCAAAGTCTGCACTAGCTCTTATAATACCTTTTTTGGTCATGATGTGATCAAAACCCCAACCACGCTTTATCGTTCCATAGGGGTGTTCTACCAAAGCCTGTCTTTTTTTATAAAGGTTTCCACTTTCTTTTATACGTTTGGCATTGTTTTCTATATGCTCTGTATATTGACTACGTTGAATAACCTTTCCGTTAGCTTTTGAAGTAGTGCATTGCTCTCTAACTGGACAGCTTTTACAAGTTTTGGTTTTGTATTGTTTAAAGGTGTAATTTCTACCTTTATAATGTGATCCATTGCTTTTTAAAGTATGACCTTCTGGACAAGTATAAGTATCTTCTTCTTTGTTGTAAACAAAATATTCTGCATTATAATCTGGATTTGGCGCTTGACTTTTTCTGCCTATTGCTGGAATCGCTACTAGAGTCTTTATACCAAGTTGATCTGCTGTGTGGAATTCGCTTCCTGTATGGTAACCTTTATCATAGAGCGCAGTAAACTCATTAGATTTTAAAATATCTTTAGCTCGCTTGAGCATATCACCCATGGCTTTTTTGTCATTCTTATTGGTGATTTTATAGTCAATTAGTAACTTGTGTTCTGCATCTACTGTAGTTTGGGCAGTATAGCATACTTCTGTTATTGATCCTCTTACAATTTGATGTTTACTTTCTGGGTCACTGGTTGAAATTTGAGGATTCTCTGTAGTTTTGTCTTTTTCTAGTTCTTTTTGAAGAGCCTCATATTTCTGGCGTTGATTCTTATGCTTATTAATTTGCTTTTCTATTTCTTCTTTCTTATCACCATCAGCTTTGGAAAGATCTGCATTATGCTCTTCTAACTTCTTGTCGATATAATCCAAATGACGTTTTATCTTCTTTTTATTGTAGTTGTTTTTCTTGCTATTCTGTGCTCTGAGCTTCGTGCTATCACCAGCTATCAAAACACCGCCAATTAAATTAAAGTTCTTGGCCAACTCAACACTAAATCTAAATACACGTTTTATAGCTTTAGGATTATCTTTTCTAAAGCGGGCAATGGTATTGTGGTCTGGTTTTAAGGTTTTCATTAACCATATAACCTCAATATTACGTCGACATTCCTTTTCTAACACTCTAGAACTTCTCATCCGGTTCATATAACCATAGATATAAAGTTTCAGTAAATCTGCGGGATTATAAGGCGGTCTGCCTTTAGATGCTAGAACATTAAACCCCATTTCTTCTAGGTTTAATGAATCGACAAACTGATCTATTAGACGTACAGTATTATCTTCTGGTACCATATCGTCTATGCAAGTTTTAAAAAGTACAGTTTGTCCTCTGAGTTCTCCTTGTAAATATTCCATGTATAAATATACTGAATATCAATTATTTAATCGAATATTTAGACACTTTTTTTAAGGTGAATTAGGTGCTTTTTGAGACAGTCTGACGGTCTCGTATAACCGTCAGTTACGGGTTAATATGCGTTTATTTTCGGTTTAGAACTGGCGTTAGCAATTCCGAGTGGATTCGGACGTAGTCGAATCCGCCGTAATTGCGGTTATACATTGTTGTACACAGTACTTTATTCATTTATAATTTCTTTCCATTTTTCAGACTCCGCAAACTCTTTTACAATTCGGTTTCTTTCAATTAGTAATTCGGTCATATACTTTTTCAGAAAGAGCTTGTCAGCTAACTTTCCTAAAATTCCAAAAGGCGATTTGTAGTCAAAAAAGTCAGTCATCAAGGTTCCGCCATTCGATTCCGAAAAGTGATGTTCGTGCTTAAATTTCGCAAACGCTCCTTTAACCATTTCGTCCGCAAAGTAATTCGGTCTGTCATATTCCGTTATTTTGGAAGTCAGTTTTTGATAGATTCCAAAGTGTTTAGCTCTCCAAGTTACACTTTCATTCATTCCAATTAATCCGCTTGTTTTTCCAGCGATTGCTTCTTCATTAGTTTGTTCAGTCGATATTTTGTGCAAATCGATACTTCGCGACAAGTCAAACACGATATTTCTGTCGGCTTTTATTTCAGTTTGAAGTTCGATTCTCGGCATTTTTGGGGTATTGTGTACAACGTGCTAAGTATATGGTAAGCAAGGGTTAGAATAACTTACTATTTCGGGCATTGAAAAAATAAATAAATATTAATTAATTTAAAAAAGCAACTTGTACCCCTTGTTTATTATATACTATGTTGTGTACAGTACTTATGGATGCAGATAATTCAAACAACCGTACAAATAAATTTAAGTATTTTTCCCAATCCCAATGTTTAGATGAAAGATTAAAGCAAATTAATTCTTTTAACTTTCCTTTTATTACAGAGTTTTATTCAGATCAAAATTTAGATGAATTAAAAGAAGCTGTAAATAAACTTAAAAAAGATTGTGATATATATTTAAGTTTCCTTGAAAATTCATTTAACTCCAAGTAGTTGTTAACTTTAATTTTTTTTTAGGTTTAGTTATATTAATACATTTCAGTTCAATTATATTTTCATCTGGATTAACAATAATAATTTCTTTAACTAGATATTCTTGTTCTTTCCATTTTATTTTATTTTCAACCTTTGTTTTGTGTTCTAAAACTACATTAAAATGTTTTTCAGGTTTTCGTTTATTTCTTACTGTTATTACATATTCCATATTACTATTTTATATTATGAATTGGTTTAAATCTGAAAATTTTTGTAAAGAAGTAAATGAATGGTCTAAAACTATATTTGCTTTTATAGGATTATATATTGTATTTAGGAAAATAGCATTTTTCCTAATTCGATTAATATTTCCACAACTATAATAAAAACTCCAAGAATCCATCCATATTCTTTTAGTATATTTATATGCTTTAGTTTTAATTCTAATTTTCTTATTTTATCGTTTTGCTCTCTAATATTTTTCTTGTATTCAAATTCGTCTATTTGAAATTTCTCAATTTTTTCAATTCTTTCTTTCTTTTTAATTTGCTTTATATTATTCTGTTTTTTTAATTCTATTTCTATTTCGATATTTTTAAAATACTGTTTAAATCCTCCATTATTTTTAAAAATTATACATTTAGTTCCGATAGGTATCAATGTAGTATTTCTAATATTCACCTCTGCTAATTTTAATTCCTCGAATATTAGCATTAACTTTCTGAAATACTCCTCCTTTTCGTGAGTTTCAGAAAAACCAAATACATTTCCACTTTGGTACTCTTGAAAATTATTTATATCCACTATTGCACTATATTCCGAAAGTTCGTTTAGTATTATATTTAAATCGTCTATCTCTTTATCTGTCATTTATTAAGTTTCGGTCTACCGCCCTCTATGTTATAGTTTGTATTGTACACAACGTTCTTGTATATAATTAGTTGCGTGAATTTAATATTAACTTTAAAAATAAGCAATATAAAAGAGGAACGCAATAAGTTTCCAAAGTGGAAACAACTAGCAATTAATTATATACGGTGTTGTGTGGCGTTTTTATTCGTTACTCAATATTCTTTTCCTGCGTAAAGAGAATTATGTCAGTTGCCATTAAAAATAAACAATTACCAGAAAGTCCAGAGTTAAAAGGTGAAATATCTATTGATGAAATAGAGAAATGTATTAAAAAAACAAACCCAAGTTTAAATCAGTCAGATGTATTAAATTTAGTTCATAGCATATCAGCTATAATAGGATATAAAGACAATTTTTGGGATGAAGTATTTAAAAAACGTTTGCAAAATCTTTATTCAAATCGTCCGTTGCATTTAATAGACTAAGTTTTGAATAAATCATTTGATTGTCGGTCGTAATTACGAGTGTTGCGTTTTCAGAATTTATTTTCTGAATAAAGTCAGAATACCAAGCGTGAATTTTAAACGAAATGGTTTTTCTGACAAAATCGAAAAGTTCTTTATTATTTAGTATGTCATGAGTATAGTATTCAAACGTACCTTTTTTTAGAATTACATTGTTTATTAATAAATCGTGGTTTATTTCCATGTTTCAATTTTAAATGAGTAACGTGTCTTAAATGACACACAACGTGTTTGTGTTATGAAAAGTTGCGTATTTGACAACGAGGAATTTCCAACGGAAATTCTGAAGTTGGCAAAAAAGCAACAACTTTTGGTGAAGCTAAAAATAGCAATTTTTTATACACGGTGTTGGCAACAGGCTTTATAAATCAATTTTTTCAAAATAATTATTCAATAATTCATTTTTTTCACTTATTGATTTCAGTGTTTTGTCTAAAATGTAAATTATAACTATAGCTATTAAATTTATTTGAATAAAATTATTTATATCTTGACTTATACTCAAGTCAAATTCACTTGCAATTCCTAAGTTAAAGGTCAAATTATTTTCAGTCCAATTATAACCCAACATAAAATTTCCTCCAGAGGTAAACATATAGGTTATTCCATTAAAGGAAATTCCTATTATTTGTATAAATTGAATAATCCAAGAATGAGAAATTCCTTTTTCAGTTTTTTTGAAAAGTATTATTCCAGCAAAGATTGAATACGAATAAAATAATATTGTTATTAAAAAAATAATAACGCTGTAAGAATTCATTTGAAAACCTTGGAGAAGAAACCAAACTATTAAACCTATTCCTGTTATTCCTCCTATAATCTCTAAAATTCCAATTCCTTTCAGTATGTTTCTTTTCTTCCTAATTTCTTCTTCCAAATCTTTTCTCATATACGTATTTTTTTGCTTGTTGCCAACGCTTGTGTATAAGAATAGTGCGTTTTTGTGTCCGAGGATTTTCCGTAGGAAAATCAGAGTGACCAAATGCGCACTAACCTTTTGATTAAGGAATAAATTTAAGCATTATTTCTTATACTTTGTTGGCAACTGGCTTTTTTCCGTTTGCTATTTTCTTGATTATTATTCCACTAATAAAAGTCGAGATTATTGTTAAAAATAAAATCATTCTATAATTCACATTATTTTGATGATATTTTAAAATTCCGTCATTGATTATAGGATTCGTTATTGTT
Source organism: Polaribacter litorisediminis (assembly GCF_019968605.1). Classification (NCBI taxonomy): domain Bacteria; kingdom Pseudomonadati; phylum Bacteroidota; class Flavobacteriia; order Flavobacteriales; family Flavobacteriaceae; genus Polaribacter; species Polaribacter litorisediminis. The sequence goes on from NZ_CP082966.1 coordinate 3,785,329, forward strand.
ATTTTTATAAACTGACTTTCGAGAAAGCAATAAAGACAGTAAAAAGTCGGAATTAAAATCAGATAGATTAGATTTAGTCCGATTATTTTTTTCAGAGAGCTAACCTTTCGAGATGTGAAATAAAATCCGATTGGCATTAAAATCAGAATGAAAGCAATGTCCGTTTCAAAAAGTCGAAAGTCCTTTCCTCCATAAAATCCGAGTTTGTAATCCGCCAAATATTTTACCGTTCTGCGAGTCAAAATCCGATAATCTAATTCATATCGCATTCCGAAAATAAAAGTCAGAATTACAATAAGAATTAATAAAATTAGTTTTCGTTTTCCTTTCAGCATTTCGTTTTTTTAGCTTGTTGCCAACGTGTTTGTATATGGTTTGTTGCGTGGTTTAAGCACTAAAGTTAGCAAATAAAAACCGAATAGAAAATCCGCGAGGATTTTCGTAAGTAGGCTAGAATTAGCAATAAATTATATACGTTGTTGTGGCTAGTTTTTATTTTTACACTTTTCCACTAAACTATCTGTTATTCTTTCTAATTTTCTAGAACTCTTAAAATCATTCCATTTTTCCAAACTATCTTTTGAACTTATTAAAAATTCTCTGTATGAGTAATTAATTCCGCCATTTGGATTTGGATTATATTTTGTTCCACCACCACTTAACCAAATTCCTTCAACACTTTCGTCAGGTTTATTTTCTGAATCGTCAAAGTACATATAATTCGCACGAGTTGGTATTTCTGTCTTTTTTCCTTTTTTGTCAATTTTAAAATATCGATTATTTATATATCCGCTTTTTAAATTTCCTTTATAGAGTAAAATTCCGTTTTCTGGAATTCGCAATTGTTCTCGGTTATCAATAATTTCAATTTCTTCTCCACAAGGCATTTCAGATATTACAATTGCTTTTCCTTTAAAGTTTTCAGGGAATATTAAATCAAGTTTTTGAGCTGTAGCTGTTCCAATTGTTCCCATTAAATAGAAAAACAAATTCATAAATGGATACCAAAGAATTATTGGCATTAAAATCCAAATTAATTTTGTTTTAATAGGTTTTTGAGAAAGTAATAATATTATAATTCCTATTACAAAAAGAGGTATTCCAAAAATCAGCCAATAAGGATTTAATGAAATTAGAAAAGACAAAATAATAATTACAATTCCAATTTTTCCTTTCATATTCAGGGTTTCGTTAAATTAGCCACAACGTGTTTATATATGGTTTGTTGCGTGTTTATGCAACCAAGTTAATAAATAATTACTGACATAGAAAATCCGCGAGGATTTTCGTAAGTAAGCAAAAAGCCAGCAATAAATTATATATGTTGTTGGCTGTAGTTTTTTAATATGTTCTTATAACTTCGTCATATGTTCTACACCAATTTATAATTTTTCCTTTGTCATTAAATTCAATATGATAAGTCTCGTATAAATATTTATTCGTTATATGAATATTCACAAAAATGCGTTCAGTTCCGTTTATTTCTTTGTGTGGTGCTGTTATCTGTAATTTTGGATAAGTTCCGTTTCCATTCCTTTTGATTTTGAATTTCTTTTTGTCCAAATTCGAGAAATCAAGTTCAAATCTATCGGAATCAATATTTAATTGAGTTTCTAAATAAGATTCCAATTCTTTAAATTGAGTTTTACTTTTCCAACTTATTCCCAAACAGATTGGATTGTAAAATCCCGTTCTTGGTGGATGAAAATCCATAACATATGGATAAACTTTTATTTTCTTTTTTGAAGGAAAAGAATCAATTATTGTTGATTGATAAAAGTCAAACGCAATTTGTTCATAAAATGGAAATTCGGTTTGCGAGATTCCAATTCCGCAATTGAGTAAGAAAGTCAGAAGTATTGCTTTTTTCAAATCACTTTATTTAGTATTCAATTCCAATTTAATTCAGTTTGCTTTTATAGAAAAGTCTTAATTAGTAAACACTATATTTCGTTTAGTTAACGGACTTTTAAATTACAGCCAACGGTTTGGCTATGCGTAGTGCGGGATTAAAAAGCACTTCACTTTCAGCCAGTTGTTATGTGTTTTAATATTCATTTACTTTCAATTTAGCACCAAAACCCGCATTACGTATAGCCGTTGTTGTGTGCCGTATTTTTTAATGTTTTGATTTAAATCCGTTCGAGAAACTTCCTGAATTATTTTCTCCTTTATAGTTTATCTGAACGCTGTATGATTTTCCCTTTTCTAACTTTTCTGTCTTTACCGTGAATAAGTTTATTCCTTTTTTAGACTTTGTTTTTAATGAACCGATTACTTCATCATTTTCATAATCCTTGATTTCAATTTCAACGTCTAATTGGTCTAAAAAGTAAATTTCTAATTCTACTTTCTTGTCTGAAATACTGTAAATATCTCTAATGTTGGTTTCGTCCGTTATGTATGTTCTTTCCCGTTTTGTCCCTTTTTCTATTCCCTTAATTTTTGAATAGGTAATTATCCCTTGTACGTTTCCAAACTCCACAAACGGCATTGGAAAAAACGGAAGAATAAAATATCGGTAAGGGTCAGGTGTTGCTTGAACAATTTTTTCATAGGTAAATCCATTGATTGTGTCTTTACTTACTCCTTGAAGAAAAAAAACCTTTTGTCCGTTTTGCTCAATAAGTTTGAGTTCTGTTGAGTATTCCTTAAATGGAATAAACTGATTACCATAATAGTAACCACTATCGGAAACATGCATTAAAAATTCTTCTGGTCCATCTTTTGAACCGCTTAGATAGTTGTAGCCATCAATCTCCATTTTAAGAGACTTATTACCGTCAATTATTGTATCTCCAATGTACCTGACGTTTTTAAATTGTTTGTCTTGGTATTCAGCCAACCCTGTTGAGTCGTTGTACCATTTTCTTCGATAAAACAATTGGATTTCATCTCCTGGTTGAATGTCAAATCGATTGCTGGTTTGAAAATCGTATTTAATTCCTTCTGAAATGTCATTGTAATTGTCTCCGTAAAGCTGTTTTGTATAAAACTGTCCATTACTTGAAACCGCTAATGTTTTCAATTCAGGAATAATTACAGCATAAATTTCTGAATTGTCAGTAGTGTAATACTTTCTTGGTGTTTTGTCGGTTGCTATTAAGCTATCTCTTGGGTAACTCCTTCTTGTGTCGATATATTCGAGTGAAGTTTTTACTAGGTTTCCGAAAAGTGTAGCTGTTTGTTCTTCCGTTTTGTTGTAGTCAATATTGTGAACCGTTTCAAAGTTTTTATTGAGAAGTTTATAATTACCGTTATCAAAGGATTCGAAATAGATTTCGGTTTTTTCAACGTCAGAATAGTCAACAAAGTCTTCCATTTTGATTTTTAAGAAATGTCTATTTTCTATCAGTGTGTCTTTTAAGTCTGTTCTTACTTGCAGTCCGATAAACTCATTCTTTTGGTCAAAGTAGGTTGCTCGAACATAGATTTTCGATTCAGCCATTTCTTTTCTGCTCTCTTGTCCAAAGCTGATTTGAGTTAGAAAAAGTAAAGTCTGAAGTATTATTATTCTCATTAATCGGGTTTCTTTATATGGCACACAACGTGGTTGTGTATTGAAAGTTGCGGTTTTGTGAACGAGGAATTTCCAGCGGAAATTCAGAAGTTTGCAAAAGAGCAATAAGTTTTAGTTTATGCTAAATATAGCAATTTACCATACACGGTGTTGTAAAATGCGGGTTTAAATTTCCTATTTATTTTTTCAGTCTGATTAATTTTCTTTTTTTGTAATAATTTTTGTTTCCAATTTTTTGGTTTTCTAAATTGCTAATTTGAGTAAATATTCCACAAATAAAATAATTCCGAAAGTTGCTCAATTCCGTAATTTTGGTTCTTCAGAGTTTGAGTTATGGAGTTAATTATTCAATCTTCTACACCTTCTTTACAATCTTCAATCGTTAACTTTCCTTCTTTAGAGTAATGGTACCAGATTCCAACTCTGATGCCTTTTTTAAAGTTTCCCTTGTTCATTAATTTTCCGTTTCCGTAATAATAAACCCACAAGCCTTCGTATAAATCATTTTCTATATTCCCTTTCATTAAAATTTGTCCACTTTCATAAAAACCAATAAACATTGTTGACTTGACATTTTTAAAGTAAGAAATGGTATTCAAGTTCCCGTTTGGGTAAAATTGGGTTTTTAAACCATACATTTTATCTGTTTTATTATATAGAATTTCTCTTATGTCTCCATTTGTATAATAACTGATTTTTTCTTTAATATTATTATCACTACAAGATGAAGAAAAAAATATTAAAGATATTATTAATATTAAATTAATAATTTTTATTCCCCTCATATTTGCTTGAATTTTTTTTAGGTTTAATTTCCTCTTTTGGACTAATTCTCAATTTTTTCTAACTTTAAAAGCAAAAAGTATATTTAAAGAACTTTCGTTTTAGATTAACTTTTCCGCTAGTTTTTTACAACGTTGTTGTATAAAAATAGTTGCGGTTTTGTCAACGAGGAATTTCCAACGGAAATTCAGAAGTTGGCAAAAATGCAACTGCCTTTGATTAAGGACTAATTTAGCAATTTTTTTTATACGGTGTTGTAATTAGTTGCGAAACATTTGAGTAAGCACAATTTAATTCCTTTTTCAACTTTTTCTCATTTGAGTAAATTCCTAAATTTTAATTTTAAAAGACAGTTTTCTAAAAAAAAAGCTGGGAAATTTCGCTTTTTGGGATTTTGCTAAATTCAAACATTTTAATTCCGCCAAGATTTTTCATTCCGCAATTTTGGAATTCCGTTTCAACATTTTTTCATAAGTAGAAATTCCGAAAAACTGCTAAATTCCGCATTTTTAAAAACCTTTAATTAGCGAGAGAGTGTTCCGCAAATTTCGCAATTTCTCGAACTTTAGAAACTTATAAATTCAGTATTTAACTAATTTTTATTGAGATTATGGATTTTCCTGAGCAATTAATTACAACGTTGTTGTATAAAAATAGTTGCGGTTTTGTCAACGAGGAATTTCCAACGGAAATTCAGAAGTTGGCAAAAATGCAACTGCCTTTGATTAAGGACTAATTTAGCAATTTTTTTTATACGGTGTTGTAATTAGTTGCGAAACATTTGAGTAAGCACAATTTAATTCCTTTTTCAACTTTTTCTCATTTGAGTAAATTCCTAAATTTTAATTTTAAAAGACAGTTTTCTAAAAAAAAAGCTGGGAAATTTCGCTTTTTGGGATTTTGCTAAATTCAAACATTTTAATTCCGCCAAGATTTTTCATTCCGCAATTTTGGAATTCCGTTTCAACATTTTTTCATAAGTAGAAATTCCGAAAAACTGCTAAATTCCGCATTTTTAAAAACCTTTAATTAGCGAGAGAGTGTTCCGCAAATTTCGCAATTTCTCGAACTTTAGAAACTTATAAATTCAGTATTTAACTAATTTTTATTGAGATTATGGATTTTCCTGAGCAATTAATTACAACGTTGTTTTGTATGGAAAGTTGCGATTTTGTTAACGAGGAATTTCCAGCGGAAATTCAGAAGTTTGCAAAAAAGCAACAAGTTTTAGTTTAAATCAAATATAGCAATTTTTTATACAAGGTGTTAGGCGCTGTGCTTTTCAGTCACAATTTTTCTTTAATTGCTTTTTTCCAAAAATAAATTCCAAAAACACAAGTCACGATAGCAAACATAATTCCGTTTTCGCCAAGCCAATGTTCCGCTCCTTCATTTTTTATTGTTAATTCGGGTAATATTTTTTGAATATATACATTACTTACTGCGTGAAAAATTACTGCTGGCCATAGGCTTTTAGATTTAAAAGTGTAATAAGTCATAATGAACGACATTGAGACTATAACAACATAAAATGTCGTCAATTCCAGGATTACATTTTCGCCATAATATACAATTAATGGCCAGTGCCAAGTTGCCCAAATAATTCCACTAAAAATGGAAACACCTGTAAAGGAAAGAACTTTTCTTAATTCATAAATAAAAAAACCTCGCCACCCAATCTCTTCCCCTAAAGTTGTTGCTGCTGCTCTTATTACTTCAATAGTTCCTAATAAGGTAATAGATATGATTGCAATCGATGTTGGATTTAGAGTTCCTATTCCAATCAAACCAAGTTCTTTTCCCCAATCTGTAATTGCTTCTTCATTTGTCAAACTTCCAAAGCCAAAAACCCAAATTAGTATATAAGTGATTAAGCCATATAAAGCAGGAATAAAATAAGAAAGTCGAATATATTTCCAATTTCCCCAATTCCAATTTAGTGAAGTAATAGGGCGTTTTATCAGTTTTAGCGTAATTATGGTAGCTATTGCAGGACACCACATTAGTCCTCCAATATATATTCGTGATGGATATAAATTAACTATCGCATAATGAAATAAAGAGCTTAAAATTGTAACAATAGCGAGGAAAATAAAGATTGTATTCCAAGTTTTTTTTCGTTCCGTTAGATTTTCTTGCATTTAAGTTTTCTGATTGGTTTGTTAATGGAAGACGATGAGTTCGTAGTTTTGTTACATTGCGCCTAACGTGTTTGTATATGGTTTGTTGCGTGTTTTAAGCACCTAATTTAGCAAATACAAACCGAATAGAAAATCCGCGAGGATTTTCGTAAGTAGGCTAGAACTAGCAATAAATTATATACGGTGTTGCCCACAGTATTTTTATTCCACTTTGATTTGTAATTCAGTCCAATTTAGATTCTTGGTTTCTATTTCGTTTAAATTAATTCCATTGTCGCTTAAAAACTTGTCAAAATCCGCAATTTCTTTATTATTACTCGGGTTTAATTCATCAAACGGAATGCTTAAAATGAATTTCTGATTCTTTTCCGATATTCCAAAAACATCGTCATTAGTTGCTATTTTTTCTCGTAAATCATAATCGTTATAAATCAGATATGTTGATTCACGATTTTTGTCAATTGATATTCCGATTGAGTAATCAGCATAATTTTGGTCTTCTGGTGGTGTTCCTAAAAACCAATAAACAAGATTGTGATAATTATAAGCAGTTAATAATTCGTTTTCAGGTAATTTTATTAAAGTCCAAGAACCAAAATCCGTTTTATTAATTGTAAAATTCACAGGTTCTTCTGCTGTAAATATTTCCGTCCATTCTTGAATTTTTGGTTGTATGTCTTTTAGACTTTTTCCTTTGACTAAAATAAAGCGATTATATGTTCCTTTTTCAGTCGTTTCTTTTGAGAATTCAGCCATTTCATTTTCGGATTTGGTTTGAGATTTACACGAAAAACTCGTTAAAATCAGAAGCGTAATTAATATTCTCGAAGTTTTTCTCATATTGTGGGCAACTTGTTTATATGCGGAACTTTTGTCCTATTTTGCTCCTAACTTGGCAGGATATGCAGAGGTTTAGTGTCTTTATATACTACTTAAATTTTCATAAATATAGTGGATTAAAATAGATCATCAAACGGATTTTTAATTTTTTTTAGACTTGTCTCTGTAACGTGTGTATAAATCATAGTTGTTTTAGGGCTGCTATGACCTAAAAGTTCTTGTATATATCTGATATCTGTTCCTTTTTCTAATAAATGAGTGGCAAAACTATGTCTCAAAGAATGTAATGTGGCTTTTTTTCTAATGTCTGCTCTAAATAGCGCATTTTTTAATACTTTTTGAGCACTAGTGTTACTGTATTTCCCACCTTTTTGCCCTTCAAATAGGTATTTTTTAGGTTTATAAGCAATGTAATATTCTCTTAAGATTTTTACGAACGCAGAAGACAGGAGTGTATATCTATCTTTTTTCCCTTTTGCTTGTTTAATATGAATTAACATCCTTTTGCTATCAATATCGGTAATTTCTAAATTAATAGCCTCACCAATTCTTAAACCAGCAGAATATAATAAACTTAGAAGAGCTTTGTGTTTTAGATTTGTAATGGTATTAAAAATTGATTTTATTTCATCAGTACTAAGTATAATTGGTAATTTTTTTTCTTTTTTGGGTCTTTCAATATGGATTTGGTCATAAGCATATCCTTTATATTCAAAAAATTTCTTTATACCACTAATAAATTGATTTTGATAAGAGATGGATTTACTAGGCTTATAAATATAATCATAACAAAAAGCTTCAACAATCTTTGTAGAAAATAAATCCACTTTTTTAAGAAGTGCATACTTTATATAAGTAGCAGTTACATCCACGTAAGTATTTACTGTATTTTCACTCAAACGCTTTTGAAATAGCCATTTCTCAAATTTTTGAAGTTCTATTTGATATTCAGTTGGAATTTCATCGATTAAATGGGAATTTCTTTTCTCTTCTATTTTACTTTTTTCAATAAAAGAGTGTAATTGAGAATAGTCAACAGTCCAATTAGTGTTTTTTAAATAACTAAAGATAATTCTTAAATTTTTTAAGGAAAGTTCAATATAAAAACATTTTAAAGTCTGACTCCAAAGAACATTTTCAAGTTTTTTGAGATGCTCTTTTATTTCATCATCATACTTAAAACGAATTGCCAAAACATTTTTATTTCGGTGTTTAGCTGTATTTAAAATTATTTTTTTCATAGCATAGAATTGTAAATTTAAGCTTTTAAAGTTGATTATCAATGTTCAGGGTCACCAGCAATACTAAATTTCTTTGATTTCAAAACATTCAGGCTACAAAACTCAAAACGATTGGTTATTTTTCCAAAACAAGCATAAATTCTCATTCCGTTTATTGAGTATAAATGCATCACATTTGTAAAATGAACCACATCAAAATAAAAACTATCTTGTTCTATAATAATTTATACCAATTTGTGTTTTAAATGGGGTAATAAAAATTTGAATTATTTTTTATCTAGTTTAGGAATAAAATTTAAGCATAGCAATAGCTACGGTTCTATTTTATGACGACAAATGGGTGAAAAAGAAACTAATTTTATACGGCATTTGAAGTGTAAACTGGTATTATTAGGTTAAACCAATGCCTTCTATTCTTTGTGCTTCGTTAATAAATATAAGTTTATGTGCACCTATAATACTTTTAATCTGTTCTGTATTTGGGGTGTTTAACAAAGTTCTTATACCAATTTAGGTTTATGACGCCGTGTAAATAAATTGAATTATTTTTTGATTCATTGAAATTAAAAAATAATTAGCGTAGCCTTTGTTACGGTCATTTTTTTTAATAAAAAGTAAGCGAAAAAAAAACGATTTATTGCGGCATTATAGGCCTAAAATGGTAGTACATTTAAAATCTCAGAAATTTTAAGTCCATCGCTATAAATAAGATATAAAATAGCTTTGTACTTCATGCTTTTTGGATGTTGTATAATTTTTAAAACAACTCTTTAAATAAAACGCACTTCATTGGCGGGTTCAGGTAGCCCTGATTGCAGCGGCATCCTTTTTGTTTTTCACAAAAAGATATAGCGGAAAGCAGGAAATAGCTTCAAAAAAATGAAAATAGGAGGTAGTAAATAGTTGATTGATTTTGATGAAAATATGGCTAAAATACTAGATTCCTAAAATTAATTTTGCAATCATAAAATAAATTAAAATTCCAAAAATATCATTACTGGTCGTGATAAAAGGGCCTGTTGCAATGGCTGGATCGATGCCTCTTTTATTCAAAAATAAAGGAACAAACGTACCAATTAATCCTGCCACAATAATCACGACAACTAAAGATGTAGAAATTGCCAAGGCTGTATTGATTTTACCTTCATACGCCCACACAAAAAAGAAAAGAAATAACGCTAAAACAAAACCGTTTAAGGCTGCTAAAAGCATTTCTTTTAACAATCTGCTATTAATGCTTCCTTTTACGTCATCATTCGCTAAACCTTGCACAATAATTGCGGATGATTGCACACCTACATTCCCTGCCATGGCAGCAATTAGCGGAGTAAAAAAGAATAAAACGGCATTTTCTGCAAACGTGTTTTCAAAAAGGCCCATGATTAAAAAAGCGCCAACACCCCCTAGTAAACCTAAAAATAACCAAGGCAAACGTGCTTTTGTAAGCTCTAAAATACTATCGTCAGAATCTACATCTTGTGTTAAACCCGCCGCCATTTGGTAATCTTTTTCGGCTTCTTCTTTTAAAACATCTACAATATCATCAATGGTAATTCTACCCAAAAGCACATTTTTATCATCGACTACAGGAATGGCTTCTAAATCGTATTTTGCCATGATTTTAGCAACTTCTTCATCATTTTCGTGCACATTTACAGCATCTACGGTAGATTTAGAAATATCGGCAATTTTTTGATCTGATTTGGCAATAATTAAGTCTTTTAAAGACAAACGCCCTACTAGTTTGTCTTCTTTATCTACCACATAAATAGAGTGCACTCTGGTTACTTCTTTTGCTTGCCCTCTAATTCTGCGCATACAACCAGCAACGGTCCAAGTTTCATAAACCTTTACAAGTTCTTTTGCCATTAGAGCTCCGGCAGTATTCTCATCATAAGACAATAACTCTCTAATATCTGCTGCTAATTCATCATCATCAAGTGCATTAATAACGCGTTTTTGTCTCTCTTCAGAAAGTTCGCCAATAATATCTGCGGCATCATCAGAATCCATTTCGCCCACTTCGTCTGCTATTTCTTGTGCTGAAAAATTTTCTAGGATTTTTTCACGAATATCTTCATCTAGCTCGGTTAAAATTTCAGAAGTTTTTTCACTATCTAAAAGTTTAATGATGTAGATAGCTTCTTCGAAATTTAATTCGTCTAAAACCTCTGCAATATCTGCAAAGTGAACATCAGAAAAAATAGCTGTTATTTCTTTATCGTTATTCGAAACAATTAATTCTGATAAGTGGTCTATAAAGGCATCGTTAAGTTCAAATACCATTGGATACTAATTTTTGGGTGAGTACAATAAATTCCTGAACAGACAATTGCTCAGGTCTTTTCGCAAAGATAGGTTCTTCTTTGAGAGTTTCCGAAAGATTGAAAGACTTTAAGCTAGAACGCAACATTTTTCTGCGTTGATTAAAGGCTGTTTTTACAACTCTAAAAAATATTTTTTCATCTACGGGCAATGAATAGTCTTTTTTTCTGATGAATCGTATAACACCAGAATCTACTTTTGGTGGCGGATCAAAAACAGTGGGTGGCACTGTAAATAAATACTCAACATCAAAAAAAGCTTGTGTTAAAACTGATAAAATTCCGTATACTTTAGAGCCTTCTTTTTCGGCAATTCTTTTGGCTACTTCTTTTTGAAACATGCCTGCAAATTCGGGCACAAATTCTCTGTTTTCTATGGCTTTAAAGACAATTTGAGTGGAGATATTGTAGGGAAAATTACCAATGATGGCTACTTGCTTTTTATGGAAAATTTCTTGAATTTCTTTCTTTAAAAAATCGCCCTCTATGATTTCAAATTTTTCTTTGGAGGTGTTTAAGTTTAAGTGCTCAATAGGAAAAACATCTTTTAAATAAGCAACAGATTCTCGGTCTAATTCCATGACCGTAATTTTTGGCTTTTTTTGCAATAAGTATTTGGTTAACACACCCATTCCTGGACCAATTTCCAAGACATGATCGTAACCTTTTTCTGTTAAAGCATCGGCAATATCTTTTGCAATGCTTTCATCCTTTAAAAAATGCTGACCTAAATGTTTTTTTGCTTTTACAGACACGCGCTTTCTTTTTTATCCTTCTTAAACAAAGATACAGGTATTGTCGGCATAGTGATTGACTGATTCAAATTTAAATTAAATCAAATGTATAAAAAGGTGGTTTTTATATACACATGCAGTTTCTAATCGAAAAGAGTTCCTCGATGCTCTGCGTCGAGGGTTCCGTTGGAATTGTCATTCCCGTGAAATTTATGCTCAACTAGATTGGGTAACGGGAATCTAAATAATAGAATTTTGGTTTTTGACTTTTTTAGGTCAAAGCTTGTGCTTAACTTGATTTCGTATGAAACGAGCGAAACCTGTCTGCCGGCAGGTACCTCTATTGCTTTGCCTCGAGGATAGTTCGTTTCAAGAAATTCTTTAATTCCCCAATTTTGTAGGATAAAACTCTTTAATTAACTTTAATTCTGTTCTAAAAGCCAACATTTTATCACCAAATTTTTTAAGACTTTCTATTTGCAATTTATCTGCATCCTCTTTATAATAGGCCTGTAAGTATTCTTTAGAGCGTGCTGTATATTGCACAGAATAGGTTTTTCCGCCCATTTCTTCATCAACCAAAACCTCGGTAAGTTTTGCCGATAAAAATTTGCCAGTATTTAAAACATCCGGAATATGTAGTTCCATCCAGGTTAACCATTCTTCATGAACAGTTTCATCAATATTTATGGTTACGTTGTATATGTACATTATTTTTTGGTTTTTTATTACTGGTCAATGATTCATGGTTTTTTGGCGAGTGTTTTTTTGATGAAGCTAAGAATTAAAAGCTATCAACTAAAACCAACAACCATGAACTATGAATTACAAATTATCTCCTCTTAATTTTCTGTATTTTTTTCTGGCTTCTACCAAATAAATGCTAGAAGGATGTTCAAAAATTATTTTTTGATAATATTCTTGCGCTTTTTCGATGTTATTTAAATGATAATGATAAGTTTCTGCCATCAAAAAATTTACATCATCTGTTAAAATACCTTGGTTATCTGCAGCTATAATTTTTTCTAAACTTACAATAGCTTCTTCATATCTTTTTAGTTTGATGTATAGTTCTGCTTCTAAAAAAAGTACGTCATCATAAATAACTTCTCCCGGAACCAAACCATTTATTAAAATATCTTTGGATGAAAAAAGGTTTGAAATTTCTTGCAAAGCATCCTCATTTTTATTCTGATAAGCCAAAAGTTCTGCCCTTGCTAATTGTTTTAATCCAGACGGAATAGAGTCTACAGGTTCATTGTCTGTAATTTTTAAAAATAGCGCTACTGCATCATTGGCAATGAGTTGTGTTGTAGAGCCTTTTAGTACTTTTAGTTGTGCTTTTGCCCACGTAAAGTCGCCTTTAAAATAACTTGTTTGTGCTACTTTAAAACGCGCTTGCTGCGCCAATTCATGGTTTTTTAATTGGGTTTGAATTTGAGAAAAATAAATTAAGGCTTTGTTAAAATTCCCTCTAAAAACCAATACATCTCCTAATTTTAGTTTGATTCTCGCTTTGTCAAATTTAGTTTTTGAAAACCCTAATGCTTGCTCTAAAACAGCAGTTGCCTGTGCGGGTTCATTTTTAGTAAATGTTAAAAAATCTGCATATTCTACAAGGAGTTCTATGGTTTGTGCATTTTTGCCAAATTGCATAAATAAAGATTGAAATAAGTTTTCCGTTTCAGGGTTTTTAGAAGCTACAGCAATTTTTATTAGGTATACATTCGCATCAATTTTTTCTTCATTTAAGATCGAGTTTTCATTTACAAAAGAAAAACACTGTTGAGCAGATTCATAGGCTTTATTTTCAAAAGCTATTGTACCCAAACTAAAAATTTCTGATAAATCTGTAGGGTTTCTTTGGTACAAAGCTTTTTCTTGCGTAAAAGCTTTTTCATATTCTTTTTGTTGCGCAAATAACCAACTTAATAAAATATTCCATTCGTTTTTAGGGTTGCTTGCAGCTTTTCTTAAAAGCGTTTTTCTAAATAAAATATTGGTTTCATTTTGGGCATCCTCCGTAATGTATATACTTGCATATCTTTGAATTAAGTTCAGATAACTTGTATTCTTATCTACTAAATTAATATACGCTTCAAACATTTGTTTAAAGTCTCCTTTTTCGCCATAAATCTGTGCTATTTGAAAATTATAGTTGGCGTTTTTATTGTTGTTCATTCCTTTTTGATACGCTAAAATGGCGTTGTCTAACAAGTTATAACCTTTAAAAAGACGCGCAATAATACTGGCATAAGAATCATTTATATCTATAGAATTGATGGCTTTTTCATAGTAAATCGTTGCTGCTTCTTTTAATTGTTGTCGCTCATAATTGTATCCTAAAAAAACATTTAAATACGTTTGGGAAGGATCTTTTTGAAGCTTTGTTTTTAGTAAAACTTCCGCAATTTTATAGTTTTCTGTTTCTTGATAGCAGCTAATTAACCGATTTAAATAAGAAGTATTAAAAGGACTTTTGTCATAGAGCTTCTTATAAATTTGAGTAGCTTTTTCATATGATCCTTGTCTGTAATAGGTTTCTGCTAAGAAAAAAGTATTCTGTTCTGCTTCTTGACTAAAAGAAAAGTTACAGAAAATTAGAAAAATAAGGATGAGGAGTTTTTTCATGTGAACCAAAGATAAAGAAGATAAATGTTAAATTTTTGTGAAACCATTCTTATTTTTTGGACTTCTTTGTAACATTTTGGCACAGATCTTGTCTATACTATAAATAACCAATCAAAACGAAACAATGAACGAGCTAACCAACAAATACGAAAACGCCAAACAAAACTCAATTGAGTTCATGAAAAACGGACAAATAAGTGCTTATTTAAATTCGCTTTTAGAGATGAACAAATACAAAAGATTAATGATTGCTGTGATTGCAAATTAAAATTAGTTTGCAGTTTTAAGTAACAGTAAGCAGTCATTAACTAACAGAAAATTGATACTGACAAATAGTTTACGTTGCAGTAAATAGTACTTAACGAAACGAAAACAGTTTATTAAGTGTAAGTATTTTTGTACATAAAAAGTAAGCTTTTTACGCAAAGCAGCGAACTGAAAAACTGCAACTGAAAACCGTTTACTATTTTATCATGTCAAACCCACAATAAGGAATTAAAACATCTGGAATTTTAATTCCGTCTTCTGTTTGATAGTTTTCTAAAATTCCGGCCAAAACTCTCGGCAAAGCTAAAGAGCTTCCATTTAACGTATGCGCAAATTCACTTTTTCCTTCGGCATTTTTAAAACGAAGTTTTAATCTATTCGCCTGAAAGGTTTCAAAGTTTGATGCAGAACTAATTTCTAACCATCGATCTTGAGCGGTAGAAAACAATTCAAAATCGAATGTAAGTGCAGCCGTAAAACCAGTATCACCACCGCACAAACGCAAAATTCTGTAGGGTAGTTTTAATTCTCTTAAAATATTTTTAATGTGTTCTACCATGCCGTCTAAAGCCTCGTAAGACTTCTCCGGATGTTCTATGCGTACAATTTCTACCTTATCAAATTGATGCAACCTGTTTAAACCACGAACATGCGCTCCATAACTTCCTGCTTCTCTTCTAAAACAAGGTGTATAGCCCGTACAACAAATAGGAAAGGCTGATTCTTGTAATAAATTACCCCGAAACATGTTTGTAATTGGCACTTCTGCGGTAGGTATTAAATATAAATCATCTTCTGTTACATGATACATTTGCCCTTCTTTGTCTGGCAATTGACCTGTACAAGTAGCAGATTCTTCATTGACCAAATGCGGAACTTGAACTTCAGTATAACCGGCTTCCGTGTTTTTATCTAAAAAATAATTAATTAATGCACGCTGTAATCTTGCTCCTTTACCTTTATAAACCGGAAAACCTGCACCCGTAATTTTAGTTCCTAATTCGAAATCTATGATGTCATATTTCTTTGCCAATTCCCAATGCGGAAGTGCATGGTCTCCTAAATCAGGAATCGCCCCTTCGCTAAAAATGTTCTCATTATCTTCGGCAGAAGTTCCTGCTTTTACAGAGCTATGCGGAATATTAGGAATTTGATATAAAAGCGCTTGCAATTCATTTGCAAAAGCAACTAAACTTTCAGAAAGCTCTTTAGATTTCTCTTTTAGCTGCCCAGTTTTTTCTTTAAGAAGATTTGCTTTTTGTATTTCTCCAGATTTAAAAAAACCACCAATTTCTTTAGATATTTTATTAGATTCTGCCAAGGTAGTATCTAACGCAACCTGAGTAGCTCTTCTATTTTCATCAGCCGTTAACACTTGCTCAATAATGGCTTCAGCGTTTGCGAAATTACGTTTTGCTAAACCTTCTAAAACGATGTTTTTATTTTCTCTAATAAACTGTACTTGTAACATTTTCTGTAAGAATTATGAAATGCAAAGATATAATTTGTGAAATAGTTTAACCCCGAATTCGTCAATAAAAAATAGGGGTAGTTTCTTTTATTTTCTTGTATTTTTTTGGGCGTTACCCGAAGGGTCAGGCTTTCGCACTCGCTTTTTTTGTAGAAAAACAAAAAAGAGCTCAAACAGTTGCTCAATCCTTAACGCAGATTGCGAAACTAAACAAGAATTTTTTTAAAATGCACTGGTATTATTTAGCTTTTTCTCCACATATTCTTGTCATGTAAACAAGGTAGAAATCTCAGAAGCTTCCGAAATTGCTCGCTCTCACACTTATAAGATTGCTAACAAAAAGATACACCACGATTATAAGTTCTTAAATTTAAGACTCTAAATTTTTAACAAGATAAGCTCTAGCAATTTCTTCATCTTTTTTAAGTTGATGAACTAACGAAGCTATAGAATCAAATTTATGTTCATCTCTCAAAAAGTAAAGAAGTTCAATGGTTAAATTCTGATGGTATAAATCTTGATTAAAATCAAAAAAATGAACTTCAATAGTTTGATAACCTCCATTTAAAGTGGGTCTACTCCCAATATTCATCATCCCATAAACTATTTTGTTATCAATTATAGATTTTACAACATAAACGCCCGTTTTAGGAATTAATTTATAAGTTTCTTTTATATCAATATTGGCTGTTGGGTAACCAATTTTACCTCCTAGTTTTTTGCCATTTACAACGGTACCTTGCAGCATAAAATGATAGCCTAAATAATTGTTGGCAGTTTTAAGCTTTCCGTCATGCAAAGCACGTCTAATTTTTGTAGAGCTTACAGAAACACTGTCTATGTCTTGTGCGGGTATTTCTTCCACTTTAAAATCATATAGATGACTATATTCTGTCAGTTGCTTAATATTACCTTCTCTATTTTTTCCAAAATGATGATCGTAACCAATAATCAATTTTGATATATTTAATTGGTTTACTAAAAGATCTCTCACAAACTCTAAGGCAGACATTCTAGAAAATTCTTTGCTAAAAGGATGAATAATTAAATAATCTAACCCCGTTTTTTCTAACAAACTAGCACGTTCATCAATGGTATTAATCAACTCGATTGAAGCATCTTTTTGCAACACCATTCTAGGATGCGGAAAAAAAGTAAGTACTACCGATTTTTTGTTTGCTTTTTTAGCTTCAGCAACTAATTTTTTTATAATTTGTTGATGCCCAAAATGCACACCATCAAAAGTACCAATCGTCACAAAGGTTTGTTCTGTAGAAGAAAAATTAGTTATATTATTTATTATTTTCAACAAAGAATATTTAGGCTACAAATCTACAATAACTAAATGTTTTGCTCATTATCAATACAAAGTTTTTGAGTAGAATAAATTTATAAAAATATTGTATTTTTGTGAAAATCCATTTTTCTAAATGAAAAAAACACTGCTTTATCTGGCTGCAATATTTCTTTTTTTACTAATTAGTATTTCAATATATGTACTAAACATAAACAACTACCAAAGAGAAGGAAAAATCACAATAGCGCTAAATGATCATCCTATAAAAATACATCGCGACAATAATGGTATTGCATACGTAATAGCGCAAAATAAAGCAGATGCAATTCGTGGGCAAGGCTTTATTTTGGCACAAGATCGTTTGTTTCAAATAGAATTTTACCGTGCTTTGATAAAAGGAGAAGCTGCGAGTTTAGTGGGTAGTTCTATGTTGCAATCAGACATAAAAATGCGTGTACTTAATTTGGTAGGCAATGCTAAAAGAAGTTATCAATACTTAGATGCCGAAACAAAAAAAATGTTAGATTGGTATTGTGAAGGGTTTAATGAATATTTAAAAGTGGGCAAAGATGAGTTCCCTGTTGAATTAAGTTTGTTAGGTATAAAGCCAACTCCATTAACACCACAAGACATTATTTCAGTTACACATTTTGTTGGTTTGTTTCATAGTCAAAATTTAGAAGATGAAGTTTTAAGTTTAAATCTAGCTGCAAGCATGGACAAAGCTTCAGAGCTTCTTCCACTTTCTATTAATTTAGATAGAACTAAGGAATTAAAAATTACAACAGATTCTATATCCTTGGCATTTTCATCTCAAACACATAAATTATTTCATCAACTTGAAAATCCTATGGTATCCTATCCAAAATTAGGTTCCAATAATTGGGCTATTTCAGGAAAAAAATCACAATCAGGAAAGCCTATATTATCAAATGATCCTCATGTTGATGCCAGAATACTTCCTGGTCTTTTTTATCCTATTGGATTATTTTGCCCGGAATTTAAAGCTGTTGGTATTGCTACACCAGGAATTCCTGGATTAATTTCAGGCAGAAATGAATTCGTTTCATTTGGCGTTACTAATGCTTACGGAGACAGTCAAGATTTATTTATTGAAGATGTCGAAGGTGCTTTTTACATGCAAGAAGAAAATAAAATTCCCTTTACTAAAAGAAAAGAAACCATCAAAGTTAAAGATAGTGCCAATGTTGAAATAGAAATTCGCCATACAAAAAGAGGTCCTGTTATTTCCGACTTTGATGTATTTAATATTCTAACAGATGATGTTGTAAGTTTACGATGGTCTTTAGCAGAAACTAAAAGTAATTCTATGGGTTTAGAGCGTATATTAGAAACTAAAAACGTTTTTGAATTTAGAGAAGCGCTAAAAGGCATGGACAATATGTTTTTTAATTATGCCATTGCAGATGTAGAAGGAAATATTGCACATCAAGCCACAGGGTTGGTTCCTGTAAGACGCAATAAAACAGGCGAAGTGCCTTCTAAAGCAAATCAACAAGATAATTGGTTAGGTTTTATTCCTAAAGATTCATTACCACACATGATAAACCCAGAAAGAGGTTGGATTGGCACAGCCAATAATGATACGCGTCCAGATGATTATCCTTATTATTATTCTAATCATTTCTCTCCATATTATAGATACCAAAGAATTACAGAACTATTATCAGAAAATAAAAAATTCAACGCTCAAGATATATGGCAAATGATTTTTGACGTAAAAAATATGCAAGCAGAGGCTTTAACGCCATTATTTGTTGCTGCTTTAGAAACAGAAGAAACCACTAAAGATATTGCAGCAATTTTAAAAAAATGGAACTATAAAGATGGTATTAATGAAGTTGGTGCATCTGTATACAACGTCTTATATAATGAACTTTTATATTTAGTTTTAAATGATGAATTGCCTGATGAGCTTGAAGATATGTATTGGGAAAACGTCTATTATTGGAATCAGAAGGTAGATGGATTTATAACATCAGAAAATGCTTTTATTGATAATATTGATACGCCACAAAAGGAAACACTTTCAGAACTAATTGTTGAGGCCGGACTTAAAACAAAACAACTTTTAACGGAAAGATTGGGTGCCAATCAAAATGATTGGACGTGGGGTAAAATACACACCATACATTTTGTGAGTCCTATTAAAAAAGAAGGTTTTGGAAGCGGTTTACTAGGTGCAGAGCTGCTACCTAAAGCCGGTTCTAACCAAACACTTAATAGAGGTGGTTTTATAAAAAATATAGAACATAAATTTGAAACAAGTTGGTTCAGTTCTTTTAGAATGGTAGCGGACATGAATGATAAAGAAAAAATGATTGGTATTTTATCCGGCGGAAGTGCAGCAAGAATTTTTCATCCATATTACAAATCGCAATTAGAAAAATGGAAAACGGGCGAATATATACCGTATTGGATTTCTAAAGAAAAGGTTATAGAATACTCAGAATTTCAATTGATTTTAGAATAGTGCAAACCCAGTTTTTTATGAGTAAAACGCATAAATATAGATATGATTTTCCTAAAAAATAACATCAAATTAGTTGAATATCATAAAAAAAATGAATTTTATTACATAATTCAAAAATTTTTGTATTTTGCACTATAGTTAACAAACAAAACAAATTATGATAAAAAATTTATTACTAGTTGCGTTTATAGCCTTTAGTAGCCTAGCAATGGTATCGCAAACCACCATTACGGGTACGGTTAAAGATGCAAAAACGGGAGAAACACTTCCTGGAGCCAACATTAAAATTTCTAGAAAATCAGTAGGAACAACTACAGATTTTGACGGTAATTTTGTTTTAGAAGTGTCAGATACTCCACCTTTTACCATAGAAATTTCTATGCTAGGGTATAAAATGGAAGAGATAGAGATTACAAAAAATAATCAAAAAGTATCGGCTGTGTTAACAGAAAATGAAACCTCTTTAGATGAAATTGTAGTATCCGCATCTAGAACTCCAGAACGTATTATGGAGTCTCCTGTAACTATTGAAAGAATGGATGCTAGAGCTATTAAAAACACTTCTTCACCTTCGTTTTATGATGGTTTGGAAAATTTAAAAGGTGTAGATATCAACACCAGTAGTTTAACATTTAAATCTGTAAACACAAGAGGTTTTGCTACGTTTGCAAATACACGTTTTATGCAATTGGTAGATGGCATGGACAATTCATCACCAGCATTAAACTTTGCTATTGGTAACCTTTTAGGAATGTCTGAATTAGATGTGTCTACCGTAGAATTACTTCCGGGTGCGGCATCAGCATTATATGGTGCAAATGCCTTTAATGGTATTATGTTTATGACAAGTAGAAGTCCTTTTGATGATGCGGGAATAAGTTTTTCAATGAAAGGAGGTATTACAAGTCAAGAGGCTGCTGGAAACAATGAATTTTATGACTTAAGCCTTAGATTAGCGCATCAATTTTCTGATAAATTTGCTGCAAAAGCAACTATTTCTTATTTAGAAGGAACAGAATGGTTTGCAACAGATACTAGAAACACTAGAAACGGAGAATATGCTCCTGGAGATAGATCTTTAAACGATTATGATGGTTTAAATGTTTATGGAGATGAAGTTGCTACTAGTTTAGGAGGGGCAATAGGTAGAGTTAGTAGAACTGGTTATGAGGAAAGAGATTTAATGAAAGATTATCAAGCAAAAAGTTTAAAGGTAAATGCAGCGTTGCATTATCGCCCTTTTGGAGATGATCGTTTAGAAGTAATTTTAAATTCTAAGTTTGGTACGGGTAACACTATTTACCAAGGAGCTAATAGGTATAATATTAGAAATTTCTTCCTTGGACAAACCAAATTAGAAGTAAAAGGGAAAAACTTTTTTATAAGAGGTTATGTAACTACGGAAGATGCTAAAGATTCTTACGATTCTCGTTTTGCGGCTATTAACATTAACAGAAGGTGGAAGTCTGACCAAGAATGGTTTACTCAATATGCCGGTGCTTATTTAGTTTCTGGTTCTCATGCTTTTGCAAGATCAACTGCAGATACTGGTCGTTTAATTCCTGGAACACCAGGTTTTCAAGCTGCTTTTGATGATGTTACTTCAGACCCAGATTTAATTACGGGTGCTAGATTTCAAGATCAAACAAAACTATATCATTCAGATATCAACTATAATTTTCAAGATGTTATAGATTGGGCAGAATTTCAAGTGGGTGCTTCTTATAGATTGTATTCTTTAAATTCTAATGGAAGTATTTTTACAGATAACGATGGTCCTATTGATTATGATGAATATGGGGTTTACACACAAATGCAGAAGAAATTTTTAGAAGATGATCGTTTAAAGTTTACTGCTTCAGTTCGTTATGACAAAGCACAAAACTTTGATGGAAATTTCTCTCCAAGAGTTTCTTTAGCGTACGCAGCTGGAGAAAATAAAAATGATAATTTTAGAGCTTCTTTTCAAAAAGGTTTTAGAAACCCAACTACACAAGATCAATATATTGGATTAAATGCAGGTGCTGCCATATTAGTTGGTTCTGCACCAGACAATTTAGATAGATTTACAAGTGCTCCTATAAATGTAAGTACAGCTGGGCAAGCATTCGTTGGCGGTGCTACGACTACTTTATCTGGTAGATTAGCTTATGAAAATTCTTTTTCAGCAAGTTCAGTGCAAAATGGTGCTCCAGCAAAATCTAGCTCTCCTTTAGTAAGACCAGAAGAAGTGACTGCTTTTGAATTAGGATATAGAGGTTTAATTAATGCTGGGGAGTCTAGAATTACAGTAGATTTAAGTGGTTACTACAACAGTTATGATGGTTTTATTTCTGGTAAAAACGTATTAGTACCTTTCTATGGAACCGTAGGTGATAATAGTTTATCTCTTTTAGCACTTCAAAATGGTGATTTTCAGGCATTCCAAACATACACAAATACCATTGCAGATATTAATTCTTACGGTGCTTCTATCGGTTTAAATACGAAGATATTTAATGGTTTCGACTTTGGAGTAAGTTATACCTATGCTAGATTTGAGTTTGATGAAGCCTCTGATCCAGATTTTGAAGCTGGTTTTAACACACCAGAAAACAAAGTTAAAATACAATTTGGTAAAACAGATTTATTTGAAAACTTCGGATTTAATGTAAATTTAAGATGGCAAGATGAATTTTTATGGGAATCTACTTTCTTAGATGCCACTGTAGATGCTAGAACTGTATTAGATGCACAAATTAACTAT
The DNA here is from genome assembly GCF_019968605.1 of Polaribacter litorisediminis. Lineage (NCBI taxonomy): Bacteria > Pseudomonadati > Bacteroidota > Flavobacteriia > Flavobacteriales > Flavobacteriaceae > Polaribacter > Polaribacter litorisediminis. The sequence continues at coordinate 3,807,818 of NZ_CP082966.1, forward strand.
AGTGTTCCTAGTTGGAAGTCTGTATTTAAATTAGGAGGCGCAAATTTAGGTGGGCAAGAATATTTTAGTGCACCAGGTGTTGGTGCTGTAGGATCTCAATTCTATCTTTCTTGGACAATTAATAACTAATAAAAAAATATTATTTTATGAAAAATTATAAATATATAGGTTTGTTTCTTTTATCATTAGGCCTTGTTTCTTGTGATGTAGATAACACCTTACCTGAAATACAAGCTGAAGCAATTCCCGAAGTTGCATTAAATACAAACGGATTAGATTTTTCTAGTTACGTTTCTGTCGGAGCTTCTTTTACAGCAGGTTATACTGATGGAGCTATGTTTAAAGCAGCTCAAGAAAATTCTTTTCCAAACATTTTGGCAGGCAAATTTGGTACAAATTTTAACCAACCTTTAATGAATGACAATATTGGAGGATTAGTTTTTAACGGAACAGCTGTGCAACCACCAAGATTTTATTTTGATGGAGCAGGACCTGCAAGGTTATCTGCAACCCCAACTACACAATTAGGCGTGCCTGCTTCAGGTGGACCCTTTAATAATTTTGGAGCTCCGGGTGCAAAAAGTTTTCATTTAGGATTTCCTGGTTATGGGCAATTAAATCCTTACTTTGGTAGAATGGCTTCGAGCCCAACAGCTACCGTTATGGGAGATGCGTTGGCACGAAACCCAACGTTTTTTACCTTATCAGAAATTGGAGGAAATGATGTTTTAGGGTATGCACTTTCTGGAGGTTCAGGAGTAGATCAAACGGGTAATTTTGATCCATCAACCTACGGAGGTAATGATATTACAGACCCTAATGTTTTTGCCGATGTTTTTAGCGGTATGGTTACTGCTTTAACTGCAAACGGAGCAAAAGGAGTAGTGGCTAATGTACCTTACATTACAGATTTAGCCAATTTTACGACAGTACCTTATAACCCTGTGCCGTTAGATGCAGGAACAGCAGCAGCTGTTAATGGTGCATACGCTGCTTATAATGGAGGTTTACAACAGGCTTATGCAGCTTTAAACCAAGTAGCTCCAGGATTATTTACAGAGGAAGAACTGAATAAGAGATTAATTAACTTTTCAGAAGGTCAAAATCCAGTAGTAATTATTGATGAATATTTAACAGATTTAGGAGCTATAAATCCAGCTTTTGCTGCCTTACCTCAATTTAGACAAACTACAGCTGATGATTTGTTAGTGCTGGCAGGTGCAAGCTTTATAGGTACTCTAGCAGATCCTAGTAATCCTGCTTCGGTTAGAGGTGTTGCAGTAGCTTTAGGTGATCAATGGGTAATAACACCACAAGAACAAACGGCAATTAAAAATGCTACGGATGCATACAATACTACGATAGCTGCAGTAGCAGGCGCAAATCCAAATGTTGCTTTAGTAGACTTTAAAGGGGTTTTATCAGAAGCGTCTACGGGTATTACTTTTGACAACTACAATATGAATACTGGTTTGGTTACTGGCGGTTTAATAAGTTTAGACGGTGTACATTTAACAGGTAGAGGTTATGCTTTAATGGCGAATAAGATATTAGAAGCCATGGATGCTGAATTTGGTTCTAACTTTACTTCTGCTACAAATGGTTTAGCTAAAGCTGACGATTACCCTACTAACTATTCGCCTACATTACAATAGTAAAATAGTTTATATATAAAAAAGGTTGAGATTATAAAATCTCAACCTTTTTTTTTTGATATAAATATGTATTTCATTCTAAGAAAGCATCATTTTTGCTCGTTTTAAACCAGCAATAAACATAGCGATTTCTTCTTTGGTATTGTAAAATGAAAAAGAGGCTCTTACAGTACCTGGAATTTTATAATAATCCATAATAGGTTGTGCACAATGATGCCCTGTTCTTACAGCAATACCTAATTTATCTAGAATAGCACCAATATCATAAGGATGAATTCCATCGATATTAAAAGAAATAACCGCAGTTTTTTCATTGGTGGTTCCGTAGATTTTTAACCCTTCAATTTTTAGAAGCTCTTCTGTACCGTATTTTAAAAGCTCATTTTCATATGCAGCAATTGCATCAAATCCAATAGTGTTCATGTAGTCTATGGCGGTTCCAAAAGCGATTCCTCCACAAATATTAGGCGTTCCTGCTTCAAATTTATGAGGCAAACCAGCATACGTTGTTTTTTCAAAAGATACCGTAGCAATCATTTCTCCTCCACCTTGATAAGGAGGTAATTTTTCTAACCATTCTTTTTTTCCATATAACATGCCAACGCCTGTTGGGCCACATAATTTATGGGCAGAGGCCACATAAAAATCTGCATCTAATTTTTGAACATCAGGTTTTATATGAGGTGTTGCTTGTGCTCCATCAATTAAAACAGCAGCACCAACTTTATGAGCAGCATTGATAATTTCTTCAATAGGATTTACCGTTCCTAAGGCATTTGAAACATGATTACAGAAAACTAATTTGGTATTTTTATTTAACAATTTATGGTAAGTTTGCATGTCTAAGGCACCTTCTTCATTCATCGGGATCACTTTTAAAATAGCCCCTGTTTTTTCGCAGAGCATTTGCCAAGGAACAATGTTTGAATGATGTTCTAAAGCGGAAACAATCAACTCATCACCTTTCTTTAAAAGTGATGAAAATCCAGAAGCTACAATATTGATGCTATGTGTAGTTCCGGCTGTTAAAATAATTTCATACGCTTCTTTTGCATTAAAATGTTGTTGGATTTTAATACGAGCTTGTTCGTATTTATCAGTAGCTTCTTGACTTAAAGTATGAACGCCCCTGTGAATGTTTGCGTTGTAATTGCTATAATAATCTACAATCGTATCAATAACAATTTGAGGCGTTTGTGAAGTAGCAGCATTATCGAAATAGACTAAAGGTTTTCCGTGAACAGTTCTTTTAAGGATTGGAAAATCAGCGCGAATTTTATCAACATTCATCATACAAAACATATTTAATTGCAAAGATAAAGGTTGATTTTTTAAACGAATAACAAAGCCAATATGAATTTCTTATTTTTACATCATCAAATTCTTTTTTAATCATGAAAATTTTCAAGCGAATGCTACTTTTAGTAGCGGTATTTATTACAATTGTTGTTGTTTACAATTATCCAAAATTAAATATTATTGCAGGTTATTCTGCTAAAAATGCAGCTTCATCTGTTTTTGTAGCAAATAGATCTTTAGCGTTTACAGATACAACAGATAATAATTTTTCTCCGATTAATTTGGCAAGTGATCAAGTACAGATGCCTAAAAAAGCTGTTATTTCTAGCGTTTTTGGTTTGCTGAGTAGAACATCTTTTTACAGGGAAGGAACTGGAAGTGTGGTAGCACTAAAAGAGGAAGATATACATAAAAGTTATTTGGCACCAAAAAGAGGAGTTCCAGATAATGATACACCTTTTCCGTATGGGAATGCGGCGCAAAAAGACACGGTTTTCACGAATGTTGATTATGAGCAACTAGAGAATGCTTTGGATGTATTATTTGATCCTGAAAATAAAACAAGAGCGGCAGTTGTAGTGTATAAAAACCAAATTATTGCAGAACGATATGCAGCTGGTTTTGACCAGGAGTCTAAAATTTTAGGATGGTCTATGACCAAAAGTATTGTAGGTACTTTATTCGGTGTGTTAGAACATCAAAATAAAATGAATGTTTTCGATAAAGCTCCCTTTAACGATTGGCAAAATGACGAAAGAAGTCAAATAACAATTCATAATTTATTACAAATGAATTCTGGTTTAGAGTGGAATGAAGATTATAACACGATTTCTGATGTTTCTAAAATGTTGTTTTTAGAACGAGATATGACTAAAAGTCAAATAAAAAAACCATTGGTAGGTGCACCCAACGAAAGTTGGTATTACTCTTCCGGAACCACTAATTTATTATCAGGAATTTTAAGAAAGCAGTTTCAAACACACCAAGAATATTTAGATTTTTGGTATGCAGATTTAATTGATAAAATTGGCATGAATTCGATGCTTGTAGAAACTGATTTGGCAGGCAATTATGTAGGCTCTTCTTATGCTTGGGCAACCGCTAGAGATTGGTCTAAATTAGGACTGCTGTATTTACATAATGGTCATTGGAAAGGTAAACAACTTTTTACAAAAGAATGGGTAAAATACGCGACTACGCCAACGCCAACATCAGACGGTCAGTATGGTGGTCAAATTTGGTTAAATGCAGGGAAAACGTATCCTAATGTGCCAAAAAACATGTATTTCTTTAGCGGGTATCAAGGACAAAACGTATATATTTTGCCGGATAAAGATTTGGTGGTGGTTAGAATGGGCTTAACTAAAAACGCTGATGTTGATTTGTTATTGAGTGAAATTATAAAAAATATCAAATAAATAACATCAATTTTGGTGTATGATGTGGTTTGCATAAATTTTTGAAAGGAGTTTTGGAGAGTATTCCATATCAAATTAATATTTGTTCAGCGATTTTATTTTCTTTAGGTTCCTTTTAAAAAAACTATAGTTATAGTATGTAAATCCTTGAAAGTTTAAATGTTCTTCTAATGCAATTTGTTTTTTTTCTAGCTCTGTAAAAAATATTCTTTCCGCTTCTTCAAATTCATGATTTCTTAACCATTTACCCATGAAATTATTTTCTTCAGAAAACAAGATAGAAATTTCAATATGAGAATGGATTGCATCTAAATGATTTAGTCTTTCTTTTACATATAAATAACTGTATTTGGGGTCTTCTACATAATCATGAACCAGCAACATATCTACATGTTTACTTATTTGATCGGCTTCTTGCCGTGTAAATTTACCCACATAAGCTTCTATTTTTATATCTATGTTTGCGTCTTCAGCTAAACTTTTCATAACAAATAGAGAGTTTATATAGTACTTAAAAGAACTCTCTCTATTACAAGACATATTGGCCTTTTTTAAATAGGTTTCGCAATAATAACCTCCGTCCAACGATTGTTTTTTATTCCAATATTCATACTCAAGATTGTAGACATCAAATCGTTCTTCTTGTTTTGTTCTAGATACATTATAAGGGTGAATAGCTTTAATGAAAAAGTTACCAGTTTCGCCAGAGGCACTTACACTTTTTACATGGTGTTCTTTTTTTGCTTTTGCAATAAATTTTGCAAGAAGTCCGTTTTGAGATGCATCGCCCAAAGGAAACCTTTTATGCACTTTATTCAGGTCATATAGAATGATTTCTTCGATATCATTTTTATCTACAAATTCTAATAATTCTTTTTCTAGAGTATAAGAGCCTAGTATATTACTGAAATTATCGACATACATTTTTCTACCTTGACCCAAAGAAATTGATATAAACAGGATATAAAATGTAAATGATAAAAGCTCTAATTTTCTCATAAAAAAGTGTTGTAAATTATAAGTACTAAATATAGTTATTTTTTTCCTTAATTATTTAAAGATTAAAATTTATAGGTAGGTATCTACTGACCTTTATTGTATTATTTTTTGAAGCATTGAAATTAAAAAATAAGCAGTATAACATTTTTTGCGGCCATTTTTTTCAATAAAAAGGAAGCGAAACAGAACCGATTTATGACGGCATTATAGGACTAAAAAGGACATATAATATTTAAAAAGAGTGCTACAAAAGCTAAAACCAGTCAACTATTTTTGTGCTTTTGGTTTTTACCAACGCTAGAATTGAATATTTTAAATTAAAATGTTTATATTTGTCAAAAAATGACAAGTCTTATGAATACCACTTTTGGAGAGTACATTCGATTATTACGAAAACAAAACGAGTTGACTTTAACTCAACTTGCAGCGAAACTGAATTTGGACTCTGCAAATTTGAGTAAAATTGAGAATGGAAAAAGAGATTTTGACGAAAAACGTTTACCAAAACTTGCGAAAATCTTCAAAATCGATCTTACAGAATTGAGCAATGAATATTTGACCGACCAAATTGGAAAGCATATTTACGAAACGAATTGCACAAAACAACTTTTGCAAGTTGCGGAGGAAAAAGCAGAATACCGCAGAACACTTAATAAATCACTTCAAACAAAATAAAATATGAAAATAGTATCTTTTTTCGCAGGAGCTGGCGGACTTGACTTAGGCTTTCAGCAAGCAGGTTTTAATGTTATTTGGGCAAACGAATATGATAAAGAAATTTGGGAAACTTATGAAAAGAATCATCCAAATACAATTCTTGACAAAAGAAGCATTGTTAATGTTCCAGTTGACGAAGTTCCGGAGTGTGATGGAATAATTGGTGGTCCACCTTGTCAAAGTTGGAGTGAAGCTGGAGCAGCAAGAGGAATTAAAGATAAAAGAGGTCAGTTATTCTACGACTTCATCAGAATATTAGAAGCAAAACAGCCAAAATTCTTTTTAGCAGAAAATGTTAGTGGAATGCTAATTTCAAAACATACAGAAGCTTTAGAAGGAATAAAAAAACTTTTTAGAAACGCAGGAATAGGTTATGAACTTTCTTTTCAAATGCTAAATGCATCTGATTACAATGTTCCTCAGGACAGAAAAAGAGTGTTTTTTATTGGAATTAGAAAAGACTTGAACTTTAAATATCAATTCCCAACTGAAACTTTTCCTAAAATAGCACTTGAAGAAATTATAACAGATTTAAAAGAAGGTGTTTTACCTGCATTAGAGTTTAATAATACAAACGGAAATAATTGTTCTGTTCCAAATCACGAATATATGATTGGTAGTTTTTCAACCATTTATATGTCAAGAAATAGAGTAAGAAGTTGGGACGAACAATCTTTTACAATTCAAGCTGGAGGAAGACACGCACCACTTCATCCACAGGCACCAAAAATGAAATTTATTGAAAAGAATAAAATAGCAGCTTAATGAATATAGATTATGCAAAAACTTTAGATAAATGTGATGAAGTAAAAAAGAAGTTACAAGAACTTTCAACCTTACTTTATTCAAATGTGAAACAAGAATTATCTTCAAAATTTAATAGTGAAAAAAATAATATTGAGAATTGGATAGAAGAAATTGAATTTGAAATAACTAATTATAATCAAGATTAATTACCAATTTTTTTCAAGGTCATTAGGAATAACCTCTGAAATACAAGAAGTAATACATTGTTTTATTGAGAAGTTGAAGACAAAATAAATTCTGATAAACACAACCTGAAAAGTAATGAAGTTTTAAAGTAATTTTACTAATTGGATATTGAAAAATGTAAAGTTTAGGTTATTGTCTCGCTTTCTCGAAAGTGTAAAAATTCAATTTTCATATATAAATAGAGCTAATAATATGGGAGAAGCTCTTGAAAGTTATATTAAAGACGCTTTTGCAGGAACATTTGGAATAAAAGACGAATTAAAAAGAATGCAAACTTATAATCAAGAATTTTCTTGGTTAGGATCTCAAAATAATCCGCCTGATATTATGATAAAAGGTGGAGATGCTATTGAAGTTAAAAAAACTCAAAGTGCAAATACAAGTTTAGCTTTAAATAGTAGTTATCCAAAAACTGATTTAAGACACACAAGTCCTATGATTACAAAGGAATGTAAAGAGTGTGAAGATTGGACAATTAAGGATTTAATTTATTGCGTTGGGCATACGACAGATACAAGTGTAAAATCTTTGTGGATGGTTTATGGTAATTCTTACGCAGCTAAACACGAAACTTACCAAAGAATTAAAACAACTATTTCTGATGGAATTAAAACGATTCCAGACGTTGTTTTTGCAGATACAAAGGAATTGGGAAGAGTAAATCAAGTTGACCCATTAGGAATAACAAATTTGAGAATTAGAGGAATGTGGCAAATTGAAAATGCACGAAAAGTATTTAATTATTTACACGAACCTACTGGTAAAGACTTTGAATTAGTTTGCATAATTCCAACAGAAAAATATAATGGTTTTCCAAAAGAAAGTAAAACTAAACTTGAAACAATTAAAGAAAACGGATTTAGTATTGAGGATAAACATATAAAAGACCCAGATAATCCTGCTAAATTAATAGATTGTAAACTAATAAAACTATGCGTGTAAGTCAACACTAAAATCCATTCTCATTTGCAATTGGGTTCAGTCAACCAAACAAGCCAAAAATTGCAAAAGAGTATGTTTTTGCCAACGCTATCAAGTTTGTGGAAAGAAAAAGTCAGTACACAAGAACATATATAATTTATTGCTTACTTACTAAAATCTTCACAGATTTTTTTGGTCAGTAATTATTTATTAATTTAAGTTTGTAATTCATGGAACAAACCATAGATAAAAGAGTGCTATAGAATTAAGAACTCTTCTCTTTAATCAAACTTAAAGCAACTGCCAAAATTCCTAAACCGATGGTAATATAAGAGTTGGTATTGTCTTGTACGCTAACTAAATCTATATCTCCAATAGAAACTTTAGTTTCTGGTATTACTAGGGTATAAATTCCGTAAACCAATAAAATAACACCTGCAAATAGTAAAACTGTTTTTATTGTTTTGTTCATGATTTTTTAGTTGTTTAAAGAGCAATGTATATTCAAATGGCGCCCAATTGGAAACCTTTCTCCGCTTTTAAAGGTAGTAAAAAAAATATCAAAGAAAAAAACCACGCAAATTGCGTGGTTTGTATGGTATAAAATAAATTAACCTATTGATTATAAATTAAAACCAATGTTAACGCCTAATTTATTGGCAATTATTTTGGTAATTCTAGATTTTACTTCTGGGATTTTTACGCTTTCTAAAACAGTATTTGCAAAAGCATACATTAATAAAGCTTTTCCTTCTTTTTGCGGAATTCCACGTTGTTGCATGTAAAACAATGCATTATCATCTAGTTGGCCAATGGTACAACCATGGGAACATTTTACATCATCAGCAAAAATTTCTAGTTGAGGTTTTGCATTGATTGTTGCTCTATCACTCACTAAAACATTGTTGTTTTTTTGATACGCATTTGTTTTTTGAGCTTCCTTATTTACAATTACTTTTCCGTTAAAAACCCCCGTAGAACGCTCATCATAAATTCCTTTATAATCTTGATGAGATTCGCAATTTGGCTCAATATGATGCACTAAAGTATGGTGGTCTACATGTTGTTTTCCTTCAAGAATGGTAACTCCTTTTAAAATAGAATCGATATGTTCTCCATTTTGATAGAAGTTTAAGTTATTTCTAGTAATATTTCCTCCAAAAGAAAATGTATGCACCGAGGCTACACTATTTGATCTTTGGTTGACGTATGTATTATCTATCAACGAAGCGTTTAAGTCATCATTTTGAATTTTATACACATCTACCGTAGCACTTTTTGCTGCATAAATTTCTGTAACCGAATTTGTTAAAACTGCGTTTGATGTTAAGCTTTGATGGCGTTCAATGATCTGAACATGAGAGTTTTCTTCAACCACAATTAAGTTCCGAGGCTGCGTCATTGTTGCATGTTCAGAGCCTGTTGTAAAATTGATAATTTGTATCGGTTTTTGAACCTCTATATTTTTAGGAATATAGATGTAAGCACCTTCTGTAGCAAATGCTGTATTTAAGCTTGTTAAATTATCTTGCTTTGCAATTTTGTTAAAATATTTATCAATAACCGCTTTGTATTTAGGTTTGTTTAAGGCTGATGACATTAGGCAAACATCAAAATTTTCATGTGTTGTTGCAGACAGAAAAGAGCTGTATTTGCCATCAATAAAAACTACTTTATACGCATCTATATCGTGAATAAAATATTTTTTTACATCTGCTAGTTCAACAGATCTTCCTCTATCAGGAAATATGCTAAAATCATTTTTTAAAATGCTATTTAACGAGGTATATTTCCAAGCCTCTAACTTTTTAGTTGGGAAACCCAACTTTTCAAAATTTTCTAAAGCTTTAGATCTAATTTCGTGAATATCAGAATTCATGTCCACTCCATTTTCAAAAGCGACGTAAGAAGATAATATTTTGTCTTTTAATTCCATTGTTGTTATGTTTCAGGTTTTAAGTTTCTTTTGTTTCAAGTGGTGCTACTTGAATTTAGTTCCTTTAAAATCCTTTTTATTTAGATAACTAATAAAGTTAGCTATCTTTTTACTTAGTTTTACACACTCGTCTACTAGTTTTTCCAAGTCTCTTTCAGATATATAGTTCGAATCAAAGAGACGATAACATTGAGATCGAGTTTCACCAACCTTTTGCGATGGATAAAAATTGTCTAAATTCTAGGTTTCCATCTCTTTCAAAACCTTCTGCAATATTGTCCATTATAGAACCTGAAGAAGATTTAATTTGGTCTTTAAATCTAAAGTCGTTTTTTAGCTCAGTACTTTTAGAAATTAGGATTATCTTTTTAGATAACAGTCTCGCCTCTTGCCATATTTCTAAATCTTCAAATCTTTTTATCGTCGCTAAAACGTGAAACTTTATACTAAAGAAACCTTTTAAACTATTTTAAACCAATTCTTGCTTCAACCAGTCATAGCCTTTTGCTTCTAATTCTAAAGCCAAAGAAGCATCACCTGTTTTTACGATTTTACCATCGTGCAAAACGTGTACAAAATCAGGAACAATATAATCTAATAAACGTTGATAATGAGTAATCACAATCACTGCATTGTCTTTAGATTTTAGTTTGTTTACGCCATTGGCAACAATACGCAAAGCATCAATATCTAAACCAGAATCTGTTTCGTCTAAAATGGCTAATTTTGGTTCTAACATTGCCATTTGAAAGATTTCATTCCGTTTCTTTTCTCCACCAGAAAAACCTTCGTTTAAAGAACGTGATAAAAATTTACGGTCTATTTCTAACAATTCAGATTTTTCACGAATCATTTTCAGCATATCTTTGGCAGGCATGTCTTCTAAACCTTTGGCTTTACGAGTTTCGTTAATAGCAGTTTTTATAAAGTTGGTTACAGAAACTCCAGGAATTTCTACCGGATATTGAAAAGATAAAAACACACCGTTATGAGCTCTTTCTTCAGGAGCCAATTCACTAATATCTTCATCGTTTAATTCTATGATTCCGTTAGAAACTTCATACTCTTCCTTACCCGCAATGATGTTTGCCAAGGTACTTTTTCCTGCACCATTTGGTCCCATAATTGCATGAACCTCTCCTGCTTTCACCTCTAAATTTAATCCTTTTAAAATTGATTTTCCTTCAATAGAAGCGTGTAAATTGTTGATTTTTAACATGATATAAATATCTTATTTTTTATACTTTTTAATTTCTAAATATCTTTGGGGAACCTCAATAGCCTATCCTACAGAACCTTCTAAACTAATTTCTAGTAATTTTTGAGCCTCCACAGCAAATTCCATCGGCAGTTTATTAAGCACTTCTTTACTGAATCCGTTTACGATTAGCGCGATTGCTTTTTCAGTATCAATGCCTCGTTGATTGCAATAAAACAATTGCTCTTCACCAATTTTACTGGTAGTTGCTTCATGTTCTACTTGGGCTGTTTTATTTTTAACTTCGATATAAGGAAACGTGTGTGCACCACAAGCATTACCCATTAATAAAGAATCACACTGAGAAAAGTTACGGGCATTTTCTGCTCTTGCATTTATTTGTACTAAACCTCTGTAGGAATTTTGTGAATTTCCGGCAGAAATACCTTTAGAAATAATGGTCGATTTGGTGTTTTTCCCCAAATGAATCATTTTTGTTCCTGTATCTGCTTGTTGATGATTGTTGGTTACTGCAATCGAATAAAATTCACCGATAGAATTGTTTCCTTTTAAAACACAACTTGGGTATTTCCAAGTTACAGCAGAACCCGTTTCTACTTGCGTCCAAGAAATTTTTGCGTTGGTTTCACACAAACCTCTCTTGGTTACAAAATTGTAAACGCCTCCTTTACCTTCTTTGTTACCTGGATACCAGTTTTGTACTGTAGAATATTTAATTTCTGCATCGTCCATGGCAATGAGCTCCACAACCGCCGCATGCAATTGATTTTCATCTCTACTTGGCGCTGTACAGCCTTCTAAATAAGAAACATAACTACCTTTATCTGCAACCACAAGCGTTCTTTCAAACTGCCCTGTTCCGCCTTCATTAATTCTAAAATAGGTTGATAATTCCATTGGGCAACGAACACCTTTTGGAATGTAACAGAAAGATCCGTCAGAAAAAACTGCCGAGTTTAATGCTGCATAAAAGTTATCGCTTGTTGGTACAATTGTTCCTAAATATTTTCGAACTAATTCTGGGTGTTCTTGAATTGCTTCAGAAATTGGCATAAAAATAATTCCTTTTTCGCCCAAGGTTTTCTTAAATGTAGTGGCAACAGAAACAGAATCCATGACGATATCTACCGCCACATTGGCTAATTTCTTTTGTTCGTCTAAAGAAATTCCTAAACGTTTAAAAGTGTCTAACAATTCAGGGTCCACTTCATCTAAAGAGTTTAATTTTGGTTTCTTTTTTGGAGCAGAATAATAAGCAATGTCTTGAAATTTTGGCTTTTCATAATGCACATTTGCCCATTCTGGTTCTTCCATTTTTTCCCAAACTCTGTAAGCTTCCAAACGCCAGTTTGTCATCCATTCTGGCTCGTTTTTCTTTTTAGAAATTGCTCTCACAACATCTTCACTTAAACCTATTGGAAATGTATCACTTTCTATATCTGTATAAAAACCATAGGCATATTCTTTGGTTTTTAATTCTAATTCTAAATCGTCTTCGGTATACTTCATAGTTCAAAGTTTTGAATTTAAAGTTTAAAGTTGTGCTTATTAGCTTTTGTATTTGCTTCCTTTAAGTTCACTTTTCTTTAAATAATTTATAAATTCACCAATCATCTTGCTTAAAACCAATGATTGTTCTTTTAAGTTATTAAAATCTTTTTCATTAATATAATTCCTATTAAAAACTCTATATAATTGAGACCTTGTTTCTCCACAAGATGCTTTTGCGATTGATAAAAATTGAATAAACTCTTTGTTCCCATTTCTTTCAAATCCTTCTGCAATATTGTCCATGACTGAACCAGAAGAACCATCAATTTAATTATATAATCTGTAATCTTTTTTTAATCCTGTATTATTTGCGACCGTATTAATATCATTACAAAGAATTCTGGAAAGTTTCCAAATTTCTAAATCTTCAAATATTTTAACAGTAGCCATAACTTTAAATCTTAAACCTTAAATTTTAAACTTGTTTACAGAGAGAATGATTCCCCACATCCACAAGTTCTGTTGGCATTCGGGTTGTTAAAAACAAAACCTTTTCCGTTTAAACCACCTGAATATTCTAAGGTTGTGCCAATTAAATATAAAAAGCTTTTTTTATCAACAATAATTTTTACGTTATTTTCCTCAAAAAGCTTATCGTTTTCGGATTGTTTGTTATCGAAAGTTAAATCATAAGATAACCCCGAACACCCACCGCTTTTTACGCCCACTCTTACAAAATCGGTTGTAGCGTCAAAGCCATCATCAGTCATTAATTCTATGACTTTTTTCTTTGCTGTGTCTGAAACTTTTATCATATCTTTAAATAGATTAAATCTAAATTGTGGGCAAATATACGATATAAGTTGATAAATAAAGTTAAACTTTCATTAACAAAGCTAATAAACCTATTGGCTTTATTGATTATTCTTGAAGTGCAGAATTATTGATAAAATCGAAGTCTGAAAGCGACAATAAAAAGGCTTTTAAGTCTGCTTTTTCTTCATCAGAGAGTTGCACGCCACCTTCGTTTACTTTTTTCATTAAAGGGTCTATTGTTGATGAGGGTTGCAGCCCTTCTGAATAATGATTGATGACTTCTTCTAAAGTTGTAAACCTGCCATCATGCATATAAGGTGCTGTAAAAGCTAAATTTCTGATGGATGGTGATTTAAATTTTCCATGATCTGCAGGATCTCCGGTTACGGCGCCTAAACCTACATCAGAAAAACTGGAGTCTAAACCATTATTATGAAATTGGTTATCGGTCCATAAAGGATTGTTGTTACTGCCATGGCAATGAAAACAATCGCCTTTGGCTTCATCCATAAAAATATTGAAACCGTTTTGTTCTTGCGGGGTTAAAGTAGTTTCCCCTCTTAAATATTGATCAAATTTTGAGTTTCCAGAAATAATGGTTCTTTCAAATTGTGCAAGGGCTTTGGTTACTGCTACTGAGTCTATTTCTAAATTTCCGAAAGCTTGTAAAAATAAGGTTGGGTATTCTGGATGATTTTGCAATCTTCTTTCAACATCTTTCCAATTTGCATGCATCTCTATAGGATTTGAAACAGGCTCAAAAGCTTGTTTTTCTAAACTAAATTCTTTTCCGTCCCAATTAAAGAGTTCGTCAAAATTCCAAGCTAAATTAAACAAGGGCATGGCGTTTCTAAAGCCAAGTTTATCGTCAATTCCGTTGCTAAATTGTTGATTCTCTGCAAATGCATTTTGAGGATTGTGGCAACTTGCACAAGATTGAGTTTCATCACCGGAAAGAATTTTATCAAAGAATAACTTTTTTCCTAAAGCAATACCTTCTTCTGTTAAAGGATTGTTTGCTGGGATTACAGGGGCAATTAATTTATCTGCAAATAATTGAGGAACTTCTAAAGTGTATGAAATAGGTGTATAGATTTCTTCTTCTTTGGATGCGCAACGCATCAAAAGAAAAAAGCAAAGAAGAAATAGATACTTTTTGAACATGTTATTTTTTGGTATTAACGAATTTAAAATCCCAATATTAGGGTGTTACAACTCCAACAGAAAACACGCTTTTACCATTATCACTCATCATTTTTTGCGCTTCAAAATTAGGCATTAAAACAGTGTTTAGTTCGTTTAAATTCCAAGAATTAGGATTTTTAAACCATTCTGCGATATTCATTTTAATTTCTATGGTCGTATCATTTTTTAAATCGAAAGTTCCCATATCAACCTCAAAAGAAGTGTCTTGAAAAATTAAATTAGCAGGATCTGTTCTGTTTACAGCTCTAATGGCATGATAATTAAAGTTGGCATCAGCATTATTGGTGTCTTTGTATTTACCATCAAACTGCATGTAATGATAGCCACCTCCTAACATTCCTGGAACATTGAAAGAAACCGAATTTAAATCTTGATACACACCATCGATGTTGTTTGCATCTGTAAAACCAAACGTAAATTGTAAGAAATTAGAACCTTGCGGAATCTCTTCAAAAGTAAGTTCAGAACCCGTATTTTCTCCAATATTGATCAAATGATAATTTTTGATTACACTCCCTACAGAAAAAGTAGAAAGTACATATCTTAATTTTTCGATACTGACAGTTTCTCCATTTTGAGTGGTGAATTTAAAATTATTAAAATCGGATGAAGTTACTGGAATACCATCCCAATTTTGGGTAAATTTAAAAGTAACCTTTACAGGTTCAAAGTTTACACAGCAATCTGTTTTTTCATCACAAGAAGAAAAAACAAGTAGTATTAAAAATGTGCTAATTATTTTTTTCATAATCTATTTTATTTTGATGATAAGCCCGTCTGAAAACCCTTTATTTTCCGTAATATCTCCGTTATTGCTGGTACTTTCCCCAACTGCGATGACGGATTGATTGTTCAGTGTAATGACATCAAATAACAAATCATTTTCTAAACCTCCAATAAATTTTTGCCAAAGAATAGTTCCGTTTGCATCTACTTTTAAAACCCAAGCATCATTTTGACCTTGATTGGTAAAACTGGCATCAGAACTTCTAGAATTTCCTGCGATGATAAAGCCATTATCGGCTGTTTTAGAAATGGCACGGGCTACATCAAAACTAGAGGCTCCCAAGGTTTTTTCCCAAATTAAATCTCCATCGGGAGTAATTTTAACCATCCATAAATCTGCACCACCCTTGTTGTTGCTCACATCTTTGTCAGAACTTCTAGTATCACCCACCACCATAAAATTACCATCATTCGTGGCTGAAATAGCCCTTGCTTCGTCAATTTCTGAACCTCCAAAACTTTTCTCCCAAATTAAACTTCCATCCGAAGCTATTTTTAGAATCCAGAAATCATATCCGCCTTTAGGGTTAGAAATATTAAAATCTTCACTGTCTGAAGAAGCCGCAATTATATAATTGCCGTCCGCAGTTTCTACAGCACCAAAAGGTGTATCTGTAAAAGAGCCTCCATAATAGTTGCTCCATTCTAAATCTCCAGAATTGTTTAGTTTTAATGCCCAAATATCGCCGCCAGCATGTTTTTGAGCTGCTTTAGAATTCCCTTGTCCGTTGGATGCCGAAACATCTAGAACGCCGGTAATAAGATAGCCGTTATCTTGGGTTTGTAGTAAGGCGCTTCCAAAATCTGCGCCAGCATATCCAAATGTTTTTTGCCATAACACAGTGCCATTTTCACTAATTTTAAGTAGCCAAAAATCTTGAGCACCGGCATTAGAAGTAACATCATTATCAGAACTTTTGCTGTAGCCAAGAAGTGCGAAACCACCATCGGAAGTGGCAATTATATCTGCACCTCGATCATCATCTGAACCTCCAAAAGTTTTGGACCAAAGTAACGTGTCATCCGAAGAAAATTTTAGCACCCAAAAATCAAAACTTTCGTTGGTTTTTGTAGTGATATCAAAATCATTACTTTGTGTGTAGCCTAAAATTGCGTAACCACCATCCGAAGTTTTTACAACCGATTGATGACGATCATTTTTAGAACCTCCAAAGGTTTTTGTAAATTCAATGGTATTGGAATTTATGGATGGATTTTCTGTTAAATCGTCTTTTGAACAATAAATGAAGAGTGTTAGTATTACAATGTAGCAAATTTTTTTCATCGATTGGTTACCATTATTATTCTGATTTTTTAATCAGAAACAATCCTCTTTCAATGTCACTGATGACAATGACATTGCTTTCAAAATAGGGATATACATTCCAAGCTCCGTTAAATTGTGCCAAATTATTTGTTGGGTGTGTGTCGAAAAAACCAACTTCTGTCATTATTTTATTTTCAATGTCAGAAATATCTAGCATCCTAACACCTGCGGTATAATTTGCTTGATAATAGATATTATCTTTTACATAGCCGTTATGGTCGATGGCATCTGTGGTTCCTAAATATTCGAAATGAAGTTTAGGGTTGTCTAAGTCTTTAAAATCAAAAATAATACTCCTGGTTTTGTTTCCTAGACGAAATTCATCTAGTTCATCCCCCAAAATAAAATAGTTAAAATCTTCGGTGAACCATCCTTGATGCGTATAACGCACATTTGAGTAACTGATTGCTGATAACTGAATAGGATTGCTTTTATCAGAAATATCTACAATTACAACTTCCGTTTCATTGCTACCAATTAAAATTTCTTTGCCCACATGTTCTGTGTCAGGTCCGTTGTAAGTTACTACTTGCGCATCGTGCGCATAATTGGTAAACCCACCTTCATCGATTGGATTGAGAGCGTCTTGAATATTAATAAACAATGGGCCGCCTTTATAGGTACCATTTCTGCTAGTGCCCACAGGATATGCATATCCATTATCCTCATTAATAACTACGTTGTGAGCACTGCCAAAGTTTGTAAAGGTAAAATCTGGAGAAAAAACTTGTGGCGGATTTGCAACCCCTCTTAATCGCGTTAAATCGAAAACTTGCATTCCGTGATCATTGGCTTCACTTACAATAAAAGCATGATTGTTATATACTTTTACATCTCTCCAATCGCTATTAACAGTTTCTGTAGGTAAAAACCCAACGACAAAAGGTTCTGTTGGTGTGCTAATATCTACCATTGATACCCCTGTGTTTAAGCAGATAAGTGCATATTCTTTATTGTTCGTTGGGTCTGTCCAACCCCAAGAATCACTCCCGCTTAAATTATTAGGTGGCGTATTAGACAAATCTAAACCGTTTAAATCTATTTGCGCCAATAAATCATAGCCATCACAAGGATAACCGTCAGCTACACCGTTTACGCATTTTCCTTTTACATCTTCGGGAACTTCTGGAACTTCAGGTGAAATCGTTGGAGTTTCAACATCATTTTTGGAGCAACTTAGTGCTACCAAGACAAACAAAAAAAGAATTCTTTTAATCATTATATTTTTTTAGAAATTAGTTTAATTATGCAAAACTAAGAACATAGGAATACTGTTTTTAGTATTGCATGCAATTTTCAGTTCAAAAATAATGTTTTATAATTTGAATTCTTAAAAAATCTCTGTTAAAGTAGGTCTTTCAATTTTTAGATTGTAACTATCTTTGCAGTATGTTAGAAGACAAAAACCAAAGTAAAACATCGTTGGCTGAATTAGGAGAATTTGGCCTGATCAATCATATTACAAAATATTTTAAAGTGGCAAATTCATCTACGATTAAGGGTGTTGGAGATGATGCAGCTGTTTTAGATGCATCTGAAAAACAAACTTTAGTCACCACAGATTTGTTGATAGAGGGTGTGCATTTCGATTTAAGTTATATGCCATTAAAGCATTTAGGATACAAATCAGTGATGGTAAATTTATCGGATGTGTATGCCATGAATGGTGTTGCAGAACAAATTACGGTTTCTATTGCGGTTTCTAATCGTTTTCCTTTAGAAGCAATTGAAGAATTGTATGCAGGAATTCAGTTGGCTTGTGAAACGTATCAAGTGGATTTAATTGGTGGAGATACCACCTCATCTACCAAAGGAATTTTAATTTCTGTGACTGCCATTGGTAAAGCCAATAAAGAGGATGTGGTGTATAGAAACACTGCCAAAGAAACCGATTTAATTGTGGTTTCTGGTGATTTAGGCGCGGCATATTTAGGCTTACAAGTGTTAGAAAGAGAAAAACAGGTTTTTAAAGTTGACCCAAACAATCAGCCAGATTTAGACAATTACACCTATTTAATTGAACGTCAATTAAAACCTGAAGCAAGAAAAGATATTGCAGGTATTTTAAAAGAATTAGAAGTAAAACCAACGAGTATGATAGATATCTCTGATGGATTATCTTCAGAGCTTTTTCATATTTGCACACAAAGCAAAGTAGGTTGTAAAGTGTATGAAGATAAATTGCCTTTAGATCCGCAAGTAATTGCTACTTGTGAGGAGTTTGAACTAGATTCTACCATGGTGGCTTTAAGTGGAGGTGAAGATTATGAACTTTTATTTACAGTGCCAATTGCTGATTTTGATAAGATAAAGGGAAATCCACATTTTTCGATTATTGGGCATGTTACTGCAGAAAACCAAGGTTTGCAATTAATTACAAGAGCTGGTCAAGAAATTGAGTTGAAGGCTCAAGGTTGGAATGCGATGAAGAATGAGTAAAAAGTTGTAGTTCTGACAAAAATATTGAAGAACTTACTTCTGATTAATATTCCATCTGTAACCAAAATTTAAAATCCAATGAGTGGCAAGCTCTGAATCTGAAGAACTAAATGGATTAAACTCTATAGAAGTAATCCAGTATCCCTTTTTGCTAGGTTTAAAACTAGATTGTAAGTAAAATTGAAAAGGAAAAGGTCTTACCCCAACAATTACGTTAATATCATTAAATTTTTTACCAACTCCTATTTTACCAGTTACAATTGTTGGAAGTGCAAAACCTGCTTGATATTCAAAAATTGTGTTGTTTTCATTAATGAATGTTTTACCCCAAAGGAATGACGTACCAGGAAATACAAGATCACTAACCGAAGCAAGCCCAAAATTCCATTCTTTAAAAGAATGCTTAGTCTTGCCTATACTTGGTTCCTGTGCACTAACTGTTTTAAACAAAAAAAATGACAAAAAAGCGAAAAGCATTAGTTTTTTCATAGCAATAAGTTTTTTGAAAGTTACTTAATTTTTTCTGCTTGACCTATCTTTTCTTAAGTTTGTTTTTTTAAGCAAATTTTAATTTTTTCAAAAAAGAGTTCTAATAATCTTGCTTTTATCAAAATGAGCATCTGTTTATGCCTTCAGCAAAAATCTTGTTAAATTTTGATTTCAGTCTAAATCTAATATTTTAGGGTTAAAAGGCATTGTAATTGAGCTTGGTTTCCGTATATCATAATTATTACAATTGCTTTTTTGTGCGTTTATATTAGCATCAAATAGCACAATTATAGCAGTAAAAACAATGTTCAGATAAGAATGTAATTTCATTTTAAACCTGTATGCGTACTCATAATTATTACTATTAGATTTACAAAGGTGATTTTTTATGTTGATGATTCTAATATACAAATTTTATTTTACTTGTTAATAAAAGGAAACACAAACCTCTATAGTATTAGCTATATTACTGCCGAAAACCAAGGTTTACAATTGGTTACAAGAGCAAATCAAGAAATTGAGTTGAAGACTCAGGGTTGGAATGGTTTGAAAAATATGTAGTTAATATTCTTTAGGTTCTTTTCTTGCATAGCGTATTCTAATAATAAATATTGCTATTGTCTCTATAATATAAGAAATTCTGTAACTATGCTTTTCGTAAGCTCTAATATTTCCTTTATTGTTTGTTTTTAGAGCATCTAATTTATAGATTTCTGCATTTTCAGCGAGTATTGTAGTGGATTCGTAAATTTCACCAATTACTCTCGCTGTTATTCCAAGAGACTCCGTTTGCTCTAATAACGCTAGAAAAGCGTTATTTAAATCCGCATCAGCTTGGTGAGTCCAAATTATTGTTCTGACCATTTTTTAATACGTTCGCCCATTTGCTGATGTGTATAGGTTTCTCCTGTTTTAATCTGAGCAATAGAAGTATCTAATTCTTTATTATATTGATGAATATCAATTCTTTTTGAAGCTACTTTTTTCCTGCTTTTAAGCATTTTTTTAAAAACTTCAATAAGTGCTGGGTCTTCTAATTCTTGAAGTTCTTTTTGTATCCATTTTAAATCTGCTTGCGTACTCATAATTATTACTATTAGATTTACAAAGGTAATTTTTTATGTTGATGATTCTAATATACAAATTTTATTTTACTTGTTAATAAAAGGAAACACAAACCTCTATAGTATTAGCTATATTACTACCGAAAACCAAGGTTTACAATTGATTACAAGAGCTAATCAAGAAATTGAGTTGAAAGCTAAGGGGTGGAATGGATTGAAAGGAGAGTAAAAATTACATACAAAGAGACTGTATAAAAAGTATTAAAATTTGTCATTTCTACAATGGATAAATCCTATTTTTCGGAAATCAATTATATAGATTTTCGACTTCGCTCTAAATAACATTTAAATTAACTTTTCAGACAGCCTCTTTTGTTTTTACAGAAAGTTTTAATTACTTCTTCTTTGCTCATCATCATTACTAAAACGTCTGTTTTTAACATTCACTTTTTTGTTTCCAAAATCGTAAGAAAGCGATACTCTAAAATTTCTAGAACTAGCATTTTGAAAATAACTTTGATCAATACCACTTACTGTAGAATTATAATCTCTTAAACTTCCTGTATCTAAAACATCACTAAATAGCATAGATAATTTTATGTTGTTTTTAAAACTATGTTGCAAACCAAATGATAAGTGAAACATTTGTCCAAGGCTAAACAAACCATCATTATGAAAAGAACTGTACCAAGCATTTGCTTGCAATTTTGTGTTTTCAGTTAGCGAAAATGTGTTGTTAGATTCAGCGTAAAATTGAACTCCATTATTAATTTCTGCATCAATATTTTTTGTTAGTTCTGTAATATATACCAATAACCTTGCATCATTCTGGATTTTCCACCAGGAAAATGGACTGTATGAAAAACTTTCTTGTAATTGATACGTATACTGTTTAAAATAGTTTTCTCTAGTTACAATTTGATCTTGGTTTACAACATCTGTATTAAAAAATACTCCAAAACCATCTGTTGTAATGTTTAGCGAAAAACTTGTACCCCAATTGTTTTTATACAAATGCGAAATCTCAAAATTATCTGAAAAAGACGGCTGTAAAAACGGATTACCAACGCTGTAACTGTTATCGTTAATGTAAAAACGAAACGGATTTAAATCTCTAAAATTCGGTCTATTGATTCTTTTTCCATAAGAAAAATTGAAGTTGTTGTTTTCGTTTTTTGCATAAGATAAAAACAAAGTAGGAAAAAATTTACTGTAATTATTTATGTTTTCCTGATTCATATCTGCGCTTATTCCTGTGGTTTTTGTGTCTTCAAAACGCAACCCAAATTGCATCGTTAATTTGTCGTTTAATTTTGTGTTTCCAGAAAAATAAGTCGCTAAAACATTTTCTTTATATTTAAAATCTGTAGATTGATTTTGATCTAAAATTGGAGACCCAAAAAATGTATCAAAAAACAAAACACCACTATCTGTATTGGTAAAACTTGCTTTAATGCCATAAGAAAGATTTACTTTTTCAAATGGAAGGTTCATATCTAATTGAGAACTAAAATTGTCTATTTTTTGATTAGAAATGTTTAAAGCTGATGAACTTATGCCTTGAGAATTACCCAGAATGTCAAATTGTTCTGTATTGAAATCTAAATTTCTATTAGAAGTAAATGTAAAATAATCCGCATCAAAAGAAACTTGTTTTCCTAAGGAATCTAGTTTAGAAATAATATGAAAATTTACAGAACGATTGTTGTTGTCAACGTCATTTAGCGCATTGTTTTTTAAAGTTCTTTCTAAATTATTATTGGTATCAAAAATGGTTGAGGTAGTTGTAGCTTCCAAACCTGGTTTTGTATTATTTCCTAAATATTGTACACCAAAAGAGGTGTTATCGGAAACAGCATAATCAAACAAAAAACGTCCGGATAATTGATCATTTTGTTGTTTTCCATCAATGTCAATATCCCAAATATTTGTAGGATATGCTATTTCTAACCCTTCTAAATTTTCATAATCTCCTAGACTTACATTTACGCTTGCAGAAAATGAAACCTTATTTTTATTGTAGAAAAAATTGTTGTTTAAGGTTGTAAAATTATATTTATTTTGATTGTAAGAAATTGTTGTTGCGTTTTTCCAAGAATTTTGTACCCCTTTCTTTAAAATAATATTGATTAAACCTCCATTTCCTGATGCGTCATATTTTGCTGGTGGATTTGTAATGACTTCAATTTTTACAATATCGCTAGCGGATAATCCACTTAAAAATGCCACTAAGTCATCTCCAGCTAATGGAGATAATCTTCCATTAATCATTACTTGTGTTGCTCCTCTTCCTAAAATAGACAATTGATTATTTTGCAATTGTATGCCTGGAGTTACTCTTAATACATCAACACCATTTCCACCAACAGCAGCAATACTTTTATCTACATTAAAAACCAACCGATCTATTTTTCTTTCGATAACACTTTTTTCAGTTTTTATCAAAACTTCATCTAAAGCTTGTGCGTTTTCTTCGAGAAGAATTGTTCCTAAATCTAGGTTTGAAGCTACATTTATTTCATTTTTAAAGTTTTTATATCCTAAAAAACTAATTTCTAACGTGTAGGTTCCCTTTGGTATTTTTAGTTCAAAAGTTCCTGCATCGTTGGTTGTAGTTCCTGCAATTATTTTTTGATTGTTGTCTTTTAAAATAACATTTGCAAACGGAATAACTTCTGTTTTGTCTGTTACTTTTCCTGTAATCGTTTGTGCAGTTATTATTCCACTGAATAAAAAAGCAATCATAATTAAAACTTTTTTCATATTTGTTTTCATCGGTTTTGTTTTCGTTGATACAAATGTGCAACAGAAAAGAATTTTATGCGACCGAAAGCACAAAGTCGAACGAATTTCTAAAAAAGAAATCAGTTCGACTTTATTTTACAAACGTTCGACTTTATGTTAAGTGCTTGATATTAATATGTTTTACGAAACTGAGTAGGAGTTAAACCTGTATGTTTTTTAAAAGCAGTATTAAATGAAGATTTGGAATTGAAACCAACTTCATACAAGATTTCTAAAACTGTAATCTCTTTTTTTGCAGGATTTTTTAGAATTTCTTTAGCTTCTTCAATTCTATATTCATTTATAAAATCAAAAAAATGTTTGTCTAAATATTGATTGATTAAAACCGATAAATCTCTTGAGTTCATTTTAATTTCTTCGGCTAAATGTCTTAATGTTAAAGAAGGGTTTAAATACGGTTTGTTTGTTGACATAAATAAAGAAAGTTTTTCAATTTGTTCTTTATTATCTGCTTTATTTTGTTTTTCATCCAAATTTTTGGTCAATTCTATTTTAGAATTTACACCATTAAATAAATTAGGATATTTTAGAATTTTTAGAACATACCAGCAAACAAAATATAAAGTAACACTACTTAAAATAATTTCTGAAATTTGAAAAGAATCTCTGTCTCCAAAATATTTAAATAAATTTTTAATTAAAGCAAGGCTATATAAAACTCCAATAAAAAGCAAGAACTGAAACAGCCAATTATAAGTTTCTATAGTACCACTAGAATAATTTTCTACAAAAATTTTCTTGGCTCTTTTTAAAACAATAAACCCCATTATAATGTAAATAGCAAATTGAATATGCAAAGAAAAATGTAGAAAAATGATTTCAAATTGTTCATTATAATTTTCAAAAAGTGCAAGTTTTTCTGATGAATTACTTAAATAAAATCTGGGAATCATTACCAAATTTCCTATAACATAAGGCAGTATATGCCATAAGTGTTTCCATCTTAACTTAAAGTCTGAGTAACAAACAGAAAGAATGTATAGGTATAAAACAGGCATTAACAAATACGATAATTGGCTTTTAAAAGTTAAAATATTGCTTGTCATATCAATAAATAAAGACCAAGCCGTAAATTCAAAAGCACTTAACGTTAAATACACAGCAAAAATTTTATTGCTAAATTTATTAGTAGATTCAACAGAGAAAATAAAAAAGGCTAAAAGCAATGATATAGAAGTAGAAACAATTCCAATTAAATCTGATAGCTCTAAATTTTCCATTTTATTTATTTTTTCTGAACTGTGTTGGTGTTAGTCCAGTATGTTTTTTAAAAGCAGTATTGAATGAAGATTTAGAGTTAAAGCCAACTTCATACAAGATTTCTAAAACTGTAATCTCTTTTTTTTCTGGATTTTTTAAGATAGATTTTGCTTCTTCAATTCGATATTCATTTACAAAATCAAAAAAATGTTTATCTAAATATTGATTAATTAATACAGATAAATCTCTAGAATTCATTTTAATTTCTTCTGCTAAATTTCTTATCGATAACGACGGATTCAGATACGGTTTTTCAGTTTCCATATAAGACCTTAATTTTTTAATTTCTTTTAAATCGATGTTGTGTTTTTGATCTTTTTCAACAAATTCTGTGGTTAGTTTGGTTTTAGAATCTACACCATTAAAAAGGTTTGGATATTTTAATGCTTTTAAAACATACCAGCAAACAACTACCAAAACTACAATTGTTAATATATTTTGGGAATAAGAGAAATATTCTTGATTTCCAAAAAACTTAAAAATGTTTTTTATAATCGCCACAAAGTAAAGAATAGAGGTATAAAGAAGCAATTGAAACAGCCAATTGTAAGTTTCAATTGTACTATTAGCATAGTTTTCTAAAAATATTTTTTGGGCTTTTTTTAGGGCGATAAAACCAGCAATTAAGTAAATAGTTGATTGTAAATGCAATGCTATATGAGTAAAAATAGATTCATAAAGTTGATTAAAATTATGAAACAATTCAATTTTTTCTGCTGTAGAACCCAAATAAAAACGAGGTGTCATCACTAAATTTCCTATAATATATGGAGTTATGTGCCATAAATGTTTCCATTGCAACTTAAAGTCTGAATAACAAACTGACAAAATATACAAATAAAAAATAGGCATTTGTAAATAAGACAATTCTCTTGATGCAACCAACAAATTGTTTGGTTCAGGGAATAGTAATGACGCAAAAAAACCTGTGTATTCTACAGCGTTTAATATTAAATAAGACGCAAAAAGTTTATTGCTCACCTTATTTTTAGATGCAACAGAAAATATATAAAACGCCAAAAGTAGCGAGATAAAAGTGGTAATAAACCCAATGACTGTTGATAAATCTATTTTTTCCATTAACTATGGGTCTTTCTAAATTGAGTTGGTGTTAATCCTGTATGTTTTTTAAAAGCACTATTAAAAGAAGATTTAGAATTAAAACCTACTTCATACAAAATCTCTAAAATAGTAAATTTCTTTTTAGCTGGTTTTTTTAAAATCTCCTGAGCTTCTTTAATCCTATATTCGTTTACAAAGTCAAAGAAATGTTGGTTTAAATGTTGATTAATTAAAACTGATAAATCTCTAGAATTTATTTTAAGTTCTTCAGCTAAATTTCTAATCGTTAAAGATGGATTTAAGTATGGTTTTTTAGAGACCATAAACTCTTTTAAATAAGATATTTTCGACTGGATTTCTTGTTCTTTTTCAGAGTTTTTAAGTTCTTTAGAGGTTTTTAAAGCAACATCTACCCCTTTAAAAAGCTTAGGAGAATTTACGGCCTTTAAAAATAACCAGCAAATAAAAAAGACTCCAAAAAACAATACAATAGTTCTTAAACTATTAGTGTTTTCTATAGATAAATGAACACGAGCATAATTTTTAACTTGTGTTAAAACTTGACCAATTAATAATAAAAAAGCCAATTGCTTCAACCAATTGTAATTTTTAAAAGCTCTTTTATCTGTAAAATTTTCCAACAATAATTTTCGATACCTATGAATGTAATAAAACTCCGCAATTAAGTATGCTAAAGATAAAATATCTCCAAAATAGTTTAAGAATTGTATTTCAATAGTTGCATCATAATTTTTTATAAAGGCCATTTTAGCTTCAACATCAACTAAAAAAAAGTTGGGAAGTAAGATAATAATTGTAATTATCCAAGGTAATACATGTATTAAATGAATCCATTTTAACTTGAAATTGGAGTAAATAAGAGACAGGATATAAAGAAAAAGCAACGGATTTTTAAATGCAGAAATACTGTTTCTTAGCATATCTAAATTAAGAGATACTGTTGTAATATGACTGTAAAAAAAAGCGCTAATATCTATTGCTGTAATAATCAAAAAGGCAGCAAGTAATTGATTGCTTAATTTTTTTCTAGTTTTTACAAATAATAAAAACACAGAAAAAAGCAAAAATAGAATAACAATAAGTACAGCTAAGAAAGGAATTATGGACTCGTAATTCATAAGTTCTAAAATACTTAAAATATTGATTTTTCAAGTTGTTGAATAGTGTAATATACTACTTGTTTGATGGTAATTTCACTTAACTATCACGTTTTAAATAGAATTTATATTCCTCTCCTAGTTCCTTTGGTTTACTTCCAGATTTTAATAGTTCTACTGGCATAACCTTAAACTCGTTATCATGTTTTTTTGCCATAATCTAATGTATAAATATTTAGGGACTCTAAAAAATCGTCACAGCAAAGGTAGACACTCCATACTAATTATTAAAGATACTAAATTATAAACAAGCTTTTATTAACACTTTGAATGCGTGTATGAGTTCATCAGTATTTTCAATATGACTTATATGTCCATTAGATAAAACTACTATTTCTGAATTTTTTGTTATAGCTTCTTCAAAAGATGTATTATAATCTAAAACCAGATCGTTTTTGCTAATAATTAATAACTTTTTAAAACCATTCTCTGCTAAAATATGATTTCTATTTGGTCGAATTCAGATATTTGTTTCCTAGTGTATTTATATTCATCTTGAAATAGCATTCCAGAAATACCAAAGTAATCTCTTAGATTTATTAATACCAAGGGGTTATTTAATATATTTTGTCTGTCTATATTTGAAGAAGTTAAATCTTTTATTTAAGCAAATTTTGTGGGCAACTTTTTATATGTTAATCGCACTTGTGCAGATAGGATGTTAATAACTCCAGAAAATGTTTATAAATCCTATTCATAAAATACATTAATTCTGACCATATCATAAGTTTTTTTCCAATATTTTGATTGCCGAAAGATGTTTTTTTAGCTTGCACCTAACTAACTTAATATGCAACGTTTTAACGTTCTATATCAGAAGTTAAACGAAGTTGGTTGATTTTTTTATGAAAGTCAAGTTTGTTTGTTAATTATCCGTTTAATATGAATGGTAATTCTGTTTTTTTAAATCAAGAAGATTAATTATTACTTAGCTACTCCTTTTTCTCATACGCTTAGGGCCATACCAAAGCCAAAAACCCGTAACGGTAAACGTTAATAAAGCAAAGCCCATGACAAAAGTGTAGGATAATTTAATTTGATCGCTAGTAGTTCCGAAATAATAATCTAAAATGGATCCATCGTGTATTTTTTCAATAAAGTCAGAACGCCTTTTTTCGATGTGTAAAAGTTGCCCAGTAGCACCATCAAGTTGAATCCCCCAAAAGTGATCTTTAAAAATAAATTTTACCATTCCTTTATTTTTTCGGATATCGATTCTGTCAATTTCAATAGATATATCTGCTGAAACCGAATCTCTAAGAACCTTAGAGGCAATGGTGTGCAAGCTATCTATAGGAAGCCAGTTTTTTAAATCTGTAGAGACACCGATATGTGATTTTGCCTGAATGATGCCTCCTGTATTTTTTTTCCAACCGAGTAAAACTCCCGTTACAGATATGAAGACGAAAAAAACAAATAAGGACGCCCCTAAAGTTCTATGAATTTTTCTAGAAATACGCAGTAATTTCGCTTGCTTTTTCCTGTTAATGTTTTTTGGCATTTTGTTTTTTTGATTTACTTATTAAGAATTCTAGCAATACAAAGAGTTTGTGCAAATTTAAAATAAAGTGGGTTTAACAATTTTTCAAAAAGTCTTTGAAAACAGCAATTAATGCGACCCTATTTTCAAGATGACTCATATGACCATCAGGAAAAACTACGAGTTCAGAATTCGTTTTTTTGGCTTCTTCTAAAGAAGTTTGATATTCTAAAACTGGATCTTTTTCACCAATGATCAACAACTTTTTAAAAGTACCTTCTGCTAAAACATGGTTGGTGTTTTCTCTGTTTTTCATCCCTTCATTTGCCGCAATATAACCTTGTATAGAAGTTTTTAAAGCCTCTTTTTTAACCGCTTCAATCTCGTCTTTAAATTGTGATAAATTCTGTGGATGAAACAAATTTGAAATAGACATTTTCACCAAACTTTCAAAATTATTTTGCACCATTTTATTAGCTCTTGTTCTTAGCTTTTTTCGTTCTTCAGAATCTTCATTAGAAGTTGAATTTAATAAACACAAGCCCTTTATTTTTGAGGGATTCGTTTTGGCTAGCGTCAAAGAAATATAACCTCCTAAAGAATGACCAACCAAAATATATTTTCGAATTCTCAAGTGCTTTAATACAGCTTGAATGGTTCCTGCAAACAACTCCATAGAATGCACATAACCCAAACAATCAGATTTTCCATGACCTAACAAATCAATCGTAATTACTCGGTTTCTTTTGCTAAGTTCTGGAGTAATTTCATCCCACATAGTAGAATTTTCTAAAAACCCATGAATTAGAACAACAACAGTTCCTTTTCCTTGATCCGTATAAAAAATAGCAGCGTTTTTATAATCTAAAACCATAGAAACAAAGATACCATTTGATTCGTTTTTAGAAACTCAAAACATGATAAACTATTTACTATATTTGAGGTGAATTCAATACCACCAATCTTATGCTTTTCAAAAAAACAGCACTTTTTATTCTATTTTTAGTTTCCTTAACAATCAACGCTCAAATTAAGGAGAAAAATCTTGATAATTTGATACAGGAAACTTTAAAAACATTTGAAGTTCCAGGAATTTCGGTTGGTATTTTAAAAGATGGAAAAGTAGTTTATGCAAAAGGACATGGCGTTCGTTCTTTAACCAACAAAAAAGACATGAACGAAAATACGCTGGTCGGTGTTGCTTCTAATAGTAAAGGATTTACCTGTTTTGCATTGGCGATGATGGTCGATGCAGGAAAACTAAATTGGGATGATAAAGTAAGAAAACACATTCCAGAATTTCGAATGAAAGACGCTTGGGTTACAGAACAATTTACAGTGCGCGATTTGGTGACACACAGAAGTGGTTTAGGACTGGGTGCTGGAGATTTAATGTTTTTTCCGGAAGGGAATGATTTTACCATAAAAGATATTATCAACAATGTAAAATACTTAAAACCTGTAAGTTCATTTAGAAGTGAATTTAAGTACAATAACAATATGTTTATTATTGCTGGCGAAGTTTTAAAACGTGTAAGCGGTCTTTCTTGGGCAGAATTTATTGAAACTAAAATCATGAAACCTGTTGGAATGATCAATAGTAAAGGGTCTTACAATAGAGTTACCAATAGAACCAATATTATTGATGCACATACAAGAGCCGACGGAAAAGTGATTCAAATTCCGCATGATTGGAGCGAAACTGCAAACGCTGCGGGTGGCATAATGAGTAACGTTCAGGATATGCTTACTTGGGCTAAATTTTTAATGAATGATGCCGTTACTGAAAACGGAGAACGATTGCTGAGTGAGCGTCAATTTCACGAGTTATGGCAATTACAAACGCCGCTAAAAGTAGGTAGAAATGACAGCTATAATTCTAATTTTAGAGGGTATGGTTTAGGATGGTTTTTAACGGATGTAAAAGGCGGTTACAAACAAGTGTATCACACAGGTGGTTTATTGGGTACAGTTACTCAGTTTACTATGATTCCGGATTTAGATTTGGCAATTGTTGTGCTAACCAATCAAATGAATGGAAATGCTTTTAACACAATTACAAATACCATAAAAGATACGTATTTAGGATATGAAAATAGAAATTGGTTAAAAAAATATGGAACAAGAAATGCCAATTATTTAAAGTACAATGACAGCATAAAAGCAAGTGTTTTTGTAAAAATTGAAATTGCTAAAAAAGATAAAAGCCTCCCAAAACCCTCGCAAATTGTTGGCATTTATCATGATGATTGGTTTGGAAAAATCACCATTTCTCATGACGGAAATACCTATGCGATAAAATGCGAGCGCTCATCGAATTTGTTTGGGGAATTATTGCCTTACAATCAAACAACCTATGTTGCAAAATGGAACAATAGAAGTTATGATGCCGATGTTTTTATGCAGTTTTCCTTTGATGAAAAAGGAATTGCAACGGGTGCGAAAATGAAATATATTGCACCCATCACAGATTTTAGTTTCGATTTTCATGATTTAAACCTTACTAAACAATAGTAATTTTGAATAAAACAAAAGAAATTTGGATTGCAGGTTTTGCATTATTTTCACTCTTTTTTGGAGCGGGGAATTTAATTTTACCTCCTACACTCGGTTTTAAATCTGGTGCAGATTGGTGGATTGTTGTTCTGGGTTTTATCATCACAGCCATTGCAATTCCTATTTTGGCAATTTTTGCACACGCAAAATTACAAGGAACCTTATATGATTTTGGGAAGAAAGTTTCTCCTGTTTTTAGTACGATATTTTGTTTCTTGATTTATATCATTGCAGTGGCTATTCCATCACCAAGAACCGCTGCCGTAACTCATGAAATGGCGGTTCAACCTTTTTTTGATGTCGCACCAATTTTTACAAGTATTTTCTATTTTGTACTCGTGTTTCTTTTTGCAATCAATCGGACTCGTATTATTAGTTTGATCGGGAAGTTTTTAACCCCAATTATTGTCATTATTTTATTAGTAATTATCTTGATTGCCTTTTTTACAGCTCCAGGATCGGTGAATCCGTCATCTTTTAAAAATCCTTTTATAGATGGAATTTTAGAAGGATACCAAACTTTTGACGCCATTGCTGGTGTTGTGGTAGGTGCGGTAATTATCATTTCTTTAGATTATAGTAGCCATACCACTTTTGATGCTAAAAGAAGTTTGATAAGAAAAGCGGGCTTGATTTCAGGAACGGGTTTACTTTTAATTTATGGAGGTTTAATTTTAAGTGGCTCTTTATTTAGCTCAACTTTTTCCGAGAATGCTACCAGAACTGAAGTTTTAGCTGGTTTAAGCATACAAACATTGGGTAATTTAGGGACTACTTTTTTAAGTGTTTTAGTAGCTTTAGCCTGTTTTACAACTGCTGTTGGTGTGGTCACTGGAGCGTCAGATTACATCAAAGGAATTTGCAACGATTCTAAGAAAGCCTATATAATTACCGCTGCAATTGCTTCCATAATCGGAATTGTTGTTGGGAGTTATGAAGTAGACTTTATTATCACGCTAGCGGTGCCGGCGCTAATGTTTTTATATCCCATAACTATCGTATTAATTTTGCTAAATGTTGTGCCCAATCAGTATGCATCAAAATTGGTTTTTAGAGGGGTGGTTTTGGTGACTTTTATTTTTAGTATTCCAGATTTTTTAGGGTTTATTATTCCTAGAGAAAACTTAGTAGGCATTAAAAGTATCATTCCTTTGGCAAATTCTAGTTTAGGTTGGGTGTTGCCTGCTTTATTGGTTTTTGTTGGGTTGAATTTTAAGAAGGTTAGCGAACTGTTTGTTCATATAAAAAGGGAATTATAACTTTTTATGGTCAGGGTTTTTAAGGTTTGAAAATAAAGAAACGATCTCAATTGAATTTTTAATTATCCGATAATATAAGCTGTTATGCTTTTCAATAACTGCTTTTCGAATTTCTTTTTTCTCATAAGATTCAGGGAATATTTTAGGAGTTTTTGAGATTAATTCAATTGTATGATCTAGTTTTTGAGAAAATTTCCTTAACTCTTTTTCTGTCCAATTCTTTTCTAAATATTCAATGGTTTCTTTTAACTCGAAAATTGCATTGTCAGACCATAAAATATTATAACCACTTTTCATAAATTTTTCTGACATTTACGTGCGAAGTCAGCTTGCCCTCATTGGCATCTTGTATTCCTTTTTCTATTGACTTTTGCTCTTCAATAGAAATTTCATCCCACCAACCACTTTTTTCTTTTTTTCTCAGTTTCATTAATTTATCAATCAAGGAATGGTCTTCTAAAGTAGAAAGCCACTGAATTAATTCAATTTTCTTATGTTGAAGATTTGTATCCATGAAATCAAATTTACAAATTTCTTACTATATTTCAATTTTTAATGAGTACTTTTTAAAGTTGAAGGATATTTTGAAAATGGTACCTGCATTTACAAAAAGCTGTTTAGAATAAACAAATCAAGCCAATTCTATGCTATAAAATTGGCTTGATTTATTAAAAGAACTTCTGTTTACTGATTTAAGTAACAGAAATATTTATTCAATAATTAACTTCATACTTCCTGATCCAGAAGGTGTTGTAATTTTTGCGATATAAACGCCGCTTGCAAAAGTAGACACATCAATAGTTGCTTTTAAACTATTGGGTTGTATTACTGCAACTTGATTTCCAAGTATATCAAATAACGAAATACTAGCGATAGTTTTATTTTCTGAACTAAAAGTTAGTACCTCTTTTGCAGGATTTGGGTAACTATAAATCCCTGCGATATTCGATAAATTGGTATCTTCTGTACTTAATGTACTGCTTGTTTGTGCAATATCATCAATTAAAAAAGTAGCATTTGCAGATGCGTCATTTTGTGTGTTATACCCTAACATTAAAGATAAAACGCTGTATAAAGGAGGTCTATCTGTTGGAAAACTCCACGTATAAGTTGCCCATGCTCCAGAGACTGTTGTGATTGCATCTCTTTCGTCTGCAAACTCATTAGGAATTATACTTTCTACTTTTAGCTTTAACAAAGCACCAACAGGAGCATCTGTATACACTTTCATAGAAATAGAATTTTGTGTAGAAAAGTCAATATTGCTGGTTAAAATTAATTTACTTTTTGCCCATGGAGCACCACCACTTCGTACAAATTCACCTACAGTTGCACTTGGGTTGTTTTCGTCTACATAAGGATTTGCAATAACCGTCATAATTCCGCCATCTTCATTTATAAAATCGGATGTTACCACACTTGCTTCAAAATCTACAGGTAGCGTTGTAGGTATTGGTTCTGGCAAAGCAGCGCCAATAATTTGTTTTACATCATCAAATAGAAAAGTAGAAGTAGCAGAACCATCACCTACATTTCCAAAATCGAAAGAAAAACTTATTTTATTAAAAGGCTTTGTTTGTCCGCTAAAATTCCAACTTATAGTTTCCCATTCTCCAGAGGTTGTTGTTAAATAATCAGAATTGGTTCTTCCCTCAGCACCTTCTAACTCCAATTTAATTCTAGTACCCACAGGAGCTGTTGTAAACACATTCATAGAGATATGCCACATGGTAGATAAATCTAAATTGTTTGAAAGAAACACCGTACTTCTGGCTAAGAAATCACCGCCATCACGCACAACTTGACCTACTTTATCACTAGTGTTTGCATCGTTTTTTTCAGGATTATCAATTACATTCACTGTAGCACCTGAATAATTTAAAAAATCAGTATCAACAATATCCGATTCAAAATCAAGGGGCAAAGAAGTTGGTTTAGGCGCTGTTGGACCTTCAACTTGTGCGATATCATCAAAATAAAAAGTAGAATTTGCAGAACCATCCCCTACGTTTCCAAAATCGAACATAAAAACGAGTTCATTCAGCGTATTTGGAGTTCCTAAAAATACCCATTCTAAGGTTTCCCAAGCACCAGAAACGGTTGTAAAAGCATCTACTTCTGCAGACGGGCCAGTTCCTTCTAATTTAAACTTTACAATAGTTCCAACAGGAGCAGTTGTATACACTTTCATGGTGATTTTTGTTAATTCTGAAAAATCAAGATTATCTGTTAAGAGAATTTTACCTCCTCCATAAATTGCGCCACCATCTCTTATAATTTGAGCTACGAAATCACTGGTATTTATTCCAGATTTTTCTGGATTATCGGTTACAATGGCAGTTCCTCCGTCAAAACTCACAAGGTCTGAAGTAGCAACATCACCTTCAAAATTAATTGGTAGGCTTTGAGAAAAGCCTATTACAAATGTGAACAAGCTTAAAAGCAGTGTAATTTTTTTCATTTTTTTGATTGAAATTTAGGTTAT
Organism: Polaribacter litorisediminis; assembly: GCF_019968605.1. NCBI lineage: Bacteria > Pseudomonadati > Bacteroidota > Flavobacteriia > Flavobacteriales > Flavobacteriaceae > Polaribacter > Polaribacter litorisediminis. Next base: position 3,842,678 of record NZ_CP082966.1, read on the forward strand.
ACATCTTAGTGTTTTATTACACAAAGAACGCAACAAAGATAATTTTAGAAAATTGATAACTAGGCAAATAAACCAATACAAAAACAATACAACATCTATTTAGAATATTTCTCTTTTACTTTAGAAACTTAGTAATACATTCAATTTTACTAAAAACGGTCTAGCATGTTTGGTTGAGGTTGTTATCTTTTTACGGTATAAAACACTTTTGATATCACCTATAAATTTACTATCGGAAATTTTATGAATTGTTTTGTTTAATTTGGTAAGCATAGATAAAATTATATTGAGCACACTTTATAAACCAACTCGATTTTATTTAAAGTTTCCCAAACTTCATGGCTAAATTCTTTCGGCGAAAACTTGAAGAGAATTACGGTTTTCTTTTCTTTTTTACAAAAATGACTTTCAATTTTTACGTTTAAAACAAACCTTTTATTGGTCGCAAAATGATCGAAAGTAGCTACGTTTCCTTCAAAAAATGTAGTTGATTTTTTCTTGCTAATTTTTTTTATTGTTGCGTTTGCTTTTTGGTTGATATTATGGTCTTTTCGAACATCGTTTAAACCATCGAAATAGTTTTCTAAATCAGATTTTAATTGTTTTGCCGTCAGTTTTTTATCAAAATGAATACTCCAAACATAGGTATAAGACCAAAAAAAAGTATGTTCTGGAGTTCGCCATCCTTCTGGTGGAAAACGAACTTCTGCAACTCCTTTATACTTAATATTTTGTGCAAAACCGATAGGGAAAGGAAAAACTTCTTTTCCCCAAGTGCTGTCTAATTGTATTAAATTTTCTGTTTTTGTATGTTGCCCGAAGGTAAAGACTGAACAAAATAATGTGATACTAAAAAGTAAGTTTTTCATCATTTTATAATTTTATAGAAACTTCAAAACCAATGGCATCAGAAATGGCACCGTCTTTAAATTTGCTTTCATAGTTTACATTCCATCTTTTTCTATCAATTTTAAAACGTGTTTTTAGTTCTTTTTCACCATAATTAAATTCAGCGCGAAAATTAATCGGTTTTGTAATTCCTTTTAGCGTTAAATTAGCTTCTAATCTTGCGTTTGTTTTATCAGTATATTCCACTTTCGTAATTACTAATTTTCCTAAAGGATACTTTTTAACATCAAAAAAATCTTCATTTTTTAGGTGATCTACTAAACTTACTTTTCCTTTTTGTTCTTCAATATCTGTATTTGTAATCGAGTTCATATCAATCATAAATTCGCCACCCGTGATGACATCATCCGTTTTTATGAAATAACCTTCTTTAAAATTGATAAATCCGTCATGACCTCCAAAATAAAAGGTGTATTCTCCTATCCATTTTATACTACTTTTTTCAATATGAATGGGGAGTTTTTCTTGCGCAGAAAAAGTTGTATTTAAAAGAATTGTTGCTAAAAGAAATAGAATAATTTTTTTCATGAAGATTGTTTTTATATATGATTATTATGTTGGTGGTAAAACTATTTCAGGATCAGAAAAAAAGTGTCAAAAAAATGTAAAAGAAGTGTCAACAGATGTAAAAATTGATAAAATTGTAGGTTATTTGCAATGATTATGAATAGAAACACGTTTTTTTCGATTGTTATTTTTGCGAATGTTTTGTTGAGTATTTTGAGTTGTTCAATTCCTAAAGAAAATGAAATCGACTTTTCTGAGCGATCTAAAATAGCTTTAAGAGAAGTAGGCGATCAGTTATTACTTTCTCAAAAAGATTCCGTTTCTTTAATTTTACCTATTACAAAAATTGATGATTTTAAGTTCAAAATTCCTTTTGAAAAGGATCTTTCCTTTGAGCCAAATACCTTAGTAGAAATTGTTAAAAACGTTTTAGAAAAATCGAGAATATCAAAAAATTATCGAGTTGAAGTAATCAATTGCATAACAAATGAAGTGGCTTATAGTTACGAAATTAATGAAGAACAAGAACAAACATTGATACCTTGTGCAGGAAGAATTTTACCAAAAGCATGCTATACAATTGAAGTAAAATTTTTAAGGAAAACAACTCTTTTTTCAGAATATTCATATTTGTTCTACATCATCATTCCTTTACTGCTTGGAATGTTTTATAGACGGTTTTACTTGAATAAAAAACCAAAAAATATTGAAGTAACTGGCGATGGAAATATGATTAGTTTGGGCATTTTTCATTTTTATCCAGCACAAAATAAACTGATAAAGAAAGCATCAGAAATTAGCTTATCTAAAAAAGAATGTGAGCTCTTGACTATTTTTGTGGCAAACAAAAATCAAATTGTAAAAAGAGAAGAACTTACTAAAAAAGTTTGGGAAGATCATGGTGTTTTTGTGGGAAGAAGTTTAGATACGTATATTTCTAAACTCAGAAAAAAACTACAAGACGATGCTTCTATAAAGTTCATAAATGTTCATGGAGTAGGCTACAAGCTTGAGATAAATTCTTAATTTGATCATTAAAATTTCTCTGGCACAAAAGTTTGATAATCTATTGGCGGTCTTACATATGATTTTTCACCTGGTAATGGCGGAAGCTTCACTGGTTTTATATCCATTTTTTTATAAGGAATTTTGCTTAAAACATGACTAATACAATTTAAGCGCGCCTTTTTTTTGTTATCAGAATTTACAACAAACCAAGGAACTTGTTTGGTGTCTGTGTGGGCAAACATTTGATCTTTAGCCTTCGAATACTCCAACCATCTAGAACGCGATTCTAAATCCATCGGACTAAATTTCCATCGCTTTAAAGGGTTTGAAATTCGGTTTTTAAAACGTTTTTCTTGCTCTTCATCATTTACAGAAAACCAATATTTTAAAACAATGATGCCAGATCTCACGAGCATACGTTCAAATTCTGGACAAGAGCGTAAAAATTCATCATATTGTTTGTCCGTACAAAAACCCATTACTTTTTCTACACCGGCTCTATTGTACCAACTTCTGTCAAAAAGAATAATTTCGCCAGCAGCAGGTAAATATTGCACATAGCGCTGAAAATACCATTGCGATTTCTCTCTTTCTGTAGGAACTCCTAGGGCAACTACTTTACAAATTCTTGGGTTTAAAGGCTCTGTAAAGCGTTTTATGGTGCCACCTTTTCCGGAAGCGTCTCTACCTTCGAAAACCACCACTACTTTTAAATCTTCTTTTTTTACCCATTCTTGCATGTGAACGAGTTCTACATGCAGTTTAGCAAGTTCTGCCTCGTAATTAAATTTCTTTTCTTTTAAATTAGCTTTTCCCATAGTGGCAATTTACAAAAATTTGAAAAAAGATAGCATCAAAATTAGGTTTAGATGCTGTTTTTAAGGTGAATTCAAGAAGCGAACTATTTTAATTCATCAGTATCTCTAAAAAATTAAATACAAATAATAATTGGTGAAAATTAGGAATTTAGGATTTATAAGATTAAAAGTCTTATTTTTGAAAACTAATTCCCAATATAAAACACTTGTTAAACTACTACTCATATCCGCATCCCACTTCTAAAGAATGGGTAACTTTTGTGCATGGCGCAGGAGGGAGTAGTTCTATTTGGTACAAACAAATTAGAGATTTTAGGAATCATTTTAATGTATTAATTTTAGATTTACGAGGGCATGGAAATAGCAAACCAAAGTTAAAAGACACTTTTAACTCTAAATATACGTTTGATTCTATTACTGCTGATATTGTGGAGGTTGTAAACCATTTAAAAATTGAAAAATCTCATTTTGTGGGTATTTCCTTAGGTACAATTTTAATTCGGAATTTAGCTGAAAAAGAACCAGAATTGGTAAAAAGTATGATTATGGGTGGGGCGATTATAAAGATGAATTTCCGTTCGCAAGTTTTAATGAAAGTAGGAAATCTATTCAAATCTGTGGTGCCTTATATGTTGTTGTATAAGCTTTTTGCGTTTATCATTATGCCGAAGAAAAATCATAAGAAATCGAGATCTTTATTTGTAAACGAGGCTAAAAAATTATATCAAAAGGAATTTATACGATGGTTTAAACTCACTTCAGAAATCAATCCGCTTTTGCGTTTTTTTAGAGCAAAAGACATTAAAATTCCCACGCTCTATGTCATGGGAGCAGAAGATCATTTGTTTTTGCCTTCCATTAAAAATATTGTTGCCAAACATGTTACTGCGTCTTTGTTTGTAATTGATAATTGCGGGCATGTTGTGAATGTAGAACAACCGCAGACTTTTAATAATCAAACGATTCATTTTATCAATTCTTTGGCGTAAAAAAAAAGCGAGCATAAAGCCCGCTTTTCATATATTTTTATCCAAAGATTAGAAGATATTAACCTTGCATCAACTCTTCAATCTCATCGGCTTCAATCGGAATATTTCCCATTAAATTAAAAGGTTTCCCTTTTTCTTGAATCACAACATCATCTTCTAAACGAATACCAAAACCTTCCTCAGGAATGTAAATACCAGGTTCTACAGTAAAGACCATATTGGCTGTCATTGGCTCATATAAAAGACCATAATCATGGGTGTCTAAACCAATATGATGACTGGTTCCGTGCATAAAATACTTTTTATAAGCAGGCCATTTTGGATCTTCGTTCTGAACATCTGCTTTGTCTAACAAGCCTAAATTTAGTAATTCTGATGTCATTAGTTTACCAACTTCTACATGATATTCTTTCCAAAAAGCACCAGGAACTAGTAATTTTGTTGCTTCTTTTTTAACATGATTTACCGCATTATACACTGCTTTTTGTCGGTCTGTAAATTTACCAGAAACAGGTATAGTTCTCGTTAAATCTGATGAATAATTGGCATATTCTGCAGCAGTGTCCAATAAAATTAAATCGCCAGCTTTACACTGCTGATTGTTCTCTACATAATGCAATACATTCGCATTATTGCCAGCTGCAATAATGGGTGTATAAGCAAATCCTTTCGATCGGTTTCTAACAAACTCATGCAATAATTCTGCTTCAATTTCATACTCCCAAACACCGGGTTTTACAAAACCTAAAAGTCTTCTAAAACCTTTTTCGGTAATGTCACAAGCTTGTTGCATCAAGTCTAATTCTATAGGGTCTTTTACAGAACGTAAACGCTGCAAAATAGGATTGCTTTTTGCTACAGAATGCGCAGGATATTTAGCCAATAACCATTTTGTAAAACGGTCTTCGCGAGTTTCTGTCTGAACAGCAGCTCTGTAATGTTCATTGGTGTTGATGTAAAAAGTATTTGCATACGTTGTCATTTCGAACAAGATTTTCTCTAAATCTTGCAACCAATAAATCGTCTTAATTCCGCTTGTATTAAAAGCCGCTTCTTTGGTTAGTTTTGCACCCTCCCAAACAGCAATATGATCATTGGTTTCTCTAACAAATAATACTTCTCTTAAATCTTTATTCGGGCAATCAGGAAAAAGCATGAGTACGCTTTCTTCTTGATCTACACCACTTAAATAAAAGATATCTCTGTGTTGTTCAAAGGGCATGGTGCTATCTGCACCCGTTGGGTATATATCGTTAGAATTAAAAATAGCAATACTTTTTGGTTGCATTGCTGCCGTAAAATTTTTACGGTTTTTGATAAAAAGTTGTGAATTTATAGCTTGGTATTTCATGCTGGAGTTAATTTAGTAATCAAAGATAGCGATAATAAACAGCAACTTAAAATTAGATAAAAATTTTTGAAACTTTCCTAAAAGGTCTATGTTCTGAACTTGATTCGGTATTTGAACCTTTTATATGTTAAAATTAGACAAGAAAAGCCCTGCAAAATTAGAAGCTAAAATAATTTTAGCGTCTGATTTTGCAGGGTTTATTTAATGTCTAAAAATTTTTAATAACGTTTCTTCTTAGGAGCGCCAGTTCTTCCTCTTCCAGATGTAGCCCCAGCAGTTTTATTTCCTTTAAAATGAGGTTTGCTTTTTGGTTTGTCTCCTTGAGCATTAGAGTTTCCTTTCTTTTTACCAAAAGAATTTTTACTTTGGGTGGCAGCTCTTTTGGGAGGTGTTGTATCGGTAGGTTCAAAACCTTCTAAAACAGCAGTTTTTAATTTTTCATTTAAAACTTTTTCGATCTCCTTTTGGTATTCAGTTTCTTCACTACAAACTAAAGAAATTGCTTCTCCTGCGGCGCCAGCTCTTCCTGTTCTACCAATTCTATGTACATAATCTTCAGGTACATTAGGTAGTTCAAAATTAATTACATGAGGCAATAAAGGGATGTCTAAACCACGTGCCGCAATATCTGTTGCTACCAAAATTTTAATCGTATTCTCCTTAAAATTCTTTAATGCTTTTGTTCTTGCGCCCTGACTTTTATTCCCGTGAATGGCAGCAGCAGAAATTCCTGCTTTTATCAATTTTTCGGTTAGTTTATTAGCACCATGTTTGGTTCTTGTAAAAACCAAGACTTGATTCCAATTTCCGTCTTTTATCAATTGAATCGTCAACGCTGTTTTTTGGCTTTTATCAACCTTAAAAACTTTGTGAGATACTTTTTTTGCTGTAGAGTTTTGTGGTTCAGCTTCTACAGAAACAGGGTCTCTTAAAATGCCTTCTGCTAACTTTTTTATCTCTTTAGAAAACGTTGCAGAGAACATTAAATTTTGTCGCTTTGCAGGCATAAAACTAATGAGTTTATTTAAATCTCTAGCAAAACCCATGTCTAACATTCTGTCCGCTTCATCTAAAATTAAAACATCAATTCGTTTAAAAGAAACGGCTTTTTGATCGTGTAAATCTAACAATCTACCGGGCGTTGCTACTAAAATGTCTACACCTTGCTTTAAGGTTTTTATTTGAGAGGCTGCTTTAACGCCTCCAAAAACTACGGCAGACTTAATATTTACATACTTGCTATATTCTCTTACATTTTCATGTACTTGAGCGGCTAATTCTCTTGTAGGTGTTAAAACTAAAACACGCAAAGGTCTATATTTTGGATTTTTTGTTTCCGTTAAATATTGCAGAACAGGGAGCGTAAAACCTGCAGTTTTTCCGGTTCCTGTTTGTGCAGAAGCTAAAATATCTCTTCCTTCTAAAATAGGCGGAATTGCTTTTTGTTGAATTGGTGACGGTATTGTGTACCCTTTTTCTTCTACTGCTTTTACTAAAGCATCAGATAATCCTAATGATTTGAATGACATAATTGTTTTTTGAAGAAACAATTATTACCTATTGTTTCTAAATAAGCTGTAAATGTACGCTCATTTGTTGTTTTTAGGATGTTTTTGAGCTAATAATATTACTATCTAAGTTTTTTAGCAACAAAAAAAGATGCCTTAAAAGCATCTTTTTATTGTATATTTTCTCTTAAAATTATCTTCTTCGTCTTCTTCCGCCTCCTCTAAAGATTCCAACAATAAATAAAATGATAATGGCTCCAGAAGCTCCTATAATAATGTCGTCTAATATTGGTTGCCCAACACTAAAGTTAATTCCTAATTTTGCAAAAGCCCAGCTTCCAACAAAACTTCCTGCAACCCCAATAATAATGTTAAAAAATAAGCCAAATCCATTATCTCTCATTAAAACATCTGCAATGTACCCGCAGATTGCTCCAATAATAAGTGTGTATAAAATCCCCATAAGTTATAAATGTTAATTGATTAATTTGTGCTAAATTAGTAAAAATTATAAATAATCCCTATGCTCTTTCTCGTTTATAACGATTTTTTTAAAAAAATAGGTTAATTACAAAAGGGTATGAATAGAAAAACAATCTTAAAATGAAAAAACCGTTTTTACTTTTCTTGTTGATGATTTCTCAAATCGTAATTTCTCAACAAAAACCAACAAGCTCATCAACCATAAAAAATGCGATCGAGCAAAAAGAAAATTTAACTAAAAGTTCTTTAGTTAAAAATATTAATTTCACAAATATTGGGCCAACGGTTATGAGTGGTCGTGTGGCAGACGTTGCTGTAAATCCTAACAATACATCAGAATTTTATGTGGGGTACGCCTCTGGCGGATTGTGGTATACAAATAATAACGGAACTACTTTTACACCCGTTTTAGACAATTCTCCAACACAAAATATTGGTGATATTGCAGTAGACTGGAATTCAGACATAATTTGGGTAGGTACTGGAGAAAAAAATTCTTCGCGTTCTTCGTATGCCGGAATTGGTCTTTTAAAATCTTCGGATAAAGGTAAAACTTGGCAAAATGTTGGCTTGTTAGATTCGCATCATATCAGTAGAATTCTCATCAATCCAAAGAATACGGATGAGGTAATTGTGGGTGTTATTGGACATTTATATTCATCTAATAAAGAAAGAGGAATCTTTAAAACTACAGACGGAGGAAAAACTTGGACAAAATCATTGTTTATAAATGAAAATACAGGAGTTATAGATGTTGCGTTTGCACCAAAAAACTTTAATGTGATGTATGCCGCTTCTTGGGAACGAGAACGAAAAGCCTGGAATTTTGATGGTGATGGAAGTAATTCTGCCATTTATAAAAGTACAGATGCAGGAACTTCTTGGACAAAAATTTCTGATAAAAGTGGTTTCCCAACGGGAGATGGCGTGGGTAGAATTGGGTTGGCAGTTTTTAATGAAAACACGGTGTATGCTTTGCATGATAGTCAATTTAGAAGACCAAAGGATACCGACAAAAAACCAAAAGAAGGATTGACAAAAGAGGATTTCAAAACCATGTCTTCTGATGATTTTTTACAATTAGAGACTAAAAAATTAAATGCGTATTTGAAAGATAATGGTTTTCAAGAAAAGTACAGAGCAGAAAATGTGAAGCAAATGGTGCGGGTTGGTTCGGTAAAACCAAGTGATTTAGCTACGTATTTAGAAGACGCAAATTCTATAATGTTTGATACGCAAGTAATCGGTGCAGAAGTTTTTAAAACTACCAATGGCGGAAAATCTTGGAAAAAAACACATGATAATTTTTTAGATGGTGTGTATAGTTCTTATGGTTATTATTTTGGCGAAATTAGAGTGGATTTACAAGATGAAAACGGAATTTATGTTTTAGGAGTTCCGATTATAAAATCTAAAGATGGCGGAAAAACGTTCTCATCAATTAATGCAGAAAATGTGCATTCAGATCATCAAGCATTGTGGGTAAACCCTAAAAAATCAGGTCATATTTTAAACGGAAATGACGGTGGTTTAAACATGTCTTATGATGATGGTAAAAATTGGACGAAATTAAACGATCCTGCCGTTGGACAATTTTATTCCGTATATGCAGATACTCAGAAAAACTATAAAGTGTATGGTGGTTTGCAAGATAATGGGGTTTGGGTAGCCAATAACAATGCAAGAATCGATAAACGCTGGCAACAATCAGGTCATAATCCGTATGAGTCGATTATGGGAGGAGACGGAATGCAAGTTCAGGTTGATGAAAGAAATCAAAACATCGTCTATACAGGCTCTCAGTTCGGAAATTATTACAGACTTAATAGAGAAAACGGTGGTAGAAAATACATTCAGCCAAAACATACTTTAGGTGAAACTCCGTATCGTTTTAATTGGCAAACACCAATTTTATTATCAAAACACAACCAAGATATTTTGTATTTAGGAGGTAATAAATTGCATAGATCGTTAAACCAAGGGGATGATTGGGAAACGATTTCTGATGATTTAACTACAGGCGGTAAAAAAGGAAATGTGGCGTATGGAACGTTATCTACTATTTCTGAAAGTCCGTTTCAATTTGGATTAATTTATGTAGGTTCAGATGATGGATACATTCATGTAACCAAAAATGGTGGAGGTAGTTGGACAAGGATTTCTGGTAATTTACCTCAAAATTTATGGGTTTCAAGAGTGATTGCGTCATCACACAAAAAAGAAAGAGTATATGTAACCTTAAATGGGTACAGATTTGATGATTTTACGCCTTACATTTATATGTCTGATGATTATGGGCAAACTTGGGAGGATATTGGTGAATCAATTCCAACATCGGCTGTAAATGTCATTAAAGAAGACCCTGTAAACGAAAATATTTTATATGTCGGCACCGATAATGGTTTGTATATTTCTTTTGATAAAGGAGCTTCTTGGAATGTTTTTAGTAAAAATCTGCCCAATGTAGCCGTGCATGATTTGGTGATTCAACCTACAGCAAAACATTTAATTGTTGGGACGCATGGACGAAGTTTATACAAAGCAGATATCGCACCCTTACAAAAAATGGATGCTTCAATTTTAGAAAAACCTTTCCATATTTTTGCGATTGATAATATTCGAAAAAGCAACAATTGGGGACGTTCTTGGAGTCAATGGAGAGAACCAAATATACCAGAAATAACGATTCCTTTTTATGCAAATGCTACTAAAAAAGTAACGGCAGCTATTTACCATAAAGAGGTGCTTGTAAACTCAATTTCAGCGACCGCAGATAAAGGGTATAACGAAATGATTTTTGATGTATCTTTTTCCAAAAAAGGCAAAAAAGCCTTTGAAAAAGTGAATAAAAAAATAGATTTAAAAGAAGCACAAAACGGAGTTTTCTATTTACCAAAAGGAACCTATACGGTTCAAATAGGGGAAACAAAATCGGAATTTGAAATTAAATAGGGTTTATATTAGCAGAAGTAGATAAAGCTCGTTTGTTAACAGTACTGCATAGATGTTTACATTATAATGGGGTACTGTTAGCAAACGAGTATTAGTGAAAGCATTAAAAAGAGTTGAAATTGGGGCGTTTGCTTGCCTTAAACCTATGGATCACGTTCTTGATAGCTGTTTTTCTAGTATATGCATCAAAAAATGATCTGAATAGGGTGTTTATTTTACTTTTAATTGAAAATTTTATTTTTACTTTACGATGGCGTTTTTTTCTAAATTCTTCATTGTTTAAGTCCTCATTAAAGATTTTTAGATAAGCTTCTGTTTTAGTAGTAGCATTGTACTGCAAAGAAGGCGGACTATTAAAAACCTGAAAACAAGTAGCTAAAAAACAATTCAAAGGATTTTTTAAGTTTTTAAATTCATCAAAACTAGTTTTTGCTTCAGTTTTTTTAGATAACAAAAAGACATCATAAGCATTTCTTAAAACTATTGTATTATATCTAAATCCTCCGTCATTAATTTGTTCCGCAATAATAGATAAAGCGATTTGATGTTTAAAACTTAAAAAATTCATATTATTAATTTTCTGAGATTTCTTTTTAACTATAGCGTAGTTAAACTCAGCCCTGTGTTTTTTAATTAAAAGTTCTATATGTATTTCTACAGCAGCAATTTTATTTTTGTTTGTTAAAGGAGGTATATGCCTCTTTTCTCGCTCTAAGTGAAATTTCAAGTCAGATTTAGAGATGTATTTTTGCTCACGTAATAGTCTATAGGCTTTTGTGGCGTTCTCTTTACTAACAATTAAATCAATATCACCAACCATTCTTTCTGCAACGTCATCGTACAAACCTTCCAGCAAGTTGCCAGTACCTTTTAAAAAAATAGGAGTAATATCGTTTTTTAGTAATAATTCATTAATTTCTTTTGCTTGTGCAATAATTTTCTGATTTCTAGCTCTATTTACATCCGTAATTTGCTTCATAAAAACAACCAAATCTTCTGGTAAATAATGCAGAAAGTTAGCGCTTTTTAAATTGCAATATAAGGCAGGGAAAACAAACTGACCAGTACTTAATGTTACAACTAAGGGCCAATTAACAGTGTTTGATTTTAGAATATCTTCAACTAAAATTTTATTGTTTTCTTCATGTTTTATAGTTAAACACTTCCCAACAAAAAATAGAACTTCTTTACCGTTCATCATAATAAATTCATAACAATTTGATTCAAAAATAGAAAAAAATATTTTATTTGAGAGCAATGTCTTTTAGGAGTTTTTTAATCGAAAAGAATTCCTCTATGGGCTGCGTCGGGGTTTCCGTTGAAATTGTCATTCCCGTGAAATTTATGCTCAACTAGATTGGGTAACGGGAACCTAAATAATAGAATTTTGGTTTTTGACCTTTTTAGGTCAAAGCTTGTGCTCAACTTGATTGAGTATGAAACGAGCGAAACCTGCCTGCAGGTACCACTATGGATCTGCCTAGAAGATAGTTCGTTTCAAGAAATTCTTTATTAAAAAATTACATGATACCCATAATCGGCTGTATTTAAGAACCCATTTGCGATAAAAACAGGTGTCTTTTTTAAAATTATAATACACAAAAGTAGTTCCTCAAAAGTATTAAACAGTATAGAGCGAGAATTATAGTTTTTTTTAAATATAAAGTTATAGGTAGCTGCAAATTAAAATTTTTGATTATTAGTAGTGGTCTTTAGTTTAGTTTTTTACAAAAAATATTCGTAATAATTGGCAATATGTATATCATAGGCGTAAAAATACCTACATATAGGTATTGTATTGTAGCTTTTTCCACAATAGTTTTGATTTTTAAAATTTTGTAAACAATTGGTATGAAAAAAAAGCTACTATTAGTAGGCATGATCTTCTTTAGCATCATGGTGCAAGCGCACGAGTTTGCTCTAGACGATAATTTTGCAGAAAAAGAAAAACCCATAACTTTAAAAAAGAACTCATTTTGTAACATAAATATTCCAGATACAAACTTTGAGCAAGCATTAATCGATTTAGGTTATAATACCTATGGTTTAAATGGTAACATACTGATAACCGATGCTGAAGCCGTAACAAGTTTATCTTTACCAAATGCTATAAATGACTTAACAGGTATTGAAGGTTTTACACAATTAATAGATTTACACATTTCAGTTAGTAATAGTACTTCTTTAGATGGTTCTCAAAACACCAATTTAGATACTGTTAATTGCCGATCGAATACACTAACTTCATTAGAGCTATCTCAAAAAACTATTTAAAACAAAAAAACATGCAAAAGAAATTACTTACACTCATTTTTACTTTTTCTATTTTATTGTCTTTCGGACAAAATGAGTTTATTACCAAATGGAGAACGAATTTAGGCGTTCAGACAATAACAATACCTACAATTGGTTCTGGTTATAATTATACTGTAGATTGGGGAGATGGTACAATAGAAAATGGTTTTACAGGAGATGCAACACACAATTATGGAGTTGCTGGAGAATTTATCGTCAGTATTACTGGAGATTTCCCTAGAATTTATTTTAAACCTTCTAGTAGTGCTGTGAATAATACGCTTGTCGAAATAATGCAATGGGGATCTAATACTTGGACATCTATGGAAGATGCTTTTAATTCTTGTATAAGTTTAGAAATTACAGCAACCGATTCACCTAATTTAAATAATGTAACTAGTTTAAAATCAATGTTTAATTCATGTATTGCCTTAACAGGTAATTCATCAATAAATGATTGGGATGTTAGTACAATTCAAAATTTTGAAGAGATGTTTCGCAGTGCTGATAATTTTAATGCACCATTAAATAATTGGGATGTTGGTGCTGCACTAAATATGAAAGGTATGTTTTTTAGGACTAAAGAATTCAATCAAAACTTAAATAGTTGGGATGTTAGCAAAGTGGAGAATATGGATGCGATGTTTAGTCAAACTGATAGTTTTAATGGAGATATAACTTCTTGGGATATTGGTAGTGTTACCAATGTAAGTTCTATGTTTTCAGATAGCAGCTTTAATCAAGATATAAGTTCTTGGGGTGTTGGTCATCTCACCAATATGACTTCTATGTTTTCAGATAGCAGCTTTAATCAAGATATAAGTTCTTGGGATGTTAGTAATGTTACCGATATGACTTCTATGTTTTCAGGTAGTAGCTTTAATCAAGATATAAGTTCTTGGAATGTTAGTAGTGTTACCAATATGAGTTTTATGTTTGCATACGGTAGTTTTAATCAAGATATAAGTTCTTGGAATTTTGGTAATGTTACCAATATGAGTTCTATGTTTGAAGGAGATGATAGTTTTAAGCAAGATATGAGTGCTTGGGATGTTAGTAATGTTACCAATATGAGTTTTATGTTTGCATTCGGTAGTTTTAATCAAGATATAAGTTCTTGGGATGTTGGTAAGGTTACCAACATGGAAGCAATGTTTAGGTCTAACTCTCAATTTAATCAAGATATAAGTTCTTGGAACGTTAGCAGTGTTAATAGTATGCGTTCTATGTTTAGAGGAGCTGACAGGTTTGATCAAAATATAGGTACATGGGATGTTAGTAACGTAACAGATATGGCTTTAATGTTTCTTTCTTTTGAAGGTGGGTTATCTTCAAGGAATTATGATTTAATTTTGCAAGGTTGGTCTAATTTACCTAATCTTAGCCAAAATGTATCTATTAATGCTGACTACATTAGTTATTGTAATGCAGAAGCTGCGAGAACAAAATTAATTAATGATTATAACTGGAATATCTCTGATGCAGGTAAAGATTGTTCAGGTGAAGCTTTTATTACCAAATGGAAAACAACCACAGCAAATGAATCTATAACAATACCAACAACGGGTGCTGGTTATAATTATACCGTAGACTGGGGAGATGGTACTATTGAAAACGGGTTTACAGGCAATGCAACACATAGTTATACCATTGCTGGTGAATATGAAGTTAGTATTACTGGAGATTTCCCTAGAATTTATTTTAATAATGCTGGAAGCAAATTTAAAATAATAGATATTGTACAATGGGGATCAAATCCTTGGGTTTCCATGTTTGCGGCTTTTCAAAATTGTCCAAATCTAATTGTTTCTGCTATAGATACACCGAATTTAGAGAATGTAACTGATATGGGATACATGTTTTATGCTGCAACATCCCTAAACCAAGATCTTAGCTCATGGGATGTAAGTAATGTAACTTATATGAGTAGCATGTTTACTGAAGCAACATCCTTTAACCAAGACCTTAGTTCTTGGGATGTAAGTAATGTAACTGATATGTTAGGCATGTTTTTTAGTTCAGGTTTTGACGTAAATAATTACGATAAAGCTTTAATTGCTTGGTCTAATTTACCTACTCTTAAACAAAATGTATCTTTTGGTGCTCAAGGCGTTAGTTATTGTAATGGAGAGGCTGCAAGAACAAAATTAATAAATGATTATAACTGGAACATCACGGATGAAGGAAAAGATTGTAGTGATGTATATATTTCTATCCCAGATACAAACTTCGAGCAAGCATTAATCGATTTAGGTTATGATACCAATGGTTTAAACGGTAACATATTAACATCAGATGCTGTGGCTGTAACAAGTTTATCTTTACCAAGTGCTATTAGCGCTGCTATAACTGACTTAACGGGCATTGAAGGTTTTACACAATTAACATCTTTAACAATTGTTGGTAGTAAAATAACTTCGATAGATGTAAGTAAAAATGTTAATTTATTAAGTTTGTCCTTAGCAGATAATAGTGCTTTAACTGCTTTAGATGTATCTAAAAATGAAGATTTACGGTCATTAAATATTGGATTAACGGATTTAAGATCATCTGGAAAAATTGGATTAATATCAGTTTTAGATGTCAGTAACAATATTAATTTGGTTTCTATAAATGCTAGAGCACAAAGTTTAACTTCCTTAGATATATCTAATAATGTAGCATTAGAAAGCTTAGATTTAGAAAAAAATAATATCACTAGTTTAGATGTGTCTAATAATACAAAACTATATAGGCTTGATGTTACACAAACCAATTTAACAACTTTAGATGTAAGTAATCTAGCCGATTTAGGCGAGTTGTATGCACCGTTTAATTCATTGATTTCTTTAGATGTATCAAATAATCTCAAATTAGCAAGGCTAGACTGTAATAGTAATAACACAATTACAACGATATCTTTAGGGAATAATGATGTTTTAAGTTATTTAAATATATCGGGTAATTTACTAACTACGTTAGATACTTCTCAAAATAATGGACTGTTGGATTTAGAATGTGGTTTCAATAACCTTACAAGTTTAATTGTAAATGATGAGTTAAAAACACTTTCTTGCGACGATAATAATCTTACAAGCTTAGATGTAACTAACGCAACTAATTTAGAAGAACTTCGGTGTACTGAAAATTCTTTTTCTGCTTTAGATGTTACCAAGAATACAAAATTAACAGGTATACACGCAGATTATAATAGTTTAACAAGTATTGATCTAAGTAAAAACACAAATTTAGAGACGTTAGGTATATCTAATAATGCGCTAACAACACTAGAAATAAGTAATAATACTAAATTAGAATCTTTGGATTGTTCTGCAAATAATTTAACAGACATAGATTTCGGTACAAATATTAATTTAGGATCTATATCTGCGTATGAAAACGCATTAGCTACAATAGACGTTAGTAAATTAACAAACTTAACTCGTTTATCTGCATATAATAATAGCTTAACATCTTTAGATCTTAGTGAAAATTTACTTTTAGAGAGACTTGATGTTTCAAATAATCACATTGACTCCTTAAATTTATCTTTAAATAACTCGCTTCTTACTTTAGATGTTAGGGATAATTCACTAGAGTACCTAAATGTGAAAAATGGCAATAATATGAATATGATAATTCAAGGAACTTACGCATTGGATGTAGCTGGAAATCCAAATTTGACTTGTATCCAAGTAGATGATATTGCTTATGCAAATGCAAACTTCAATAAAGATGCAACAGCAAGTTTTAATTTAGGATGTGGTGTTAACACTGCAGCAACTAATGGTAATTGGAGTGATCCATCTAGTTGGAGTACAGGCGTTGTGCCAACATCAAATGATAACGTAACCATACCTGCAGGAACCACTTTACAAATTGGTTCTAATATTTCTGAAATAAACTCTTTAGTGAACGAGGGTAGTATTGTAATTGGGCCTACCTTTTCTTTAAAATCAAATACAACTTTAGTAAATAATGGCTCGATTGTTATGGATTCCGAAAGTAACAACAGTTCTGTATTGTTTGTACAAGGTGCCTCTTCAGGAACAATTACGTATAAGCGAGGTGGTCTTAAAGCAAATGCCTGGAGTTTGGTAGCACCACCAGTTTCAGGTCAAAAAATTGAAGAGTTTGCTTTAAATGCGGATAATGATATTAGAATAAATACCAGTGTATCTCCAAATAGATATGCTATTGCTTATCATGATGATACCGCAATAGAAGGAGAAAAATGGAAATATTACACCACAGATATCGCCTCTTCTTTAACTTTTACGGCTGGTGAAAGTTATTCAATGTCTAGAGGTACAGATGGATCTGTTAGTTTTACAGGTACTTTAACGACTGCAGACGTTAGTAAATCATTAAATGCAGGAGCCTGGAGCGCAATAGGGAATCCTTTTACAACCTACTATCCTGCAAATAAAAATAGTGAGAATAGTTTTTTAAATCAAAATTTCGCTGCATTAGATGATGAGTTTAAAGCGGTATATCTGTGGAGTACCACTCAGAATAAATTTGTTAGTGTTACAGAAATAGATATCAATAATCGCTCTTTAACACCGGGCCAAGGGTTTTTAATAAAATTAAAACCAAGCGCAACAAGTGTTCAATTTAATGAAGACAAAAGAACCTTAAAACCTAATGATGCTACAAATACCTTTGCGAAAAACAACGATTTGTACGCAGAACTTGCCTTAGAAAATGATAATTATAATGTTACAACTGCGATAAAGTTTTATCCAAATGCTACATTAGGGTTTGATGTAGGGTATGATATCAGAAATTTTGATGGTGCTAGTTTCGATGTATTTACGCACCTTGCCGACCAAAGCTCAGAGAACAATTTTAGCATTCAGTCAGTGCCTTCTACAGATATGGAAAACACGATAGTTCCTTTAGGAGTAAACTTACCGAATGAAGAGAAGGTGAAATTTACATTAAGCGCTGTGAACCTTCCAGAAGGAATACATGTTGTTATTGAAGATAGAATGCTAAACACCTTTAACAATATGAGTACAGACAATACGTATGTACCTGATTTTAGTCAAAACAAAAATTTAAAAGATCGATTCTTTGTTCATTTTAAAACTGCTTCGGCCTTATCAACGAATACTCCAACGCTCAATGAGATTAACATTTTTGTAAAAGAGAGAGTTTTGTTTGTAGAAGGTATTAAAAATGAGAAAGCATTGAAAGTATTTAATATGCTGGGGCAAGAGCTTCTTACAGTAAACTTAGAGGCAGATAGCAATCAAATAAATTTACCAAACCACATAAAAAGCGGTATTTATTTGATTTCTATAAAAGCAGATACTCAAACACATACGCAAAGAATATTATTAAAATAAAAAATAAGCAAAATGAAAGAAGATCAGAAAATTTCAAGAAAAGAAGCCATGAAAATTATGGGTACCTATGGTAAGTATGCTGCATTTGCATCGCTAGGTACTTTTATTATGTTATCTCCTCTAAAATCACAAGCCTCTAGCGTTGCCGCAGGAGCTGGTCCTGTAGGAACAGATGATTTAGGAACAGGTTTTGATTAATGTTAAATAAGAAAAAGTAATGGTTAGGTTTAAACGAGTTGATGAAAATCAACTCGTTTACTATTTTAAATAGGTGCTGTTGTTTATTTTTCAAAGCGACCAGCAATATTGTAGGATTTTTTGTGAGCTTCCGAAAATAGGGTCAATTTGTCTTTTAATTTTTAAAAACTGGAACACAAGTACTGTTGATCATCAGAAAATGACAATGAAGAGAAGTTCGTTTCATAAACGCAAATAATCGCATTAAAATAGCTATATTACCCGATAAAAATAGGATTGAGGTAATATGAAAATCAGAAAAACTTGTATGCTACTTTTGTTTGTGGTTTCTGTTGCTACAAATGCCCAATCTAATTTTAATAAATTTCTAAAATTATCTGGGCCCACAAAAAAATGGGTTCTGTTGCATCCTTTCAAGGCAAAAAAAGCATTGATAATTTCTTCAGAAGCACAGCGAGTTTCAGATTCTATTGCAAAAACGAATGGATTAGATAAAGATGCTGCTGGCGGACAAGTAGATGCTTTTAGACATGCCTACTGGATGGCAAGATTGCGACAAGAAATAGGCAAGTGTGCCGCTCGATCTTTAGGAAAAGCGCATGAAAAAGAAAATTATGGTACGTTTAAAAAGAATAAATTAGAAGATGGAGTAGTACCTGATAAAATTTCATCAACAATGGATTTACATAATAATGAGGAAGGTTTAAAACTGACAATTAAAGGAAGTAAGACTCCGAAAAAAGGGCTCATTTATAAAATTATAAATGCTATTGCACAGGGTAAAATGAAAATTATCAAAAAAGATCAAGAGGGTAATTTTTTAACGTGTGATGAGAAAATAATACGTTTAGAATCCTTAAAAGGAAAATGGGAAAATAATAAGTGTCTAGTGTCTTCGAATAAAACTTATTTAAAATTATTCTAAATACAGGCGAAAACGTTGTAAATTCTTTGTAATGCACCTCCTTTAGACGTATTTTTGTTCACAAAATTATAATCAATTAAACAATGAGCGGATTTTTCAAATCTTCAATTGGAAGAAAAGTAGCCATGGCGCTATCAGCATTTTTTTTAATGTTCTTCCTACTTCAGCATTTAGCCATAAATATTTTATCAGTTTTAAGTCCAGATACCTTTAACGAAGTATCTCATTTTATGGGCACAAATCCTTTGGTGCAATTTGCATTGCAACCTGTCTTAATTTTTGCGGTTGTTTTTCACTTTGTAATGGGCTTTATTTTAGAGCTCAAAAACAAAAAAGCTAACGGGACACCCTATGCCAAAAATAATGGAGCAGCAAACTCAACCTGGTTTAGTAGAAATATGATTTGGAGTGGAATTACCATATTAGCTTTTATTCTTTTACATTTTATTGATTTTTGGTTTCCAGAAATCAATACCAAATTTATACAAGGAGATTGGTCAGGAACAATGGAGGGAGTAGAAGGTTTGCGTTATCACGAAGAGCTAGTGCATAAATTTGCACATCCAGCAAGAGTAATAGCCTATGTAGTTTCTTTTATCTTTTTAGGGTTGCACTTAGCACACGGTTTTACATCGGCATTTCAATCTGTTGGTGGCACCGCAGGAAGAAAGAAAACATTACAAACTATTGGTAAAGCATATTCAATAATAGTTCCTCTAGGATTTATTTTTATTGCAATTTATCATCACCTTAACCATTAATCTTAAAAAATACTATGGCTTTAGATTCAAAAGTACCAAAAGGTCCAATTAAAGATAAATGGACAACTTATAAAGATCAAATTAATTTAGTAAACCCGGCAAACAAGCGTCATATAGATGTTATTGTAGTTGGTACAGGATTAGCTGGAGGTTCTGCTGCTGCAACGTTAGCAGAATTAGGCTACAATGTAAAAGCATTCGCATATCAAGATTCACCAAGAAGAGCGCATTCTATTGCAGCGCAAGGAGGAATTAACGCAGCAAAAAATTATCAAGGAGACGGAGATTCTACTTACAGATTGTTTTATGACACTGTAAAGGGTGGAGATTATCGTTCTCGTGAAGCAAACGTATATAGATTGGCCGAAGTTTCTTCAAATATTATTGATCAATGTGTAGCACAAGGAGTTCCTTTTGCACGTGATTATGGTGGTTTGTTAGACAACCGTTCTTTTGGTGGGGTTTTAGTTTCTAGAACTTTTTATGCAAAAGGACAAACAGGTCAGCAATTATTATTAGGTGCCTATTCTGCTATGAATAGACAGATTGCTCGTGGTAAAATAGAAATGTTTAACAGACATGAAATGTTAGATGTTGTTATTGTTGATGGAAAAGCAAGAGGTATTATTGCAAGAGATTTAGTTACTGGAGAAATAGAACGTCATTCTGCACATGCTGTAGTTGTTGCTTCTGGTGGTTATGGAAATGTATATTTCTTATCCACCAATGCCATGGGTTCTAATGTAACGGCAAGTTGGAAAATTCACAAAAAAGGGGCGTATTTTGCAAATCCTTGTTATACACAAATTCATCCAACATGTATACCGCGTTCTGGAGATTATCAGTCTAAATTAACATTGATGTCAGAGTCTCTAAGAAATGATGGAAGAATTTGGGTGCCTAAACATTTAAAAGATGTTGAAGCGATAAAAGCCGGTACTTTAAAACCAACACAATTAAAAGAAGAGGATAGAGATTATTTCTTAGAAAGACGTTACCCAGCGTTTGGTAATTTAGTGCCACGTGATGTTGCTTCTAGAGCAGCAAAAGAACGTTGCGACGCAGGTTATGGAGTAAATGCTACCGGTGAAGCGGTGTATTTAGATTTTGCAGCTTCCTTTGAAAGATATGGAAAAGAACAAGCTAAAATTCATAATTTAGTAAACCCTACGGAGGCTAAAATAAAAGAATTAGGACAAGAAATTGTAAAAGCGAAATATGGAAATTTATTTCAGATGTATGAGAAAATCATAGATCAAAATCCTTATGAGACGCCCATGATGATTTATCCAGCAGTGCATTATACAATGGGGGGTATATGGGTTGATTATAATTTGATGACTACAATTCCGGGTTGTTATGCAATCGGAGAAGCCAACTTTTCTGATCACGGAGCAAATAGATTAGGAGCTTCTGCATTAATGCAAGGTTTAGCAGATGGTTATTTTGTGTTGCCTTATACGATTGGAGATTATTTAGCGGATGATATTAGAACAGGAAAAATATCAACAGAAACGCCAGAATTTGAAGCAGCAGAAAAATCTGTGAAAGATAGCATCGATTTCTTCATCAATAATAAAGGAACCCGTTCTGTAGATTATTACCACAAAAAATTAGGAAAAATAATGTGGGATAAATGTGGAATGTCTAGAAACGCAGAAGGATTAAAAGAAGCAATTGAAGAAATATCAGCCTTAAGAAAAGACTTTTGGCAAAATGTTTCTGTTCCTGGTGGAGACAAGCAGTTCAATGAGGAATTAGCAAAAGCAGGTAGAGTTGCAGATTTTCTAGAATTAGGTGAATTATTTGCAAAAGATGCTTTGGTGAGAGAAGAGTCTGCAGGAGGACACTTTAGAGAAGAACACCAAACGCCAGAAGGAGAAGCAAAACGATTAAAAGAATTTCAATTCGTTTCTGCTTGGGAATACAAAGGAGAGCCAAAAGATGCTGTTTTGCATAAAGAGCCTCTAAAGTATGAAAATATTGAAGTTAAAGAAAG
The DNA here is from genome assembly GCF_019968605.1 of Polaribacter litorisediminis. Lineage (NCBI taxonomy): Bacteria > Pseudomonadati > Bacteroidota > Flavobacteriia > Flavobacteriales > Flavobacteriaceae > Polaribacter > Polaribacter litorisediminis. The sequence continues at coordinate 3,864,714 of NZ_CP082966.1, forward strand.
AAGTTATAAATAATATAGTTTATGGTTGATGGTTGTTAGTTTATGGAAACAGCAACTAACAACAAACAACTAAAAACCAAAAACTAAATAGAAATGAAGCTTACACTTAAAATTTGGAGACAGAAAGACTCAAAATCAAAGGGTCAAATGGTAGATTACAAAGTGACTGAAATTTCAGAACACATGTCTTTTTTGGAGATGATGGATGTTTTGAATGAACAGTTGGTAAATTCTGGTGAAGAACCAGTTGCTTTTGATCACGACTGTAGAGAAGGTATTTGTGGTATGTGCTCTATGTATATTAACGGAGAAGCGCATGGACCAGATAGAGGGGTAACAACTTGCCAATTACATATGCGTATGTTTAATGATGGTGATACAATTACAATAGAACCTTTTAGAGCTGCTGCTTTTCCTGTAATTAAAGATTTAGCAGTAGACAGATCTGCCTTTGATAGAATTCAGCATTCTGGTGGGTATATTTCTGTAAACACTTCTGGTAACACCCAAGATGCAAACTCAATACCAATTTCTAAGCACGCTGCAGATACCGCAATGGATGCTGCCACTTGTATTGGTTGTGGTGCTTGTGTAGCTACTTGTAAAAACAGTTCTGCGATGTTATTTGTGGGCGCAAAAGTATCTCAGTATGCATTATTACCTCAAGGACAAGTAGAAGCAGCAGATCGTGTTAAAAATATGGTAGCGCAAATGGATTTAGAAGGTTTTGGAAACTGTACAAACACTGGTGCTTGTGAAGTAGAATGCCCAAAAGGAATTTCTTTAGATACTATTGCAAGAATGAACAGAGAATTGATGAAAGCATCAATATAAACACTCACTGTCTTAGCTAGCGATAGCAGCAATCTTTTAATAAAAAAGTCTTAAACTATAAAACCCAAAACTAATTTTAGTTTTGGGTTTTATAGTTTAAGAATTATCTATTTTTCTTTAAAATCTTTAAAATCTTCAAAATCCTTAAAAAAATCTTTTAGGTTTATATCAAAAAATTTTAAGATAAATAAAAGACGCGGTACACTTAACTTTATATATCCATTTTCTAATTTTGAATACGCATTATCGCTTAAACCAAGTCTTTTTCCTACTTCATATTGGGTTAAACCTTTTTCTTTTCTAATTGAAATTAGATTTTTTAAAATAGCTTCATATTCGTCTTTTACAAAGTAAGTAAAGAAGTCTTTCTTTTTCAAAAAAACAAAAGTAGTACATATTTTCAACATAAAATGGAAATCGATTTGCTTTTTTAAACCAATAAAGTTTCTCAAATTTGAAAAACTAAAATAGTCGAAAACTAAAAGATTAACAAAAAGTACATATTCTCTATAAGAGAAGTCTCTTTTTTTAAAGATTAATTTGAAAAGTTAGTAAGAAATATAATTTTAGAGAAAAGTAAAAAAACCTCCGCTTGCGGAATTAAGAAATATAAAAATTACCAAATAAATGTATCACCTAAAACTAATGCTTATGTAAATAAACAGATACCCGATAAATTCGGGCACAAGCAGAGGAAGTATTGCAAAAGTAAGGCTTTTTCTACCAATTTTTTAGAGAATTTTAATTTGGTGTACTCAACTAAAAACTCGAAAAATAATTAATAAATAAACCTAAATAATAGGTTTTAAATTTTAGAAAAATGAAAAAAGTAATTTTAAGTTTAGTATTTGTTTTATCATTTACTAGCCTTACAATCGCCATCGATAAAAATAAAAGTGAACCAGATATTGAAGGGTGTCATAAGGCTGCTAGTGAGTTAGCAGGTTTGCTTGCAATATACAATAACAATAGCTTTGAAGAAGAAGAAGATGACTATAATTATTTAATGACTTTATGTTTGGAGGCTAACTAAAAAATAATTTCTAAAGGGGAGTTACTCCCCTTTTACTTAAAACTTTTCTAAAATATGAAATTTTTAAAATTCTATATCTATTTTTTTATAACCTTTTCCTCTTTTTCACAAAGTGGAGAAGTAATTTATGAAGCAGAAATTATACCAATAGACTTCAAAAAAAAAATAAAAAATGATACTATTACTAAATCACAGAAAGAGACATTAGGAGCTATCTTTAGAGATCAATCTAAAGTGAGGTATAGATTAGTTTTCACTAGAGAAGAATCTTACTTCGAAAAGTATAAAACTATCAATTTAGAAAAAGATAGATTAAATTTTGCTGAGAGGAAAATGGGTAAAGGTATTTATTATATCAACAAAAATTTAAAAGAGATTATTCATCACAAATTTTATTCAGGTCAAGAATTTTTAATAGAAATCCCTTCTTTTAATTGGAAACTAAGTCAAGAAACAAGACAAATAGGAAAGTACATATGTTACAAGGCAACAACTACAAAACATGTTGAAGGTAGAAATGGTAAAATGGAAAGAAAAATTATAGCTTGGTACACTGAAGAAATCTCTTATAACTTTGGACCTAAATATTTTAGTGGTTTACCTGGATTAATTTTAGAACTACAAGAGGATAATTTATTAATACAAACTTCTAAAATAATATTAGAGCCTAAAAAGAAACTTGTAATTAAAAAGCCAAATAAAGGTGAAAAAGTAACTTTAAAAGAATATGACTCTATCGTAAAAGAAATGTATTACAGTCGTCGTAGAAGAAATTAAAAACCTCCGCTTGCGGAATTAAGAAATATAAAAATTACCAAATAAATGTATCACCTAAAACTAATGCTTATGTAAATAAACAATAACAAGCAGAGGAAGTGTTGCAAAAGTACCACTTTTTCTACCAATTTTTTAGAGAATTTTAATTTGATTTATTCAACTAAAAACTAAATAAAAATATTTAAATAAATTAAATTTTTACAAAATGAAAAAAGTAATACTAAGTCTAGTATTTGCACTAGCAACAGGAACGAGTTTTATGAATGCAGAAAATAATAAATCAATTTCTTTTGAAATAGATTGTATTCAATTGGCATTTGATATAGATGCAGAAACACCTCTTACATATGAGCAATTTGATTCTGTAGTTAGTAATTGTGAAAAAGCAAAATTGAAAAAAGCACCACAGAATTAATATAAAGCAGAGAGTAAAAATGTTTTTCTCCCTGCTATTAAATTTTTAAATAAGTAATCATAAATAAAAAAATATATTATGAAAAAGTGTCTTTTACCAATCCCAACATTTATTTTATTTTTTATAGCATCACAAATTTATTCGCAAGAGACTTATATAAATGTATATTATAAAAAAGTTAGCACTTTTGTACTGAATAAAAAAAAACAGACGTATGCCAATAAAATATTAAAACAGACTCAAGAAGATATGGAGAAGTTAGAATATAAACTAACTTTTAATAATACTACCTCAATATTTAAAGAAGTACCTAAAATGGGTTTAGATGATAATTCAACAACAGCTATGTTAAGCAAATCTTTTGGTGATACAGAAGGTATTTTTTACACAGATAGAAAAACGGGAAAGACAATACGTGAACAAGAGTTTGAATCAGAATTATTTTTAGTTGAACATGAAAAGATGAATGACTGGAAACTTACGCAAGAAACAAAGAAGATTGGCAAATATATATGTTATAAAGCAACGAGAAAAGATTCATACATAAATAGGTCAGGAGAGAAAAAATATTTTGCTGTAATTGCATGGTACACATTAGAATTACCTTATAATTTTGGGCCAGTAAAATATAATGGTTTGCCAGGTTTAATTTTAGAATTAACTAATAGACAAGCAAAACTATATGTTAGTAAGATTGAATTAAATCCTAAAAAACAAAACAATATTTTAAAACCTAAAAAAGGTAAAAATGTAAAAAAAATAGAATATGATAATATTGTTAGAGGTTTAGCTAAGAATTTCGATAAGATTTATAAACGTAATTAAAATTTTGTTTTTAAAAGAAAACATCAACATGAAAAACTGCTTTTTTATTTTATTATTAATGGTTTCTTTAATTGGATTTAGTCAAAAGATTAGTGGAAAAGTAACGTATGCAGTTTCAATGGAATCCTATACAAAAGAGAAAATAGATTCTATAGCTAGAAACTTCAAAACTAAAAACATAAAAATGGATAAATGGATGAGAGATATTTTTGAAAATACTCCAGATGTAAAAGCTTTTTTAGAATTCAACAATACTGAAGCTTTATATTTTGTAGAAGATAAGATGCAAAATGATGGTAAACCAACCTATAACGTAAACAGAACTTCTGCTGGTGGATATGATCAATATTACAAAAACACCAAAACAGGAGAATATTTTAAAGAAAATAGCACTTTTGAAGAATTATTACTGATAGAAATTGACACAAAAAAATGGGAAATAACGCAAGAGTCTAAAAAGATAGGAAACTATTTGTGTTATAAAGCCATAGATATTGCCTCTACAAATAGAAAAATGAAACCTGTAGTTTGGTTTACACCAGAAATACCTGTCAGTTTTGGACCTCTAAAATATAATGGGTTGCCTGGCTTGGTTCTTTTGGTAGAAATGTATAAAAGAACAATTAGTGTATCAGAAATAATATTAAATCCAAAAGATGAAATTATCATCAATAAACCAACAAAAGGCGAAAAAATTACTGCTGAAGAAGCTAGACAAAGAGGAGCTGCTATGTGGAAAAAAATAGAAAAACAATAAGTTATCATTTATGAAAAAGAAACTCCTATTTATTTTTGTACTTACTATTTTGTGTTTTAGTTATTCCCCAAAAGTAACTTTAACAGGTTTTGTAAAAGACAGCTTACAAAACACAAAGATGTTTCAATAAAATGAGCAATTTTTAAAGCTAAAAATAAATAATTTTGTTGTCAAGAAAAGAAAAAAACCGATTACAAGAAAATTCATTGTAGAAAAGAATACAATTTGATTCTTAAAACTAATTTTTCTTAAAACCTTTAAAATCTTTTAGGTTTATATCAAAAATTTTTAAGATAAATAAAAACCACTGTGCATCTAACTTGATATGTCCGTTTTCTAATTTTGAATACGCATTATCGCTTAAACCAAGTCTTTTTCCTACTTGATATTGGGTTATACCTTTTTCCTTTCTAATTGAAATTAGATTTTTTAAAATAGCTTCATATTCGTCTTTTACAAAGTAAGTAAAGAAGTCTTTCTTTTTCAAAAAAACAAAAGTAGTACATATTTTCAACATAAAATGTTCCATTTACGCTTCATGGTTTATGGGGATATTTTTGTGTTTTTCTCCCCCAAAACCATGAAGCGTAAATGGAAAGCTATTTGTTTTTTTAAACCAATAAAGTTTCTGAAATTTGGAAAACTGAAATTGTTGAAAACTAAAAGATTAACAAAAAGTACATATAAGCTATAAGAGAAGTCTCTTTTTTTAAAGATTGATTTGAAAAGTTAGTAAGAAATATAATTTTAGAGAAAAGTAAAAAAACCTCCGCTTGCGGAATTAAGAAATATAAAAATTACCAAATAAATGTATTACCTAAAACAAATGCTTATGTAAATAAACAGATACCCGATAAATTCGAGCACAAGCAGAGGAAGTTTTGCAAAAATACCACTTTTTCTACCAATTTTTTAGAGAATTTTAATTTGGTTTATTCAACTAAAAACTCAATAAAAATATTTAAATAAATTAGATTTTTACAAAATGAAAAAAGTAATACTAAGTCTAGTATTTGCACTAGCAACAGGAAGTATGATGAATGCTAGTACTAATGTTAAACAAACAGTAGCAAATGAAATCGAGGTAGCAGGAGATTGTATGGATAATGTATATGATATTATTAGTCAGCCAAAATATGATGATATATCAGTAGAGGCTATACAATGGTTAATGTACTGGATGTGTGAAGCTTAATGTTTAATATGTTTTCTAGGGTTTAATTTATAAACCCTAGAAAATTTAAATCTAATAAAAATGAAAATTAAATATATTTTAAATGTAATAATAATAATAATCTCCTGTATAACAGAAATTAAATGTCAAGAGATAGATGGAATGGTAATCTATTCTACTTATAGAAATGAAAGTGACAGAGAAGAAAATAAGAAAATAACTAAAAGTTTAAATTTATTTAATGATAGAATTGAAAAGGAAATAAAAAAATTGAAATTGTCGCTTATTTTTTCAAGGAACGAATCTAGTTTTACTTGTATTGAGCCAATGCATATAAATCAAGCTGAAAAAAGAATGCATTTTATGGCAAGAATACTTCAAAAAGTATATCCTCATTATTTTACAAAAGAAAATCAATATTTTGAAGAAAAAGATTTAGGAGGTGAACTTTTCTTAATTAAAAGAAATATTGATATAAGTGACTGGAAATTAGTAAATGAAAAGAAGAAAATAGGGGGCTATATTTGTTATAAAGCTATCCGAAATCATAGTTTTGTTGCTGCTGACGGAAATAATAAAATCAGTAAACAAATCGTTTGGTACACATTAGAAATACCAATACATTTTGGACCTAAAAATTTCGTTGGTTTTCCTGGATTGGTTTTAAAAGTTGTAGATGGTAATTTAGTTTACGAAGTTAGTAAAATAGTTTTAAACCCTAAAGAAAGAGTTATAGTTAAACAACCATCAAAAAAAGGTAAAGAAATCAGTGAAAAAGCATATAATGAAATTTTAGAAGGATCATCTACCAATATAAGAAGAGAAATCAAGAAGAGGAAAAAAAGCTAAAAAAAAGTGTTTTTGGGAATTAAGATTACCATAAATATAATTATTGAAACTATTAAAAATTTTCATCGTTTTATAAGTAGCTATAATCAAAAAAAACAGCTATGAAATTTATTCTTCTATGTATTTTATCATGTTGTTCGCCAACGGTTCTTTCTCAACAATTAAGTGGTAAAGTAACCTATATAGTTTCTATGGAATCCTATACAAAAGAGAAAATAGATTCTATAGCTAGAAACTTCAAAACTAAAAACATAAAAATGTATAAATGGATGAGAGATATTTTTGAAAATACTCCAGATGTAAAAGCTTTTTTAGAGTTCAACAATACTGAAGCTTTATATTTTGTAGAAGATAAGATGCAAAATGATGGTAAACCAACCTATAACGTAAACAGAACTTCTGCTGGTGGATATGATCAATATTACAAAAACACCAAAACAGGAGAATATTTTAAAGAAAATAGCACTTTTGAAGAATTATTACTGATAGAAATTGACACAAAAAAATGGGAAATAACGCAAGAGTCTAAAAAGATAGGAAACTATTTGTGTTATAAAGCCATAGATATTGCCTCTACAAATAGAAAAATGAAACCTGTAGTTTGGTTTACACCAGAAATACCTGTCAGTTTTGGACCTCTAAAATATAATGGGTTGCCTGGCTTGGTTCTTTTGGTAGAAATGTATAAAAGAACAATTAGTGTATCAGAAATAATATTAAATCCAAAAGATGAAATTATCATCAATAAACCAACAAAAGGCGAAAAAATTACTGCTGAAGAAGCTAGACAAAGAGGAGCTGCTATGTGGAAAAAATAGAAAAACAATAAGTTATCATTTATGAAAAAGAAACTCCTATTTATTTTTGTACTTACTATTTTGTGTTTTAGTTATTCCCCAAAAGTAACTTTAACAGGTTTTGTAAAAGACAGCTTACAAAACACAAAGATGTTTCAATAAAATGAGCAATTTTTAAAGCTAAAAATAAATAATTTTGTTGTCAAGAAAAGAAAAAAACCTATAACAAGAAAATTCATTGTATAAAAGAATACAATATGATTCTTAAAACTAATTTTTCTTAAAATCTTTAAAATCTTTAAAAAAATCTTTTAGGTTTATATCAAAAAGTCTTAAGATAAATATAAGACGCTGTACATCTAACTTTATATGTCCATTTTCTAATTTTGAATAGGCATTATCGCTTAAACCAAGTCTTTCTCCTACTTCATATTGGGTTAAACCTTTTTCTTTTCTAATTGAAATTAGATTTTTTAAAATAGCTTCATATTCGTCTTTTACAAAGTAAGTAAAGTAGTCTTTCTTTTTCATAAAAACAAAAGTAGTACATATTTTCAACATATAATGTTCCATTTACGCTTCATGGTTTATGGGGATATTTTTGTGTTTTTCTCCCCCTAAACCATGAAGCGTAAATGGAAAGCTATTTGTTTTTTTAAACCAAAAAAGTTTCTGAAATTTGGAAAACTAAAATAGTATAAAACTAAAAGATTAACAGAAAGTATATATTCTCTATAAGAGAAGTCTCTTTTTTTTTTAAGATAAATTTGAAAAATTAGTAAGAAATATAATTTTAGAGAAAAGTAAAAAAACCTCCGCTTGCGGAATTAAGAAATATAAAAATCTTGCAAATAAATGTATCACCTAAAACAAATGCTTATGTAAATAAACAGATACCCGATAAATTCGAGCACAAGCAGAGGAAGTATTGCAAAAATACCACTTTTTCTACCAATTTTTTAGAGAATTTTAATTTGGTGTACACAACTAAAAACTCGAAAAATAATTAATAAATAAACCTAAATAATAGGTTTTAAATTTTAGAAAAATGAAAAAAGTAATTTTAAGTTTAGTATTTGTGCTAGCAACAGGAACAATGATGAATGCGAATACTTCTAACGAAGAAATAGCTACACCAACAACAGAAACTATTGAAGTAGTTGAAGATTTTGGATGTAGGGGTGAATGTAATGCTGACGCAAGAGCAGGAGCTTTGGCATTTGCAACAGATCATGAAGACAGAAGTTCTGAAGGAGAATTATATGGTCTTTGGGAATTATTTTATACTACATGTGTTGATGCACGTGGATGTTAGAAATAAAATTAATGACTAGAGTTTTACTCTAGTCATTTTAAGCTTTAAAAAACATGAAAAAATTAAACATAGTTATTTTATTATTAATTTGTTTTTCCAACATAAACTTAAGTTCACAAAAAAACAGTTCAGGAATTGTTTATTATGAATCTAAAATTAACGGTAAAGAATTAGATAAATATTTAACAACTAAAAGAAAAAATATAAATAGAAAAGGAGTTAAAGAATCTTTAGATAAAGTGTTTTTAAATACAACTACTATAAAATCTAAATTAAAATTTTTCGATTATAAAGGAATTTTTAAAGTTACTGAAAAACTAAATTTAGAAAAAAATGAATTAGCTCAAAAGGTTTTAAAAACTGTTAGTGGAGGTTCAAATACATACTATTACAATGAAATAGATAAAATATACTTGATAAAGGAATGTATCATTGGCGAGTGTTTTATTTTTGACAATAAGTATTTAGAATGGCAACTTACCCAAGAAACAAGAACTATAAATGGTTATGTATCATACAAAGCTACAAGAAGTAATGGTAAAGTAATTGCTTGGTACACACCAAGTATTCCAATAAGTTTTGGTCCAAAAGGAGAATATGGTTTGCCAGGTTTAATTTTAGAACTAGAGGTAGGGAAAATTATATTTAAGGCAACTAAAATTGTACTAAACCCAAAAGAAGAAATTAAAGTAGAAGAACCGACTGGTGGCAAACGAGTTTCTTATGAAGAATATGCAAAAGAAATAAAAAAAGCTAAAAAAAGTGTATTTGGTAATTAGATTTATTTTTTAAAAACACTCTTTTTGAAACTTAACTTTTTTTAATTCGTTATTAAAAGAAAACATTGTTATGAAAAAGCTTTTATTTTTTTTACTCTTTTTATTTTCTATGCTTAGTTTTTCACAAAAAACAATTGGCAAAATAACTTATGTGGTTTCTACAACGCCAATATCTGATAAAAAAATAGACTCTATCTCTAAAAAAAGTAAGGTAAAAAACTTAAAAATGAACTCTTGGATGAAAAGTGTTTTAAAAAACATGCCAGATGTAAATGCATATTTAGAATTTAACAATCTAGAGTCTATTTACTATGTAGAAGATAAAATGAATAATGATGGCAAACCAACTTTAAATATGAATAGAACTTTTGCAGGAGGAGACAACAGATATTATAAGAATATTAAAACAAAAGAATTTTATCATGAAAGTGATGTTTTTGATGAACTTTCATTAATAGACATCCCTAAGAAAGAATGGAAAATAACACAAGAATCTAAAGTAATTGGTGGTTACGTATGTTATAAAGCAGTAGATTTAAGTTATAAAAAAATAGTACTTATGCTTGGTTTACACCTCAAATACCTGTCAGTTTTGGACCTCTAAAATATAATGGGTTGCCTGGCTTGGTTCTTTTGGTAGAAATGTATAAAAGAACAATTAGTGTATCAGAAATAATATTAAATCCAAAAGATGAAATTATCATCAATAAACCAACAAAAGGCGAAAAAATTACTGCTGAAGAAGCTAGACAAAGAGGAGCTGCTATGTGGAAAAAAACAGAAAAACAATAAGTTATCATTTATGAAAAAGAAACTCCTATTTATTTTTGTACTTACTATTTTGTGTTTTAGTTATTCCCCAAAAGTAACCTTATCAGGTTTTGTAAAAGACAGCTTACAAAACACAAAGATGTTTCAATAAAATGAGCAATTTTTAAAGCTAAAAATAAATAATTTTGTTGTCAAGAAAAGAAAAAAACCTATAACAAGAAAATTCATTGTAGAAAAGAATACAATTTGATTCTTAAAACTAATTTTTCTTAAAATCTTTAAAATCTTTAAAATCTTTAAAATCTTTAAAAAAATCTTTTAGGTTTATATCAAAAAGTCTTAAGATAAATATAAGACGCTGTACATCTAACTTTATATGTCCATTTTCTAATTTTGAATAGGCATTATCGCTTAAACCAAGTCTTTCTCCTACTTCATATTGGGTTAAACCTTTTTCTTTTCTAATTGAAATTAGATTTTTTAAAATAGCTTCATATTCGTCTTTTACAAAGTAAGTAAAGTAGTCTTTCTTTTTCATAAAAACAAAAGTAGTACATATTTTCAACATATAATGTTCCATTTACGCTTCATGGTTTATGGGGATATTTTTGTGTTTTTCTCCCCCTAAACCATGAAGCGTAAATGGAAAGCTATTTGTTTTTTTAAACCAAAAAAGTTTCTCAAATTTGAAAAACTGAAATTGTTGAAAATTAAAAAATTAACAAAAAGTACATATTCTCTATAAGAGAAGTCTCTTTTTTTAAAGATTGATTTGAAAAGTTAGTAAGAAATATAATTTTAGAGAAAAGTAAAAAAACCTCCGCTTGCGGAATTAAGAAATATAAAAATTACCAAATAAATGTATTACCTAAAACAAATGCTTATGTAAATAAACAGATACCCGATAAATTCGGGCACAAGCAGAGGAGGTTTTACAAAAGTACCACTTTTTCTACCAATTTTTTAGAGAATTTTAATTTGGTGTACTCAACTAAAAACTCAAAAAATATTTATTAAATAAACCTATAAAGAGGTTTTTAAATTTTAGAAAAATGAAAAAAGTAATTTTAAGTTTAGTATTTGTTTTAGCAACAGGTGTTAGTTTTATAAATGCAAAATCAGCTGATAATGAGTTTATCCCAGCTGCTGAAAAAGTAATGGAAATAGTCGAAGAATTTGGTTGTGCAAGGGATTGTGTTGATAGTTCATTTGAACTGACAATAGAGGAAGCAGAAGCAGAAGGAGGATTAGTATATATGGAAGACTATTTAGCGAATTATGAACTCTGTTTAGCTGCTAATTGCCAAATTTTTAGTTAAATTAATTATTTGAGCCACCTCTTAAATTAAATTTAAGATGTGGCTTTTTAAAAAGAATATCAAAATGAAAATACTGACAAAAATAAGTTTTCTAATACCTTTTTTAATATTTTTCTCTGTCAAGTCACAAGAATTATCAGGGAAAATTACTTATAATGTTTCTTTAAATTTAACAGTAGGTCAAGTAAATAAAAGAAACAAAGAATTAAATAAGATTACCTCGCAACATTATTTAAATAAGATTAATAATGCAAGAGATATCTTAGTTTATTTAGAATTTGATAAACTCTTTTCAATTTATAAGCCAGATATGAAATTAAAAAATGATGGTATAAGAGTAGATAATTTAACTCAAAAAGGAGCAGGTAGGGATAAATTATATTTTACAGAAAATAGTTTTATAAAAAAAAATAGTATTCTAGAGTGTCGTGTGTTAGGAAAGTGTTTTTTAGTAGAACAACCAAAGCCTATATGGGAAATATCACAAGAAACTAAAATTATTGGCGGTTATCTATGTTATAGAGCAGAATATCAAAACCCTTTATATAAGTATAAAAAACCAGTAGCCTGGTTTACACCAAAAATACCAGCAAGCTATGGACCTAAAATTTTTACTGGTTTACCTGGCTTAATTTTAGAATTAGAAGATAATATAGTAACATTTACTGCAATTAAAATAGAATTGAACCCAAAAGAAAAAATTGTAATCAAAAAACCTAAAGGAGAAGAAATAACTAAAGAAAAGTATGATGTTTTAACTAGAAAAGCTCATCCCGCATTTTACAATAAATTGGAGAAGTACAGAAATTCGAAAAAGTCTTGAGTGCCATAAATTCATCGAATAATAATTTTTTAAAATAGAACCTTACCCAAGAAACAGGAGAAAAATGACTGCTGAAGAATCAAGAAAAAGAGGAGCTGCTATGTGGAAAAAAATAGAAAAACAATAAGTTATCATTTATGAAAAAGAAACTCCTAATTATTTTTGTATTTACTATTTCGTGTTTTAGTTATTCCCAAAAAGTAACGTTAACAGGTTTTGTAAAAGACAGCTTACAAAATCCTTTGCCTTATGCCAATGTAATTGCAAAACCCAAAGATGTTTCTAAAAATTTGCAGTTTGCTATTTCAGACAATGAAGGCTATTATAAATTAATTTTAGTGCAAGGAGATACAATTACCATTAGCATTTCTTATTTGGGTTACAAACCAATAGATTATCAGTTTATCGCATCGAAATCAACAAAAAAAGATTTTACATTACAACAATCTTCAGAGCAATTAGACGAAATTGTGATAGAAATGCCAGTAACTGTGAGAGGAGATACTACAATTTATAAAACGAGTAAATTTATAGATGGTTCTGAGCGCAAATTAAAAAATGTACTCAAAAAATTACCAGGAGTAGAAGTCAGTAAAAATGGTACAGTTACTGTGCAAGGTAAAAAAGTAACCCAAATGTTGGTAGATGGCAAAAAGTTTTTTGGAGGCAACTCTAAATTAGCTGTAGAAAATATTCCTGCAGATGCAGTGGGTAATGTAGAAGTGATTGATAATTATAATGAGGTTTCGTTTTTAAAAGGTTTGTCAGATTCAGATGAAATGGCAATGAACATCAAACTAAAAGAAGACAAAAAACGTTTTGTTTTTGGGGATGTAGAAGCTGGGAAAGGCAATGATGATTTTTATAAAACAAGTGCAAATTTGTTTTATTATTCACCCAAAACGAATGTCAATTTTATAGGAAACTTAAATAACATTGGCGAAAAAACATTTACGTTTAGAGATTACTTAAGTTTTTCTGGAGGAATAAATGCTGTTTTTAGCGGTAATTTTAGTTGGAAAGGTGGCGATTTTTCTCAATTTATGCAGAGCAATGATGTGTTAAGCAGTCAACAAAAATTTGGAGCGTTAAACATTACAAAAGTAGCCACTTCAACATTAGATGTTTCGGGTTATGCCATTTTCTCGAATTCAGAAACGTCTAGTTTGGTAGAAAATTTAAATGAATATACCGCATTTACAGAAGATAGAACTCGCAAAACTAATTTTGACAATTTGTTAGGTATTGGGAATTTGAATTTAGAATATACACCCAATTCTAAATCGAAATTCTATGCAAGAACCCAAGTCAAAAGAACCAATAATAGCAATAATCAAAGTCTTACTAGTATTATCAACAACAATACAAATACCATAACTACAGATAGAGATTTAACAGCCACCTACATCAATCAAAATATAGAATGGCACAAAAGACAAAATGACAAACACACGTTTTCATCAGTCATCAATTATACCTTCGATAAAAGTAATAAAACTGCTTTTTGGGACACACAAGATGCTATTTTACAAGGTTTAATTCCTGCCGATAACAATCAGACGCTTTTACGCATCAATCAACTAAAAAATACTCAAGAGCATAACTTTGATGGCGTTTTTAAACATTTTTGGGAAATAAACAATAGCAATCACATTTACACAACGTTAGGTAATAAATTTTTAAGCGAAGATTTTTTTACAGATGATAGTCAAATTTTAGATGATAACACCATTAATAATTTTGGTATCGATGGATTTGGAAACGATTTAAACTTTAAATTAAATGACTTTTTTTTAGGAGTTCACTATAAATTTAGAACAGGTATTTTTACGGTTAAACAAGGTTTTGAAGCCCATAATTATAGTTGGTCTTTGCATAATCAAACAGATTTAAATAAAAATAAATGGGTAGTTTTACCCGATTTTTTAGCAAAAATTGAGTTTAATAAGTCAAAAAAAATTACCATTAACTACAATTTAAAAACTTCTTTTTCTGATGCCAGTAAATTCTCCAATCGTTTTTATTTGCAATCTTACAATTCCGTTTTTAGAGGAAATGAAAATCTGCAAAATAATTTATTTCACAATGCACGGATTTATTACAGCAGATTTAGTTTGTATCGGGGTTTAATGTTGTTTACGAGTTTAAATTATAACAAACAAATTCGAGGTGTTAGAAATACGGTTGATTTTAATGACATCAATCAATTTTTAACCATTAAAATGTTTGAGAATCCATCAGAAGACTGGCGAGGAAATATTCATTTAGAGAAAACCATACATCAATTAAAATACAAGTTTGATGTTGGTTTTAACAACTCAAAATACATCCAAGAATTAAACAATACCATTCAAACCAATACAAATAAAAATTACGATTATGAAATTGCTATAGAAACCTTATTTGATAAATTTCCAACCATAGAAATCGGCATAAAACAAAATATTGGTAATTTTACAGCAAGTACAAACACCTCAAAATTTGTAACTACAGAACCCTTTATAAATATTGACTATAGTTTTTTAGACGGTTTCATTTTCAATTTCGATTACACAAAAAGTACGTATCAAAATAAAACTTTAGGGCAAAAAAATACGTATGAAATTGCGAACACTACCTTATCTTACAAAGGAGAAAATTCTGCTTGGAGTTATAAAATAACGGCTCAAAATATGTTTAACGCACAATTTAAACAAAGTAATAGTTTTTCAGATTTTTTAATTTCAGACACCAAAACATTTATTTTACCAAGAATTGTGATGTTTAGTATTGGGTATAATTTGTAAACTAAAAATCTAATTTTTCAATTACAAAATTACCAATATTGATGCCTTGCGTTAAACCATTTTCAACTGCTGCATTGTAATGAATTCCACCATAAATTCTGCTAATTGCAGCTTCTTTTGCAGCATTTCTAAACGAAGTAAAACTTCTTGTAGGCAAACCGTAAGGAATTTCTGTAGTATCATCAAAAGCAAAATTATCACCAAAAATATCCGTTAATACTTCTGCAGCAGCTCCAGAAACCACAGAATGTCCACTAGTATATTCAGGAAAAGGAGGCGTTTGTAATAATGGATACCAATCTTCATCCATATATTTATTAATTAAGGTTTCTGGTCTAATAAGGTTACTTCTATATTTTTCATCCCAACAACTTATAAAACCATCTGCAATTGCAATGGAGGTTTTGGTGTATGCAAAAACGGTTTTTTCAAAATTAGAGTTCGTTTTTTTTGCGGCTATTTTGCAAATACCAATCCAATGAGCACCCGGAGTTATCTTTTTAGAGGCAAACATAAAATGGCCTTTATTAACAACTACAAAAGGGTTACAATCCCAAAATTGAGCAATCGCTAATTCTTCAGAATCATTTCCTTTTTTTATAATTTCGTTGGTTAAATTGTATAAATCCATTAATTCTGTATGAAACGCAGTTCCCTTTTCCATAGAAAATTTTGGAGGTGGAATTGGTTTAAATTGAGCAGCAGAATCTAAAACAAAGGTTCGTATTTTGCTCCAATTAGGTTCAATACCTTGCATGTACGCAGGCGGTGTTGGTTGCCATCTAGAAGCATCATTAGAATACACATTAAAAGCAGGCATTGTTCTGGTTTCTTTATACATATCTTTATGCATCCAGTCTAAAATAGGTTTAGAAACCACCAATGCATACTTTTTAGAAGCTGTAAATTCTGTGTTATTTTTATACGCCCAATCCTTGTACAAGCTATCTCTAAAAACAATTATTTTTTCTTTGGAAAAAACAACTTCTTTGGCAACATCTAAATAAGCAATTAAAGCGGCTAATTGTTTGTTTGTATTTTTATCCAAAGAAATACTAGGAATCTTTTTTAATCCATTTAGTTGATTTTCTAAAGAATGATAAGCACCATTTTCTGTATTTAAAACTTGGTAAGCCGCAATGTTTGGATACGCGTAAATCCGACTAGCAACTGGTGGAGAAAAAATGTCATGAATCATGACCTCCGTTAATTTATCTACAAGTAAATGATACTCATTGGGCGTTATTTTAATAGGCTCTTTGGTACAAGAGAACAAAGAGCTTATGAATACGAAGACTATAAAACGTGAAAGAAATTGTTGCATTGTTAATTTTTATAAGTGTACGTTTTTAAACTATCGTTATTGGCAATAATCAGTAAAACATTTTTATCTTTCATTTTAAGAACAGCGGTTTCTTTTATTTGATTATTAAAAGGCTTTAAGCCCAATTCAGAAACTGGTTTCACATCATCTTTAGAAGTCATTAAAAAGCCTTTTAAAGATTTGTAACCTCCATGATAGGTATTTACTTTTAAAGAATTTCCGCTAATGAGAAGTTGTTTTTGTTTTTTTATTTCAATTTCAGAAAATGATGTAATTGGTGCCACTTGTAACTTTGCATTAAAAGGAATAAACTTTTTAAAATTCCCATTTTCGTTTTCTAAATATCCAGATGAAAGGATATCAATACTACTTTTTTTAGCGTCTTTTAAAACGTCTTTTCCAAAAATACTTTCTATAGATTGTAGTGCAAAATCTGCATGATTTAAAAATTTCTTACTGATAAAATTCATTTGAGAAGACAATTCATCCTTGGTTTGTAATGGATAATAGTTTTCGCCAATTTTATAAGCAATGATACTTTCTTTTTTTCCGTTTTTATCAAAATCTCCATGATATAAATAAATAGGATTTTCAATGTATTTTGAGAAACGATTGTTCTCTCCCCAATTTCCTAAAACAATATCTTGGTCGCCATCTAAATCAACATCATAAGTAGCAATGCTTTGCCACAAACCGTTTAAGTTTTTTGGCATTTCTTGTAAGGTTAAATTGCCATTTTTGTTGATATAAACTTTAGGAGAATCCCATTCTGACGCAATTAGCAAATCTTTTTGATTGTCGTTATTTACGTCGCTCCAAACAGCATCTGTAACTCTACCATTAAAAAGAAATTTTAAAGCAACGTTAAAATCACCTTGATTATTGGTTAAAATTGCCGAATTTACGGTAGCTCCAAAACTATCAGGATTCGATAAATTACCAATAAACAAATCATCATCTCCATCATTGTTATAATCATAAGCAATAACTGTAGACGTGTTAAGAGGATTTACCATCATTCTTTTATCGTTCTTAACAAATTTGCCATTTTGATTGATGTACAATCTGTCAATCTCAAAGTTTTTATTTCTGCGTTCGTTTACACCACTTGCCACATACAAATCTAAATCACCATCATTATCAGCATCAAAAAAAACAGCGTCATTATCTTCGAATTTTGCATCTTTTTCAAATTGATTTTGTGTTGATTTTTTAAATGATTTTCCATCGTTTAGAAATAAAGCAGCACTTTGGCCAGAAGCTCCGCCAATAAAAATATCATCAAAACCATTTTTATCAACATCGGCAAAAGCAAAAGCCGGACCTAAAGTTGATATTTTATAAGGAATTAAACGTTCATTAAAAAAGTCGTTATAGGTATCTTCTTCGTGTTTGAAAGAAATTAATTTTTCTTCACTAAAAATAGCAGCTGCTTTCTCAGTTTTTTCAGTTTTTAGAATAGCTAGATCACTATTATAATCAACTTTTAAAAGCTGATTTACTTGTAAATTTTCAGTTTTTTGATGCGTTAAGTTTGGCCAAACAACAACAATAGAGTCAATTTTAGAAATCGTATCTAATCCAAAATGTGCTTTTGCTTCCGTGGATGACAAAAATCCTCTAGACTTAATAATTTGTTTAGATTGTTTTGTATCATTGGCATATAAAAACACTTTGGCACCAATAGCCTCCTTATTTTTTTCTTGATAATTTAATTGAATTGTTGCGTAATTCTTTTTACTATTTGTTGTGTTTTCAAATATGCTAGCGAATTCATTTACATTATTGGTAACAAGATCTAAATCGCCATCCAAATCTAAATCTACGTATAAAGAACCGTTAGAAAGTGATGGTATTTTCTCAATCCAACTTCCAGTTTTTTCTTTAAATTGATTCGAGTTACCCTCAAATATTTGATTTGGAACTTTACCACTTGGCATTTCATTAATTGATTTATATAACCAATCTAGCCCTTTTTGTTGTCCATATTTTTTGAATGTACTAGATACGTATTTTTTAAAATCTAACCCATTTGGCCTTCTTAAAATACCATTAGAAATAAATAAATCTTGATGCCCATCATTATTATAGTCTGCAAAAAGAGGAGCCCAACTCCAATCTGAATCTGCAACTCCATTGTAAAGCGCTGTTTCGTAAAAATAATTTTCAGGTGTGTTGATCTGAAGCATGTTTCTAGAATATTGATCTTTATACCCTAAATTTTTAAGGTTAGCTTGCATATTTAACATAGCATCATCGCCTTCCGTTTCTTTCAACCATTTTTCTTCATTTGGCAACATGTCTAATGTAATAATGTCTTGCAAATCATCACCATTAATATCAGCAGCATCACTACCCATTGAAAAACGGCTAATGGTAGAAAAAGATTGGTCTAAACTTTCAGAAAACGTTCCATCTTTTTGGTTGATGTAATAATAATCATCTTCATGAAAATCGTTACAAACATAAATATCATCCCAACCATCATTATTAAAATCTGCAATAGAAGCGCTTAAACCATAGCCATTTACGCCACCAAAAATATTGGCTTTTTCGCTTACGTCTTCAAACTTTCCATGGTTGTTTTGCATTAAAACATCGCCAGTTAAAGAAACTCTTTTATTTCTTTGAGATGCTTTACCATGAGACAAACTGGTGTGAACCGCGTGGTTTACAATATATACGTCTAAGTCGCCATCTTTATCATAATCAAAAAAGTAAGCCTGTGTAGCATACCCTTTAAAATCTAAACCATATTCTTTGGCTTTTTCAGTAAAAGTACCATCACCATTATTGATAAATAACTCATTATGACCTTTAAAATCTAACAATTCTGAAACTGTACAAACATAAATATCTAACAACCCATCGTTATTAATATCTACCATTGTTGTTCCTGTACTCCAATCAGAATTTCCTTTTACATTTGCTTTTTCAGTAATATCTTCAAAGGTTAAGTTTCCTTTATTAAGGTACAATTTGTTTTCATTTTGATTAGAAACAAAATATAAATCTGGTAAGCCATCATTATTTATATCGCCTGTAGAAACACCACCACCATTATAAAAATAGATGTAATTGATAATGCTATGTTGGGCATCTTCTAATAAAGAATTTTTAAAGTGGATGTTGGTTTTAGAACTAGAAATTTTATTTAAAAGATAATCTTGATGTATATTTTCATCTTCGTTTTTACAACTAAAACTGATTAGTATCAATGAGAATAAAAACAAAAAAGGTGTTTTTTTCGACATATTTGCGAGTAAAATGGTTCATTTTCACAAATATATAAAATTATTTTAACATTATTTTAACAACATTAATATTTGTTATTTCCTTCCAAAATCTGCAGGTATTTCTCCCCAAGCTTTGGTTTCCCATTTTAAGATTGGGTTTTTAAAAGAATTATTTTTAAGCCAATTTTCAGCTCTTTTAATAAGCTCTAGCAAATCTTTATTAGAAGCGTCAAAATGAAGGTTGGTTTTGCATTTTTTTTGTTTTATCCAACTCATGGCAATTTTAGAATCTGAATAAATAGGAAGAGTATGTTGATTTTTGCTTTTTAAGAGCGCAATGCCATGCACCAAAGCCAAAAATTCACCAATATTATTGGTACCTTTTTTAAAAGGTCCTTTTATAAAAATTTGCTGTTTGTTATGGGTTAAAACACCTCTATATTCCATTCTCCCAGGATTGCCAGCACAAGCCGCATCTACAGCAATACTTTCTAAAATTGGTTTGCCATATTTTTCTTTTTCTGAAGATGTTAACGTAGGTTTTTTAGTGTTTTTTCCTTTATAATCATCATATTTTCCTTTGGATGCTTTTTCGGCTTCCTCTAAATTAGCAAAAGATTTGTATTGCGCACCTTCATAACCATCAATTTGTGCTTTACAAACTTTCCAAGAAGTAAAAACGCCTGTTTTTCTTCCGTTCCAAACAACATAAAATTTTTTGTTAGGCATTCTTTGCTGAAATTACGTTTTCAATAACCTGCGGAAAATGATTTTGTTCTAAAATATGAATTTTTTGGGCGATAATTTCCGGTGTATCGGTGTCAACTAAAGAAGTTTTTACTTGAAAAATGATGTCACCTTCATCATAATTAGCGTTTACATAATGAATTGTGATGCCAGTTTCGGTTTCTTTATTTTCTTTTACAGCCTTGTGTACATGCATTCCGTACATCCCTTTTCCGCCATATTTTGGTAATAATGCCGGATGTATATTGATAATTTTATGAGGAAAAGCATCAATAATGTTCTGTGGAATTTTCCATAAAAACCCTGCTAAAATAATATAATCTGCCTTGTCTTTTAGTAGATTTAAGATGGTGTTTTCTTGTAGTAAATCACTTTTTTTAAAATATAAACAATTGGTTTTTAGTTTTTTACATCTATCAAAAACCTTGGCATGTTCATTGTTGCAAAGTACTTGTGTAACTTTAGCAGTTTTAGTTTGATTAAAAAATTTAATAATGTTTTCTGCGTTCGTTCCGGAACCAGAAGCAAAAATAACAATACGCTTCATATCTTATATTTCTAATGTACAAAAAAAAGAATAATAATTAAGAAATCGGTTAATTATTATGAGCGATTGAACATTTTTAATTATCTTTCGTCATCATTTTTTAAGCAAAAGTTAGTTAGAATTAATAAGATTCGTATTTTTGCACCGATTTAAATTTTAAAAAAACAAGAAAGTTATGTCAGACATTGCATCAAGAGTAAAAGCTATTATCGTAGACAAATTAGGAGTAGACGATAATGAAGTAACAACAGAAGCTAGCTTCACAAACGATTTAGGAGCAGATTCTTTAGATACTGTTGAGTTAATTATGGAGTTCGAAAAAGAATTCGATATTCAAATTCCAGATGATCAAGCCGAAAACATCGGAACAGTTGGTCAAGCAGTTAGCTACATAGAAGAAGCAAAAAAGTAATATTTATATGCAGTTAAAACGAGTTGTAGTCACTGGACTTGGCGCATTAACGCCAATTGGTAATAATATTGAGGAATATTGGAACGCTTTAGTTAACGGAGTTAGCGGAGCAGCACCTATCACTTACTTTGATGCTGCCAAGTTCAAAACTCGTTTTGCATGTGAATTAAAAGGTTTTACAGCAACTGACTTTATAGACAGGAAAGAAGCGCGTAAAATGGACAGGTTTACACAGTATGCTATGGTGGCTTCCGATGAAGCAATTTTAGATGCTGGGTTAGATTTAGACAAAATTAACAAATTTCGCGTTGGCGTAATTTGGGGAGCAGGAATTGGTGGTTTAGAAACTTTTCAGAACGAAGCAATGAATTTTCAGGCTGGAGATGGTACCCCTAGATTTAATCCTTTCTTTATTCCAAAAATGATTGCAGATATTGCTCCAGGTAATATATCCATTAAAAATGGATTTATGGGCCCAAATTATACCACAGTTTCTGCATGCGCATCTTCTGCAAATGCAATGATAGATGCATTAAATTACATAAGACTTGGCTATTGCGATGTTATTGTAACAGGTGGTTCAGAAGCTGCTATTGCTTGCGCAGGTGTAGGTGGTTTTAACGCAATGCATGCACTATCTACAAGAAATGAATCGCCAGAAACGGCTTCAAGACCTTTTGATGCAGAACGTGACGGTTTTGTTTTAGGGGAAGGTGCAGGTGCAATTATCTTAGAAGATTATGAACATGCCAAAGCAAGAGGTGCTAGAATATATGCAGAAGTTATTGGAGGCGGAATGTCTTCTGATGCTTACCACATGACAGCGCCACATCCGGAAGGTTTGGGAGTCATCGCTGTGATGAAAAACTGTTTAGAAAATTCGGGAATTAAACCAGAAGATGTAGATCATATCAATACGCATGGTACTTCTACACCTTTAGGAGATGTAGCAGAATTAAAAGCTATTTCTGAAGTTTTTGGTACGCATGCTAAGAGCATCAATATTAATTCAACAAAATCTATGACAGGGCATTTATTAGGTGCAGCGGGCGCTATAGAATCTATTGCTTCTATTCTAGCCATGAAATATGGTGTTGTTCCGCCAACCATAAATCATACGGTAATCGATGAGAAAATCAATCCAGACTTAAATCTTACACTTAACAAGGCTCAAAAAAGAGACATTAAAATTGCGATTAGTAATACATTTGGTTTTGGTGGCCACAACGCATGTGTTGCCTTTAAAAAATGGGAAGACTAATCTATGAATTTCATTCGTAAAATTGTTAATTCCAAGTCGGTAGAAGACAACGAGTTATATTACGAACTAAAAAAACTACTTAATTTTTCTCCAAGAAGCCTTAATAAGTATAAAAAAGCATTTACGCACAGATCCATGCAAATGCTAGACGAGAGAGGAAACCCTATTAATTACGAGCGTTTAGAGTTTTTAGGAGATTCTATATTAGGAGCTGTAATTGCTGCTTATTTGTATAAAAAAGTACCATCTGGTTCAGAAGGATATCTTACGCAGATGCGTTCTAAAATTGTGAGCAGAGAACATTTAAATGAACTCGGTAAGGATTTAAATTTAATACGCTTTGTAAATAGTAATGTAGATCAGGCAAACGTGGGTGATAATATTCATGGTAATATTTTTGAAGCGCTAGTGGGCGCTATTTATTTGGATAAAGGATTTAATTTTTCACAAAAATTTATTTTTGAAAATGTAATTATTCCTTATGTTGATATTGAAAAGCTAGAAGGAAAAATAACCAGTTATAAAGGAGTTATTATAGAATGGTGTCAAAAACAAAAGAAAAAATACAAGTTTGATACCTATGAGGATTCTGGTAATGAGGCAATAAAACATTTTAGTGTAAAAATTAGTATTGATGGCGCGCAGGTTGGCAAAG
The DNA here is from genome assembly GCF_019968605.1 of Polaribacter litorisediminis. Taxonomy (NCBI): domain Bacteria; kingdom Pseudomonadati; phylum Bacteroidota; class Flavobacteriia; order Flavobacteriales; family Flavobacteriaceae; genus Polaribacter; species Polaribacter litorisediminis. The sequence continues at coordinate 3,888,150 of NZ_CP082966.1, forward strand.
GAAGAGCAACCTCTAAAAAAAAGGCAGAAGAACAAGCCTCAAAAAGAGTTTATTACGCTTTCCAGAATCAAATTTCTGTTGGTTAGTACTACGATAACGTTTTCGTTAATATCCCAGAAAAACTCATAAACAATTAGTAATTTAGCACCTTAAATACAAAACAGGAACTTCTTATTATTTATGACAATTCATTCCTTAGTTTTAGATGGTTTATGTGAAGAAGAATATGCCTTAATTGGTATTCATACTACATTAGAAGATTATAAATTAGCGTATTTGTTGAATAAAAATTTAAGAACTCGTTTTTATAAAGCAAAAGAAGATATAACTTTTGAGGAACTGAATAAGAGATCATCTTTCTCATTATATAATTGTGCAAATAATAAATATGATTTTGAATGGTTTTTATTAGCAAATAGTTCGAAAATAGAAAATCAAACAGCATCAAGTTCACTACTGATATCATCAGAAACAAAAACATATTTAATTCCAGAAAAGAAAAAAGTTGATTTTTTTATTAAAATTTCTGGAAGTGTGCAATATAATTTTATTGCAGACACGATACATAAAATTAAAACAATAGATCAAGTAATTACTTCTTATGCAATTGATAAGGATACATTAAAGTCGAAAGACTTTCTAATATTTTAAAATATGCCAAATAATAAAAAAACAAAGATAGTTGCTACGCTAGGACCTGCAATCAATACCAAAGAAAAAATGAGAGAACTGGCCATTGCTGGTGTAAATGTTTTTAGAATAAATTTTTCGCATGCAGACTATGATATTGTAGAACAAAATGTGAAGAGAATTAGAGAAATTAATGAAGAAGATGGATTTAATATCTCAATTTTAGCTGATTTACAAGGACCTAAACTTCGAGTTGGGGTTATGGAAGAAGGTGTAGAGTTAATGGATGGAGATACTTTTACTTTTACAACAGATAAATGTATTGGAACTAAAGAAAAAGCTTTTATGACCTACCAACGTTTTCCTAAAGACGTAAAAGTAGGAGAACATATTTTAGTCGATGATGGTAAATTAATGTTTGAAGTACTTTCTACAAACAAAGAAAATGAAGTGGTTGTTAAGGTCATTGTGGGTGGTGAGCTTAAATCTAAAAAAGGAGTAAATTTACCAAATACAGCCATATCTCTTCCGGCTTTAACAGAAAAAGACAAAGAGGACGCGGTTTTTGCTTTAGGTTTAGAAGTAGATTGGATGGCCTTGTCTTTTGTAAGAACGCCAGAAGATTTAAGAATGCTTCGTGATCTAATTGCAGAACATTCAGAGTATCGAGTACCTATTATTGCAAAAATAGAAAAGCCAGAAGCTGTTAAAAATTTGGATGCTTTAATTCCTTATTGTGATGCACTAATGGTTGCACGTGGAGATTTAGGTGTTGAAATACCGATGCAAGATGTTCCTCTAATTCAGAAAAAATTAGTAAGACGCGCAAAAAGAGCAAGAATTCCTGTAATTATTGCAACTCAAATGATGGAGACCATGATTGATAATCCGGTACCAACAAGGGCAGAGGTTAATGATGTTGCAAATTCTATTATGGATGGTGCAGATGCAGTAATGCTTTCTGGAGAAACTTCTGTGGGTAAACATCCGCTAAAAGTTATTCAAAAAATGTCTGAAATCATTAAAAGTGTAGAAAACTCTAGAATGATTAAAGTACCGCAAGAGGCACCTCATATTAGAACAAATAGATTTATTACAAAATCTATTTGTCACCATGCTGCAAACTTGGCAAATGATACAGGAGCTTCTGCCATTACTACTTTAACGAATAGCGGTTATACAGCGTTTCAAATTTCTGCATGGAGACCAAGAACGCATGTTTTAGCGTTCTCTACAAATAAAAGAATTTTAGGGAAACTAAATTTACTTTGGGGTGTTAGAGCCTATTTTTATGATGCAAATTTATCTACAGATGCAACTGTTTTAGACATCAATAATATAGCAAAAGAAAAAGGTTTTGTCAATACAGGCGACTTGGTTATCAATTTAGTATCAATGCCAGCAGAAGCCAGAGGAATGGTCAATACATTACGTGTTTCTGAAATAGAATAAATATCTAAAGGTATAAAAAATGTAAAGCGTTCTGATTCAGAACGCTTTTTTTGTGCATTGCCAACTGGTGTTTTACATTGTTATCTTTTTACGAGTGATAATTGCATCATTTGTAACAAATGGCATGGGCATCATCTCGTTATTTCTAGGGTTTATAGAGAAATTAGGATTGGTTAATAAATCGTACGAAATTTCGTTCAAAAAAATATTTAATTCTTGCTCTTTATCCACCATAAAAGAAAGGGTTACTTCTTTGTCTGAATTTGCAATCGTGTACCCTAAAAAAGTGCTTTTGGTTACATGATAATTTTTCCCTTCCATGACTAAAGCCTCATTTACTTTAAACTGTTTCAGCGTAATTTTACGATCCGTTGTAAATTCTAATTTACTCACTTTTCGCCTGGGAGTGACTACTATTTCTAAAAGACGATTACTGCCAATAATCGTATCTATCTGGATATTAATATCAGAAGAACTTATATTTTTAAATTCAGCTTTTTTGTGATACGTAAAACGTGCATTGTATTTATTTTTAGTTTCTGCGTTTGTAATACTTCCTTTGATAGCTGTATGGTCAAAAATCTGGCTTGTATACCTATCTAAGGAGGTATTATATGTGCCGAAAAAAGCGGTTTTATCATCAGAATTCTGAAAATATACGAGGCTGTTTGGTTTTTTATTATCCTCAGAAAAACCACTTGTATAGGAGGCGTATCCGAAGAAAATAATTGCAAAAAAACCACAAAATTTTAAAAACCAATTCGATTTCTTTTGATGAAAGGTGAGCACCATTAATCCAAAAATTAGCGAAATAAGAATACCACTAATAAATAGATTTTTTAACCCTAAACCAACGGGAAACATTTTAATTAAAGGTGCAAAAATATAAATTGTAGGGATAGAGATAATCGTAAAAAGAATACGTTTTGAGCGTATTTCTATGGATATAAAAATATCGATGGCTAGTATTAATAAAGCCGCAAAAACAGGGAGTATAAAAAAACCTGCACCCTTTAAATACAAACTAATGATAAGATTTATGAGGAGCCAAATAAAAATCGGGGCAATTAATAAATTTGTTGTGTGCTCTTGCTTTTTAAAGTAACGATATATTTTTAATAAAATCCAGAGATTTAGGAATACAAAAGCCAGTATATACACATATCCATTATAGGTAAACCCATGCAACATATCTGTGTATTGAGGATGTATAATGAGTAATAATTTCCATAAAAAGAATGAAATACCACCGCATAATATGATTGAAACCAAAAAAGGAATACATCCTTTAAAAACACCTTTTAAGGTTATTTTATGCAAAGAAAATCCGAAGAATAATAAAATGATAAAAAGGAGACTTGCAATAATTAAAGACAGAATGACATATGAAAACGAATAGGTAAGCAAGCCAATAAATGGAAAGTTTACATACACAAAGTCTTCATCAGAATTTAAGTTTTCTAAATTGGAATTCGCGAAATAATTAAGGGTTGAGGTTAGATAATCTGCTTGATGCGCTAAACTTTCGCGGTCTAGACGATCATAAGAATCTTGTGCTGTATGATAATCAAAATGATCGCCAATAAAGGCAAAATTAAATCCATTGATGTTAGCATTTTCTCTAAATACGGTTAAATCTGTATCGTTGGGTAAATTTTTATACACGCTATACATTAAAGAATTGGCTGCCGGAAAATTGGGTTTCGCAGCTAAAAATTCTGATAATAATGTACTGTTTTTTCCATTGGTTTCTAATAACATGTAACTAGGGCCGCCACTTCCTCTGGCTTCAAAATTTAAAACCAAACCAATATCTTTTGTCCAAGGATGGTATTCAACAAAAGCTCCGGCGCCTAATAAACCTAGTTCTTCGGCATCAGAAATTAAGATAATAATATCATTTTTGGGCGTTTCATTTTTTGCCAAATAAGCTCTAATTCCTTCTAAAATAGTAACAACTCCAGAGCCAGCATCGCTTGCGCCCAAAGAAGAATGTTCCCTTGAGTCATAATGAGTTAATAGCATTAATGATTTTCCGTCTTCAGAACCTTTAATACGAGCAAAAATGTTTTCTGCAGTGGTGGCAGTTACCCTTTTTTTACCCACATACGTTTGCCTTTGTACTTCAGTTTCTAAGCCCAACTTCTGTAACGCTGCAACAATATAATTTTGAACATTTTTGTGCTCTTTTGTGCCAACATAATGCGCGTTTTGACTTATTTTTTTTAAGTGATAAAAGGCATTCTCCAAAGAAAAATTAGTTTTCGAAGTCTGTTTTTCTGTGTTTAAAGAAGGTTTTAAATCAGAAAAACTCCAATAGATGACGCCTAAAATAATGAGTATAGATAAGATATAGGATGCTTTTTTCATTGAGAGATACGTTTTAATAAAAGTAATAAATATTTTTTTTCTCTTCATGTTGATTCATAAGGAAAAATCTGTAAATTGTAAGGCAACTAAAAAATGTAGAAATTATGGGAATTAAAAGCTTTCAAGGAAAGAGAGATACGGCAAAAGAAAAAGAGGAGTCTGAAATTTTAGTATCAGATTATATGACGACAAAATTAATTACTTTTAGAGCAGAAGATTCTTTAGATCATGTAATTAAACAATTAATAACCTACAAAATTTCTGGAGGGCCTGTAGTAAATGATAAGAATGAATTGGTGGGTATTATTTCTGAGACGGATTGTATCAAACATATTTCTGAAAGCAAATACTACAATATGCCTTCGGATACCAATAATACAGTGGGTAAATATATGGTTACGGATGTGGATACTATTGATAAGGATATGAATGTTTTTGATGCTGCGTTTAAATTTATTTCATCACATAGACGAAGATTTCCAGTAGTAGAAAACGGAAAATTAATTGGACAATTAAGTCAGAAAGATGTTTTAAAAGCGGCGATAAAAGTGAAAGGAAATACTTGGAAATAATTTTATAGCTCTTTTTTAATCAATAAATACCTTTCATCATATAGGTAAAAAACAATTGGGTTTCATTTTAGGGTACTATACAGAATTAAAAAAGTATGAAAAAAGAAAAACTGACACCAAAAAGAGAACGCTTTAACAAAAAGTATAATGAATTTAATGAAAGTGAAGTTCAAATAGAATTGTTATTCGCTCAACAATTAACAATTGATAAACTTGAAAAATCAGAGCAAATACTTCGAATCTATTTTGGTTTTTAATTTGTATTCCAATTATTTTCGGAATTCTAGCAGTAGTATTTTCAAGTTAAAAAAAAAGGAAATTGTAGAATAAGGTTCTGTTACTACTTCAGAGGAATTTAAAACTCCAAGATTACGCCAAAGTGTTAATGAATATTTGTGGAGAGTTTACCTTACAAAGGTAGGTGTTGGTTATAAAGATCAAATCAGAGGGGGAAGCTGTTATTAATGAATTGATATTAAAGGGCTAGAAAAGAAAAAGTATTAATCCTATCTTAAAGTACATTATATTAGATTAAAGTCGATAGAATTATATTTCTATTGACTTTTTTTAGCCCTAACCTTACAATTATGAGTTGCAAAGAAAAAAATTGTGTTGTACATTTTAAAAAGTTTTTTATTTAAAGATCTTTTCTTATCAGCAGATATAACTCATTTTCTAAGGCTAAATATCCCTCATTGTATACATAGAAATAGATGTTCCCGGTTTTAGTTTTATAGATAGAGGTAAAGAGTTGAAAATCGAAACCTTTGTCGTATAATTTGGTACGGGTTACTTTTGTTTTACCAGAAACATTTAATTCTGATAAAATTTTATAATTTTTTCTTAGTCTATTATTGATATTTCTGATGAGGTTTTTACTGTCTTTATTCACCTTATTATTATAAGAGTTTCTGCAATAATCTGAACAAAATTTCTTATCCACTCTGCCTTTTAGGACTTCCTCACATTCTAAACATTTTCTATTTTCCATACGTTAAAGATACATAAAATTACACAATTACAAACGACTACAAACATTTACAACCGAAAGTAATTGCTTTGTAACCGAATAAAACTGTAATCGTATCGCAACTTTGCAGTGTTGAATGGAACGAATGAAATTCAATATAAAATAAAACTTATCTTATGAATACGTTAAGAAACAAAGTACAATTAATTGGTAGATTAGGTCAAGATCCAGAAATCGTAATTTTTAAAGATGGCAACAAAATGGCTAAATTTTCTATGGCTACAGATGATAGTTATAAAGATAAACAAGGCAACAAAGTAGAACGTGCTTATTGGCACAACATTGTTATAAAAGGAGGTTTAGTTTCTGTTGTAGAAAATTATGTAAGCAAAGGACAAGAAATCGCAGTAGAAGGCAAACTAACCAACAGATCTTATGACACCAAAGAGGGCGAAAAGAGATATGTTACTGAAATTTTGGTGCATGATTTACTTTTATTAGGCAACAAATAGCTAAAGAATACTTATTAGAAGTAGCAAAATCCACTTTTTTAGTGGATTTTTTTATGCCCTAAATCATTTGAAATTACAGTCATAAAATGCGCTTTTTTCCTTTCTATTTACTTTTAAAATTAGTGTTGTCCGATTAAAATTAGCTAAAGTGTTTTAAAGTATTGATAGTATTGATTTTCAGGAGCTTTGAAAGTAGTACACCTTACTTTTAAAAACGCTTTAGAATTTATGGTGTCTCGAAAAATTTAAAATCGTAATAATATTGTTTTTCAGTTAGTTAAAATCAAGTCTTTGTTCTTGATTCTAACAGCGAAAGCGGTCTTTTTATCTTTTATCGGACAACAATGTTTTAAAATATAAAACCAGGAGGAAAAGTTTCTAAGTTTACGTTTTCTTTCTTTATAAAAGTTTTTAATAAACTTCCAGTTATAGAATAAAGTTTAAGCTCATTTATCTTATATATGTATAAACAACTTTCCCTTTGTTGGGTTTGGATGAATATTAAAGCCTTTTGAAGATATTATTATCTTTAATTGACGATGTGCTCATTAAAACATGTTGCAAGGTATTATTAGCCATTGATTGGGTATTATGAGCTACGTTTGCTATTTCTTTTTTTCTCAATTAAAAGAGGTGTTAAGATTTTGTGCAGAAGCTCTACTAGTTTCAAAAAAATGAACCTGTTGTATTTGAGCTTAAATTTTGTTCAATATTGGTGAAAGAAAACATCAATACAATAATGAATAGTTTGCTTTTTTTTTATCATATAATTTAAAAATAAATGGATTAAAAAGCGATTTGCATTAATACTTGAAATTGAGACAAATTATTACCAACAGAAGGGTTTATACTGCTATATGAAGTCTGTAGTTTTAAGCTATTATTTTTAAAATATTTAGAAATTCCAAAAGTGTAAGCATTTCCATCTTGTAAAATTGATGTAGTTTGATTTTCAAATTCAGGACTCATACTTTCGTAACGTGCATCAAAACTAAAACCACTTTCTGTTGCATAGCCTGTTTGGACGTTAAAACTATCACCCAAAACTAAAAATTGACTAATTTGTGTTGGTGCCAACAATTGTGTTGCATTGGCATCTGTAAATACCAAATCTAAATTATCTGCACTTGTATTTACATATTCTGCGAGTAGAGAGAAGCCATTATATTTTAATAAAACATCTGCATATAATTGATTGTAATCTGGTAAGTTATTTGTTCCGTCACCATTGTATAATAAAAAATCTCCATGTCCTTCTCCATTTGAATTACTTACACCTTTGTTGAGACTACCAGCAAATCCAACAACAAATTTTAAGTTTTCTTCTCTGCCTAAATCAACACTTGTAAGGTCATTTCCTTCTTTAAAATAACCTAAAGGAAACAAATCTAAACGACCACCCACTTTTAAACCCCCTAAGTCTGTATCTCTAGAATCTGTACCAAATGAGTTTCTTCCATCACCAGAAGTTACTGAAAACATTGGGGAAATTCCAAATTTATCGCCAAACTTAGATGCTACAAAAACACCAAATTCACGACCGGTATTGCTAAAATTTTGACTTAAAAAACTACGATCGTTAAACTGCAATCTGTCTTCTCGATAAGTCATTTCTCTGTTATTTACAAAGGTTTGTTTTTGACCAAAACTTACTGTAATTTTTTCTGTAGGATGATAGGCAACCCAAGCATCCATTAAAGGGTCTGATGAGCTGTAATCTATTTGAATAAAAAAGCTAACTTTCTCTTCTTTTGCAGCTCCTGCAAACTGTAAAAAAGTTCTTTTAGAGTTAAAATTATTATCTGCATCTAAACCTGATGTTTTAATATTTTGATAAGATGGCTGAATAAAACCGCTCATATTAAAATAATAATCGCCATCATTAAAAGAAAAGTTTAAACCACTGCCTAAATTAAAGGTTGCTTTGTTACGGGGTTCGTCTTCAAAATTATCATCATCATCATCATCTTGAGCAACAGCAAAAAATGGAATACAAACACATAAAAAGGTACAAAGTGTTTTTGCGTAATTAAAATTCTGAAATCGTTTCATATTCGATTGTATTTATTCTTTTATTTTAAAATTCTATAAATAGGTAATATTGCATCTTTCTCTGTAGGTAAAACTCCAAAACTGACAAAGCTATTTGGGGCTTCTGGTTCTAAAACTTCTACAATTAAATTCGCGTTTTTTTGGTTTAAAGAAACCATAAATGTTCCTTTAGCAAATACTTTTTGTTGTTTATGAATTTCTGTTTTTACTTTTTGTAAATTCATCTGTTCATATTTTTTTGAGTTTCTCTTATATTCTATTATTTTATAAATTTCAACCTCAATTTTTTTATCTTCTTCTAAAACCTTAATTTTTGCCCCTAAAGTTTTTAACTTTTCAATTATTTCTTTTTGACTTGCATCAATTAAATATGCTTTTGGAGTTGGTCTTATTAATACAGCAGAAGATAACCAAGCATCTCTTTTTGTTACTTCTAACTCAATAATTTTTTCGGTATCTAAATCAAGCATTTGTAATTTGCTTGTATATACTTTTCTTTTACTGGTAACCACAATTTCTTTCTCATCATATATAGCTTTTTGAATTACTTCTTTTAGCTCTTTTTTGTGTGCAATAGCTGTTTTTAAATAAGATGTAGCTACTAAAAAAATAGATTGTATTCTTCGTTTAAAACTGGTTCTTCCAAGGTTTACACCTCTAATTTCTACTAAAGAAGAAATGGTATTGGTTAAGGCATAATTTGTAGCACTAGATCTTGCACTTATTGAACCTTGATTAAAGTGGATATCTCCTCTGTATTTTGTAGTTGAAATATATGGATGGTTTCTTAATTTGTTTTCATTCAAAAGATCTGAAGCATTTTTCACAAATAATTTTTCAGTGAATTCTCGTAAATTTTTAGGGACATTTAAATTGCCACTGTACAAAAACATTACATCAAATATATTGGCTACACCAAAATTTCCAAGCTTTGAAAAATCTCTTCTATAAGCAGTGTACTCATGAAAGTCCAAAGCTACTTCTGGGTTAAAATTAGAAAAAGCTTGTTTTAAAATTACACTTTCTTTTGCCATTAATTTAGTTTGATCTCTATTTAAGTCTAGCCCATTTGCAGCATATCTACTTTCTTTTAAATAGCCGTCTATATTTGCCATTGGTATTACTGCCAAATCTATATCATCTAATAAATGAGTGTAATTTTTATCATTTAAAAGTTGATGCATTACATATAAAACTCCCTCTGTACTCGCCAATTCATTTCCATGCAATCCCCCTTGAAAGAAAACTTTTATTTTTTCTTTTTGATTGGGGTTCGTCATTTTAACAAAAGGTATTTTCTTTCCTTTTTGACTTTCACCTATATAAGAAATCTGTACTTTGTTAGGATGATTTTTTGCTAAGCCTTCTAAAAAAGCATACAACTCTTCATCTGTTGTAAAACCTTTTTCCTTTTTTAAAGCAGGGGTTACATTTTTTACCTCTTCAAAATCTGGAAAAATTTTTTTAGTTACGCTCTTTGTTTGCGGGTTTAACTGCCCAAAAACAGAAGCTGAAATAAATAATAATAGTATGTGGCCAAGTTTTATCATTCTAAAATGCAAGTGTTAGCATTATTCTTACTAGATTTTCGTTACCCATAATTGCATTTCCTTGTAAATCGTTAATACCTAATTTACCATCTACATGTGTATAAGATGCTTGTATTTTTGCTCCATAACTTCTAGATAAATATTTGCTAACTCCAATAGTATAATAGTTGGGTCTATTGTAAAAAGTAGCATTATTTAAAAAGGAATGTTCGTCTCCAATTAAGTGTGTGTATCTTCCATCAATGGAAAAACCATTTCTGAATAGATAGCCCATTTGAATGTTGTAGGCTTCACCTAGCATCATTCTTCCTCTCACGTAATTTTCTATATCTTGTGCACCATTTACTAAAAAGGTTGTTGATGTAGTTCCGTTATTTCTAACCCTTTGGGTAATGTCTCCGGGAACAGATGCTCTTGAACTTATGTATTCTCCTATTGCAGAAAACCCTCGATATTTAAATAAAAAGTCTATTCCATATTTTGTGTAATCTGGTAATGATTCTTCATCATTAGCATTTAAGTATACTATAGACCCACTTGCTCTTCCTCTTCTACTACTCATGCCATTATTCTGACTTAAGTGAACTCCAACAACTAATTTAGGTGCTCTTTCTCTAACTACATCTGCTTGCCTAAATTGCCCAAAGTTTGTGAATAAACCAAAAGGTAAAAAATCTAATCGTCCACCTACTTTTAAACCTCCTCTGTCACCAGCAAAAACGTTTGCGCCGTCTCCATTTGTTAATACAAAATAAGATTTTAACTGAGAACCTCCACCCGTTCTAAAACGTCCTTCGAGAAATAACCCAAATTCTCTAATACTTGCAAAAGCAGATGTTAAGCGACTTCTTTCAACTAATTGCAAAGCATTAGAGTTCATAAATAGTTCTCTATTGTCTGTAAATGTTGCTCTTTGACCAAATGTTGCTTTAATTCTATTAGTTATTGCATAAGAAACAAAAGCATCTAACAAGTAGTTATTGTCTTCTGTATCAACTTCATTAGCACCTGCCAAATCTACTTGAAAACGATAGCTAAATCTTTGATTTGCTGAGTTTCCTGAGAGCCTTAAACGCAATCTTCGCATTCTAAATCTATTGGCTGTTTCTGTAGTTTCGTTTGTAAAACTTTTAGACTCAAAACTTGGCTGAATATATCCTTGTAATTTAATTGTGCTGCCATTTGCATTTTCAAAATTATAGCCTTCTCCAAAACTGTAACTATACAATTCTGTATTTTGAGCTATTGATGTAAAGCTCAATGATAGAGCTAAAAAAACAATAGTTAGTTTAAAGTTGTTCATCGTTTTATTTTTCATCTTAAGATTCAAAATTTCCTTTTACTATAACTACGCCATCTTTCATCATTTGTTTTCCTTTTGCAAAAACATCAACTAAATTTAAGTCATTATCAAAAACACAGAAATCTGCATCATTATTTACTTTGATGATTCCTTTGTATTTTAAACCTAAATTTTTTGCTGGGTTTGAAGTTACTAGTTTAAATGCTTCCTCTATTGGTAGATTTCCTTTCTTAACTAGTAAAACTGTTTCTTCTAAATTTTTATTAATTAAAGCGCTTTTAGTACCAATTGCATTGCCTTGATCGCTGAACTTTGTTAAACCTGCATGACCATCTGTACTAAAGGTTAAATTTTCTATAGACACACCTTGTTCTAAAGCATATAAAACAGATTTGTAGGGAGCAATGTATTGTGAAGCAGCTGTTGTAATATCTATCATACCTCCTAATTTAGCAAACTCTATTGCTTGATTAAAAAGTGTCTCAGTTCTGCCAACATGTGTTGGAGAGATATGTTCTATTGGAAATTGATGTTTTTGAACCAATTCAAAAAGTAAATCCATTTTGGTATCTAAATCTCCAAGGTGAACATGCAAAATCCCTTTTTTACCTCCAATGAAACCTCCATTTCTAATTTGATTTAATTTTCTTAACAACTCAGTAGCTGTTGGATAAGAAGATCTTATATCACTTATCGCTATTTTACAACCAATGACTTTATCAATAAAAATCATATCAGCTTGTATAGAGTCAGTTATTGTTGGGGTATCTACACCATAATAACCACAAAACATAGATGTTGAAATACCTTCTTGCTCTAGTGCCTTTACCTTACCATACAATGTTCTAATATCTCTAACTGTGCCATCTGTACCTAATAAACTGTTTATAGTGGTTGTACCACAAGCTATCAATTCTGATAGTTGTACTTCTGGTGTCATCGAAGAAAAACTTCTTTTTCCTCCAGCTCCAATTACATGAATGTGTTGATCTATCAGACCAGGAGTAACTGTTTTCCCTTTGGCATCCCAAATATTTGTATTTTTATTAATGTAAGCGTCTAAATTATCTTCAATAGCAACAATTTTTTCACCAACAATAAGAATATCTTTTTTACCTAAAGCTTTAGGTGCATATAAATTTGTATTTTTTAATAGTGTAAACATTTATATATAGTGATATATTAACATTATTATTAATGCTATGGTTAAAGGAATTAAGTTTCTTTTTACTATTTGTAATGTGGTAACCCCTGCAATTTCTGCTGTTGCAATAAGTACTCCAGCTACGGGCGAAACTGTTCTACCCATAGATGCTGATAGTTGCATAGGAAGAATTATTGAGCTACTTTCTATACCTAAAGATTTTGCAATTTTTGGTATTAAAGGCCCAAAAGCAAAAAAGGATGCATTTCCACTTCCCATAAGCATCGAGGCTAAAAAAATCATAATAGTCATTACAATACCAATACCAATTGCGCCAAAACCTGCATTTTCCGCAACAGATATTAGACCATCAATAAAACCTAAACTAATTAATCCTTTTGCAAAAATATCTGCTGTAATAATTAATGTAACTACTGTTTTAAAAATGTTCCCCATTCCGTTCCAAAAAACCTGTAATGAGTTCATTACTTTTTTAATGTTTTTTATTCTAATCAATTCGAAAAGGAGCGCTACAAACAAACTAATGAACATAGCAGTTGTAGTATCTAAGGTGATTGGAATTGGGAAAAAATCAAAAATTTTTGAAAATACAATTAATAGTAGAATTGGAAGTACAGGAATTAAAGCATAAATTACCGGAGTTTTAATTTCTACTTTTTCTTCTTTCTCTCCTTCAGCTTCTTTTACTTTTATAACAACCTCAACTTTCTTTAATTTTTCTTTCTCTTTTTTATCAAAGTATTTATTAACAAAGTAATAGCTTATCATCATTGATAAGCTTAAAGGTAAAACCAGAGGAATTTGATAATCTAAAAAGAAAACAATGGTATCTATATTTGTTATTGTAGTTGCACTAGCTGTTATTGCTGATGCAGGGCCAATACCAAATGCTGTAGCTGCTGTTATTACAGAAACTGCTGATAATTTACTAACACCTAAATTTACTAAAATTGGAAATAATGAAGCCATTAAAAGTAAGCCTAAACCTGCTGCAGATGGAATTGCCGTAAACAAAACTTGGCCAATTGGTATAACCATAGATGCTGCTATATATGGATATTTTTTAAATAATTTTAAAGGTTTCATCGCTACTTGGACAAGCTTTTTAGAAGCTCCTATTTTATCTATATAAGCAACAAAACCTCCTATTGACATAATCATTAAGCCAACACCTGCATTCGTTTTTGAAAACGATTCTTTGATGTATCTAAACAAATTGAAACCAGCAAAACCTGTATCATTTTTTAATGCTGGTAAATTATAATTCAATAGCTGAGCTATTACCAGCATTAACAATCCTGCAACCAATAAAACAGCATGAGGATTGTGTTTTTTTAGTAAAAGTCTTGCAACAATTACTATAAAAAATAACGATATAAAAATGCCTAAATAAGTGCTCAAATTAAATTTTTAGAAATTAAAATGATGATCCGTCTAATTTTGTTCCTGGTGAAAACAACGCTCTATTTGTAGCGTCTATTCTTGAATGTTGCTCAAAACTGCCAGTTAAATCTGGGTTTCTTGTATAAGATTCATCTGGATTATTAGAAAGGGGTTCCACATCAAAAGTTAAAATTACGTTTCCAGAGGTGTCTTTTATGGTCATAAAGTCTCCTGAATTTGACATGTTTAATAAACCTTCTGAAGCTGTTTGAACAACTGCACCATCAAAACTCCCTGTTGGTGTACCGCCTCCAAAGACTATTAACACACCATTTCTAGGAACAATAGAACCTTCGGGAAAAGTGTGTCTTAATCTGCTAGCATCTTCTATGGTGTAACCAGAAATATCTAATTGATTTCCTGAATTAAAGAACTCAATAAATTCATCTTCATTTGCGTCTCTTGTTCCATCTCCATTTGCGTCACCTGCACTACCTGAAGCAGGGTCATACAACACTTCATTTATTAAAAACCCTAAAAAAGGACATCCATTATTATTTACATCTCCAGGAGTATTTGGGCAGTTGTCATTTGCGTCCAAAACTCCGTCATTATCTGTATCTGAATCATCATCTTGTAAAGAAATGGTAATCTCATTCATACCCAATACTAAAAACCCAGAAGTATTCTCAATATTTATAATTATTGTTTCTGGGCCTTCTATCTCTTGATCTTGGATACTTGAAATTGTTAAAGTACCTGTATTTCTTCCTGAAGAAATCGAAATTGATGAAGATGTTGATGTATAATCTGAGGCAGATGCTGTACCTGTAAATGTAACCGGAATTGTTATATTTTCGGTAGCACTACTATTTAGAGTGGCTGTTAAAACAACAGATTGCGAATTTTCACCCAAATTAACAGCATCTACTGTAAGTTCTACTGCCGGTAGAATATCATCTGTTTCGCAAGAAACCAAGAATAAACTCACTAAAAATAAGGCAATAAAACTCTTATATAAAAATTTTGAAATATTCATTTTCGTATTGATTT
Source organism: Polaribacter litorisediminis (assembly GCF_019968605.1). NCBI lineage: Bacteria > Pseudomonadati > Bacteroidota > Flavobacteriia > Flavobacteriales > Flavobacteriaceae > Polaribacter > Polaribacter litorisediminis. Next base: position 3,903,162 of record NZ_CP082966.1, read on the forward strand.
AATTTTCTAAATAAGTGTAAACTGATGCTATTTACTACCTAATTAACAGCTTTTTAGTAATTGACGAATTTGCTTGAGATACTTTAATTAAATAAACACCTGTTGCCAAATTTTCAATATTTAGCTGATTATTATTGAATTCACTTTTCACTTTTTTTCCTAAAACATTAAATACACTTACATCTAATTTTTCATTTGAATTAGATTGTATGGCAACAAAACTCTCAAACTTAGAAACTGGATTTGGAAAAATATTAAAACTACTTTGTGTAAATTTATCGATATCTAAAACAGACCCATCAATTTTTAAACCTGGTGAAAAAGCTAAACTTGAATTAGCATCCGTATGCAACACAAAACTACCTGTTAAATCTGGACTTCTAGTTACAGATTGGTTTTGACTATGACTAATACCTGTTGATGAACTGCTATATACTAGAGCAACATCATCGTTTGTATTTGTTATGGTTATTATATCGTCACTATTTGATAAGTTAAGCTCAGGCTCTGTTCCTTCAGAAGCTGTTTGTACAATAGCACCTCCAAAACTTCCTGTTGGTGCACCTCCTCCAAATAAAACTAAAAAGCTATTGGCAGGTATAATTGTTGATGCTGGGAAAATATGTCTTGGTTCATTATTTGTTAAACCATTGGCGTCGTATAATTTATATCCACTTATGTCTAAGGGGTCATTAGAGTTATTATAAAATTCAATAAACTCATCTTGAGCAGAATCTCTTGTTAAATCTCCATTTGCATCACCTTCTACTTCTGTAGTTTGATCATCATCACCTGCAGGATCAAATAAAACTTCATTTATTAATAATGGAATGCAATCTGGGCTTTCTATTGTGGCACTTAAATCGCAAACACCACCATCTGCAGTATCTTTTAAAGTAACTGTAACATCTGTGCCTTCTGCAATTCCAGTAATTTCTATAGTTCCTATTGCTGTTGCCGTTGGGTTATCACCTCCAATAGTTCCAGTAGTTGTTGTTATAACGAATGTTTTACCAATATTTCCACCAGCGAAATCAACAAAAGCAGTGTATGTATCGGCTGTGTCCCCTGCGAGTGCAGTATTACATGAAGTGTTAATGTCTCCTAATGTAGTTGTGCATGTATCTGCTGTTGGTGTCCAACCTGAACCTGATCCTAAAGGATAGGTACCTCCTAAATTATTAAAGAAAGCTTCAAGTCCAGCACCTGCAGGATCTGAACATTTACTTTCTCCATCAAGAGAATTTTTACCACTGTAATCCCAGTGTGTTTCGTCCCAAACTCCAGTATCAGGAATACCAGATTTTCTTGAAACTACAGAATCATCATGCTCCCAAACAGTATCATTATCTGCATCTGTTTCTGTTCTTCCAAACTGGCTTACTATGTTTCCATTCAATACAACTTGATAGCCATCATCGCCATTTGTAGATGAACCCACTACTACTGTATTTGTAGCATCGAAAGTTGTTGAAGGAAACTCTGCTTTCATCAAATCAAGATCTCTTACTAAGTACACAAAAGAATCGGTTATAGTTCCTAATGCTGAAACATCAATTTGATTTTCAGACCAAGATGCTCCATTTTGCATATAATTTACTAAAACCTCTGTAGAAAAATTTACAGTACCATCTACATATAACTCCACAGTTTTTACAAAAGGAGAACTACAATCTGTTTCAATAATTTTTGTAATTGTAACATTTTGTGAAAAAGCGTTAAACGAGATAAATAAAAATAAAAAGTAAAATTTTTTCATGCGAGATAGTTTTTAATGATTAATAAAGTATAAAATTAAACTTAAATAATACCTATTGAAGATACCGGTTTAATAATAATTAGAATACCAGTTATGAATTTACAATTTTTACTAATTTTTTAATTTTCTGTTGAAGTAATTTTGGTCTTACTGATGAGTATCCTAAGATTAATCCTTGTTGTTTTTGATTGCCAATAAAGCACTTAGTTAATGAATGTGAAGTTATTTGAGCTTCTTTTAATTTTTGTATAATTATAGATTCTTCTTTTGCAGATGTGTTTTTATTAAATTTTGCAACCAAATGAAGACTATCAAAATTTGTATTATGAATGGTCATATTTTTACAATCATTGAATTCTGAGATAAATAATTCTTGCCTTTCTTGAGCAACTTCAATAGTATTTTTAATGTGTTTGTATAAATAATTTTTTTCTATAAATTGATTCATAACTACCTGAATTGAAGGGGCAACAAATCGATGCGAATGTTCTTGTAAAGCCTCAACAGCAGCAATTAAGTACTTAGGCACTATCATATAACCTAACCTAATTGATGGGTGTAATAATCGATTAAAAGTGCCCATATAAATAGTTCTATCTTCTGTATCTAAACTAAAAATACTAGGCGTTTTAATTGAATGATTTGCAACTTCATTTTCATAATCATTTTCTATAATTAATGCTTTATTTATTGACGCCCATTGTAATAATTCCTTTCTACGACTTAAACTCATTTTAATTCCCAAAGGATAATGGTTAGAGGGCGTAACATGCGCTATTTTGGGTTTTAAATGCGATAATTCTTTCATTTTTTTAATATCAATACCATCATTATCTATAGAAATTGGAAGTATATTAGCTTGCGCACTTTTAAAGATTGAATGCACATTAGGAAAAGCAGGGTCTTCTATAACAACATTATCTCCTTTATCGATTAAAACACTCGAAATTAAATATAAAGATTGCAGAGAACCTGAAACAATTACAATTTGTTTGTGATCGCATTTTATATTTCTACTTACATTTAAATAATTACAAATACTTTTTTTTAAAGGATCTATACCTGTAGATCTGGCATAAGATAGTGTAGATGATTTTACATGACGCCAATACGTATTCAATAAGTTTTTCCATTGATTTACAGGAAAAATATCAATGGGTGGTAAACCAGGTCTAAAAGCTAAACTGGCTCCTGGAGATCGATTAATTAAAGATACATTATTTAAAAAAGATTCTCCTTTACTGGATAGTTTTGGATACGCTTCTTTATCATGTAACAAATGTTTTTCTAATTCTTTTTCAGTTAGATTGGTTTTGAAATTTACTCTGTAACCTGAACCTTGTTTAGACACAATTATCTTTTCTAAAAGCAGTAACTCATAAGCTTTTAAAACTGTGGTTCTAGAAATTTTTAATTCTTCTGCTAAAAATCGGGTTGATGGTAATATCCAATTATTAGGCAACTCAATATTTATTATACAACTTTTTATGGCTTTATATAATTGAATATATTTATTCTCTTTCTCATTTTGCTCTTGTTTTTTTAAAGATTTAAGAATTCTCTGTATTGTAAACATATAATTGGTATTCATAATTAAAAATAATTGGTATTGTAAATGTATGTAAATTTGCATTTCCTTTATTAAAATCATTAAAAATGATTCAAAACTATTTTAAAATTTTTTCTATAATTTTTTTATGCTTTTTAATTTCTTGTTCTACACCTGAAGAGGTTTTAGAAACAAATTTAAAGACTAGTACATCAACATTTATAGATATAAATTCTCAAAAAAATATTCCTATTTATTACCATATTCCTGAAAATACCAATAAGAATACGCCAATAGTTATCGTTTTTCATGGTGGCGGAAGAAATGCAAAAGATTATAGAAATGCTATGATTGCTAAAGCAAATGAACATCAATTTATAGTAATTGTACCCGAATTTTCAATCGAAAACTTTCCTGGAGGAGATGGTTATAATTTAGGTAATGTTTATGATGATGGAGATAATCCTTCACCAAATTCTTTAAATCCAGAAACTGAATGGGCGTTTTCTCTTGTAGAACCTATTTTTAGTTTTATGAAAAAAGAGCTCAATAATAAATCAAAAAAGCACCATATTATTGGTCACTCTGCAGGTGCACAATTTGCGCATAGACTTGTAATGTTTACCACTAATACTTCTTCTGATAAAATAGTTGTATCTGCTGCTGGTTGGTATACTGTTCCTAATTTTACTATTGATTTTCCTTACGGGTTTCAAGAAAGTATTTTAGAAAATAGTACACTTAATACCCTTTTTTCAAAAGAGGTTTACATTCAAGTTGGTGAGCTAGATAATAATCCAAACGATGGTGGTTTACGAAGAAATAATTTTGCAGATGCACAAGGTATTAATAGATTTCAAAGAGCCTATCATTTTTATAATGAAGCTAAAGAATTAGCAGCTGAAAATAATATCCCTTTTGATTGGAAAATACAAACCAATATTGGTTTAGATCACGATTATAGCGCAGCCTTAGAAAGTGCATCAGATATACTATTCAAATAAAAAATAAGTAGAAACAAAAAATGGTAAAAAAACGAATAGGATTAATTTTAGGACCAGTATTATTTATAATTATCCTACTTTTTTTTAAACCCGAAGGTTTATCTGCAGAAGCAAAAGCAGTTTTAGCTTGTGCTGCTTGGATTGCTGTTTGGTGGATTACTGAAGCCACCTCAATAGCAATAACTGCATTACTGCCAATTGTATTATTCCCATTAACTGGTGGTTTGCCTTTAAAAGAAGCTACAGCATCTTATGGTCATAAATATATTTTTCTTTTTATCGGTGGTTTTATTTTATCAATAGCCATAGAAAAATGGAATTTACACAACCGTATTGCCCTAAGCATTATAAAAGTAGTAGGCACTAATGTTACGCAAATTATTCTTGGCTTTATGTTAGCTACTGCATTTTTATCTATGTGGATTTCTAATACTGCAACAGCTGTTATGATATTACCTGTAGGAATGGCAATCGTTGCGCAACTAAAAGATAACCCTGATACGATTGAAGATGAAAATTTAATATTTGGAAAAGCGTTAATGCTAGCAATTGCTTATAGCGCTTCAATTGGAGGAATGGCCACTTTAATTGGTACACCCCCAAATTTAGTTTTAGCAGGTGTTGTGCAAGAAACTTATGGTACAGAAATAACTTTTGCCCAATGGTTTTCTTTTGGTTTTCCCATTAGCATCCTTTTTCTTTTTTTATGCTGGCTATATTTAACAAAAATTGCATTTAAGTTTAAGCAAAAAACCTTTCCTGGTGGAAAAAGTGAAATTGATAATCGACTAAAAAAATTAGGAAAAATCTCTTTTGAAGAAAAAACAATTCTTATTGTTTTTATACTAACTGCATTTGCTTGGATAACAAGATCTTTTTTTATCCAACAATTTGTGCCAGCCATAGATGATACAATAATTGCCATAATTTCTGGAATAATTTTGTTTCTTTTACCCACTCAAGAAAAAGGGAAAACAATCTTAACTTGGCAAGACACCATAAACTTACCTTGGGGTATTTTATTACTATTTGGAGGGGGTATGGCTTTAGCATCTGGTTTTGACAAAAGTGGACTTGCAGTTTGGATTGGTGCTCAAATGACTATTTTAGAAACGTTACCACTAATCGTTTTATTATTAATATTAATTGCTTCTGTAAACTTTTTAACAGAAATTACCTCAAACTTAGCTACAACTGCAATGTTGCTTCCAGTTTTAGTTTCTTTGGCTACTCCAATTGGCGTTCATCCTTACTTTCTTTTGGTAGGTGCAACTGTTGCAGCTTCTTGTGCTTTTATGTTACCGGTTGCAACACCACCAAATGCAGTTGTTTTTGGCTCTGGCTTATTAAAAATAGAAGATATGGTTAAAAAAGGAATCTGGTTAAATCTCGTTTCCATAATTCTACTAACACTAATTGTTTATTTTCTGCTACCCTTAATTTGGAACTTAAAATAGTTTCTACTGCATTATAGCTTAATTTATTAAATTCACAGAAATATTTTAAACCCTCTAATAGTGAAAAAATCTTACACATTTTTTTTGAGTATTTCCTTATGGTAATTTGCCTTTTCTTACTTCAATTTTGTCTATCAGATAAATATGAGAATAACTCTAAAGATGAAATAGTACTTTACTTAGGTGCAGATTTATCATATGTAAACGAAATGGGAAATTGTGGTGTTTTATTCAAGAACAAATAAGGAGCTCAAGAAAACGTTTTTGAAATATTTTAAAATGAAGATACAAACTTGGTTAAAGTTCGTCTTTAGCACAATCTAACTTGGACAGCTTATTCAAATTATACAGATGTTGAAAAAACCATAAAAAAGGCAAAAAACTGAAAAATGGAAGTATTGCTAGATTTCCATTATTCTGAATATTGGGCAGATCCAAACAAGCTAGAAATTCCTAAAGCTTGGTTGCCCAAATTCTATAATTTAGAAGTTCTAGAAGATTCAATTTATAATTACACTTTTAAAACACTAGAAAAATTAGAAGTAAAAAACGTTCTTCCAGAAATGATGCAAGTTGGAAACGAAACGAATAGTATGATTTTGCAAAAAGATACAAAACCTGCAGAAATGAATTGGTCTAGAAATGGATATTTGTGAAACTGAGTAATTAAAGCAGTAAGAGATATTTCAACTAAAAAAGTAAAAAATAATCCTTTTCTTTTTCAGTAATTTTCAACAAAAACGGAATTAAATTACAGCGAAAAACATTTAAACAACAAAACTGAAATATTTTTTTGTAAATTACACCATAAATTATAACTAAAATCATTTTTCTATGCCAAACTATACATTACAAATTAACGGAGAAAAAAAGTCGTTCACCGCAGACGAAGACACGCCTTTGTTATGGGTTTTAAGAGACGAATTGAATTTAGTAGGTACAAAATTTGGATGTGGAATTGCACAATGTGGTGCTTGCACAGTTCATATTGATGGAGTGGCAACAAGAAGTTGTCAAATGCAAGTATCTATTTTAAGTGATGAAAACATCACAACAATAGAAGGTCTTTCTGCCGATGGAAAACATCCTATTCAAGAAGCTTGGAAAGAATTGGATGTACCACAATGTGGGTATTGCCAATCTGGTCAAATAATGACAGCTTCTGCTTTTTTATCAGAAAATAAAAATCCTTCGGAAGAAGAAATTAGACAAGCCATGCATGGTAATATTTGCAGATGTGCTTCTTATAATAGGATAGAAAAAGCGGTTAAATTGGCATCAGAAAAAATGTCTTCATAAATAGAGACCTCAAAGTCTTAAAATGAGGAAAACCTTTAAATGATTATTCTTGTATATTTATGAGCAATTTAATTGCGAAACAGGAATCTAAAAATATAAAAAATGAAATCTCAACTCAATACAAATTTAAATAGAAGAAATTTTTTAAAAACCTCATTGTTAGCAGGCGGAGGAATGTTAATTGGCTTTAACTTTTTAACAGCTTGTAAACCAGAAGCGAAAATGCCAGTAGATATTGCAAGTTTAAACTTCAACGATTTTAATGCATTTATAAAAATATCGGATGATGGCTACGTCACTATTTTTTCTCCAAATCCAGAAATTGGTCAAGGTGTAAAAACATCGATGCCAATGATTATTGCAGAAGAATTAGATGTCGATTGGAAGCATGTAACCGTTTCTCAAGGAGCTTTAGATACTAAAAATTATACAAGACAAATTGCAGGAGGAAGTCAATCGATTCGCTCTAGTTGGGATGCTTTAAGACAAACCGGCGCCACAGCAAAACAAATGCTTATCAATGCTGCAGCACAAAAATGGAGTGTAGATGCAAGTACTTGTATGGCATCGAAAGGAATTATTACCAATGCAAATGGAGATTCTTTTGGGTATGGTGATGTGGTAAAAGAAGCTGCCTTGTTAGAAGTTCCGGAAGATGTAAAATTAAAAGAAATAAAAGATTTTAGCATTATTGGCAAAGATGCCATCAATGTAGATATTGATAAAATTGTTACAGGAAAACCACTGTTTGGTTTGGATTATAAAGCAAACGGAATGGTTTATGCTTCGGTTTTAAGACCTCCAGTTTTTGGCCAAGTATTAGAAAGTTTTGATGCTTCTGAAGCCAAAAAAGTAAAAGGAGTTATCGATGTAATCACCATCGGAGAAAAAGTAAGAAATTTTGTAAAGTCAGGTAAAAATAACTGGACGTTTATTATATCTGAAAGTGATAAAGTAGTTGTGGTTGCAGAAAATACTTGGGCGGCCATTAAAGGAAAGAAAGCCCTTAAAGCAACTTGGAAAATGGATACTAAAGCCGAAAGTACGGAGGATCATGATAAGGTTTTAACCGATATTTTAGAAGGTTCAAAATTTAATACTAGAAGAGAAGATGGTGATGTAAATAAAGCATTTGCAAGTGCAGATCAAGTAATTGAAAAAACATATCATTCTCCGTTTTTACCCCACAACTGTATGGAACCCATGAATTTTTATGCGGATGTTACAGCAGAAAAAGTACATTTAGTAGGGCCTGTTCAAACACCAGAATTTGCGGCGCAAGTGGTTTCAGAGCTTTTAGGGCATCCTTTAGAAAAGATTCATTTAGACATGACAAGAATGGGTGGAGGTTTCGGAAGAAGATTGTACGGAGATTTTGTTTATGAAGCGGCAGAAATATCGAATGCCATTCAAAAACCCGTAAAAGTAATCTCTACAAGAGAAGATGATATGACCACAGGTGTTTATAAACCTTCTGTAAAATATAGAATAAAAGCAGCTTTAAAAGATGGGATGGTAACTAGTTATTATATAAAAGAAGCAGCGATGAATGGAAACATGTATGGTTCAATTCCCAATTTTTTCCCTGCAGGATGTATTCCTAATTTTAAAGTAGATACTGCGAGTTATAAAAGTAATGTAACCACCGGAGCCTGGAGAGCACCGTATACCAATTTTTTAGCCTATGCAGAGCAGAGTTTCTTTGATGAATTAGCATCAGCATTAAATGTGGATACCATTCAATTACGTTTAGACTTATTACAAAATGTAAAAGGAACCACAGATAAAAGAATTCAGTATTCTGGTCAGAGAATGGAAGATGTTATTAAATTAGTGAGAGAAAAAGCCCATTGGGGAGAAACTTCAGAGGGCGTATTTCAAGGTTTTTCTGCATATTATAGCCACAATACACATGTTGCAGAAATTGCAGATATTGTTTTAAAAGATGGTTTTCCTGTTATTCAAAAAGTTACCGTTGCCGCAGATTGTGGAATTGTTGTAAACCCAACGGGTGCAAGAAACCAAATTGAGGGTGGTGTTTTAGATGGAATTGGACACGCAATGTACTCTGATTTTTCTTTTAAAAACGGAAAGCCAGAATATCAAAATTTTGATAAATATAGATTGATTAGAATGCAAGAAACACCAAAAGTTGACGTGCATTTTGTACAAAATGAATTATCGCCGACAGGTTTAGGAGAGCCCGGTTTACCGCCCGCTGGAGGTGCAGTTGCCAATGCAATTAACGCAGCTTTAGGAAAACGTCTTTATCGACAACCTTTTGTAAATGGACTCAAAAAAAGCACTGTTTTAGGATAAATTAAATTAGAAAGATCAATTACTCTTTCAGAGTAATTGTCTTTTCTTCTAAAATAAAATCGCCATTTTTGGTAATACCCTCAATATAAAGGGTTATGTCATCATGTTGATTAGTTCTTATATCTAAAGAAAGTTGTCCGTTTTCATCTATTTTGTTAATAGGTAACCAGTCGATAACTCCAAATTTTTTGTAAATAGCATTTTTATAGTTTTCGTATTTAGGAATGTAAAACTTTTTTGGTTTTGTAAACGATACAGGAAATTTAACTTCTTTAACGGTTGGTCTATTATTAGTAAATCTTTTAGGATCTGTTACAATTTTTATGACTCCACCATTACCCCACATAGATTCTGTATCTATATCTATATAATCCACAGTATCTAAGAAATAACCGTATAACATATCAAAAGTAAAAACTTGAAATCCATCTAAAAATATGGCAGGAGCACTATTATCTTTTCGTTTATTATACACCACTAAATATCCAGTTTTCCAATCATCATAGGCACGAAAAGCAGGCCTAAAATCTAAAAAGTTAGCCAAAGTTTGATTTCGATCTAAATCGTTCAGAAAGAATACACGCCCAAAAGTTCTTCCTCTAACACTATCTTTTCTCTTTTTATCTAAATTAACTTTGATTACCACTTCATCTAAAACATCTGTTTTATTTAGTTTTTCAAAATTAGAGAAATCAACAAAGTTCTCAGATGAAAAATAATTTGGAGCTATGGCAACCTCTCCATAAAGATTTTTAATGCTGGGGATTTTGTTTATATTGAACTCAATATGTATGTTTGGTTGCGCTAAATTCCCTTTTCTTCTTACCTTAGAAATATATAATTTTTCATCATCCATAGGAAAGTAATCAGTATGGCTAAAAGATTTTACTTCCTCATCAAACTCAATCATTAAAGGAGGTTTGTTAGATAGGCTATGAATAAAATATTTACTTTTCTTTTTAACTTTTGAAATGTTTACTTTAATAGAAATACCTCTCTCGAATTTATATTTTAAGGTATCGTTTTCAATAAACATATCTTTCCAATCATAACTACTCCAACCTTGCGTAATTAATAGATTGTCGAGTTCTTGTATTTTTCTTTCATTGAAGTCTTTAAAGTAATAATCAGCATTTTCTATAACCCCTTTAACAAAGGGTTGCACTAAAACCTGAGAAATAATATTTGTATTTTTTTTATATGAATTTGTTGTTTTGGGCAAGACAGAAACACTTACGTTATTAAAGCCAATATTTTTCTGCGTAAATTGAAGTGTTGCATTTACTGAATCTTCTTCCTTTTTTAGAAATGTATTAGTGCTTTTTATAATATTTAATTTATGATAATTAAAAAATAGTCTTTCTGCAATGGGATTTTCTTGCTCATTAAAAAGCGTAAAGACAGTAATGCCTCTTGGTAAGTTTTTAAAGGGAATTTTAGTAGTTAGAACGCTTTTATTTTTGAAATCAATATCTATTGTATTGAGCTCTTTACCATTGTGAAAAGTTAACGAATATCTCTTGTTTAGTTTAGAACTATTATTTGTTTTAACGGATATAAGGGCGTTTTCCTTGTTTCTTGATACTTTTAAAAGAACACCTTTTTTTTGAATAGGTTCAGTAATGTTTACCGTTATCAATTTGTTTCTGTTGTTTATTTCGGCTTTGTATGTGTTCAGGTAATTTGGAATAAATGAAAACCGTCCAATACCATTTTGATTTACTTGAAAAGAGGTGATAAAGTTATCCTTATCATCTAAAATACGTCCTTTGAGGTTGGCAACGCCAAGGCCAAGAGTATCTTTAATGACAACACCAACTGTATTTACAACACCATCTAATAAATGACCACTTTCAGGTAAAAACTGGGCATCGATAGAAAAATCTTTGACTACTTTTTTTGAATAATATATAGACTCCGAGTCAATAACTTTGAATTTATCCGAAAAAAAGTTTTTTTGAGAAAAATTTCGCATCCAATTTGTATAAGATGTAAACGTATAGGATCCGCTTTTTATAGAATCTGTGATCATAAAATAACCATCTACAATCCCTTTTTCTACTTTAAAAAGTTTAGATTCCACAATATTTTTATGCTCATCTGTGATAGTGCAATACAGATTATTGGTTTCATTAGAAAGCTTTTTAGTGTTCTTGTCAAAAACGTAGGCTGTAAATGCTAGCATTTCTCCTTTAACATATATAGACTTGTTTAAATGCGCATAAACAACTTCTTGGTACACATTATTTCTAGCAGAGAATAAAGAATCGATCTTTTTTTCCTTTGATTGTCCTGATGCAGAAAAATTAAAAACACAGAATAGAAGTAGTAGTAGGTAGAATTTTTTCATAGAATAAGTTGAGGTTTTATTATTTTACTAAAAATTATGCTAAATATAAAATATGATTTCAGATTCATAATTATTTCAGATTGATGTTTTTTAAATTTTTAGGTCTATCTCACTATTTTTATCAATTTTATTAAAAGTATTTTATCGCCAACAGGTTTAGGAGAACCAGGTTTACCAATCGAAGGAGGCGCAGTTGAAAATGCAATCAATGCGGCTTTAGGAATATAGCTAACCTTTTGGTAACAAACTCAAAAAAGTACTGTTTTAGTATAGGTAGTTTTTCTTTGATCTTAAGCAAAATTTCTGATAATATTAGGCGTATATAAAGTCAGCAAATGCATCAGGATTTGCAAACAACGCAAAGGCTAATTTTGAAGAGGTAACAGACGCTTCAATAAATTTTTCAGAGTCAGCCAATTTATTTACTTGGTTGCACCAGTTTGTCCATGATGTTTTTAAATGATCACTATCAGAACCTTTATAGAATTCTGCACTCGGAGTTTTCCAATGAATTCTGTGTTTTTTAATTTGATTTGCAATAATATTACCACCTAATTCAGAACCTTTTATTACATAAATTAAGCCTAGTAAATTGGGCAAGGACTTGAATAAATTTTCATCTTTTAAACAAAAATTTTGATAAAAATCAGTAAAATTTAAATTTAACAAGTCTTTTTTTAAGTCGTCTACCCTATTTTTAGGTAGTAAATTCTCTGAAGGAATTAAGAGTTTCTTTTCTGTAAGAATGTAATTTACCAAACAATGCGCTTTGTATAAATGAAATAAATGCTTCGTATAAGAATCTAAAGAATACTGCTCAGAAAACATGGCTTTCGCATTCATAACACCTTCTGTGTGGGTGTGTTCTTTTCTTGTTTCTTTTCGTAAAGTTTCAGAAAGTGAAATTTCTTGGATCATATTTAATGTTCTTTTGATGCTATCATTTTACTAAAATTATCTACTTCAAAAGGTTTTGGATAAAAGAAATCAAAACCAGCGTTTAAGCATTTTTTTTTCCAATCATCACCAAAATAATTGGTATGCGCTATAAAAATTGAATTGGTAAGATTTGGATACGTTTTTAATTTTTTCATGACTCCAAATCCATCAATTTCTGGGTCATTTAAATTTAAATCGATTAAGAGGATGTCATAGTTTTCTTTTTTAGCCAATTCAAAGGCTTCTTTTGCAGTTTCTACAGCGTGAACTATATAAACATCACAAGCTAATTCTTCTACAATTAATCGATTTATGTCGTTGTCTTCTGTGTATAGGAGGGTCTTCATTTTAGATTTTTGTTGGTAATAGTACTGTAAATAGCGTACCTATATTTTTTGTACTTTTTGTTTGAATTGTACCCCCTAAAAGGGTAATGTGAGATTTTACAAAAAACAAACCTAAGCCAGAACTTTGGTCGCTTTGCGAGGTTGTTTTTTCTTCAGTATAATAGGGTTCAAAAATTTTGTTAATAGCATCTTCGCTGATCCCGATTCCATTATCTTCAATAGATAAATGAACAAAATTTTCTCCTTTTTTGAGCGCTTTTTTTAGATTAATTTCAATGTGCCCATTATTGGGCGCATATTTAATAGCATTGCTTACTAAATTGGTGAAAATCTGAGTATAAAAGTGTTTGTCTATCAATGCCATTATTGATTTGTTGTGCGCTAGGAAAATTAGATTTTGGGACTTTTTTCTAGCGTCAATTTCTAGTGATGTTAGAATTTCTGAAGTAAGATTAACCAAATCTATGTTTTCTAACACCAATTCTACATCGTCTTTTTCTAGACGTGTAGAAACTAAAATTTTATTTACAGTATCTAACAGTCTATTAGAACTTTTTAAAATAAGATTTACAAAATTTTTTTCGCTTTCTTCGAGTTTATCTCTATGTAATAATACTCTCGTCATGCCTATGACACTTGTTATAGGAGTTCTTACTTCATGAGAAACATTAGACAATATTTTAGCTTTTAAAATGTTTATTTCTTCACTTGCTTTCACGGCAATTTGCAGCTCTTTTTGTTTTTCTTTATTTTCTTTTAATTCCTCTTTTAGTTGAAGATTTAACCTCAACAACTCATCTGATTTTTGTTGTAAAAGCATCTCTAGTTTTCGACTGCTATCTGCTAATAAGCTGTTTTGATTAAAAATGTTTTTGTAAAGTTTAATTTCTTTTTGTACAATGATTTCATACAAATTTTTTGCAAAAATCTTTTGGGATGCAAGCCATGGATTTGATTTGTTTTTTTCTTTTTGAACCCATAAAGCAAAAGAGGCTCTTGGGGTTAAAATAGACGTATTGTTAATCTCTTTAGTAGACATTACCTTATCTGGGTTTCCGGCCCAATGTATAATTTGTTCTTTAGACGCTCTCCAAAAATAAATATAACGTCCTGAATCATGAGACATGGTTAAACATGCGCAGCCAGCAATTTTTTTATTTTTCCATGTAGGAATTGTAGATCGTAAAGAATCAGAAAACTGAAGTTTTTCTTGGCTATTTTTTATTTTATGTAGTTCGTGTAATTGTAAAACTTCTGAATCTGCGGGATATATACCAAAATTAGAAATAGGTTTATGCTCATGCAATACGGTAACTCCACAAACTTGCAACTGCTTAGAAATACCTAGCCAATTATCTACAAAAATATCGCTAAAGTCCCCATCAATATTGTGATAATAAATTTTATCTAAAAGGCTTTTTTGCAATTTTTCATGGTTTCTCAATTCTTTTAATTCTAGTAATTGAATTGTATTTGCTAAATTAGAAGTAATTAATTCAAGTAAAAATCGGGTATTAAAATTTAAATAGTTTTCGCATTCATAGTGATGAAAAATAAGCATGCCCCATAATTTGTTGTCTATAATTATAGATACCGCGTGTGTTGCCGTAACACCCATATTTTTTAAATATTGCAGGTGTACAGGGCTAACACTTCTATATACAGCGTAACTTAAATCTAACTCGTTTGTTGCATTATTTAAACTTTCAATACCAATTCCTTCATCATCGATACTTTTAATAGATCTACTTAAATTTGTTAAATACAATCTTCTTGCTTGCTTAGGAATATCAGAAGCAGGATATTTTAATCCTAAAAAAGAATCAAGTTTAAAAGTTTTTTTTTCGGCAATTACTTCGCCATCTCCTTCTTTGTCAAATTGATAAATCATTGTTCTATCAAAATTTGTAAAATCTTGCAAAAGGTCAACGGTTGTTGAAAATAGATCATCTAAAGAATCGTATTCTTTTAAATTTTTACTGATTACTTTAAATTTATCAAAGTTTTGAAATTTGGAATGATGCTCATTTTGTTCTTCTAATTCTATATTGATATAATTACCTGAGTTAGAGAAAAAGAGCAGAAATATTCTATTATTCAAGGTTACTTCATTGGAAAATAAAACGTTAGAGAAGTCTTGTGTTTTTAATGATTCAAAATACGTTATAACCTTTTCATCAAAGAAATCTTGTATCTCTTTTTGCGGAGAAATCAACTCTTCACCAAAAAAAGAACGGCTATTTTTACTTGCATAATTTAATCTATTCGTTGTTTTGCTAAAAGAAAGCAGAAACCCGTGAGATTGAATTTTACCCAATAAGTGAATGGTTTCATCATCACATTGTGAAAGAATTGATTTATCAAATTTCAAAAGCTATGTTTTTTGGAGTCGATTATTAATTGTTAATCTGTGAACGAGATTAAATTTTAATAAATATAATAAATTTTGGTTATTTATTACACATGAAACCAAAGTTTATAAAGATAATTTAAAAGATAAGACAGAAAAACTTAGCATAAAAAAATTTGTTTAAGAGGCTTTAAAAGTAAATTTCTTGCGCCAGTCGAAAGGTATTGGCATGGGCGTCTACAATAATGTTTACATCTTTAGAATACCCGCCACCCATAGAACACATAACAGGAATTTTTAAGTCAAAACAAGTTTGTAAAACAAATCTGTCTCGTTCTTTACATCCGTTAATTGTTAAAGAAAGTTTCCCTAGTTTATCGGTTTCGATGACATCTACACCACATAGGTAGTAAATAAAATCTGGTTTTTCTTGAAGAATGAGTTTTGGTAAAACATCTTTTAAGATTGATAAATATTCGACGTCTTTCGAGTTGTTTTCTAAGGCAATATCTAAGTCAGATTGTTCTTTTACAAACGGATAATTACTTTTTCCATGCATAGAAAAAGTAAAGACAGAGGTGTCATTTTTAAAAATTTCAGCAGTGCCGTTTCCTTGATGAACATCTAAATCGACTATTAAAATTTTGTTGGCTAAACCTTTATTTTGAATATATTTTGCCCCAATAGCTTGGTCATTTAACATACAGAAGGCTTCACCTCGATTCGAAAAAGCATGATGTGTGCCGCCAGCAATATTCATGGCGATTCCGTTTTTTAGAGCAAATTCAGAGGCTTTCATCGTTCCGTCAGCGATGATCATTTCGCGTTCTATTAAAACTTCAGATAAAGGAAACCCTATTTTTCTGGCTGCTTTTTGTGATAAAGTAATGTTTAATAAATCAAAAAAATATTCAGGATCATGAACTGTAAAAAAGTGTTTGTTATTAGGGATTTCTGGTTCAAAGAAATTGTCTTGATTACAAGTACCTTCATATAATAACTGTTGTGGTAAAAGGTCATATTTTTCCATCGGAAAACGATGCCCTTCTTTTAAGGGGTGTTTGTAAATAGGGTGATAGGCTATTTTTAACATTTTTTATATTTCACGACCAATGCGCACATTATTTTTCAAAATAACCATCAATACCTTTTAAAGTGAGATGAACTCTTAGGAAAATAACGCTTTTATTTGGTTTTTGTCGAATGATTTTTTCATAGTATCAACTTTAATAATACTATCTGATACTTGTATTTTATTTTCTTGTAAATCAACAATTTTTTCTTCTATGGTGTCTTTACAAATCATTCTATATGCCATTACTTTTTTGGTTTGTCCTATTCTATAACAACGATCTATTGCCTGATTTTCTACAGCAGGATTCCACCAAGGATCTACTAAAAATACATATTCAGCGGCTGTTAAATTTAACCCAACACCACCAGCTTTTAAGCTAATTAAAAACACTTTTATTGATTCGTTTTCTTGAAAATTCTTTACATTTTCTTCTCGCTTTCTCGTTTTACCATCTAAATATTCATATTGAATATTTTCACTTTCTAAACGCTCCTTAATTAAATGTAACATTGTAGTAAATTGAGAAAAAACCAACACTTTGTTATTTGTTGTTTTGGTTTTAATATTTTCTAACAATATGTCTAATTTTATAGAAGCACTTCCATAATCTTCATCATCATTTAATAATGCTGGTGAGTTACAAATTTGCCTTAGCTTAGTTAACCCTTCTAATACATATATTTGAGATTTTTCAGCGCCATTTTCATCAATTTTATCTAATAAATACGTTCTAAATTTTTCTTTAAAGGCATCATACACTTTACGTTGTTCTTTCCCCATTTCGCAGTATAAAACATTCTCTGTTTTTTCTGGTAAATCTGTAGCAACTTGTAGTTTTGTTCTTCTTAACAAAAACGGATGAATAATTTGGTGTAATAACTCCGAGGCATTTTCGTTTTTAGCTTTGTCTATAGCATCCGAAAATTCTGTTTTAAAATGTGCCATTGTGCCTAATAAACCAGGATTTAAAAAGTTCATTTGTGCATATAAATCAAATGTATTATTTTCTATTGGTGTACCCGTTAATGCTAATCTGTTATTAGATTTTAACAAACGAACTGCTTTATATCTTTTAGAATTTGGGTTTTTTATCGCTTGACTTTCATCTAAAATTATATATTCAAAATCTATTTCTTTTAACAAAGTAACATCATTTAAAACAGAGCCATAAGTGGTTAAAATAACATCGTATTTTTTAAAATTTACAAGGTGTTTTTGTCTTTCAGAACCTATGTATAATAAGGTTTTTAAAGAGGGACAGAATTTTTCGATTTCCTTTTCCCAATTAAACATTAATGAAGTAGGAGCAACTATTAAACATGGGTTTTTTGCTTTTTTATTAGCTTTTAAGTAGGCTAATAAGGCGATAGTTTGTAGCGTTTTACCCAAACCCATGTCATCTGCTAAACAACCTCCTAACTTGTTATCAAACAAAAACACCAACCAATTTAAACCTTCTTTTTGATAGGGGCGTAAAGTTGCTTTTACTGTTCTAGGCAATTTTACTGAGGTAATATTTTTTAAATTTTGTAATTGTATTTTCTTGCGTTGTAAATCAAGTAAAAATTCTGGTGTATTTTCTAGATCTTCAAATAATTCATCAATAATATTAAATTGATAGTTAGATATTTTTATAGCATCGTTTTTAACCTCACCTACTTTAAAGTATTTTGAAAATTTATCCAACCACTTTTTAGGTAACATTCCTAAAGTACCATCTTTTAACTGAATGTATTTGCTCTTTTTTAATAACGCTTTTTTAATATCTTTTAACGATACTTTTTCTTTACCGTATTTAATTTCAACAGCAACATCAAACCAGTCTATGCTAGATTTTACACCCATAGAAACTATGGGTTTATGCAAATTAAATTTGAATGATTTTAAATCTTTTGCCCCAAAAATTGCAATGTTTTTATCTTTTAGTTTTTGTGATGTTTTTAAAAGCCACTCGTCTTCTACTAGTTGGTAGGGAGATAAATAAAACACATCATCTTGAAATTGAAAATCTGGGTGTAAATCTTGAAATTCTTCTACAAAATCACTTTCAAAAACTTCATCTCTTTTAACAAACTGTTTTGTTTGTTCATCATAAAATTTTTCGTGACTGTTTGTTAAAATAAGTGTGTTGTTGTATTGAACTCCTGTTTTAAAAACAACATAATCGCCTTCAAAATCAGACACATAAACCTGTTTTTTTAGTTCGGTTTCTTTGGGTAATTTTTGGATCTTAAAAATTTTAGTTTCTACTACAAAATGTTTTGAAAGTGGCAGAATAACTTCTTTATGAAGTGTTTCGTACTTATTTTTAAGGAAATTCATTTCACTTTGGTAACCAAAACGTTGCAAATACAAAAAGTCTTTTGGCGAATTAAAAAAATAAACAACATTTTCTTTGATGCAAAAAAAAGGAGATATTAAAATTTGCTTAGAAGTTGGTGCATACCCTTTTCCTTGAATTTTTATCTTTGGTTTTAACGTATAAAAATCCGTGTTTTTTGTTAAAGTAAAATATAGATTTGCTTTTTCATCAGAAAATGAAAGTTTTTCTATATTTTTTCTTATTAAGGAAGTACTCGCTATTTTTTTAAGGAAAAAAGAATGTGCATCAGCATTACTAAGAATAAACTCATTAAGTTTAAAATATGTTTTTCTAAATTCCTTTATGGATGATTTTTGATTGAATATCCTATTGGTATTTTTAATTACTAATCCATTTATGATAATTTGTTTTTCCTTTTCTGAATAATTTACAATTTTTGATATGATATCGAAATTAATTAATTCTTTAAACGAAGAGATAAGTTCTGTTGTGTTTTTTCTGTACTTGCCACTAAATATAATAAAATCTAAAAAGTTTATATTTTGTTCTTTATACAATTCGAAACAAAAACCTAAGCCATAAGTTGCAACTTTATTTTCATCATTTTTATCTTCTAAAATGGTAAGAGAATTATGTAATTTATCATTTAACCCTTTTAATACTTGCTCAGAAAAAACATGTGTAGAAGGAAAAAGGTTTTTAATTTTTTCTTCTACTACGATTCCTTTTTTGTTAAATTTAAATTCAAAATATTTCTGATAGTCATCTTCTAGCGTAAGTCCGTAATCTTTTAAAAACTCCGTTTTATGATTTTCTAAATAATTGGGATTAAAAAAATCTTCATTAAAATTTTCTTTTATTATTTCTAAACTGGCTAAAATATGATGGCAATACCCTTTCTTAGTAGGTTTACAAGAACACTTTACATTTAATATTTTTTTATCCGGATTATATGTAATTTCTTGTTGGGTAAAGGGCCAATCTCTATGAAGTGTTTTTACTTTATTTTCACTTACCTCTTCAATAACAGATAGATAACTACTAATATGCCTACTTATAGATTTCGCTAAATTTTCAATTAATTGATTAGTGATGCGATGGTTTTCGAGATATATTTCTGATGGATTTTGTTTTCTTGAAATTTGATTACCAAATAAATCTTTTTGAATTACAATAGTTTTTTTTTCTTCAATTATATAATTTAATGCCGCTACTTCATGCTTGCAAAGATTTCCATAATCATAAGGACAAGAGCAACTTGTAACAATTTTATCACCAATAGAAACATCTATATTATAAGGTTTCATTTCAGATCCCCAGTAGGAAAATAAGAATGTATTTCCGTCTTCAATTTCTAAATTTACAAATACAGAATTTGCTCGCTTTTGTATGTTAAAAGTTGAGTATTCGTTAATGTATTTTTTTAGTTGATCAATAATTTGTTCTATCATAGAGAACCCTTTTTTTTTTTTGATTTTTGCAATTGATATTAGTTCAAAATTAACTAATCTCCTGCCCATTTTTAATCGCTTTTTCTGGTGCTACAAATGCCAATTTTCCATCAGGAGTATCTGTCATTAAAATCATTCCATTGCTTTCTACACCACGTATTTTTCTTGGAGCTAAATTCACCAAAACAGAAACTTGCTGCCCAATAATTTCTTCGGGAGAAAAACTTTCTGCAATGCCCGATACAATGGTTCTAACATCCATACCAACATCAACTTTAAGTTTTAAAAGCTTCTTTGTTTTCGCTACTTTTTCTGCCTCTAAAATAGTACCAATTCGGATATCCAATTTTGTGAAATCTTCAAAATCGATGGTTTCTTTTTGTGGTGAAACTACTTTATTTTCTTGCTCATTGGCAATTTTAGTAGCTTGTAATTTTTCAATTTGAGCTTCTATGGTTTTGTCTTCAATTTTAGAAAACAATAATGCTGCTTTGTTTATTTGATGACCGGGTTGTAGCAATGTTTCTTTTGTAGAGACATCATCCCAGTGTAAACACTTTTCTTTTTTACAGAAAAGGATATTGATGTTATTTTTTAATTTTTGAGAAGTAAAAGGTAAAAAAGGTTCTGAAACTACTGCTAAAGCTGCAGAAATTTGCAAAGCAACAAACATAATTGTTTTTACACGTTCTTCATCAACCTTAATCACTTTCCAAGGTTCTTCATCGGCTAAATACTTGTTACCAAGTCTAGCTAAATTCATCAATTCCTGACTCGCTTCTCTAAAACGATATCTTTCAATTGATTTTCCAATAATTGCCGGAAAATCGTTCATTGCCGCCAGCACATCTTCATCTGTTTCTGTAAAGTCATTTGGCGTTGGCACGATTCCTGAATAATATTTATTGGTTAATACCAAAACACGATTTATAAAATTACCGAAAATAGCCACCAATTCGTTGTTGTTTTTGGCTTGGAAATCTTTCCACGTAAAGTCGTTGTCTTTACTTTCTGGCGCATTTGCCGTTAAGGTATACCGCAGCACATCTTGCTGATTTGGAAATTCTTCTAAATATTCATGCAACCAAACCGCCCAATTTTTAGAAGTCGATAACTTATTCCCTTCTAAATTCAAGAATTCATTAGCAGGTACATTCTCTGGTAAAATATAATCGCCGTGTGCTTTTAGCATACTCGGAAAAATAATACAATGGAAAACAATATTATCTTTCCCAATAAAATGCACCAATTTCGTGTCCTCTTTTTTCCAATAATCTTCCCAGTTTTTTCCTGTTTTTGCTGCCCATTCTTTCGTTGATGAAATATAGCCAATTGGTGCATCAAACCAAACATACAACACTTTTCCTTCGGCATCTTTTAGCGGAACAGGAATGCCCCAGTCTAAATCTCTGGTTACAGCTCTCGGTCGCAAACCATCATCAATCCAACTTTTTACTTGTCCGTATACATTGGGTTTCCAATCTTTTTTATGCCCTTCTAAAATCCATTCACGTAAAAAATCTTCGTGTTTGTCTAAAGGTAAAAACCAGTGTTTTGTTTCTTTAACAGTGGGTACATTGCCCGTAATTGCAGATTTTGGGTTGATTAAATCTGTGGCATTATGAGAAGTTCCACAATTTTCACATTGATCTCCATAGCTTTCTTCGAAGCCACATTTCGGACAAGTTCCTACAACAAAGCGGTCTGCCAAAAATTGATTTGCTTCGGCGTCATACAATTGTGCGGATACTTCTTCTATAAAATCTCCATTTTCATATAATTTTGTAAAAAAATCAGAGGCAGTTTGATGGTGAATTTCGGCTGAAGTTCTTGAATAATTATCAAAAGAAATTCCGAAATCTTCAAAAGATTTTTTGATAATTCCGTGGTACTTATCAATAATAGCTTGCGGAGAAACCCCTTCTTTTTTAGCTCTCATGGGTATGGCAACACCGTGCTCATCAGAACCAGAAATGTAGGCAACATCTTTACCTTTTAAACGTAAATAACGTGCGTAAATATCTGCAGGTACATAAACACCTGCTAAATGACCAATATGAATAGGGCCGTTTGTATAGGGTAAAGCTGCTGTAATTGTATATCTTTTTGGAGTATTCATTGAATTTTCCTTGATTTTATGTTTGATTGATTTAAAAGTGCAAAAGTACAAAAAATCAATTTTGTTTAGTTATTCAAGATACGCACATTTCATAAAAAAGATTGCTTAAAAATACGTTACTTTTTATGCTTTTTTTGATGCTATGCTTATCAATCATTGGGCAAGAAAAATAAGGTTCTATTCATAAAAAAGCCAACTCTATTTTTTTTGCAGATTTAGGTTTAAAAGATAAGAACAAAGATTTAGAATTTTATATGGGTTAATTCCTGTTGGGAAACCAACAAGTTTTGGACGATTTAAAGGTTTTAAATTATACGCAAATATTGCAAGAAGAACCTATGTTGGTATTGGTTTAACTTTTGGTTTAGGTTGGTATAAAGTATATGAAGGTAAAAAATAAGTTTTAGCTACTCTTCAAAAATTTCGCCAACTAAAAAACTTAATTCAGGAAAAATATAACTTGTTGCAGTTTCTTCTGCAATCAATGGCTTTAGGCCTATATAGATATCGTCTTTTAAAACATAACGATGTATGGTTTTGTAAACATAGTCTACAATCCAATATTCTTTTACACCATTTTCTTCATATAATTCGTATTTATTTTTCATTTCTCTGTTAGAATTACTGGGAGATAAAATTTCAATAATTAAATCTGGTGCACCAATACAGCCTAGTTTATCTAATTTATTTTTATCACAAATTACACATAAATCAGGTTGAAAAACGGTAATGATGTCTTCGTCTTTTGTAGAGTTTTTCTTTTTATCAACCAAACGAACATCAAAAGGAGCAATATAGACTTCACATGTTGTTTTATGAAAAAAATTAACAAATATTCTTCCTAATTCTCTTGAGGTAAATTGATGGTTTCTTGCAGGAGCAGGAGACATTTTAAAAACTTTACCTTTTATAATTTCAACACGTTCTTTAAAACGCCATTTTAAATAATCTGCGTAGGTATATACTTTTCCGTAATCTAAAATTGGTTCTTCAACAGAATTTTTCATAGCTTTTGTTTTTATAAAATTACTCTTCAAAAATTTCACCAACCAAAAAACTTAATTCAGGAAAAATATAACTTGTTGCAGTTTCTTCTGCAATCAATGGCTTTAAACCTATATAAATATCGTCTTTTAAAACATAACGATGTATGGTTTTGTAAACATAGTCTACAATCCAATATTCTTGTACACCATTTTCTTCATATAATTCGTATTTGTTTTTCATTTCTCTGTTAGAATTACTGGGAGATAAAATTTCAATAATTAAATCGGGTGCACCAATACAGCCTCGTTTATCTAACTTATTTTTATCACAAATTACAGATAAATCAGGTTGAAAAACGGTAATGATGTCTTCGTCTTTAATTGAGTTTTTCTTTTTATCAACCAAACGAACATCAAAAGGAGCGATATAAACTTTGCATTCAGATTTATAGAAAAAATTCAGAAAAATTCTACTTAATTCACTCGAAGTGCGTTGATGAATTCTTGCAGGAGCAGGAGACATTTTAAAAACTTTACCTTTTATAATTTCAACACGTTCTTTAAAACGCCATTTTAAATAATCTGCGTAGGTATATACTTTTCCGTAATCTAAAATTGGTTCTTCAACAGAATTTTTCATATTGATTATTTTTTGATACAAAATACAATTTATTAAGATAGCCACAAAATAAAGATTAGTTTACTGCTTTTGATTTTACAAATTGAAATGAAAAAATAATAATGTTGATAATAATTTCTATGTATCAAAATAGCTTTTCACAAATAATAAATTAGGTAGTTCTAAGTTCAAGCCATTTATCAAATTACATCGAACAGATAAACATAAAAAAGGGTTTAATAGTTTTTATTATTTCATGTAGATGCTATTTTGCCAACGCTCAATTTACAAGCGCTAAAATTCCGCACCGCTTCAAAACAGCAATTTTAACTTTCAAACGAAAGAATAAAAGAATAATAAGCTACTTTAGTACTTTAAAAAAATTGAACTAAAAAAAGAAACAAAACAAATGGCATTAAGCTGGAACGAAATAAAAGACCGAGCCTTAAAATTCTCAATTGAATGGGCAGAAGAATCAAAAGAACGCGCCGAAAAAGATAGTTTTTGGAATGACTTTTTTAATGTTTTCGGAATATCACGCAGGCGTGTTGCCACTTTTGAGGAACCTGTTAAAAAATTAAGCGGAAATCAAGGTTTTATTGACCTTTTTTGGAAAGGAACGCTGCTTGTTGAACATAAATCGAAAGGAAAAAGTTTAGACAAAGCTTTTGAACAAGCAACCGATTATTTTCCTGGACTTAAAGAACACGAACTGCCCAAATACATTTTAGTTTCTGATTTTGACAAAATCAAACTTTTTGACCTTGATGAAGGTACTGAACACGAATTTCTTGTTTCAGAATTGTATAATAATGTAAAACTGTTTGGCTTTATAGCAGGGTATCAAAAAAGAATCTTTCAAGAAGAAGATCCGGTAAATATAAAGGCAGCAGAATTAATGGGTAAATTGCATGATCAGCTCGAAGCGTTTGGTTATGAAGGGCATCATTTAGAAGTGTATTTAGTTCGGTTGCTTTTTATTTTGTTTGCAGACGATACCAGTATTTTTGAGAAAGATATCTTTAAAGAATTTTTATACCAAAAAACAAATGAAGATGGCAGTGATCTGGGAGCCTTAATGGCGCAATTTTTTCAAGTTTTAAATACACCAAAAGAAAAACGATTTAAAAACCTAGACGAGCATTTAAATCAATTTCCGTATGTAAATGGTAAGTTGTTTGAAGAGACTTTACCTATTGCCTCTTTCAATTCTAAAATGCGAGGCATTTTGTTTGAGGCTTGTGCTTTAGATTGGGGTAAAATATCGCCTGCAATTTTTGGTTCGCTTTTTCAAAGTGTTATGAACCCTGAAGAACGAAGAAATTTAGGTGCACATTATACTTCAGAAAAGAATATTTTTAAACTGATTAAACCGCTTTTTCTTGATGAGTTAAGAGCCGAATTCGAAAAAGTAAAATCAAACTCAAAGAAGCTAAAAGAATTTCATTATAAACTTTCAAAATTAAAATTTCTAGATCCGGCGTGTGGTAGTGGTAATTTTTTAATTATTACCTACAGAGAATTACGTTTGTTAGAAATTGAAGTTTTGCGAGAACTCTTTAAAAAAGGAGAACAAGTTTTAGATGTTTCCTCTATTCTTTGGTTAGATGTAGACCAATTTTACGGAATTGAGTATGACGAATTTGCAGCAAAAATAGCCGAAGTTGCTATGTGGTTGATAGACCACCAAATGAACATGCTCGTAAGTGAGGAGTTCGGACAGTATTTTGCGCGTTTACCATTAAAAAAAGCGGCTAAAATTTTGCATGCTGATGCTCTTGAAGTTGATTGGAATGAATTAGTTCCTAAAGACCAATTATCTTATATAATTGGTAATCCACCCTTCATAGGTTCTAATATAATGAAGAAAGAACAGAGAAATCAAATAGTGAAATTATTTGAAAATAAATCTGGTGGAGGAACTCTAGATTATGTTGTAGGATGGTACATCTTAGCTTCAAAATATATCTTAAACACAAATATTAAAGCTGCTTTTGTTTCTACTAATTCTATTGTTCAAGGAGAACAAACAAGCTTACTTTGGGGTTTACTACAAAAAAAATATGGTATTGTAATTCATTTTGCTCATAGAACTTTTAAATGGAACAATGAAGCTAAAGGTAATGCAGCTGTTTATTGTGTAATTGTTGGATTTGCCAATTATAATACTTCTAATAAAGTAATTTTTGACTATGAAGATATTAAAGGAGATGCTCAAATTCTTAAAGTAAAAAACATTAATGCATATTTAGTCGATTCCGAAAATATATTAATAGGAAAAAACAGGAAACCTATATGTGATGCACCATATATAATTAAGGGTAATTATTATGCAAAAAGCAAAGGTTTGATTGTTGAAGAAAAAGACTTACCCTTTTTATTAGAGAACGAACCAAAAGCAAAACAATGGATAAAAAAGTTGATAGGTGCAAGTGAATTTATCAATAGCAAAAAGAGATATTGCCTTTGGTTAATTGACTGTCCACCAAATGAGTTGAGAAGTATGCCATTTGTAATGGAACGTATTAACCAAGTCAGATTAGATAGATTAAAGAGTACAGATAAAGGTATGCAGCACCTTACACCAACTCAATTTAGAGAAACAAACAATCCTGATAGGTGCCTTGTAATCCCTGTGGTTTCATCAGAAAATAGAAAATATATTCCAATGGGGTTTATTGATAAAGATACAATTTCAACAAATAGTAATCTCATAATGCCAAATGCAGAAATGTATCATTTTGGAATGCTAATGTCTGAAATACATATGGCTTGGGTAAAATACACTTGTGGTCGTTTAAAAAGTGATTTCAGATATTCTAAAGATTTAGTGTATAATAATTACCCTTGGCCAAAAGAAATAAGTGAAAAGAACAAAAAGAAAGTTGAAGAAAAAGCGCAAAAAGTATTAGATGTACGAGCAGAATTTCCAGAAAGTAGTTTGGCAGATTTGTATCATCAATTATCAATGCCTCCAAAATTAGCGAAGGCACATCAAGCGTTAGACAAAGCAGTAGATTTATGTTACAGACCCCAAGCTTTTATAAATGAAAGCACACGTGTAGAGTTTTTGTTTGATTTGTACAATCAATACACAGCGCCTTTGTTAACCGAGAAGAAAACCAAAAAAAAGAAATAGAAAAAAAGGATTCTTATTTGTAAAGGAACATGGTAAGTACAACCAGAAAACCTTTAAAACTCGTTTGAAATTTATACATTTACAATTATTAGATTCTTGTAATTACTTCAAAAAAATAGTTATGCATAGATTGTCCGTTTTATTTTTATTTCTGATGAGTTTTACGTTATCATCTGCTCAATTAAAACAGGTTAAATTAATACAGCCTACTTATTTAAAAGCTGGCGATACGATTGCCATTGTGGCTCCTGCCGGAATTTTAAAAGGCAGACAAGCAACCATTCAAAGAGCGCAAAAATTGGCAGAAAGTTGGGGTTTAAAAGTAGTTTTAGGAAAGAATTTGTACAATCAAAATAATCATTTTTCTGGAACCGATCAGGAACGTTGTCAAGATTTTCAAGAGGCTTTAGACAATCCAAATATCAAAGCAATTTGGTCGGCAAGAGGAGGTTACGGTTCTGTTAGAATTTTAGATTTGTTAGATTTTACAACGTTTAAACAAAACCCGAAATGGGTTATCGGGTATTCTGATATTACAGCGTTTCACAACCATATTCACAATTTAGGTTTCGAAACTTTGCATGCAATGATGCCAACAAGTTTAGAAGAAGAACCAGAGACGATTGTAGAAACAATTGCCAGTTTTAAAAAAGTGCTTTTTGGCGAAGAAATTTCATATACAATTCCGTCATCAACAGACAATAGAACTTTAGCATCCAAAGAAATACATGGACAAATTATTGGTGGAAACTTAGCAATTTTAGCATCGATGTTAGGTTCAGAAAGTCAACTAAATACTAAAAATAAGATTCTATTTATTGAAGAAATTGGCGAGTACAAATATTCGATTGATAGAATGCTACAGAGTTTAAAACGCGCAGGATATTTCACAAAAGTAAATGCTGTACTTATAGGAAATATGTCTTTAATCAAAAAGAATTCTACAGCATGGGGAAGTTCTATTGAGCAGTTAATTTTAGAAGCTATTCCAGAAAACATTCCTGTTTTATTCCATTTTCCTGCAGGTCATGAAGCAGATAATCGAGCTTTGATTTTTGGAAAAAATATACGTATCGAAATCAATAATAAACAATATTCAGTTCATTTTAAAGAAATGTATTAATCAAATTTCCTTCGGTATAATAAGGTTCAAAACGCGCAAATAATTCTTCAGAATACCAATTGAGTTCCCTAGTTTTTTTAACCATTTCTGCATGTTTTGGATTGCTATAGGCATAATTAAACATTGCATCAGCGGAAGACCAAATTGAAAAAGTAGCTTGCATTAATAACGGAAACTCTCCAATACCTTTAGAATATACTAATTCTTTATAACCATCCATAGATTTGGAAACAGCGGGCACGTTTTTCCAAAATTGATAAGCTAATTTAGGTTTGATAGTGGCCCTTGTAATGACGGCTAAAGGTTTGCTTTTATCAAGTGAGATACTGCTTTTAAACGGATTTTGTTGACTCCATTCCCCATGACTTTTAATGGTTTTCATAAACACAATACTAAAGTTAGTTGATGTTTTTTTGTATTGCGCTAAAGTATCGGAAACGGTGAACTCTTTAGCGTGCTCTTCTGTTTCAAAAACAGCAACAAAACCAAAAGTAGAAAAATCGGGTTTTATAGAAAATCCGTTACCGCTGCCGGTGCCTAGTGGCTTAAAAAACGTTAATCCGTTTGTTTTCTTCAAAGAAATTGGAGGTCTACCCATTCTGGCAAAAGCATGCCATTTATTTTTAAAACCTTTGTATTTAAATAAACAAATTAAGGTGGTTTGCGTCATGTAACAAATATAAAGATTCCGCTTTTAAGAGTTCAAAAAAATATGTTATAGTTATCTTCTGTTCAATTAATGGTTTATTTGTACATTACTACTTTATAATGACAGTAATTTCAAGTAATCAAAGATATTCCTTATCAACAATGGACAACTAATTTATGGCAGATCACAATGAACTTGGTAAAAAAGGAGAAAAATTAGCTATCGACTTTTTAATTAAAAACGAGTATAAAATCTTAGAAAAAAACTATCGATATTTAAAAGCAGAAGTAGATATTATTGCGAAAAAAGGAGCGGTTTTAGCTGTTGTTGAAGTAAAAACACGTTCCACAGATTATTTTGGAGATCCTCAAGATTTTATCACTCCCAAAAAAATAAAACTATTACTTTCTGCTGTAGATTATTATGTGGTGCAACGCGATTTAGACGTAGAGGTTCGTTTTGATATTATTGCTATTATTCATCAAAAAAACGAAACAAAAATAGATCACTTAAAAGATGCTTTTTTGCATTTTTAAAGCTTCTCTAAATATTATTTATTTGAGGTCAGTAGTTAGGAACCTATAATTTTACTTTGATATATTTTTTCAGCTTTCGCCATTCTTATTATCAAATTATTAAAAATATTCTTTTTGCTATTTGAGCGATTAATTCGATAACAAAACTCATCAAGAGATCTTTCGATGTTAAAATCGCTTACTGATGAATAGGTAGTTCTTATCCATGATTTTACCTGATGAATCATCGTGTGTATTGCTATAAAATTCTTTCCTTGATTACTTTCTATTGGAGTAATATTATACTCTTCAATTAAAGGACGATAACCTCTCCACTTATCTGTGGTTATTTTTGCGTTTTTATCAATGTGTCTATCAATGTGTCTATCAATGTGTTTATCAAATATTGTTTTTAATTCTTTAGCTGAATAATTATCAATTTTCAGAGCATTCATTCTTTTAATTTTACCCTTATCCGTTAAATCTGCTGCGTTACAATCTTTTTCTTAACCGAAACTACGTTTCTCCTCTTAATATCAAATCTTTTTCCTTTCCTCCAATCACAAATTCATCAATATGAACCGTTCCTTTCATAGGATGATTTTTACTAGATTTCATTGCTTCTCTAACTTTATGCATAAATAATCTTGCTGTTTTTTCAGTAACTCCAAAACGAACTCCCATGTAGCTGGCTGATAAACTTTTTGTGGTGGTTGACATTTCAAAACACATAAAAAAGGCTTTCAGTAAACCAAACTTCACTTTATGAAACAGCGTGTTGTATAGATATTGCATTCTTTTACTCTTAATTTCACTAAAACCCTTTATTTACAGTACTTTATATATTTCATTAAAGTAGAAAAGTGCAACAAAATGCGATAAAACGCTTGCTTTGTTGTACCCTTTGTTGTACCTTAGTACTCGGTTGCATCGCTTTGCACACCTTTAAAACCAGTACTTTATGTCTTCAATAAAACTAATTTTAAGAAATAACAAGATAGATAAGGCAGGAGAAGCTCCTCTTTATTTAAGAGTTATCAAAGACCGCAAAACTAAATTCATTTCGTTAAGCCTAAAATTAAAGCCAAATGAATGGGATGAAGATAAGCAAAAAGTAAAGAAGAATCACAGTAATTCTGCAAGATTAAATGCTTACATATCTCAAAAGGTTGCAGATGCAAAAGGAGAAATAGCAGATTTAGAAAGGAGAAACCTATCTACATCAGCAAGAAAATTAAAAGAGGCTATAAAAGGGAAACCTTTAACAAATTTCTTTAAATATTCGTATAATCGCTGCGAGAAGCAAAAAGACACTTTAGCGTTTTCAACTTACAGAGCATATAAAACCTACTTAAAGAAATTTGAAAATTTTGTTGGTCATAGTGATTTGATGTTTGAAGATATTACAGTAACAACCCTAAAGGATTATGCATCCTATTGCAGCTCTAAATTAGGTAATAGTAATACAACAATAAATTTCTCTTTAAAGATTATGAATATAATGTTTAAGGAAGCGCAGAGAGAGGATTTAATACCGATAGATTTATTTCCTTTCAATAAGTTCGCAGTAAAAAAAGAAAAGAGTAAAAGGTGTTATTTGAATGCTGAACAGTTTCAAAGTTTTATGGATTTAGAAGTTTCTAACCAATACAAAGCACAGATTATAAAAGATATGTTTATCTTTTCCGTTTTTGCAGGTGGTTTAAGGTTTGGTGATGTGATAGAATTAAAATGGAAAAATTATGATAAAAATGCGGGCAGAATAACTAAGATTATTAGAAAAACAGGTAGACAGCATAGTGTTAAAATAGGTCAAAAGGCAATAGATATTTTAGAAAATTACAGGCACAAAGACCAGAAGCAAGAGGATATTATTTTTCCTTTTGCAAATATTGATGATGTTTATTTTACAGACAAAGAACACAGAAGTTTACTAACGGGAAGAGCAATTGCTTTAAGCTATTTGTATCTTAAAAAAATGGGTAAGAAATTAGAGTTACCTTTCAGTTTATCATTCCATATAAGCAGACATACATTTGCTACTCGGGCATTAAATAATGGTATGCGAATAGAACACGTTTCTAAACTTATGGACCATTCTGATATTGGTATTACACAAGTGTATGCAAAAATTATTAGCAGTGAGTTAGATAATGCAGTGGATAAATATATTAATTAGTTTATGAAAGAAATTGTATTCGATAGTTTTAAAAACACACTTCAAGAAGTGCAGATTTTAAATGATATCGTTAAAAAAGAAAAAGTTAGTAAGTCTGAATTGGTAAAAGGTTTAAAGCGAGCAAGAGACCTTTTGTTTTCCAGCTACAGTAGTTTAAATATATTTTCAGAAGCGATAAAAAGTGAAGTTTCAATTGGGTATAAATTATCCTTTAATGACAAAAAACAGAAAAAGAAAGTATCAAAAAATGAAGCTAAAGTAATTTATAACAAATTATTAAGTATCACTAAATCGGAACTAAATAAGAATATTATTGTACCTAAAGAATCTTTAATTCTTCAAAATCAAATATCTTCAATGGCCTTGTCTTTGTTTTCGGCTTCAATAGATGAGGATTTTCAAAAATATAATAGCAGCTTTAACAGTGAGAATTTATCATTGCAAGAATTATCTAAATCGATAAATAAATACTTTGACGTGATTGTAAGATACATAGAAAATATTTTATTGTACGACGTTTTTTTAATCTTTGAAAAACCAGAAATTACTTATTTACAAGAAATTAAATATACAAAAGATTATAAGAAAGAATATATCGATAAATGGCTTAATTGTAGTGTAGAGCTTTCAGATTATAGATTATATAAAAGAAAAGATCACTGGCAAGAAATATTTAAACTTGATTTAGATTCTGAAACAATAGAAAAAATAGAGAAACATCAAAAGAAATTATTTGACGAAGAAGTCAATCACAAAGTTAATTCAGAAATTCAAGATATAAACGAATTAAAGGAGACAGATAAAAAGGCAGCAATTGAAAATAACATAAAACTGATAGAAGATTTTTTTAATGGTGTTGGTACTAAAACAACACTTAAAAGGCTTAAAAATATTTTGCGGTTTGTAAAGCATAAGCAAGTATTGGTTGATTATGATAATCTTTTAAAAAACTACATTTTACCTATTGAGTATCTAGTCTTTAAAATTGGTAAATCAGATTACTCATCCATTTTTGTTGCAAGTTTTTTTTTAAAGTATTTAGATGAGTTAAAAGAATATTTAAATTCATTAGAAGGTAATGTAAATATAAATCCCACGATAAACAACCAATTTCAATACGAAAACTTTAAAGATTTATTATTAGTAGAAGAATTAGAAAAGCGTATAGCAATTGAAGCAGTAGAGTACAAAAAGAATTGCGATGACTATTGGGAAACTTATACTTTCGACCCAACCTATTTTGATACGTTTATCTCTGGCAAGTTATATAATGTATTTTTAAACGCTATATATGAAAGAATAAAGCCTTTAAATGACTTTGAAATTAATAAATACCTAACACTATCAGTAAATCAATTCAATACTCATACGCCAACTAAAAGAGCTGATATATTTAAAAGAATTTACCACGATACATATTGGTATCCAAACTATATGGAGTATAATCCGAACCAGTACGAGAATAAATATCCTGTTCACGTATGGAAGCATTATACAAATCATTTCCACTTATTTAAAGAAGCATCAGAAAATATCTTACAGGACTTTAAAAAGGGCTTAATTGGAAATGGTAAAAAACAAGAAGTAATTGAGAAACCAAAAACTAAAACAAAATCGAAATATCAATCATTTACCTACATTAATAATCTTTCTGGTCAATCTAACTTAACAGGACTAAAAGACTCTTTAATTAGAAAAAAATTAATTGCATCAGATACAGACTTAAGAGATTTTAGAAAAGTGTTTAGCGGTGAAGAAATCGAAAAACCTATTGTTTGGACTGGTAATATTAGCGAACTTTCATATTTCATTAAGCAATTGCATAATGAATTAAAGCTTGTTAGAGATTTAAAGCAACAACAATGGGCAGTAACTATAAACTGTTTTATTCAAGAAAACGGAGAGCAATACAACCGCACAAAATTAAGAACTCAAAAAGTTCCTGCTACATCAAAAAACATTGATATGGCATTAAAAACACTATAATAACACTCTACACTTCAAGTGCAGTATTAAAAAACTTTCTTCTAAAAACACAGTTAATCTCTTTTAGGTTAGCTGTTTTTTTATACCACTCTACACTCTACACCTTACTCTAAACCCTTATTTATAAAGTGTTTTGAGCTTCTATTTCTGACAATCTTTGTTTTCATAAACATAAAATTTTTATCAAATGGAAGCAATTATTTTAAGCTCACAACAGTACACAGATTTAGTAAATCGTTTAGAATCTTTAAACAGAAAAATCGAAGAAAAGCAGAAGTCGCCAAACGACACATTTCTCGACAATCAAGAATTTCTTCAACTAATGAATATTAGCAAAAGAACAGCGCAATCCTGGAGAGATGAAGGTAAAGTATCATTCTCTCAAATAGGTTCAAAAATCTATTACAGAATGAGCGATGTACAAAAGCTTTTAGACAAAAACTACAAAGCAGCATTTTCTAGTAAAAAAAGAAATTATTAATCCTAAAATCTAAAAAATTATGAAAAAGACCGTATCAGTTTTTAAAGACTTCGTAAATAAGGTTGAGGATAAACCTTTAGAAAAAATTCTAAATGATATTAAAACAGGAACTTATAAAAAAGAAATTGATGTTATAAGAGCCTTAATGAGGAAAGGATCTGATGAAGATGTTAAAGAAGCAGAGCGCCTAAAAGCGAAGTTGATTGGGTTTACAGCATCAGGCACGTTCACTGGTGGTAGAGCTGCAGATAAACTTGAAACCTACAGCCAATATGTAATTTTAGATATTGATAAACTTTCAGAAACAGAACTTCATCGTATCATTCCAATCATAAATCTTGCACCATACACATGTGCTAATTTTATTAGTTGTAGAGGAAGAGGGGTAAAGTTTATTGTAGAAGTGAATACAACAAAAGAACATCATAAAGAAGCCTACAAACAAGTTGTAGACTATTATGAACAAACATTAAATATTGATATTGATACCACTGGAAGTGATATTTGTAGGTTATGTTTTGTATCCTATGATGAAGATTGTTTTATCAAAACGAATCCAGTTATTTTTGAAGTAGAGCTAAAACCAAAAGAAGAAAAAATAAAAACAACTGTACCAAATGTAAATAACCAAGAAAGTCAACTAACCACAGAAACGTTGCTTGATAAATGCCTAGATTTCACAGAAAAGAAATCACAATATTACGAGGGGAATCGCAATAATTTCATTTATTTATTTTCAGCAAATGCTTGTAGGTTCGGTATTCTAGAACAAGATGCACAAGAGTTTTGTTATAATAATTTCGATCTTTCAGAATCAGAAATCAAGTCAGCAGTAAAAAGTGCCTACAAAAAAAACTTTGCAGACTTTGCAAGGTTTGCAAAGTTTGCAAACAGTACAGAGGAAGAGATACTCGAAAAGAAAGAAAAACAAAGTATAGGTAATTTATCACTTTTAGTAAATACGCCAACAATACCAAAAAAAGTATTTGAGAATTTACCAGGTATTTTAAAAAGAGGTGTAGAGGTTTTGAATAGTGATAGAGAAAAAGATGTTTTCTTAACAGGTGCATTATCTATATTATCAGGATGTTTACCAAAAGTATCAGGTGTATATGGTGGTAAAGTAGTGTACCCTAATTTGTTTTCTTTTTTATTAGCACCTGCAGCTTCTGGTAAAGGCTCATTAACATTCGCTAAAATGTTAGCAGACAAATATCATAAAGCAGTAATGGAGACCTCTAAACTAGAAGTAGAGGAATATAAACAAGAATTGGAAGCTGTAAAGCAAGCAAAAAAATTTCTTAAAAAAGGAGAAGAACCACCTAAAACACCAGACGAACCACCATTTAAAGTAGTCTTTATTCCTGCAAATACCAGCAATGCTAAAATGATAAAGCATTTAGAAGATAATGAGGGCTTTGGTATTATTTGCGAAACAGAAGCAGATACTTTAGGGCAAACTTTTAAAAACGATTGGGGTTCGTATTCAGATATTTTAAGAAAAGCGTATCATCACGAAAAAATATCCATATCAAGAAAAACAAATAACGAATATTTCGAAATTGATGAACCAAGGCTTTCAGTAGTATTATCCGGCACACCAAATCAAATTTTAAATATTATTCAATCTGCAGAAGATGGTTTGTTTAGTAGATTTTTATTCTATGTTTTTGCATCACCACCTGTATGGTTAGATCCATCACCAAAGGCAAACCCAATAAACTTAACAGAACATTTTAAAACATTATCAGATTATGTGTATAGAATGGTACGTTTTTTAGAAACCACAGTTACTACTATTCATTTATCAGAAGAACAATGGGAAAAATTCAATCCTTTATTTGATGAATATCTGTTTAGAATTTACAATTTAGTAAGTCAAGATGCTACAAGTGTGGTAAAAAGATTGGGTATAATAGTATATCGTTTTGCAATGATTTTTACAGCAATGCGTAAATTTGAATGTCAAATGAACGATATTGATATGCAATGCAATGAAGAAGATTTTGAAAATGCATTAATTTTAGCAGACATCTATTTACAACATAGTTTGTTAATCTATAATAATTTACCAACACAAGGTGCAAACATCAATTTTGAACCTTCATCACCAAAAGCAAATTTCTACAGGGAATTACCTAACGAGTTCGAAAGAAAAATAGCCATAAATATTGGCGAGAAGTTAAAAATAAAAGGACGGACAGTAGATAATTATTTATCCAAATTAGAAAAAGCAGGATATTTATCGAAACCAAAAGCGGGGTATTACAAAAAGATAAAATAGCGTTTGCAAGTATTGCAAAGGTTGCAAACTTTGCAAAGTAATCTTATTTAACTTTGGCGCCAATTAAATAAGATTGTCACTTCAATAGCTATCAAAGAAAATATTTCTATTTTTACGTAAAATAAAGATTGTACAAATTTCCTATGAAGATAACATTTACGTTAAATACCTTTCTGTACACCCTATTTCCTGTTGAAAAAAACAATGTAGAACAACTAAAAAGTTACCTAAAACAATATTATACTTTAGGTCCTTTTGAGCCTAAAATAGAGATTACAGATAAGGTAATTACAATTACAGTAAATACCAGTAAATATTTAGAAGATAAAAACACCTATCAACAATTAGTAAATTTATGTGAAAACGGTAGCTTTCATAAAGCAAAACCACTTGCAGAACAGCTTATTCAAAAATCTCCTAATGTATCAGAATATCATAGAATATTAGGGCAAATACTCTCAGAACAGGGCGACCAAGAAGAAGCTATTAATTGTTTAATTGATGCTTTACGATGGAATCCATCCAACAAATTCGCGCTGTTAATGATGGGTAATATTTTTGCGAAGTTTAAAAAAGACAACAATACCGCAAATATATACTACAACCAAGTTTTAGTAAACAATCCTAACGACCATATAACACTTGTAAATATTGGTGTTACTATGTTTCAACAAGGGCAACAAAAAGAGGCTTTAAAATACCTGAATAAAGCAATAGAAGCACAACCAGACTACCCAAATACCTATATGGCACTCACTAAAATTGCAGAAACCAACCAAGATTGGCAGACCGCAATTACAAATGCTATAAAAACCCTAAAACGCTGCCTTAAAAAAGATGTTATTTATCAAAACGCTTTGCATGCACTTACAGAATCGTGTAATAATTTTATCGAAGAAAATAACGGAGCTTCAATCATAAACAACTACAAAGTTCAACTAGAGACAACAGGGAATAAAAACATCAATATTGTAGAAAATAATACAATAGAAAACCCTGCTAAAATAGAAATTGCAGAATACCATAAAAAAGAACAGCATAATGTGTTTTATAAATCCAATTACAAAGGTTATCAACATTTAGTAATGCATGAATTAGTTCATTTAGATTTTGTTTTACAAGCAAGAAAAATAAATGAAAATCAATTGTTTACTTCAGATGCAATCTCTAAAGATTTATTCCTAAAGAAGTACGAAAAAAGCATTGTAAAAAAACTTCCACAGCATTTAGATGCAGATACAGTGAACAAAATAGTACATTCTTTATTTCACGGTATCAATTCTAGAGCCTACAATGCTCCCATAGATTTATTTATAGAAGATTTTCTTTACAATACGTATCCAGCGTTAAGACCTTTTCAGTTTATCTCTTTAATGTATTTAATCAAAGAAAACATAAATGCTGTTACAGATAAGGCAGTACTTAAAACATTTCCAAACGAAATTATTTCAAAAAATAGAATTTATAACGTTGTCATGGCGATGCACTTTAAAGAATTGTTTGGTGTCGATAGCATAGAAGATTATAAAGCAAATAAGGTAGAAATGACTACTGCCAAAAACTTATACAAAGAGTTTAAAGAATACCAAAACGACCGCAAACCTGCTGAAGAGTATGAACTTGTGCAACATTGGGCAGAAGATTTAGACCTACATACCTATTTTCAATTAATACCTGAAAACCCTCAAGACCTAAAAACCGTTGAAGGTGTCATGGCAGAAATGCAAACAGACCCTTATGGTATAAATTCTCGTGATAAAACAGAAGAACGCAATATGAAAGCGTTTCTAAACCAACACGCAGATAATAGTATAAATAAAGCAGTGGCAATGTATATGGTAGGTGCATTACAGTATTTTAAACCTTTACCAACCGATAAAGTAAAAGTATTAGCGTTTGAGTTTGCAACGTTAGGTATTGCAGGGATAGACCCGAATAAAGACAATTACAGTATCCCATCCATAAAAAACAAAACATTTACAGGCTATCAAACCTTGGCATATTATTATACAAGTTGGGCAATAGCAATCCCTAACCAACTAGCACAATTACAACTACCTTTTGATAAGGAGTTTGCTTTGGCGAAAAAGATAACAGAACTATAAAAAAATACTTTAAAAAAGAAATCAAATTAAATGAAAAACCAATCCAAACATATAGACACTTACTTATCACTTTCTGAAAGCTTGCGTTTTAAGCTATGGGCAGTAATTGGTAAGGAAATAAATAAAAAAAATCAGATAAACACATATCTAAAAGATAAGGGTTTTACAGTATTGAATGTTGGTGCAGAATTAGCTGATTTATACCAGGAAATTGAAAAATCAGATCAGCCTATTCACGACATTGGTCAAAAAATAAAAGAATGGTTTCTCTCTAAACCTGAAAAACTAATATTAACAAATGCCAGTATTTTATACGATAAAGCATTTATGAATATTTCTCCAGTTGGTGCTTTTAAATATAATGCTCGTAATAAACATTGTGTATTATTTTTAGAAGATGAAAATCTATTTAGTAATAGAGTTTCTTATGGTCAAGTTGGTACTGATGATTATTATGATAAGGATATTAACGATATTCTAATTACAAAAATTGATGATATTGATGATAATTATATAAGCATCGCTTCAGAAGGTCCTATCGATTATTCTTTAATTAAAAAGAAAGACTTTGATGAAAACGCCATTGGTAATTTATTTAACTACACAGTTATTAAAGATGTGGTGGATATTGATACCGATTTAAAAGAGTCTGATTTTCAAGATGAATTAATTTCAAGTTATATTATTACAGAAGGTTTAGAACAACAAGTTATTGATTTCTATGATAATTTAGAACAGCCCAATCATAAAGCAGTTAAAATTATTGGTAATTACGGAAGTGGTAAATCTCACTTAATTGGATTTTTAATAAGTACAGTTGCATATCCTGAAAAAAGAAAATTAATTAAAAACTTAAAAGTTCGTCAGAAAGCAGAAAAAGTAAACCGTAGTTTCTTTTCTGTTCAATTTGAGTTGCAGCCTGTTAATGTAGATTTAGCCTATTTCTTCTTTAGAGAAGTAGAAAAACAGATAAAAAGAGATTATAATATAGAAATCCCTGTATATGAAGATGGTAAAACGTTAAACATAAAAGACCACCTAATCTCAATCATAGAAAAATTAAAAGAAACAGATGCCTCTAAAGGTTTATTAGTTATTGTAGATGAAGTTTCAGACTTTATTCAATCAAAGGAAAGTCACAAAATCAAAAGAGATTTTCAATTTTTAAGAGTTGTAGCTCAAGTGTGTCAAGCAAATGATATGCTTCTGGTGACATCTATGCAAGAAGATATATATTCAAGTCCTAAGTTAAAGAATATTGCTGCGGACGAAGATAGAATAAGTCAGCGTTTTCAAAACATTATCATACGTCGTGAAGCAGTTAAGCAAGTTATAGCCCAAAGAATTGTTGCAAAAACTACCGAACAAAAGATCGAAATTGAGCAGAAATTAAAACCTTATATTGAAAAAATTGAAGATGTAGGTAATAAACAAGAAGAATACATTGAGCTATTTCCATTTACACCATTTTTGCTAGACCTCTTTCACGAACTACCTTATTTTGAAAAACGTGGAATTATACAATTTGCACAAACAGAGTTAAAATATGTAATGGGGAAGCCATTTCCTTACTTCTTTACATTTGATCGTATTTATGATATTTTAGCAAATAACCCTAATAATAGAAATTTAGAAGGTGTTTATGATTTGGTTAAAATTGTAAATATTGTAAAGGATAAAATTATAGGAAATCTCGAAGCAAAACTTCAAGAAAATGCAATTAAGATAATCAAAGGATTGGCTATTTATTCATTATGGAGTAAAGGAGAAAACGGTGCAACTGCAAAAGAATTAGCAGAAAGATTAATGATTATTCCAGAGAACAAAGCATTTGAAGCTTTTATGCAAGTATCTTTAATAGTTAAAAAAATTAGAGAAGCTACAGATGGTTTTTATTTGAAGATCGTGCGTGATGAAGCTACCGGAAACGATTACTTTAAGTTTGATCCTGCTATAGATGGTAAAGACCCTGAAGAAAGAATTGAAAATGAAATTGTTGCAGTAGGTGGTGATGAGTCTAAACAAGAAGCAATTTTATTTGAGCAGATTCAGGAAATTTTGGATTTAACAAATTACAAAAACACACCAAACATATTTGAAAGTGAAGCACCTTGGATAACAGTAAAATCTTTTAGAAAAGGGTTTGTTATTTTTCAAAGAAAAGGTCAAGAGGTAGGTAGTATTTCAGATTCAGATTATGTGATTAATTTTATTTCTCCTTATAGTAAACAAGCACCAATAAAATATGCAACCAATCAAATCAACATTAAGTTAGATTTTGGTAAACAAGAGAATTTAGAATTAATCAAACGTATTGTTGCTATCAAGTCTTTAAAGGATAAGAATATTCTTGGAGCTGTAATGAGTAGAAAATTAGAAGACACAATTAATGGATATAGAAATCCTGCAGGCGTAGTAGTAACGGGTATTAAATATAGAATAGCAAAATGGGTTGCTAATCTTTCTGAAACTACTTTAAATGGAGAGGCTATTTCTATAAAATCTATATTAGGTAAGGAACATAATAACTTATCAGAAATTGTTAAAGAGTTAAAAGGAAAAGCATTTGACAATTGTTTCAATGAGCAATTTCCAGAGCATCCTAAATATGCAGAATACTTATCATCATCAAATATAACAAACTCATTATCTTCTATAACCGATGAAGTTGTAAAAGGTAATTTTAGAGCAATGAGTCATAGAGCAAAAAACTTTTTGATGTCTTTAAATTTACTGAATGATAATGGAGATCCAGATGTATCTGCAAATAAATTTACACAGATAATTTTAGCAACAGTAGATGCAAAAAAAGGGAAAGTTGTAGATATAGAAAAAGAGTTGGTAAGTCAACTGTCAAAAGCACCTTATGGTGTAGAACCTGAAATAACCCACTTTTTATTAATTGTACTGACTACTTTGGGTAAAATAACTTTAAAGGCAAGAGGAGGTGATGAAATAGATATTACCAATGTAAGAGAGAAATTTAGAAATATAAGTCAGTTTGAAAATATAGTATATGTAATTAAAAAAGACGAACTATCTTATGATTTTGCACAAAACCTGTTAAATGCTTTAGGCCTAAATGGTGCCGCAATACTTACTGAAAAAAGTAGAAATGAAGCTTTTGTAGAGTATAAAAATAGGGTTAATGAAATTATTTCTAATAGAACAGTTTTAGGTACTTTTATATCTAAATTAGAAAATCGTTCACAATTACATCTAAACATTGATGATGTAAAAAAAATGTTACAAAAGGTTGATGTGATAGATTGGAAGTTATTAGAAATTAATAACCATGCAAAATTTAACAGTATAGCAAAATTTGCACCACAACTTGCTAGTATTTCAGATGCAATCCAAACGTTATCAGATTTAAAAGAAGCGATTTTAGCCTATAATAAAGATATCCACAGTGGTATGCGTTATATGCAAGAAGCTATAGATATTGTAGAAGCAAATAATACTTATGAAAAGGCAGAAGTGTTATTACCAATACTAAAACAACATTACCAAGAGACTTATGAAATTGTTTCAGATTTTAATAAATTTAAACAGCTGCAATATCGTTTTCCTTTAGTTGGTAAATTAGAAGCTTTTAAAAATACCTATGTAAAAGAGTTTTATTACCCAGCATTACAAAATACAATTGGAAACAAAGTAGAATGGAAAACTTTAGAGAAGTTAGAAAGTAATTCAGAGTTAAAAGCATCAAAGGTATTAGCACAATTAGATTGTAATGTAGAGGCTAAATTGATTGATAAATTAAAAAAATGGAATGACCTTAACTCTTATAAAGCAACAAAGGTTGATATTGAAGAGTTGTATCGAAATCCATTTGATAATATGTCTATGTTTATGAAATTACCACGTAATTATGGCAATATAAATGAGATTCTCAAGAATATAGATAAAGAGGTGAATGTTATTTATAAAGAGTATTCTGATGCTACAGTTTCAGAGGTAATTAAAAACAAGGAACAACTTAAATTAGCAAGACTATCTGATAGTCAAAAACAAATGATACAAGGTGTTATAGATACAAATAAACTACCTAATAATATTGATGATTCTTTTGTGCGAGCAGTGAATGAGTTGTTCAAAAATATAAAAATAGTAACCTTAAACAAGGCAAAAGTAATTTCTTCAATTTTTGGCAATAATGATTTAGTTACCGTAAGACAAATGGAAACTGCCTTCTACGATTTAGTAGAAAAAATTAAAAAAGAGAACAAAGGAGAAGAAATTAGAATTAAAATTCAGGAATAAGCAAGATGGACTATAAAGAAGATTTACGTAAAAAATTACCAGAATTAAAAAAAATAGAAGGCTTTCCTATAGGTGAAGACGATGATATTATCAATCTTTCCAATCCTCCTTTTTATACAGCTTGCCCAAATCCTTATATAGAAGAATTCCTTGATACAAATGGAACAAAATATGAAGAATCTTCTGATAATTATCATCGTGAACCTTTTATCGGAGATGTTTCAGAAGGTAAAAATGGAGCCGTTTACAATGCCCATTCATACCACACAAAAGTACCATATAAGGCAATAAATAAATTTATTGAACATTTTACTAATGAAAATGATGTTATTTTAGATGGTTTTAGTGGAACAGGTTCTGCTGGCTTTAGTGCTAATCATTTAAATCGATACGCTATTTTAAATGACTTAGGGTCAGCAGCTTCAATGATTTCTTATGGTTATACAAAGCCAATTAATAAACTTGATAGACTTAAAGAAGAATTTAGTAGAATTTTTGATGAAGTTGAAAAAGAGACTAAATGGATGTTTTCTTCTTCAATTGCAAGTCAAGAGTACGAAATTCAAAATACTATCTGGTCGGATAATTTTTTATGTAATTTTTGTGATTACGAGTATGTGTTTTCTGATTTGTCATTAGATTTTGAGAAAAAGAAAATTATTTCAAATTATAAATGTCCCTCTTGTAATGCGGATATTTCTAAATCTTCTAGTCATAATGTATTTATAGAAACTTTTGATGAATCGTTAGGGAAAACTGTAAAAATTGGAAAAAAGACGCAGATACTAATACAAGGTAAGCAAGGTAAGTCTAGGAATGAAAAAATACCGGATGAATTAGATTTTGAAATTCAAGAAAAAATAGATAATTTAAAGATTCCTTATTGGTTCCCTATAATAAGAATGCCAGAAGGCGATGAATCCAGACGGAATGATCCTTTAGGTTATAAATATGTTCATCAATTTTTTACAAAAAGGAATTTATATACTTTGGCAGCAATTCTAAATAGGATTGAAAAATCTCCTTTTTATTATGATTTATTATTTGTTTTTCAAAGTTGTATTCAAAGAGCAACGATTACAAATAGATTTAGATTTGGGGGTACTGGAGGATTGAGTGGTACTTTATATGTCCCATCTCTTATAGTTGAAAGAGCTGTACTTCCATTATTTAAAAATAAGTTTAGAGATTATGTTAAGTTAACAGAAAATAAGAGTTGGGTTGATAGTAAAACAATATTAACAAATCAATCAACTACTGATTTACAAAATATTCCAAAAAATTCTATAGATTATATTTTTACAGATCCTCCTTTTGGATCTAATTTAATGTATTCAGAATTGAGTTTTTGGTGGGAAGCTTGGCTTAAAGTTATATCAAATAACAAAAAAGAAGCAATAATGAATAAAACTCAAAATAAAAAATTAAATGATTATGGCGAGTTGATGTTAGATTCCTTTAAGCAGTACAATAGAGTTTTAAAACCTAATAGATGGATTTCTGTTGTTTTTCATAACAGCAAGTCTTCTGTATGGAAT
Organism: Polaribacter litorisediminis; assembly: GCF_019968605.1. Lineage (NCBI taxonomy): Bacteria > Pseudomonadati > Bacteroidota > Flavobacteriia > Flavobacteriales > Flavobacteriaceae > Polaribacter > Polaribacter litorisediminis. Next base: position 3,947,373 of record NZ_CP082966.1, read on the forward strand.
TCAATTCAAGAGAGTTTAGGCAGAGCTGGTTTTATAGTCGCTCAGGTAGGTGTTATAGATAAAAAACAAGAAAGTTTTAAACAAATCACTGCTCCCGGAGCTGTGTCTAATGACCTTGTGATTTCAGCATATAAACCAAGTGATTCACTTATTCGGGATATTGATAAATCTAGTGGTTTACAAATGGAGCTAAATTTCATTGATGAATTTCTTTCAAATTTACCTGTAAGAGCGGTGATAGAAAGAACCTCAAAAATGTTATATTCTAAATATCTTTCATTCTACATACAGCGCAGTTATGAGATAAATTATAATTCTACCAATTTTTACGAACTGTTAAAAAATAACTTTACAGAAGAAAATGGTTTTTGGTTTAATTCTAATCAATTGAATTCATATATTGAATATAAAAAACATTTAAAACTTGAGGGTATTGATGAGGTTCAATCTGGTTTAATGATGTTATTTGTTTCTGATGAAAAATCAGCATTGCTTTGGCTGTATAATTACTTAAAGAGTCCTAAATCATTTGCAGAGATTCATACGGCATTTACTCAAATAGCCAATATACAAGACGATAGTGTTCCCGAGTTAGTTAATTTATTAGAAGATAATTTTATAAAGGAAAATAACGTATTTCGTAGACCTACTTCTGAAGAGGAGCGTGGTAGTGTGAATGTGAAAAGAGAAAAAGCATTACTACGTGAATTTGAGAGTTTACTGTTAAGAGCTAAAAGTGAACGTAAAAAGATAAAAGAAGTGCGGAAAGAAGCATTAGTTCACGGTTTTGAAGTGTGTTATAAGGCCAAACGTTTTAAAGATATTTTAGTACTTGAAGAACGTTTAGATAAGAAAATTATAGAAAACAGTTCAGAGTTAAACGACTTTGTGGAAGCTGCTAAAATAATGGTAGAAGGTATTAGTTAATGGGGTGGAAACAACGTATAATTACTGTATTAAATTTAATAGACAAATCTCCAAAGATTATTTCTGATGTTACAGGTGTGTTGTTTTCCCAAGAATTTAAAAATTATGTATCAAAAGAAAAGATACAGGTTGTCTACTCAGAGGCTAGCTCTAAAATGTTAGCAGCTGCTAATGGTAATCAACTCATAATTTTTATAACGTCTAAAAAAACAGTACCACAGTTTTTAAAATCATATTTTGAGCATAAAACCTTTGAACATTCACAACTACCAATAAATGGTGATGTATCTATTTTAAAGTCTTATGATGCTAAAACAATTGTTGCTATTTGTAATTATATTTTTGCCAATAATGCACATATTGTATTGTCTAAATTAAATAGTTCAGCACTTTTAGAAAAAGCAATAATCTTTAATAAATTAAAGGTTTTAAAAAACATTAAAATTGCTTTAAATAAATTATTAATTGAAGAAAAGAACATAGAAAATGTTATTAATATAGCTGAAAATTGGGGTACATTAATTTATGAATCTTATAAGCAAAATGATGACAGTTTTTTAGAAAATATTTCAAAAATAGATGAAACGATTAAAGAATTTATAGATAATAAAACATTTGAGCAAATTGCTTTTGCTTCTACTGCATCAAAACCTTTGTCTATAGATAAAATAATACATCACATTAAAAGTAAAAAAGAAAACAAAGTAGCTTTATTGTGTTTTGATTGTATGGGTATAGCAGAATGGAATGTATTAAAAGAATATCTTATAGATTTAAATATTTCATATAAAGAACAATATGTGTTTACATTATTACCATCGGTAACATCAATTTGTAGAACAGCTATATTTCACGGTTCAACAGATGTGTATGATATAAAATATCCTGGCAGAAAAGATGAGGCCAAAGCATTTGCATCGTTTTTTAAAGACAAACAGACCAAATATTTTGTAGAAGATGATATTATTAATGAAGATACATTATTAGGTTACGATACAGTAAGTGTGTTGTATAATTTCTTTGATGATTTATGTCACAGTTCGCTTTTTCCTGCGAATGAAAATACAAAGGCAATTTATTTTAATAACTGTAAACAATATTTAGAAAAATCTAATGTAAAGCAAACCATTAAAACATTATTAGATAATAATTTTTCGATTCATTTTTGTTCAGATCACGGTTCTGTAATAGCAAAAGGAAATGGAGAAAGGTTACAAAAATACTTAATAGATGATTTTGCAAAAAGAGCAGTAATTATTCCAGAAGAAGCATCAGGGTTAACTCAACTTGAAAAGATTGATATTCCATTCGTTAAACATAAAAAGTTAGTATTACCTGAAGGAAGAACAATGTTTACTCAAAAAGATAAAATAGAAATTAATCACGGAGGTATAAGTCTAGAAGAGATTGTAGTTCCGTTTATTACAGTGATAAAATGATAGGATACGATAGACCTTTAAAAGCAGAATGGATATATAAATCATTGCAGTTGGTAAAGCCAGGTCATAACCCAAAAAAATTTTATGAAGGGTATGATAATATTGCAGTAGAATTAACAGGTGTTCACGGTAGAAGAAAAACAAGAACTGTTTTATTCAGAACATTTATTTTTAATTTTCAAGAGAAAACATCTATTGTAGAGGATAATATTTTAATTAGCTTATGCAGTGAAAAAAGTTTCGAGTATATGAAACCAATATTACTTTCAAAGTTTATTTTAGATTATGTAATATTAAGACAATTTTCAAGCCTTTATGCTAACATATTTGATGATTCTCAAGAGATAAGTACAAAAGCAATAACGGCACGTATGGTAGAATCTTTTGGTGATGCAGAAATTATCAAAAGGTCCACAAGAGCATTTCTAAAAACATTACAATCATTTGGTATTATAGAACCAATAAATGGTACAACATATGCGCAACTGCCTAAATTAGAACTATCAATAGAACAGGTAAAAGATATATTGTTGTTATACGCAGTATCGAATCATACGAAACAAATTGATTTAAAGCATTTAGATAAATCGTTGTTTGCATATTACAAAATACCAGTACTTTCAGAAATAGCCAACACTTATCACACAGAACATTGGGAATATATTAGAGGTTCAGATAGAGAATTATTAATATTGAAATAGTTTGTTATGCAAGATTTTTAAAATACATATTAAAATTATTTTTGTAAGTTTTATTACCTGCTTTTTTAATTTATTTTTCTATCAGGTTTTATTTGTGATATAGTTATTAAAAATGATTTTATAGTTTTTATAATTGATTACCTCTATGCTTAGTGAAATATAAAGTTGAATTAATGCCAAATAAAGATACAAAACCAAGAAAAAGAATAGAGCTTCGCGATAAAAATATTCGTGTTTCAAGAACTGGAGGTGTAGCAGCTACAAAAACAGTTTCTACAGATGGGTATAGTGCTACAATAAATACGAATCACGGTTTAAGACTTCATAAAAGACTTTTTAAAGGTGCTAGAATGGGGTTTCAAAATGGTAATTTTCAATTTATAGGCAGATATAATAGTGGTCCTTTAAATTTTAATATTTCTAAAACAGGAGTTAGCACTTCTGTCAAAAATAAAAGAGGTGCTTATAACGTATTAAAACCTAATTACTCTAGTTTTAAACTCGCAGGTGTTCAGGTAAGAGGTAAAAATGCAGCGATACTTCAATTAGTTTATATTATTTTTACGTTAACTATTAATATCGTTAAATTTATTTGGTACGCTACTATTTCAATAATATGGTTTGCATTTTTAATCGTAAAGTGGTTTGTAGATTTTACAGTAGGTTTCTGCAAAGGTTTTAAGAATAAAGACCCCAATAAATTGTTAACAGACTTACAATCCCTTAATAGCCATTAGTAGTTTAAAAAATAGTCCAAATGGTATATGCCTTGTATGGTTTAAAAGATGAAGAAATTTCAGTAGTAAAGAATAGTTAGTTATCTCAGAATTTATTACAAAAGGTTAACTAATTAATGCTTTTAAAAGAGAGGTGTAAGAAGATGAGGTATTGCAGTATTAACAAAACAACCAAGTGTTCTACAAATCGAATCAATAAGCACCAGAATTACAGAAAAATAAAAGACTTTGTTAAAACTTTTATTATTAGGGTTGATAATTAGTTAGTGGTATGTTTTTTGTTTATATGAGTTTATATTCGTAAATTGTGATATATTTGCACTCGCTAAAAATAAAATGAGTATTCAAAAAAAGAACATATCGCTTATAGATTCTAACCACCTTGTAAATTATATTTTGATGGTTGGTGGTGCTATGTCTCATTTAAAAATACAAAAAGTTTTATTTTACATTCAAGCTTATCATTTAGCATATTTTGACAAACCAATTATAGAAGATGAATTTCAAGCTTGGGTGCACGGTCCTGTTTCTAGAAAGATATATGATTCAGCTAAAGATATATCAATACTTCACACTGAACTTCAATTTACTTTAGAAGATGATGAGCAATCACCAATTGATATAATTAATAACTCTCTAACTGTTTCGCAGGTAGAACTTGTAAATGATGTTATTGATGAATTGAAAGGGTTATCGGGTTTGCAATTGGAAAATATGACACATTCAGAAGAACCTTGGTTGCATGCTCGTAGAGGTTATGAGTCAGGTGAACGTTGTGCTGTAGTAATCCCTAATGAACTAATTACGGATTACTATAAGAAGCAGATTTATGGCTAAAATTATAAAACCTCACGAAAGAGTAAGTATAATTAAGCAAACCATATCTAAAAAAAAATCTCAACAAGATTTAAAAAAAGAGGGCTATCTTACTTTGTCTTTTAGGCATTTAGACAAGACGCAAGGGAATAGTTTATATGAATGGGAACAAAGTATACAATTAGCTCATACAATTGAAGTGTTAGCGGGTTATTGTAATGACACTGTTTTAAACCAAACTGATGGTAAAAAATTCACAATTTATGGTAATTTTCCACCACCTGAAAAAACAGATTTTTTTTTCCCTAAACACATTCCAGAAGATGCAGAATGGGCACGTATTCATATAAATGGTTTACAATGCGTAATCGGTCATATTATTCATAATGTATTTTATATAGTTTTTCTTGATGGCTTGCATAAATTTTGGAAGTCAACACTGAAGAACACCTAATACCCCACACCACAAAACCCAATTTATTGCCAAAAACAATAAACCTTTGTCTTTTGTGGTATTCCGCTCACCAGCCGCCTAGTTGGCTTTATGTCATAATACTTGTAGCCAACGCTCTAATGGCACATTACTTATTTTATTTAAACCTAGTATATTTTTTTTAATCGGTACAATAAAAAAGTAAAGAGCCATTGCCAACGCTCAAACAACTATTACGCCATAAAACCAACCCCAAGCTAAGTTACATAATGGGCTGTTATACTGCTCTTCCACAAAAGTTCCAGGCACTATAACGCCATTATGTAAAATAGCCACACCATCCAACGCGCACATCCGAAATTACTAATAACATTTAGTTATTACAACAACAATTCGTCTTTAATGCATTGTTTTTATAAGTGCTTTTGGTAATTCTAAATAAAAAGTAAAACTAAATAAATCAATTAGTTCAATTAAATACAATTTAGAAAGCACCTATAAAATCAAAAAAAGCCAATAAGAGTAAAACTTTTTATTTGTGAAGTAAATTTGTAGTTACCGTTTTCACTAAAAGTAAATGCTATGTATAAGTAAAAAAGATAAACAGTGTAATAAGGCAAATAGTTCATTAAAACTGTAATTGGTGGGCATTCACTTTTAATAAAACCTCAATAAAATTAGAAAGCACAAATAAAAAGTCTTTACCCTTATTCCCGCTTCTGCCAGCGCACTACGTAATTTAATTCAGTTTTTTTCAAAAAAAACCACATCGTTGGCAACCTATTACACACCCATTACTGACCCGTTATAACCCTATTTTCTTGCTGTTGCTTCGTTGTTATTAAAGGCGTTTAAATTACACTCCCTCCTAAATAGCTCGTATGCAATAGAAATATTGAAAACGCTCTCTTTTCCCTAGTCACACTCCTTTTAAAACCTAGACGGTCGTTTTCTCCCTTATCCTTAGTAATGTTTTAGTTAACAAGGCATATAGCTAGCCTATCGATACGCCATATACTTAGTTATTGGCAATAGTTGTTCTCTTCATGGTTTGTTAAATAATTAATTTAATATTGTTAATTGTTGTTTTTTAAAATATATTTGCAACATGTTGATAAGTAGTTACTTTTGTTGAAAACTGTTAATTGTTGTTGTTGTTGTATGTTAATTCTTTTTTAATTCAAATATAAATGTCAGAAGCTAAATTCTCAGATTATCAACTAAAATTAGTAGAACCATCGTTTGGCTCTTCTTTGACGGATTTGATAATTGAACTAGATTATTTAAGGAAGAAACCGCTGGGTGGTTCAACTCATCCTCGTGTCTTTTTTCAGCTAAAACATATTTTCCACACTTTAGAAAGTATTGGGTCTGCAAGAATAGAAGGAAACAATACGACTGTTGCTGAATATATTGAAACAAAATTAGAAACTAACGAGAACGTTTCTGAAGGCGTAAGAGAGATTAAAAATATTGAAAAGGCTATGGAATTCATAGAGGATAATATTGTAGATTATCCTATTAACAGGATGTTTTTAAGTGAATTACATAAAATGATTGTAAGGGAGTTACCTCCTCCTCCTCAAGGTGAGGGCGATCATACTCCTGGTGTATATAGAAACGTTAATTTAAAGATAAATAATTCAAATCATTTACCTCCTGATTACATTAAGGTTCAGGATTATATGAATGAGTTATTAGATTTTATTGAAAGAGAAGATAGTCCAAAGTATGATTTATTAAAGGCAGCTATTGCTCATCACCGTTTTGTTTGGATTCACCCTTTTGGAAATGGAAACGGAAGAACAGTAAGATTATTTACTTATGCAATGTTAGTAAAAACAGGATTCAATGTTAACGTTGGTAGGATAATAAATCCAACAGCTGTATTCTGTAGTAATAGAAATGATTATTATGATAATTTATCAAAAGCAGACATGGGAACCGAAGAAGGTATCTTAGCTTGGTGTGAATATGTATTGAAGGGATTAAAAGAGGAGATTGAAAAAATAGATAAGCTAAGTGATTATGACTATTTGAGAAAAGAAATTTTATTACCTTCTTTGGTTCACTCACTTGAAAGGGAATATATTACAGATGTTGAATCTAAAATATTAAGAAAAGTAATTGAATTACAGGTTATACAGGCTTCTAATTTGAAAAAGATATTTACAGGTAAAGTTAGTTCAGAAATATCAAGGCAAATAAAAAAATTAATAGATAAGAAAATGTTAGTCCCTGAAAAAGAGGGTGCTAGAAAATATATTATTCGTTTTGATAATAATTTTTTATTAAGAGGAGTAATAAAAACTCTAGATGAAAAAGGTTTTCTTCCAGTTAGGGATTTGTAGAAATTACTGCCAACAATTGTATATACTCATTGTATATACTCATTGTTGATATATCGCAAATATGTTCTTCGTTTTAAAATTAGTCTTTTTCAGTAAACTATCCAAAGGGCTGTTTATATTTTCTCTTGTAAATCTATGTTTCACAGCCTCATTATTTATTAAAATTCTAGTTTATTTCTATTTTTTTTCAAACGGTTAAAAAGGGAAGTTATAAAATTTTTAGGTTTTACATCATCAAGTGTAGATTTTAGATTTTTTTCACACCATTCCAATAAATCAATAGAATCTGTAAAGGTTTCTGATTGTAATTCTTGATTACCCCAGAAAATAGTAAAACGATTTTTACTTGATATTTTAATTTCTTTAATATCAGGAAATGTATTCATAATTCCTGCGATTTGTTCTATTGCATTTTCTATCATAAGTTTTTTCAACAAATTTACAGTCAATGTTTTAAATAATTTTACGGGTTTCCTTTTTATGTAGTTTTTTTTTCCAATATTATGTCATTCAATCGCCATTGGGCTAACATTTTTAAAGATTGATAAACTCCACGCTCAAACCCAGCCTCTGTTTATCAATCTTTAAAAACGATAAAACACTGATTTTCCTTATCTTATTCAGCTGCACAAAAATTCTACTAAATTCATTTTATTTCTTTATCAAAATTCTTTGTTTGTCTCATTTCGTTAAGTAAAATCAGTAAATAAACACCGGTAAATAAATGATTTTAAAGGAGTTTAAAAAATAATTAAATAAATGTGATGCAAGTTAATGAAGCCTAACGCAAAAGCATCGTAAAGGTCTAAAACAGTAACAAAATGGTATAATATTAGTTATATTAGTAACGAAAATAAGGTTTAAAAGCAATATCAAGTCCGTACCAAATCCGAACGAGTATTAATTTTAAATTGTTTTATAAATGGGGAAAATAGCCCAAGGAATTTTAGGAGGTCTATCTGGTAAGGTAGGTAACGTTATTGGAGGTAGCTGGAAAGGTATCGACTATATCAGAATTAAGCCATCAAGCGTGGCAAATCCTCGAACAGAGGGTCAAGTGAATCAGCGTAATAAATTTACCATTACATTGGAGTATTTGCAAGCGACTAAAGGTTTTATTAAAATCGGTTATAAGTCATTTGCGACCAAGAAAACGGAATTTAATGCTGCTATGTCTTATGTATTAAATAATGCAGTTGGAGGTATCGCACCTAACTTCACGATTGATTATTCTTTAGCTTTATTGAGTAGAGGTTCTTTATCTGGAGTATTGAATGGTACAACCGATTTAACAACCGCAGGACAAGTAAGTTTTGATTGGGATGATAACTCTGCAGAAGGTAATGCAAATGCAACAGACAAAGCAATGGTATTAGTTTACAATCCAAGCAAAAAAGAATCAATTTCTATTTTGGATGGTGCTGATAGAACAGCAGGTTCGCAAGTGGTTTCAATACCAAATACCTACGCAGGAGACACAGTAGAGTTATTTATGGCGTTTGTTTCTGCTGATGGCGCAACAGTATCAAATAGTGTGTATTTAGGCTCTGGTACGGCAGCTTAATAACTTTAAGTTTAAATACATATTGAAAACCGTTTCTATTAATTTAGAAGCGGTTTTTTTAAAAACTTTTTAAACATCAAAAATTTATAGATTTGAATAATCTATCTTTACTAATCTTATCAAATTATTATTTATTAAAATGAAAGAAAAGAATAGAAATAAATACAATAATTGGCTTAATCATTTAAGTAATACAAAGGATAGAACAAATTATTCAATTCGTAGAATGGATTTGTTAGTTATTGCTATAAGTGGTGCAGGAATCTATATAATATTTGAAACTTTAAGAGAGTTTAAAACAGGTAAAATTGAAATTGAAAACTCAACAATTTTAATATGGTCTGGTGTAATTCTTCTTTTAGGTATTATATCAAATTTTATTTCACAGGTAACCGGTTATCACGGTAACAATAATGAAGAGAAATATATTGTAGAAGAATTAAAAAAAATTGAAGGAAAAAAGCACGATGCCTGTTTGCAAAAAGAATACGATAATAAAGTTAATCAGTTTAATTTTTGGACTGATTTATTAAATGTAGTATCTATTGTTTTTATGTTGGTTGGTGTATTTTTACTGGCGATTTTTAATTATCTTTTGATTTAGGTCTTGTGCCAGTTCTTGATCCCTTTGTTTGTGTGTTTTTTCTATGTTCGGTTAAATTTACCTTTTTACCCTTATTAGAATCAGTGTTATTAGTTTTCTTTTTCGCCATAAATACATACCTTTTTGCAAATATAGTTTAATACTGGTCACTAAAAAAAATAAGTATTTATTTACCTTTTTAAAATATAATTAAGCCTTTTTTAAATGTTATACCTATGTTGTACCTATTTTAATAATATTTATTTAAATTCAATAAACACAATACTTTTAAGAGGTTATTAATATAACAGCGTGTTTGCTGATGCAGTTTCTGTATGACTGCATTTGTTACAAGTTCTTGAAAAGTCCTTTCGGATTTGACTCTTTGAATGCTTACATTTTAAGCAATTAAAGCCTAATTCCTATTTAAAATTTGCCAGATATTCTTTACAATTTTCATCTGTTTTAAACCGATCACTAAACTCTAGAAGGTTTTGCCCTGTAAATAAATTCATAATTTACCTATTTTATTGACTCCTAAGACATGAAATTATCTACTGACCTTAATAAAATTAAAAGGAATTTTTAACAAAGTGGCCTAAGAAAATTAGTCACAAAATTACTAGGAAGTCCATTTTCAGTAATTAAAATGATAACAATTAACTCTTATATTATTTATTTTTTAAATTTGTTAAAAACCAAAAATAAAGTTTGATCAACAACAAATCCATAGCAGTTCTTCCTTTCGTCAATATGAGTAACAATATTGAAAACGAATACTTCTGCGATGGCTTAACAGAAGAAATCATTACTGCATTAGCAAAAATCAAACAACTTTCTGTTACTTCCCGTACTTCTTCATTTTTTTTTAAAAACAAATCAGTTACAGCAAAAGAAATAAGAGAAAAATTAAAGGTAGCTACGTTTATTGAAGGAAGTATTAGAGTATCTAGAAATAAAATGCGTATTACAGTGCAAATGATTGATACTGTAGATGACTTTCATTTCTGGTCAGAAACCTTTGATAGAAACCCTAAAAATATTTTTGAAATTCAAGATGAAATTAGTTTGTTTATAGCTGAAAAATTACGTGAACATCTTGGGCATTTAGAAATAGAAAATAAGCTAGTTGAACCCATTGATGTGCCGGTAGCTATTTATAGAGAATACCTGAAAGGAAGATATTACATCATGAAGTTAGATTATAAAAACTCTATTAAGGGAATCAATATTTTAACTGAAGTAATACATAAATCACCTAATTTTTCGAGCCCTTACCTAGATGTTAATTTAGCTTATGTTAACATGGGAACCATGGGACTTTTACCTGCATTCGAGGCCTACGAGAAGGCGCAGCCTTATTTGTCGAAGGCATTAAAGCTAGATCCAAACTCATCAAGGTCACAATTAAATATGGCGTGGATAGAATGCTGGCAGAACTGGAATCTTAAGAAAGCGTATGAACACGCCAACAAAGCTTTGGAAATTCAACAAGCAGACGATATTTACTTAACCATTTCTAATTTTTTGACTGTGGAAGGAAAATTAGATGCAGCAAGTAATTATCTAGACAAAGCATTACAATTAGATCCTTATGCTGCTATCAATCATCATTATAAGGGGTTTTTATATTACTTAAAAGAAGAATACAATACGGCAATACCTTTCTTGAAAAAGGCTTTGGATCTAGACCCTAAGTTACCCTTTCCACCAATTTACATAGGCATATGTTTATTAATGTCGGATAAATCAAACGAAGCTTTGACATATTTCAATTCTCTTGAAGGTGTTTCTATAAAAGACCTCACAAAATTAGGTGGTAAAACTATGTGTTATGCAAAGCTCAATGAAAAGGAAAAATGCAATGATGGATTAAAAGAATTAGAAACCTATTTGACTTCTGCACTTGTAGATAAGGCATTTACGTTTTTGATATTGGTCAATGCTTTGTTGGGTAATGATGAAAAGGTAATCGATTTAATAGAGCAAGCATACAACAAGCGCTTGCCATTAATTTTATTATTGAATCCATCACCAATTCTTAAACCAATAAAAAACAACAAAAGGTTTAAAGATATTATGCTGAAAGCCATTCCAGATAATGTCAATTATAAAAGGAAGAAAAAATACAAACAGGCATTATTGGATACTAATGAAGTTAAAAAGTACAGCAAAGAGCTAGAGCAAATAATGTTAGACTACAAACTGTTTTTAAACCCAGACCTTTCCTTAAAAGATTTGGCATCTTATTTAGAGCTTCCTGCAAATTATGTGTCTCAATTAGTAAACCTAGGCTTTCAAAAAAACTTCTCTGAATACGTGAACACCTTTAGAGTTAATGAATTTAAAGAGCGTATTCTTCAAGAAGAAAATAATGGATTAACGATAATGGCTGTGGCTTACGATAGTGGTTTTAATTCTAAAACAGTGTTTAATACTTTCTTTAAAAAAATGGAAGGGATAACACCATACACCTATCTTAAAAAGAATATTTAACAGTCAAAAATCCAAATAAAAAAATATATTTTTTTGCATTAATACAAGTACATATTTTTTTGACGAACCTCAAAATCATTTTTTGAGCACTTTAGAAGCTAGTATATTTTTCAAAAAATAATGAAAAGTTATCATCTTTATTACATACAGAAACAAAGATGATGGTATTAATAACCGCTTATTTCTTTTCTGATATAAACACTTTTAAATCGGTAAAGGCTTTCTTTCGGTAAGGTATTAATTTTTTATAGTCTTCACTGTTAAATAATTTCTCCAAAGCTTCTTGGTTTGGAAATTCAACAACCATAATAAAGTCTGGTTTTTTTTCACCAATGACTCCATGTTTAATTGGGTATTTTACTGGTTTTGCACCAACCAATTCATATTTTGCTCTAATTTTAGACCTGTAATATTCAAAAGCTTCTTTCTCATTTAGATTCACAAAAGCTATAATAATGAGTATAATTTTAATATTCATAATGTATTGTTTCCCTATGAGTATATAGAACGTTAAAAAAATCACATTTTTTAATTTTAAAAAAAAAAAAAAATCACCGTAGTCAATTTAGTGTCTATTTGAAATGTTGCATTTTCAGAAGTAGTCAGTGTGACTTTTTTTAATGCAATCGCACTAATACTTTAGCATTAGTATGGTTTTACGGAAGTAAAGTTTTTTGCCATCTATTGTCTTTACATAAAAAATGGACTTATGAAAAATAAAATAAAAGAAGAACGTGCTATTTGTAAACTTACACAGGCAGAATTGGCAAGAAAAGTAGGGGTGTCTAGACAATCTATACATTTAATTGAAAAAAACAAGACGATTCCATCAACTGTATTAGCTTTAAAAATATCACGGATTTTCCAAAAACCAGTGAATGTTTTTTTTGAGCTCGATGAAAAGGAATAAAAATCTTTTATTAGAGTTATAGCGGATAAAAAATTGGTTCTAATTTTTAAATTAGAACTTTCTTTTTACTGTTTATAGTTAATTTTATGACATCACATTAGTAGCAGTTATAGACTGCTTGAGAGATTGTTTTACTTAAACAGCAATAATCTATGAATCAGTATCTTATGTTTATTTTAAAAAATAAATACAATTTTTTTGTGATTTTTTGAGTACTTCAAATACTAATAGCATGTAATTAATCTTTAAATGCATACAAAAGAGGAATTTATTCAACAAATAAAGGAGAACGAAGGTATTATTTATAAAGTTTCAAGGCTTTATACCAATAGTGCCGAAGATCAAAAAGATGTATATCAAGACATTGTATATCAACTTTGGAAATCGTACCCTTCTTTTAAAAAGAATTCAAAAATGAGTACTTGGATGTATCGTGTTGCACTAAATACTGCCATCAGCAATTTGAAAAAAGAAAAAAGAAAAGGAACGCGAGTATCCATAGACCATGTTCTTTTTAATAAAATGGATCCAGTTGATACAGTAATGGAAGAGCGAATTACACTTTTATATGCGCATATAAAAAAACTAAGTATTGTAGAAAAAGGAATCATATTACTTTACTTAGAAGGAAAAAACTATGATGAAATTGCTGCAATTACAGGGTTTACAACTACCAATGTTGGTACACGTTTAGCGCGAATTAAACAAAAATTAAAATCTCAAATAAAAAAATAAAATAAACATGGAACTTGAAGAAATGAAATCCCTTTGGGAAGATATGAGTCAAAAAGTAGATCAACAAAAAGTATTAACAGATCAGTTAATTCTAGAGATGTCTAAAGAACGTTATGAAAATAGTATACGCAGAATTTCTGTGCCAGAAACGCTAAGTGCTTTTATCTGTTTTGCAGCTGTTTTTTTCCTAATCAGTAACTTTAGTCTGCTAGATGTTTGGTATTTACAACTTACGGGATTGCTTACTATAGTCGCATGTGTGTTACTACCAATTCTTTCATTAAAATCTATTAAAAAATTGGAAGCTATAGATGTATCTAAAGGCACTTACAAAGAGTCCTTAGTGAATTATGCAAAAGCGAAAGTAAGGTTTATGAAATTACAAAAAATTAGCTTTTATACCAGCTTTATAGTATTAATACTTGCTGTGATTTCTTTTGGTAAAATCATGAAAGGCATAAATGTTTTTACAATGACTGAAAAACTGAATTGGCTAGTCCCTTCAGGAATTGGAGTCTTATTTATATTCTCACAATGGGTTTTGAAAAAATATAAAAAGGCTTCAGATTCAGCTAACAAAATTCTAAAAGAATTAGAAGAGTAACTCAAATAAGATTTAAAAACAAACAAATTATTAATTTTTAAAATTCGAATAGTATTCGACAGGAAAAACACATCCAAAAATGAAAACAATTATATCAATTACATTAATACTTACACTATTTATAGCAAGCGCTTTTTCTCAAGATATGTCAGGAGATTGGAGCGGAAAAACTAAAAGGGGTGACAAGGAAATCACATTTATATTTAATATCAAACAGGAAAATGGGAAATATTCGGCAATAATGAATGTACCTACATTTAGAGTTTCTGGAATTAAACCTACAGCAACAACGTTTACAAACGGAAAGTTGATAATTGACGGTTCAAACGTTGGGATGTCTTATATAGCAGACTTTAATAGTGAATTACAACAATTTGAAGGAAACTATAAAGAAGGTGGTATAGAAATGGCCTTGAATTTAAAAAGAGGGAGCGTAGAAATAGAAGACCAACGCAGACCTCAAGAACCAGTAAAACCGTATCCCTACTATGAAGAAGAAGTAGTGTTTAAAAATAACCAAGCAAATATAACTTTAGCTGGTACCTTAACGTTACCTAATAAAAACGGTATATTTCCAGTAGCAATTTTAATTAGCGGAAGTGGTCCACAAGACCGAGATGAAACCTTTATGGGACATAAGCCCTTTTTAGTTTTAGCAGATCATCTAACCAAACAAGGCATTGGAGTGTTGCGTTTCGATGATCGTGGTCAAGGAGCATCTACTGGAGATTTTGGTAGTGCAACCACAGAAGATTTTTCTAAAGATGTACTAAGCGCTATTTCTTACTTAAAAACTAGAAAAGAAATAGACCAAACGAATATTGGTTTAATAGGGCATAGCGAAGGTGGTATCATTGCACCATTAGCGGCTAATAATTCAAACGATGTTGCCTTTATGGTTTTATTGGCTTCTACTGGTATTTCTGGAACAGAATTATCGGTTATGCAATCTAAAACATTACGTCAGTTTCCTGTAAAGGATGAAAAAGCATTTGAGGAAAATTCAAGAAAGGCAATCGCTATAGTTACATCTGATAAAAGTGAAGATATAATTAAAACAGAATTAACAGCACACTATAACAATTTTTTAAGACCAATATTGAGTGGCTTAAATGTACCAGAGAAAAATATAGACGCGTTAATCAGTAACCAAGTAAATACAAGTGTCAAACCTTGGTCACGTTACTTTTTACAATACAATCCAGCTGATGAATTTGAAAAATTACAAATCCCTGTGCTGTCTTTAAATGGTAGTAAAGATACCCAAGTGAATGCCAAAATAAATCAAAATGGAATACGTCAAGCTTTGATTAAAGGAAAAAATAAAGATTATAAAGTGATAAAATTAGAAGGCTTAAATCACTTTTTTCAAGAGTGTGAAACGGGTAAAATGGATGAGTATCGTAAAATTGAACAAACATTTTCCCCAATAGCATTGAAAGAAATATCAAATTGGATTTTAGGGCATATAAATTAATGAGTTCGGATGCTTTAATCAAAATAATTCAACAATAACCTTTACATAGTTTTGTAATAATAATACATTCAAATTATGAAAAATTATATAACCTTATTACTGTTGCTCATAACTGCATCAACTTTTTCGCAATCAACTTCAAAAATTCAAAAGAGGGTTTTAATTGTACTAAGTAGTTATGGTAAAGATAATGGCAATGCAAGACCAGGTTTTGAGTTTGAGGAATTTGTGGATGCCTACAATATATTTACTCAAAATAATGTAAAGGTTATTATAGCAAGTCCCAAAGGAGGTAGCGTCACAGCAGATATATTCGACGCAACCAAAGAAAAAAATAAGGCGTTTTTAACCAATGAAAATACAGCTTACTTGTTGAAGCAAACAGTAGCTACTGCACAGGTAGATGCTGATAATTTTGATGCTATTTATATTATTGGTGGTAAGGGAGCTATGTTCGATATTCCATATGACCCTTCATTACAAGATATAATACTAAAACTATACAATCGAAAAGGTACAGTTTTGGCGTCTGTTTGTCATGGTACTTCTGCCTTTATTCATGTGAAACACCAAAACAAATTTATTTTAGATAAGGAAAGGATTACGGGTTTTTCTAACGAAGAAGAAAATATTTTTAAGAGTCAATGGATTGATGAATTCCCTTTTTTATTAGAAGATGCTCTAAAGTCTAGAGGTGCAAAATATCAAAAAAGTAGTTTTATGTTAGAAAACGTGGTCATTTCAGGCAAGTTTATAACAGGGCAAAATCCGGCTTCCACAAAAGTTTCGGCAGAAGCTGTAGTGCAGGCTTTGGGCAACAAGCTTGAGCACAGAAGCATTTCCAAGCAAGATGCAACATTAGATTTTATAAAGAAATTCCTAAATAACCAACTTAATAAAAATGAATTATTTAAAGAAAGTAGTGAAGGTAGTTATCATTATAAACTCATAGCAACCTATGGATTTATCCTTATCCAAAACACAAAAAATAATAAAGAGAACTTAGAAAATGGGATAGACTTAATCTCGTTTGCCAAACCATATTTTTTTAATAAAAACTTTCAATTGTTAGTTGCAAAATCACAAATAAAAATTGGCAAATTGAAACAGGCTAAACAAACTCTTGAAGAGTTAATTGAAAAAGATTTTTTAAAAAAGGAAGCGTTAGCATTGCTAAATGAAATAACGAAAAGTTAATTCATGAAGAGAAAAGTTTTGTTTTTTTTAAAAGCTAGTGGCGCATTCATTTGTGTAATACTTACAGTTTTTGCGATAGCTTATTTATGGCCGATGAGTACCTTACAGCCACCAAAATTATCAGAGCAGACCATCATTAAAAATGTAAATATTGTTGATGTTGCAACAGGTGAAATTGCCAAGCATCGGTTTGTTTTAATAGAGCACTCTCGAATTACAAAAGTTGATACTACGAATATCACAGCTTCTGATGATGCACTAATTATCGATGGTACGGACAAATTCCTCATTCCTGGATTATGGGACATGCACACCCATTCTAACCAACATTCAGCATGGTTGCATCACCCGCTTTACATTGCGAATGGAATAACTGGTGTTAGAGACATGTCTGGTCAATTAAATGAAAGAGATAGTTATTGGGTGGGTAGTAAAGAACGTTTGCAATGGAATAAAGATTTAGAAAATAACATAAGAGTCACACCAAGATACGTGTTACAGAGCAGTTACCAAATGGATGGTGAAAAAGCCATTCCTGAAGAGTCCCCCAACTTTTTTAAACTGCAAAAGCCATCTCAGGTTGATTCATTATTACAATTTTATAAAAATGAAAAGGTTGATTTTATTAAAGTTTACCAACAGTTACCAAAAGACACTTACACAGAACTAGCTAAAAAAGCGCCTAATTACGGTTTGCATTTGGCAGGTCATAAACCGATGTTTTTAAGCTTAGAAGAAGCGGTTAATCTAGGTCAAAGAAGTTTTGAACATGGTCGTATTTTTATATACGAGTGTTTTCCGGAAGCTGATAGTTTAAAAAGCCCAACCAATTGGAAGCAATATTTCTCGAAATCAAAAGCAAAGATTGTACAAGAGTTTGACAGTATTCAAGCAAAAGCTTTAATGCGATTAATGCACAAAAAAAATACCTATTGGACCCCAACTTTGCAAACCTTAAAATTTGAAGCTAATGCACATAAGGAAGTCTTTACAAACAATAAAAATCTAAAATATATAACCAAAGTTAGAAAACAGTTATGGTGGAAATATGATACAAACCATAACAAAGAGAAAAATCTCAAAAGTACTGGTAATATCGTAAGTGAACAATTTTTTGAGGCTTCAAAAAAACAAGTAGCGATGGCACATAAAATAGGTGTGCCCATTATGGCAGGTACCGATGTTACAGATTCTTATGTATTTGCGGGTTTTAGTTTACACGATGAATTATTTGAATTAACAACAAGTGGGATATCCAATCTCGAGGCGTTACAATCTGCTACTTTAGTTCCTGCAAAATTTTCGAACATGGAAGAGCATTATGGCTCTGTTGAAATTGGTAAAAAAGCAGATCTGGTGTTATTAAATAAAAACCCATTAAGCGATATTAAAAACACAAAAGAAATTAATGGCGTCATAATAAATGGTATGTATTATGATGAAGAAAAACTCAATGAACTTAAAGAGTTTACAGAAACAGCTGCTAGCAGCTTTCATATGAATGTAAAAACATTGATAAGCTTGGTTCATAGTCCATTAATTCGAGTGCAGTTTGCCGATTAAAAGATTTTGTTCTGATTCTTAAAGTAGAACTTTCTAGTTCAGAACACTATGTATTTTTATAATGAATTAGAAATTAAGGTAAATATGAAAACTAAAAAAGGAGTAAAATTAGGGATAGGGATTATACTAGGTTCTATAGTTGGCTACTTAACCTCAAATATGCAAATATGGTTTATTCTAGGAATTGCTATAGGTGCTGCGTTAGAATATAATGGCAAAAAAAAATCATAAAATGAAATCATTTACTAAAACACTATTTTTTGTACTTATCACGCTTTCAACCTTCAGCGTTTTTGCTCAAAACAATCATAAGAAGCTCATTAACAAAATAGACGTTTATTTAGAGGCAAGCGAAACAAATGGATTTTCTGGAGTTGTTTTAGTTGCTAAAAAAGGGGAAGTTATGTTGTCTAAAGGATATGGATGGGCAGATCGAAAAAATAAAATACCCAATTCACCAGCAACCGTTTTTAATATTGGTTCTGTAACCAAACAATTTACGGCATCTGCAATTTTAAAATTGGTAGAGCAAGGAAAAATTAAAACATCAGATAAAATAAGTTCCTATTTTACCCAAACACCTATGGATAAGAGCGATATAACGATTCATCAATTACTAACGCATACATCAGGAATTTCCAATAGAACAGGTGGTTTTAGGTATCATGAAGCTAGCAAAGATCAGTTTTTAAAAGAGTTTTTTGAATCAGAATTACACTCTAAACCTGGCACAACCTATCAATATGCAAATGCCAACTACATTATGTTAACGGTTATATTGGAGTCAGTTTCAGGACAAACCTATAATGCTTTTCTAAAGGAACATCTATTTAAACCTGCTCAAATGAAAAGTACAGGGTATAAAAGTATCGATTTTAGTACAGAACGACTAGCACATGGGTACTATTATAATAGAGATGATGAAGAATGGAAAGATTGGGGAACAACCCAACAACATCTACCTTACAATAACAATCATTGGTATAGCATAGGAAAAGGCGATATTCACTCTACTATTGAAGATTTATACAAGTGGCATGTCGCTTTAGAAAACAATATCATTTTAACTTATAATTCAAGAGAATCTCAAGAAACACCATATATAGCCGAGAACGAGAAAATGACTTCGTATTATGGGTATGGGTGGGCCGTGTCTAAAAGTAAAAGAGACACCAAAATTGTTGCTCATAATGGTAGTAATGGTTTGTACTTTTCAGATTTCGTGAGATATGTAGACGATGATGTAGTCGTGATATACATAACAAATGCGTTTTTAGGAAGTGAATCAGAATACGTTGCCAGAGAAATTGGGAAAATGATGTTTGATACAAGTTACAATGCTACACCAATTCCAAGAAATATTTATGAGTTAATACATGAGTTCATGAAAATCAATCCAGCTACAAATGCAGAAAAATTACCAGATTTTTTAATGAAAGAACTTAAGTATGAATTTAACGACCATGCCATACTAAATCGATTAGGGTATAGTAGATTGAAAAAAGAAGATCAACCTGGTTGGGCTTTAGCATTGTTTAAATTGAATGTGAAATTATTTCCTAAAGATGGTAATTTATGGGACTCACTGGGTGAAGCGTATTTAAAATACAATCAAAAAGAAGATGCCATAAAGAGTTACACAAAAGCGGTCGAATTAGGTAGTAAGGAGTCAAAAAAAACATTGTACAAATTGTTGAATGAAGACGAGTAATACATTTGACATGATAAACGTAAATGATCAAATTAAAAAAATACAATCCTATTATTCACCAAAAATAATAGCTGAAGTAAATAATGAATATGTAAAAATCGCTAAAATTAAGGGAGAGAAAGTCCCATGGCATACCCATGAAAACGAAGATGAGTTATTCTACATTCTAAACGGATCACTGATTATGGAAATAGAGCATCAACAGCCTTTTACCATGCAAAAAGGAGATTTATTTGTGGTTCCTAAGGGTGTAAACCATAAAGTATCATCTAAAAAGGAATGTACCATCCTATTAATAGAAAGCAAAATAACTTTACATACAGGAAATGTAATTACTGAGATTACAAAATCAATCAACAAGCAAAAAGGGTGAACATGTTAACATTAAATACAAGAAGCATTCAAAACATTCAATATTAGTAATGGCAACAGTATTATTTGAGTTGGCATTAGCTTTCTGTATTTTATGAAAAGGAGTTGGCTACAATTTAAAAATCAAAGAATATAAAACATTTTGATAGTAAAAAAATTAAAGAGTATAGAATTTGATATAATCGCTGAATGCTTTTTAAAATCTTTTGAGAATTACTATGTCAAAATTCCAACGCTACATTTCTTTTCGTCAAAAAGATAATTCTTGGGGGCTTGCAATCAATTTAGGTGATAAGATTAATACCGAATTTGAGGATGCTTATGGAAGTATTTCCCCAGATGGTAAGTATTTTTTCTTTCACAGATCTTATGGTGGTAATAAAGCAGATATTTTTTGGGTAGATGCAAAATTAATCTTTGACCTAAAAACGAAAGAGTGATAAGATAAGGTTTGTTCCAATTTCAAAATACGAACATTTAACCGTAATACATTATTCAATTTTGCAGTAAATAATAGTAAACATCAATTTTAATAATCAAAAAACGAACAATTATGACATCAATTAAAATGAAAATAATCAAAAAACAAATTTTACTAAGAATGGCTTGTGTTGCCTTTGCATTATTGTCAGGTACAACGTATGCACAAAAAACAAACTCAGAAACAACAACCCAAAGAGAAGGATTCATATTTGAATTTACAGTAGGTGGTGGTATTATCAGTATAGAAGATAGTGCTGGTATTCAAACTTTTGATACATCTCAAGGAACCTTCGTTTTTCCAGATGTAAAGTTCGGTTATATGTTAAACGATAAACTAGCCATTACCCTCTCTTTACCTGGAAATATATACGAATTTCAAGATAATGACAGGAACTTTGGTGGTTTTATTCCATCTGTTCAGTACTGGGTAAAAGATAGATGGTGGATTCATGGTGGAATTGGTTTAGCAATAGATTCGCCTGCATTATATGATATTAAAGACGATGTAAATGACGATTGGAATTTTGGTACTGCTGTAATGGTAAGTTCAGGTTACGAAATGTATAAAAAGAAAAACTTCGCACTTAATGTGCAGTCTAAATTAGTTCTTGGCAGTGTGTCTTTAGATGGAAATGCAGATAGAGATGCAGTAATCTTTAATGTAGGCTTAGGGTTTAGCTGGTTATAAGGTTGAATTTACAAATTCACTTAAATCGAAAATTATTATCATGAAAAAAACTTTAATAACCTTAATTTTTTGCGGACTAACATTAATCTCCAAATCTCAAAACACAAGTGTAGAAAAATCAATATTCGGACTACAAACTGGAGTTTTAGGAATCTGGGTATATAATGAAACAAAACTATCAAATACCATAGCACTGAGAACAGAAATCGGCTTTGATTTTGGTGTTTGGGAATCTACTTTTTATGATGATTATGATTCTCCATTTTTGCTAACACCTGTAATCGTTGTTGAACCAAGATTTTATTATAACCTCAAAAAACGCTCAGAGAACTCAAAACCAATTGATGGTAATAGTGGCAATTTTTTTGCTTTAAAAATGGGTTATCATCCAGATTGGTTTGTTTTATTCAATCCTGACAATGCGCCTATAGTAAGTGATTTTTCCATTATACCTACTTGGGGAATTAGGCGATATTTAGGAAAGCATTTCAATTATGAAGCAGGTCTTGGCGCTGGATTTAGTTACACATTTGCAAAACGTGCTGGGTATTCAGAGGACAAAAGTGAAATAGAATTAAACATGCATTTACGAATAGGATATAGATTCTAGTCTAGTTAAAAAACAATTAAAATAACAACGAAGTTTGAAAAAAATAGAATTAACGAAGTGTCAAAAACAAATAATAAAATGAAAAAATACACCAAAACAATACCATTTGTAAAGTCAAAATTTATTGGTGTCTTATTTCTTTTGGCTTTTTTATTTTATGGTATTGGGCGCAGTTTATTCGAAAGCGAATTAGATACCTATAAATACTTTGGTGCTTTGCTAATGGTCATAAATTCAGTTGCTGTATTGTTAATTGGTTTTTTTCTAAGAAAAACCATAATCAAGTTTAATCTTTTAATAGGAAACACTTACTTTTTGTCAAGAGTAATCGAAGCATTTGCACTAAGTAGTATTCTTTTGAACTTAATTCCTGAGATTAGTATTTCTTTGGATTTTGGTTATTTTATTGCAATGCTTTTTTTAGGAATTGGTAGTATTCCAATGTGTTATATATGCTACAAACACAATCTTTTACCAAAATGGATGGCTTTGTGGGGTCTAATTGGATACACTTTAATGGGCTTTGGCTTTATAGTGGAGTTATTTGGCAAAGAATCGAGTATGTACTTACTAATATTAGCAGGGTTCTGGGAAGTAGCTTTTGCTATTTGGTTAATTATTAGCAAACAACAAAACAAAATAATAGAACCGACTTATTTATAACTTTTAACTAAGATTATATGTTAGAAAAAAAGTTGAGAAAATAAAAATTTTAGAAGTCAAAAACCCAATTATTGCAATAGCTGTTTTTTTCAGTAAATACAAATCATAATCGTTTACTCTAAAATTAAGGTATAACAATCAAAATAATCAATCAAAAAAATAATCTATGTTTTTCAAATCAAAAGAAGGAAAAGAAAAAATCATAAGTCTTTACAATCAAAAGTTAAAAGAGCTAAATATTGAATATTCAGAAAAATTGATAGAAACAAAGTTTGGTGTCACAAATGTTATTACTACTGGAGATTGGAAAAATCCACCTTTAGTTCTGATACACGGCACAGGCGGTTGTGCACCACAAATTTTAGATTCTTTACCTGATTTATCATCAAGATATTGTGTCTATGCAATAGACGTTTTAGCGCAGCCCAATAAAAGTTCTGAGAATAGATTAGACATGAAGTCTCCAGATTATGGTAAATGGCTTATTGAAATAATCATAAAACTTAGATTAAAAAATGTAACCCTAGTAGGCTTTTCCTTTGGTGGCTTCATAAGTTTAAAAGCACTAGAATTTAATGAAACACCCGTTAAGCAGGTTTTCTTAATCGCCCCAGTATATATTGTTAATGGTAACCCTTTTATAGGCGTATTCAAAATGTTTCTACCGCTCAAAAAATTTATTAAAACCAATAATTCAAAATATATAAAAAAAGTTATGGATGCGCTATTCTCTGAATATGATGATTTTGCATTAAATTTTATGTCAAATACATTCCAATATTGCAATATGGATTTTTCGCCTTTACCAGTAATCTCTAAACAATCTACTAAAAATATTCAAAAACCAATTACAATTATTGCGGCTGAAAAAGACATTTTATTCCCCGGTAAAAAAATGATAAAACGAGCTAAGGATATTTTTCCTTCTTTAGAAGAAGTCATATTATTAGAAGGATCTAAACATGTACCAACCAATAAAAATTTTAAAAGAATTGAAGATTTAATTTTAGATAAAAGTGAATAAAAATATAAAAGTACTTTAGGGGTTATTATTATTATTATTATCAATCATCATGTTCTTTTCTTGTTCAAAAGATGATAATAATATGGACTCAATTTCTGATAAATTTTTAAGCATACCTGATACTAGCTTCGAGAAAATGGATGGACATAACTCAAATTGTTAACGTATTTTCTAACTTTTTAGCTCGAATCTAATGGCTCTAAAACCAGTAAATCCGTTGATTAGATTAAAATAAGACTTTTTTTGATAGTGATTCAATGGCTAAACAGAAGTTATTAATCGGGTAATTAACAGTTTGAAGGTTTACGGGCAGACACAAATTAAAAACGAGTATAAAATCTTAGAAAAAAACTATCGATATTTAAAAGCAGAAGTAGATATTATTGCGAAAAAAGGAGCGGTTTTAGCTGTTGTTGAAGTAAAAACACGTTCCACAGATTATTTTGGAGATCCTCAAGATTTTATCACTCCCAAAAAAATAAAACTATTACTTTCTGCTGTAGATTATTATGTGGTGCAACTAGATTTAGATGTTGAGGTTCGTTTTGATATTATTGCTATTATTCATCAAAAAAACGAAACAAAAATAGAACACTTAAAAGATGCTTTTTTGCATTTTTAAAGCTTCTCTAAATATTATTTTATTGAGGTCAGTAGTTAGGAACCTATAATTTTACTTTGATATAGTTTTTCAGCTTTCGCCATTCTTAATATCAAATTATTAAAAATGTTCTTTTTGCTATTTGAGCGATTAATTCGATAACAAAACTCATCAAGATATCTTTCGATGTTAAAATCGCTTACTGATGAAAAGGTAGTTCTTATCCATAATTTTACCTGATGAATCATCGTGTGTATTGCCATAAAATTCTTTCCTTGATTACTTTCTATTTGAGTAATATTATATTCTTTAATTAAAGGACGATAACCTCTCCGCTTATCTGTGGTTATTTTTGCGTTTTTATCAATGTGTTTATCAAATATTGTTTTTAATTCTTTAGCTGAATAATTATCAATTTTCAGAGCATACATTCTTTTAATTTTACCCTTATCCGTTAATTCTACTGCGGTTACAATCTTTTTCTTAACCGAAACTACGTTTCTCCTCTTAATATCAAATCTTTTTCCTTTCCTCCAATCACAAATTCATCAATATGAACGTTCCTTTCATAGGATGATTTTTACTAGATTTCATTGCTTCTTTAACTTTATGCATAAATAATCTTGCTGTTTTTTCAGTAACTCCAAAACGAACTCCCATGTAGCTGGCTGATAAACTTTTTGTGGTGGTTGACATTTCAAAACACATAAAAAGGGCTTTTCGTAAACCAAACTTCACTTTATGAAACAGCATGTTTGCTGATGCAGTTTCTGTATGACTGCATTTGTTACAAGTTCTTGAAAAGTCCTTTCGGATTTGACTCTTTGAATGCTTACATTTTAAGCAATTAAAGCCTAATTCCTATTTAAAATTTGCCAGATATTCTTTACAATTTTCATCTGTTTTAAACCGATCACTAAACTCTAGAAGGTTTTGCCCTGTAAATAAATTCATAATTTACCTATTTTATTGACTCCTAAGACATGAAATTATCTACTGACCTTAATAATGTTAATCACAGGGCATAGTTCCATGAGTGCTTTGGAGAAATATTTAAGACAAATTGATGCGGAATTACCTGAAGATTACTCAAAATTATTTAAATAACATGAACAAGGAACCTAGAAAAGTACATGCGATTTTTGAAGAATTAAGAGACCGAGCTTCGTATCCATTTTTGTTTTATATACCAAAAAGTTATGTTGAAGTCTTTATGGAAGAAAAATTGCTCAATGAAATTGATTGGGCATTTGATGTCTTAACTATGGCGAGGAAAAAAATGGATATTATTTTTATGGATGATAAAGACGAATCACAATAAGTATTCAAAAAGCAACGTGCTTTAAAGGAGAATTTATTTGATTTGGCTGAATATGAATCCGTCTTAAATCCAGCACAATTTTCAATTTTAATTAATAATTACAAAGAGCATTTATTTGTAATGCATTATTTGGCTGAATTATTAGTCTTGGATGTTCATTCAAGTAAAGATGAAAGGTATAAAAAGTATTTAGGTCATTTTACGCTACAAAATGCGGCTTATAGGTTGCATAAATCAGGTATTGATAAAGATTTTCCTGGTTTTAGAAAAACCCAAGCTGAAGAGGATTTTATGCGTGAATGCGTTATGATTCACTTAAATATTCCAGAAATACTGCAAGAAGAAATTGCTCCACCGAAACAAAAAGTAAAGAAGAAAAAGCAACAGTATCTTACAGATGAAGAATCTCAAAAGTATTTGTTAGAAACCGTTTTTGATATAAAAATCGAATAAAAGTTGCACTTTATTGCAATTAAGTGTTAATTGTACATACAATTAACGCTTAATACACAAAAAATATGGAAGAGCAATATTATTGCTGTCGATACTGTAAAAAGGATTTTGTACCAAAAAGAAGGAAAGAACGTAAAACAAGTAGTTATTAACCCTTCTAGAATTAACCCAACAGAATTAGTGGTATTAGAATTGCTATAGCTTTTAAACCACTAAAAACTAAATAAATAGAACCAATAATGCTAATACCGAAAATAGTAAACCAAAGAGCCGACAAAAGTAATAAATTGCATAGTTCCTTCTTTGAATAAAAAAAATCGAATATAAAAATTTTAGAGGAGACAAATAGAAATTGAATAAACCATTTATAAGGTGAAAAAAATGAAGACTTTGAGTTTTAGGTTATAATTACCCTTATTTGGTCTATAATTACCCTACCTTTTAATGAATGAAACATAATTTTGTTATTCATTGAAAAAATAATTAAATGAAGTTTATAAAAGCATTGCTAATCTTGTTCGCGTTTTTTCTGATAACAAACTACACAACAAGAGCACAAGAATCTAATAAACCCAACATCATTATTATATTAACTGATGATCAAGGTTATGGAGATGTTGGTTTCAATGGTAGCAAACAGATAAAGACGCCAAATATTGATCAACTGGCAAAAAATGGAGCTGTCTTCACAAATGGATATGTAAGTTATGCTGTTTGCGGGCCAAGTAGAGCGGGATTAATAACAGGAAGATATCAAGATCAATTTGGGTACAGTAGAAATCCGCTTTTTGGTCCTAAAGATGCTTCATTAGGTTTACCACTAGAAGAAGAAACTTTGGCAGAAGCACTTAAAAAAGCAGGGTATATAAATATGGCAATTGGTAAATGGCATTTAGGTGCACACGCTACTTTACGACCTTTAAAAAGAGGTTTTGATGAGTTTTATGGTTTTTTATCTGGGGGGCACAAATATTTTCCAGAGCAATTAATTCGTAAGGATTTATCCGAAGTTGGTTCGCAATTTGATGCCTATAATACCAAGCTTTTACGAAACGATACAAGAGTTGAAGAAACAGAATATCTAACGGATGCTTTTTCTAGAGAAGCCGTAAATTTTGTGGATAAAAATGCCGAAAAACCTTTCTTTTTGTACTTAGCTTACAATGCACCCCATGCACCTTTACAAGCAACTGAAAAATATTTATCTAGATATCCAGATATAAAAAATAAGGATAGAAAAACGTACGCGGCTATGGTGAGTGCCGTAGATGATGGTGTTGGATTATTATTGCAAAAATTAAAGGATTTAAATATTGATAAAAATACTATAGTTTTCTTTTTGTCAGACAATGGAGGTAATGAAAATAAAGGTTCTTTTAATGGTCCTCTAAAAAAAGGAAAAGGTTCTTTGTTTGAAGGCGGCATTAGAGTTCCTTTTGCAGTGCAATGGGAAGGTACAATTTTACCAAACCAACAATTTGAATACCCAATAATATCACTAGATATTTTTGCAACAGCAGTAGCACAAGCCAACGTAACTCCTAGAAATAAAATTGATGGGAAAAATTTAATTCCGTATTTATCAGGTAAGAATAATGAAGCGCCTCATGAAACTTTGTACTGGAGAATGTATGATAAAAAATCAGCAGCAGTTAGAAAAAATAATTTCAAATACATCATTGAAAAAGAGGGTGAAGTTGGTTTGTACAATCTAGCCAATGATATTTCAGAAAAGAACAACATAAAGGATTCTTTGAAGATTAAAGAATTAAAAAGTTTATATGAGATTTGGAACAAAAACAATATCAATCCTATTTTCTATGGATTGGGAGATAATAAAGAATACAATCAAAAAAACCCAAAAAGATTTAAAAATGTCGAAAAATATTAAATCCTCAATTTTATACAATTTTTTTTCATTACTTATATTGATTGGCTTTTTTGCTTGCGGGAAACAGCAACATAACAATTATTATTTTCATCCCAATTCAGGAGATGATTCCAATGCAGGAACGTCTAAAGCTAGCCCTTTTCAATCGCTTTCAAAAATTAAAGAATTAAAAATTTCTGCTGGAGATACTTTGTTTTTATCATCTAATCAGATATTTACAGAAAGTTTAGAGTTGGTAGACATTAGCGGGTCTAAACAAAACCCGATTGTGATTACAGTTTATGATAACAAAAAAAAAGATGATAAAGCCATTATTAAAACAGCAGGTTTGCTAAATGCAATTTTGGTAGAAAATTCAAGTTTTATAGAAATCCATAATTTAGAAGTATCTGCAAATCCAGATGAAAATCAACATAAACCTACTCAAAACCAAATGCGTTGTGGAGTTTTAGTAGAAACTACAAAACCAGGAACTTTTGAACATATCTACCTTAATAATTTACTAGTTAGCGATATTTTTTTCGAAAAAGAAGGAGTTTCAAGGTCTAAAAAAGAAACCAAATCTGCTAACGGAACGCAAAACTATGGTTGGGGAATTCGTTTTATCAATAGCCATAAAGATGCTATTTTAAAAGATGTAAAAGTAAGCGGAAGTAGTATAAAAAATGTTTCGCATACGGGTATCAAACTTACCTCTGGAAAAAGCAAGTATGGTATTGTAGACTTTGAAATTTCAGGAAATCAAGTTTTAGAAACTGGAGGACCTGGCATTCAAATGTCTGGAGTAAAAAATGGACATATTTTTAACAATATTGTAGATAAATCTGGCAGTAATAACGACTCTAGAAAATGGGGCAGAGGTAGTGGTTTATGGACTTGGGGAGCATCAGACATCCTTATTGAAAAAAACCGATTTACAAATGCAAATGGCCCAGGAGATTCTGCCGGCGCACATATAGATTATAATTGTAATAACATTGTATTGCAATATAATTTTAGCGGAAACAATGCTGGTGGATTTTGTGAAATACTAGGAAATAATCACAATTGTTCATACAGATACAACATTAGTGTGAACGATGGTCATAGAGTAAAAGGTGAAAAGGATGCTTTTCAAGAAGGGAAAACCTTTTGGATTAGTGCGTACAGTGGTAAGAAAAGAATTGGTGCTAAAAACAGCTATTTTTACAACAATACCATTTATGTAAAAAAAGAAATTGATGCCAAGTTTGCTGTGGATAGAATTTCAAAAGGAGTACTCATTGCAAATAATATTTTTCACATAGAAGGCGATGCACAAGCTGTAAAGGGCGACCAATACAATCCTGAGTCTAAAGGCAAATGGTTGGTTACAGATGTGTTTTTTAAAAACAATCTTTTTCTACACACCTCTAGTTGGCCAAAACCACTGCCTCTACAGGATGAAGCACCTATTTTCGGGGATGCAAATTTTAAAAATTTAGGAGGATTTTCTATCGCTGACTACACACCAACCAATCAACAATTAATTAAAAACAAAGGGGTAAAAATTCAGAATTTACCTAAAGATACTATTGGTTTAAAATACGGCTTACACCTTGAAAAAGATATCTTGGGTAATAAAATCATTGGATTGCCAGATTTAGGTGCTATAGAAATGCAATAGTTTCTATAAAAGTGTTAGTGAACTGACATTACCAAAATTAGCACCCGTTGTTTATTTTATAAAATTAACACACGATAAAGGAATTTTTACAGAAAAAATAATGCTAGAATAACTATTCATACGATGATTGATTAAAGTCCCCAATTTTATTTTAAATTACCCTAAACTTATACAATTTAGCGTAATTTTTTGCTTTCATCAGTTACCAATAAATGTAAAAACTTCATTAGTTAATGTTATTAAGTTGCGACAATTCTTTAAATCATTCTTCAACTTGTAAATAGATTTTAAAATAGGATATCTTTTGTTGAAACGATTCTTAAAATATCGGTCAAAAAAAAGCAGCCACAAAGACTGCTTTTTCAATTGATTTATTAACTTATTTCGATAAAGCAACAATACTATCAATCTGTGCTTGCATCTTCGTTACTAAAGCTTCATTTTTTGAAGCAATGTTAGTTTGCTCTCCGAGATCTTTTGATAAATCATAAAGTTGAGGTTTTTCTGAAAATCCGCCTTCTACTTTTTTGTTTACAATCCACTTTGGAAAATCTTTGTCGCTAATAGGTGCAATGTATTTATAGTTTTTATTTCTTATAGATAATGTGAACGATTCCTCTAACATCATTTCGCGAGCTTCACTACCTGAGTTTAACAAAGCATCTTTTACATTTTTGCTATCAATAGCTGTGTTAGTATCCATTTTTTGTGAGACCAAACTACTGAAAGAAGCATAATAATCAATTTGAGAAATTAGAGCATTACTTTCTCCTTTTTTAATAGTTCCTGGCCAATAGGTAATCATTGGGACTCTTGTACCCGCTTCAAAAGCACTGTATTTTCCGCCTCTAAAAGGACCTGCAGGTTTGTGATCTCCTAAATTTTCTTCTGCTCCATCTTCATAACCATCATTTAAAACAGGGCCATTATCACTTGTAAAAATAACCAGCGTGTTTTTATCAAGTCCTAATTCTTCCAATTTATTGATAATTTGTCCTGTTGTCCAATCCATTTGCGCAATTGCATCACCTCTTAATCCCATAGAAGATGCTCCTTGAAACTTTTCGTTTGGTAGTCTTGGAACGTGAATATCGTGAAAAGAGAAAAACAAAAAGAAAGGATTTTCTTTGTTGTTTTCTATAAACTGATTTGCTTTTTCAGAGAACACAAAAGGAAAGTTTTCATCTTTCCAAAGTGCAGAAGTACCTCCTGTTTGATTTCCAATTCTACTGATGCCATTTACGATGGCTTCACTATGTTGTTTGTCTGCAGGATATCGTAGCAATTCAGGATTGGTAATTCCTGTAGGCACACCTTTAAAAGGCTTTTGATAGCTGATTTTGATAGGGTCATTAGGGTCTAAATTTAATGCTTTATGGTTTTCTACATATACTGTAGGAACTCTATCTCCAGTTGCTGGCAATAAAAAACTATAATCAAAACCAATTTCTAAAGGTCCGGGTTTTATTTCTTTGTTCCAATCTGTATTTCCATCACCTAAACCCAAATGCCATTTGCCAACAACCGCTGTTTTGTATCCTGCTTTTTTAAGCATGCTAGGTAAAGTTGATTTTGCTGGATTGATTAATAACGGAGCATCTCCAGGTAAAATTGCAGCATCGTTTCTAAAGGCGTATTCTCCTGTAAGAAGAGAGTATCTAGAAGGCGTACAAGTAGCAGCAGAGCTATGAGCATCTGTATATTTAATCCCATTATTTGCTAGCTTGTCTACGTTAGGCGTGGTAACTCCAAGAGCACCATAACTGCTTAAATCTCCATACCCTAAATCATCAACATAAAAGATAACGATATTTGGTTTTTGGGAAACTGTTTTGGTTACATCTGCTTCTTTTTTCTTGTTGTTGCAAGAAACTACTACTAGTAAAAAACTTATAATTAGAAGATTGTTTTTCATGGTCTTTTTTGTGAAATATTCATGTTTTTAGTTGGCTCTTTGTAGAGCACTTCTTTATTCTGCA
Source organism: Polaribacter litorisediminis (assembly GCF_019968605.1). Taxonomy (NCBI): domain Bacteria; kingdom Pseudomonadati; phylum Bacteroidota; class Flavobacteriia; order Flavobacteriales; family Flavobacteriaceae; genus Polaribacter; species Polaribacter litorisediminis. The sequence continues at coordinate 3,979,347 of NZ_CP082966.1, forward strand.
TTAATCTTTTGTGAATGTGATACGTAACATCCATCCATTCTTTTTCTTCTTGCCAAAGAGGTGCTATCATTTTTGATTCCCAATTTTTAAGTTTGGAATTCATTAAATTTAATGTTGATGTATCGCTTTTCGATAAGTCTTTTGTTTCTCCAATATCATACTCTAAATTATAGAGTCTTTCTCCGTAATTTTTAAGTTTTATCAATTTGTAATCATTGTAACGCGCACCAGATTCTTCTAGTTTACGCCAATATAAGTCTGTGTGCGGATTTCCCTTTTTAGCATTTTTTAGATAAGGGAGTAAATCTACGCCATCAATAGCTAAACCTTCGTTGTTAATTTTTGCAGCAGCAATTGAGGTAGAAAAGATGTCTAAAGATGATGTTAAACCATCAAACTTTACACCTCCTTTTATTTGATTTGGCCAGCTCATTAAAAAAGGCACTCTATGTCCGCCTTCAAATTTGTTTCCTTTCCAACCTTTTAGGTATCCATTGTTTGCTGTGTTTGTTGTTGCACCACCATTATCACTTAAAAAGTAAATTAATGTATTGTCCAATAGGTTTAATTCTTTCAGTTTTTTCACAAGTTTCCCTACATTTTCATCTAAAGACCAAGTCATGGCAGCAAGCTTTTTACGCGAATGATTTTTGTATTTTAGTAAATGCTCTTTTTTTGCGTGCATAGGCGTATGAACGGCATTGTAAGCTAAATACATAAAGAAAGGTTTCTCTTGATGTTCTTCTACAAATTTTACGGAGTAATCACCTAATACGTCTGTTAAGTATCCATCAAATTCTACCCTTTTATGATTGTGTTGTAGCATCAGTTCTTCAGAAGGGTTTTTTAAAGGAAAATAAGATCTACCACCTGCTAAAAAACCGTAAAAATCATCAAAACCTCTATTGTTTGGATGATCTGTTTTGGTAGCTCCTAAATGCCATTTTCCTAAGGCTACTGTTTGATAAGAATCTTTTTTTAAAACATCTGCAATGGTAATTACATCATCCGATAAGCCTATGTCTCCTGAGTTTCCATAGCCAGTTCCGTTGGCTTCAAATCCAAATCTTTGTTGATATTTTCCTGATATAATACCAGCTCTTGATGGAGCGCAAACTGTAGCACTTACATGAGCATCAGTAAAAATTACACCCTCTTTTGCTAACTTATCTATTTCAGGAGTTTCTAAATCTTTACTTCCCATAAAACCAAAATCTACATAGCCAGCATCATCTACCAAAATAACAATAATATTTGGTTTTTTAGTAGGTTGATTTTTAGGTGTAATTTTATCAGAATTTACCTTTACTGTTACAAGCGTACTTCTTTTATTCTTGTCTGCACAAGAATTTACTATTGAAAAAATACAACAAGCTAAAAATAGGTTTTTTATAGATTTTAAGTGTTTTAACATATTTTTATTTTAAAAAAAATAGTAGAGAAAAAGGTTTTTGGTTTCCGTTATTACTCTACTATTACATTCAAACTAATACATGAAACTTTTTATTGTTTGATAAATTTAGAGGTCCCTTTTTTACCATTAATGGTTGCTCTTAACATATAAATACCACTACTTAGAGTTGCAACATCTAATTGAGTTTTACTACTATTTGGTAAAACATTGATAACTTTTTGACCCAAAACATTGAAGATTTCTACTTTTTCTACGTTTTCTGATGCAGAAATATGTAAGCTGTTATTTACCGGGTTTGGATAAGCACTAAAGTTAAATTGTTTTAAATTTTCTAGGGATGCTGTGGATGATTTTGTAAAAGAAACATCATCTAAGTTTACAGGTTTATTACCATTTGGTTTAAAAAATAAAAGTCTTATTTTGGTTACACCACTAGGTATAGTTACACTAAAATCTGCTGTAAGCCATTCATCTAAATTGGTACTAAAAGTATAACCGTTAGAATTATCTGTAAAATCTAAATTTGGTCTTCCAGAGGCCAATTCATCTTTCACACGAGCAGTTAAAACAGCGTTGGCTGCGCTACCAGAACCTAACCATCTGTATTTAAAACTTACATCATACGTGTCTCCAGGAGTTACATCTATCAAATGAAAAAGAGAACCGTCGCCATTTTCTACTTGACCAACATTAGAGGTGGTAATATCATCGACAGCAATTCTATTTTTAAATCCGCCCCAAGATTCTACAGGGTCTCCAATAGCACCAGTTTGAAAGTCTCCATTTACCACTAAGTTTTGGCTAAACCCAATAGAAGAGATTAATAAAGTAAGAAATAATAAAGTAATTTTTTTCATAATAGTATGCTTTAAGTAGGTTTATAATTAATGTTCAGTCTTAAAATGTTTTAAAACTGAACATTTCGTGTTTGTATTATTTTTCTTTTAGAGAAACATCATCTAAAAAGAATTGTGGGAAAGTTGGATTTACTTGTCCTTTATAGAAAACAATTCTAAGTTTTGTAACGCCATCAGGTACTTGGTATTCATACGTAGATTCTACCCATTGATCTGTTTTTGGTACTTCAGGAAGTCTTTCTAACAATCCTAAACCTCCTGCTACATCATCTCTTAACACAGGTGAGAACGAATTTGGAATATTTTCTATCCATTTAGATTGAAACTTTAAAATATAAGTTTTACCCGGAGTAACCTCTGCAACTGTGAATAATGAACCATCATTACCTTCAATTCTTCCAGCAAAGTTTCCTGTAAAAGGATCAACTGTTGTTACGCCGTTTTTAAATCCAGCCCAAGGAGCTGGAGAACCGGTTTCAAATCCACCATTTACAATTAATTCGTTCGGATCTACTACTGGCGTGAAAGAAGTGTCTTGTCCTGGGCCGATTTCAGGATTTGGAGTATGGTTTGCGTATACTTCGCCCACAGTTGTAACATTTGCATCGTCATCAAACAAAGCAGACGTAAATAAAGGCGCTTGAGTTCCGCTAAACCAAGCATATCTTTCTATCCATTCAATTTCGTCTAAGGCTGTTAAACCTTGATTTATATACTCAATTACTTGTTCTTGAGAATATCTGTTTGCTGATGGGGACGTTGCACTCCAATCAGCAACTGCAAATTCAGTAATCCAAAGAGGTCTGTTATAAGCAGCATAGGTTTCTTTCAGTTTATTGATAAGATTCAATACATTAGGACCACCATAATGATGTACCGCAACAAAATCTATACGCAAATTATTTGCCTCAGCTTTTTGCATAAATTCAACCATCCATTCATTATTTGGACTTACAGTTGCTGGCGATCCAATAGGAACGCCTATTTCTTCTAGTCTAGGCCACAATGCAATAGCTTCGTCTACACTCATGTTTGCTTGGGCAGCACCATCAGGTTCATTAAAACCTAAAATATAGTGTACTTTTCCTTCTGCAACAAGTTGTTTAATTCTGTTAATATTGTCATCCGTTACAGATCCTTTACCCCAAAACATGGGCACAAATTCAACATTTTCAGGAATTTCATCTCTTAATTCGTTACCCCAACTGTACATCCAATGTGCACCCATGGCACTTGTTTTGTGAGACCAATCTTTAGCTCTGTTGGTAAAGGCAACTCCTTTTTTATTAACTCTAGTGTCTACAGCTACTTCTGGAAGTTCACTTGAATCAAAATCTCCTATAACGTTAGGTTCGCAACTAGTTATGGTTGTTACTAATATTGCTATTGATAGTATTTTTTTTATTGTTATTAATTTTTTATTTATTGCCATGCTGGGTGTTGTTCTAACTGAGGATTAACATCTATTTCATTTTGAGGAATAGGAAAAACTTCAGATCTCTTACCTAAATAATTAGGATTATAAGGACCTACAGGATCAGATTCTGCTCTAAGAAAAGCTTCTTGAATGGTTCCCCATCTTTTTAAATCCATAAAACGTAAACCTTCCATAGCTAATTCTACTCTTCTTTCGTGTCTTACAATTTCTATCATTTCTTGTTGAGCTACACTACCTTGTAAACTTTGTACGCTGGGCATACCAACTCGTGCTCTCACTTGGTCCACCAAACTTGCTGCACCATTTACATCACCAGTTTCTGCTAATGCTTCTGCTCTCATTAATAGAACATCTGCATATCTAATTACATGAAAGTCTTGTGAACCTTGACCAAAAACAGGGTTTCCTTCAGCATCAGGACCTTGTCTGATATATTTTCTTTGCCCAAATCGTGTAGGACCATTTCCTTGAAAAATTCTAACAGGATCATTCATATATTGATCACCTGTAAAGTATATCGTTGCATTGGCTCTTGGATCTCTATTAGCCCCTTTATTATTATCATCATATAGTGGAGATTGTGTAATAGGCAAGCCATCTATACAATGATAATCGTTTACCAAGTTTGGCATTGGTCTTACATCACCTTTTGGAAAACCTAAGAAAGTTGCAGAAAACGTTTCACCACTTGATGATTCATCACCTCTTAAAAAACGAACTGCAAAAACAACTTCATTAGAAGTTTCACCTGCTTCTGTAAATAATTCTCCATAATTTGGATTCAAGCTGTAGCCTAAGCCCATTAATTGGCTTGTTAATTGTATAACACCAAATTGCCCTGTGTATTCTTTGTTATATAATTGCACTCTTGCAAATAGACCTAAAGCAGCACCCTTTGTAGCATAACCGTATAAATTACTAGGATGACTTACTGGTAAGTTTTCTGAGGCAAATTTTAAATCTTCTACAATTTGTGCAGTTACTTCTGCCATTGTGTTTTTTGGCACAAACGCTTCCTCTAAGGTTTGTGGAGCTGTAATTAATGGAACATCCTCATAGAAAACGGTTAAGTTAAAATAGAGTAAACCACGTAAAAAATAAGCTTGACCTAATAATTGATCTTTAGTGGTTTGAGGGATTAAATCTGTAGAAATATTATTTACATTTTGAATTACTGCATTAACTCTAGCAATACCTCTATAATGATCGTTCCAAAATGTACTGATAGGACCTGATGCAGGGGTTAAAACGCCCTCCATAAAAATACCTGGACCTTCCCATTTAAAGTTGTTGAAACTGTTATCGCCTAAGCCATCAAAACCAGGAATTCCTTGAAATCCATTTAAGCTCCCTCCATAAATTGAATTACCTTGTAAAGCTGCATAGACTCCATTGAGTGCCAAGAAAGCATCTGATTCACTTTGCCAAAAGTTACCTTCTGCAATTTGAGTTAGCGAGTTACGTGATACAAAATCATCACTACAACTCACCAAACTTAGTGATATAAAAATTGCTATTAATATTTTTTTCATGATGTTATAATTTTAAATTTAAACCTAAAGTGATCGTTTTGTAAAGTGGTGCATTTCTGGTACTTTGACTTCCATTAGCTCCTTCTGGATCAAAATTCTCTAATCCAGTAAATGTTAATAAGTTTTGTGCACCTACAAATACTCTTAATTTACTTACGTTGATTTTATCGGAAACAGCTTGTGGTAAAGAGTACCCAATTTCAAGGTTTTTAAGTCTTAAATACGAAGCATCTTGAACATAGAAAGAAGATACTAATGTGTTGTTTTGACCACCAATTCTTGGTAAACTAGTGCTGGGGTTTTCAGGAGTCCATCTGTCTAACCAATACGTTAATACGTTACTTCTATTATCATTCATTGGTAAATTACCATTACCCATCAATAATCTATCGACACCATGAACACCTTGAAATAATAAGTTTACGTCGAAATTATTGTATTCAAAAGAAGCGTTAAAGTTGTATAATAAATCTGGATTTGGATCACCAATAATAACCCTATCATCTTGATCTACAACACCATCTTCATTTGTGTCTGCATATCTAATATCTCCGGGTCCAGTTGTTGAGTTCCCAAATTGGGTAGGCGAATTTGCAATTTCCTCGATACTTTGGAAAATGCCAACCGCTTGATACCCAAAGTAAGCTCTTAATGGCTCTCCAATTCTAATAATATTTGTGTTCGTTATAGTTTCTTCACCACCATCACCTAAGCCTGTTACTTCATTTCTAAGTAATTTTGTAAAGTTTCCACCAACATTGTATTTTACTTCGCCAATATTACCTCTAAAACTACCATTAAACTCAATACCTTCGTTAATCATTGAAGCTGCATTTGTGGCTCCTAAATTATTAACTCCGATTGTAGAAGGAACAGGGAAATTAGCGTATAAAATATCAGTACTATTTTTTCTAAAATAACCTAATTCTAGTTGAAGTTTGTTTTTAAACATTCCTGCATCTATCCCGATATCTAAAAGTTCAGATTGTTCCCATCTAATATTTGGATTTGCTAAACTTGTAATGGCAACACCACCTACAATAACATCGTTCCCTAAAACATAATCTAAACCAGGGTTGTAAGTTTGTTCAAAAACATATCTTCCTGCACCTCTGTCATTACCAACCAATCCATAACTAGCTCTTAGTTTTAAATTGTTAATAATCTTTATATCTTTCATAAATTTTTCATTAGAAATTCTCCATCCTAAGGAAGCAGAAGGAAAGGCACCATATAAATTATCGGGTCCAAAAGCACTACCTGATGCATCATACCTAAAGTTTACTTCAGCTAAATACCGATCATCATAATTGTATTTAAGTCTTCCAAAAAATGATTGTTTTACGTCTTCGTTTGCACCCCCTGAAACTGCAGGATCTACAACACCACCACCATTAAATTCTTCTATGTTGTCTGTTGGAAATCCGCTTAATTGTCCTGAGAAACCATCTGCTTTAGAATAGAATATAGAGTGACCTAATAAAACATCGAAACTATTTTTATCATTTAGTTTTCCGTTGTATCGTAAGATATTTTCGTTTAATAAAGTATAATCAAAATTTGTGGTGTTAGACAAACTATTTAAGTCGTTTTGAATTACAATATTGCCATCCCAATCTTCTAAAGTAGCTCTTGGTGTAAAGTTTGAAACGTTAGAATATACAATATTTGCACTCCCACTTGTTTCAAAACTTAAGTTATCAGACAATTTAAAGTTCAACCCAAATCGCTGACTCATATTAATTACATCACTTTCAAAATTACCAAAATAGCCTCTTCTTAACGGGTTTTGAGTTAAGAGTGATGCATTTGAATTTAAGTATGCTCCATCAACAATACCATATTCACCATTTGAGTAAAAAGCAGGAATGGTTGGAGCTGCTCTTTGAAATGAATAGATAATTCCATTATCTCCACTAAACGCATTTTGCCCGCCAGAAGGTCCTGTGTTTCTTCTCCAAAAAGTATTGGAAACACTACTAATAGTTAACCAATCTTTTACTTTAGAATTGATATTTAAACTCATATTATATCTTTCTGATCTAAATTTACTTCTTACAATAGCATCTTGCCCTAAGAAGCCTAAAGAAAGTCTGTATGTAGTTTTGCTGTTACCGCCAGAAAAAGAAATATTATGATTCTGAATAGGCGCTAAAGTAAGCACTCTATCTGCCCAGTTTGTATCTCCAAATTGGTCTGGTAAAGAACCCGTTCTAATAGCTTCCATTTGTTCTGGAGTATATCTTGGTTGAAATCCAACACCATCTTCATTTCTAAATTTTTCGTTCATTAAGGTAGCATAATCCAAAGAACCTAAAAACTCAGGTTTAATGGTAGCCTCTTGCATACCATAAAAGCTATTAATGCTTACTTCAAATTTATCTGATTTACCTTTTCTTGTAGTTACTAAAACAACTCCGTTTGCTGCTCTAGCACCGTAAATTGCTAAGGATGATGCATCCTTTAAAACACTAATACTTTCAATATCTGAAGGAGCAAGACTGTTAAACGCTGCTAGACTTTCGTATTGAATATTATCGATTACTATTAAAGGTTGGCTACCTCCAAAAGTACCTATACCTCTAATTACAATTGAAGAAGCATCTGCACCAGGACTACCTGAAGACTGTGTTAATTGCACCCCAGAAAAACGACCATACAGCAGTTGACCTGAATTAGTAACTGGTTGATTTACTTCGTCTTTAAAAGTAACGGTTTGGACAGCTCCTGTAACATTTACCTTTTTTTGAGTGCCATAACCTACCACAACAATTTCATCAAGTTGTGATGCACTTTCCATTAGCACTATTGTGTAAACTTTTTTAGAGTCTACCTTTACTATTTTCGTTTCATATCCAAGATAAGAAACTTCCAAAATTTCCCCAGAAGAGGCTTCAATTTTAAAAGCACCATCAAAATCTGTTGTGGTTCCTTTTGCTGTTCCTTTTACAGTTATGGAGGCTCCTGGTAATAATAAACCATCTGAATCTGTTACTTTACCAGTAATTGTATTTTGTGATAAAATAACTCCCCCGAACGTAGAAAATAAAAGAAAATAAAAAATAAGTACTTTCATATTTAAGTTTTAGTGTTTAGTTAATAAAAGTCGTTATAACTTTCATGAGCCAAAGTTCTAAACTTAAAGCGTTATTTAATAGGTTAAATTGACCATTTTTTGGGGTTAAATGAATCTAAGAGGTGATTTCTTTGTCTCCTTTCTCATAAAGGCCACTGTATTTAGAGGGTAAACACTTAAATTGTTTTTTAAAAGAGGTTTTAAAATATTTATAATCATTAAAGCCAACTTCGTACGCAATTTGACTTAAATTTAAGTCTGATGTTAAGATTAAATGTGCCGCTTTTTTTAGTCTAATAGATCTTATAAAAGCAGATAATGAGAGTCCTGTTAATGATTTTATTTTTCTAAACAAACTAGATCTACTCATATTTAATGCATCAACCATAGTTTCTATGCCAAAAGAATTATTTTCTAAATTATTTTCTACTAATAAAATAGCTTTGTTAATAAAGGTGTTTTCTGTATCAGAATCAGATTCTACTTCTTTTGCAGTAGGCTCAAAACGAACTTTGTTTAGTAAGTGTAGTTTTAATTTGTCTTGATTTTCTATTAAGCTTTCTAATCTGGCTTTAATTATTTTTGCGTCGAAAGGTTTTGTAACATAATCATTAGCACCTGTTTTTAATCCTTCAATTTCAAAAACGGTAGAGGTTCTTGCAGTTAATAGTATAATAGGTATGTGAGATGTTGTTATTTGAGATTTTAGTTCTTTACAAAGTGTAATACCATCTTTACCAGGCATCATAACGTCACTTATGATAACATCTGGAACTTCAGAGGATGCTTTCTTAAAACCTACATCTCCGTTTTCTGCCTGAATTACATCGTAAGTTTCTGAAAGTATATCTTTTAGATAGCTTAAAATTTCTACATTATCATCTATGATTAAAATTTTATGTTTTTTAGGTTCAATTTTTAACGATTCTAATTGTTCTGAATCAGTATTTCTAACGTATCCTTTTATATTCTCTGATGTCATGAAATTTTCATTAATTTCACCAGCATATAAATTGGGGTCTAAGGTTAGTTTTATAATAAACTCTGCACCTTCATTCACTGTACTTTTTGCTATAATGCTTCCATGATGTAGCTCTACAATTTTTTTTGAAAACGATAATCCTATTCCACTACCAATCATTTTAACAGAATTAGCAGATTTTATTTGAAAAAATCTATCAAAAATCTTTTCTAAGTATTTAGCATTCATACCTATACCAGTATCTGTTATACTAATTATACAGTACTCATCATCACTATCAATCTTCATTTTAATTTTATCGCCAGAGGAAGTATATTTTAAAGCATTTGACAAAATGTTGCACAAAACAATTTCCATTTTATTTCTATCGAAAGGAAATTGTATCACTTCTTTATTGGTTTTAAAGCTATACTTTATGTTTTTTGATTTTGCAGCTTCTTTAAAATATAAAAATACTTCACTAGAAAACCTAACAAAATTACCATTAGAAACATCTAATTTTAACAAACCATGGTCTGCTTTTCTAAAATCTAATAATTGATTTATTAAGTTTAACAATCTACTTGTATTTCTATCAATATAACTTAAACTATTGTAGACTTTTGGTGGTAAGTTGTCATTTTCCATCAACTCTTTTAAAGGGCTGATTATGAGAGTTAGTGGCGTTCTAAATTCATGAGAAATATTGGTAAAAAAGTTTAGTTTAGCTTCTGATAATTCTACTTCTTTTTCTTTGTCTATCTTGGCAATTTCTAATTTATTTTTAAGCCTTATCCTCGCATTATTATTACGAATTAAATATACAGCAATTAGTGATATAATTGAAATGTACATAAAAATGGCAAGATTACTTTTCCACGGAGAGCCAGATAATTTAATGGTAATAGATTTTGGTTGACTCCAGTTTTTATTATCCCTAGATGATTTTACTTCTAAAACATATTTTCCTGGAGATAAACCTGCAAAATTTATTTCGTTTCTGTTTTGTAAATCAATCCATTGATTTTGATAATCATTTAATTTGTACTTGTATCTTAAATTTAAATCACCCAAAAAATCGTTGACAGCAAAACGTGTTGAAAAAAAATTTTCTTTGTATGATAAGTTTATTTCTTTGGCATAATTAAAGTTTTTTTCGAGAATAGAGTTCCCTTCTTGAAAGGTAATTAATTGGTTATTAACCCTTAGATTGGTATAAATTATTTCAGGTATATTTTCATAGTCTTTAATTTCTGAAGGATTAAAGCAAGTGACATTATCTACGCCACCAAAAAAAATGGTTTCACCATTATAATTAAAGAAGCTGTTGTTGTTAAAAGAGGTAGATTGTATACCATTAATATCTCCATAACTTGTTATTGATTTCTTAATATAATCGTATTTTACAATTTCTGTATGGGTACTAAACCATAAATTTGATTGGTTATCAAAGGCAATTGCACAAATAAAATCGCTATTTAAACCTTCTTTCTTTGTAAGAATTTCTTCTATAGTTAAATTGGTTTTGTTGTTGTTTAACTTAATCAGTCCATTAGGTGTTGCTAGCCAAATTTTACCATCTCTAATTGCCATTGAGTTGATAATAACACTTGGTAATTTTTCTTTAAGCAAATTACTTTGATTGATGAACGTTTTCTCTTGTTTGTTGTAGCAATGAATACCATTATAAGTGCCTACCCAAATTTTTCCGTTAGCATCTTCTACAATAGAGGTAACTCTATTACTCTCTATTCTATTTTCTCTAAAATCTTCACTATAAAATACATAGGCGTTTGAGTCATTTATGTAATCAAGATTTACAATAGCCAAACCACTTTGTTGTGTTCCTATAAAAAGCGTATTGTCTTTGATTAAAAAACTTGTTGGTTTTTTAATTTCGGTGTTATAAAATAATGTTTTTTCAGTTGACAAATCAAAAATTGCAAAACCTTCTGCTGTAGCAATGTAAAGCTTGTTTTGGTGTTCGTAAAGTGCATTTATTTTTACATTGCCGAGACTTTCAATTTGTTTTAGATTCGAGAAATCATCACCAAAATAAACTCCTTTTAATAGGGTTCCTAAAAATACTTTCTGTTTGTTTTTATAAATACTCGTGCAATTGATAAACTCTTTAAAGTCACTTTTTAATAAGGCTTGATCTATATTTTTAAATCCATTTCCTTCTAAAATCTTCACAATACCTCCACCAGCTGTAGATAGCCAAGTAACATTATTTTTATCATGATGAATATTTAATATAGTTGTATAGTTGCCTTTTAATATTCTAGAATTTTCTGAAACAAGTTGTACTTTTTTAAATTCACTGATATCATCGTTACTTCTAAAAACCCCATTTCTCCATGTACCAATCCAAATTCTATTGTATTTATCAAGAGACATTTTTTTTGTAAAACTACTTTTAACATCAACTTTTACCGATTTAATACTTTCGTTTGCATAATCATAATTATAGATGTTTTGATCATTTTTACTGCTGGTTATCCAAACTTTATTTCTACTCTGATCGGGTAAAATATCACTTAGAGCATTGGGAAATTGATGAATTTTAATTTTTTTAGTTTCTGAAAAGTATTGAAAAAGCCTATTACCACTGCAAAACCACATGTTGTTTTTAAAGTCTTTTTTAATGCTATAAATAGGTTCGTAGTAGTTAAAATGTTCTTTTAATTTATCGTTTTTAAAATCAATAACAAAAACACCACTTTTCCAAGTTCCAATCCAGATATTACTTTCAGAATCTTGAGAAATTGATGTAATTCTAAGATTGCCTTGGTTGGCAATGTCTATTAAATGGTTAAAATCTCTTATGCTATTTTTTCTAATATCTAAATAAGAGATGCCTCCACTTTTAGTACCAATCCATAAATTAGCCTCATTATCTAAAAAAAGAACTTCTATATTTTCATTGATTAAACCTTTGTATTTTTCATTGGGTTTAATGTATTCATAATCGTAACCGTTAAATTTTGTGATGCCATTTTCGGTTCCGATCCATTTCATATTTAAATCATCACTAACTAAACTAGATACGTAGTTGTGAGATAAACCTTCTTTTGTGGTAATAAATTCTATTACATAATTTTCAGCATTGTTTTGAGAAAAGAAATTTGTTGAAAAAATAAAGGCAAAAAAGTATAAAAAATGTTTAAACATCAGTAAATAGGATATCAATTTTTATTGAATTGTTAAATTACTTTAAGTCTTTTACATATGCAATGTTAAAAGACAATTTGACCACTTAGCACCCATAAAAGAATGGATATAACCCACTGCTTGATTAAGAGTTTAAATATTTTTGAGGTAAAATTAAATAGATGAGACTTAAATTTACTTTATGTACCTTTTTACTTATTTCTGTATACTCTTTTAGTCAAGAACTTATTTGGAGTGAAAGTGCTAAAGATACAGATTTTTTTAACGAACTAAATTGGAAAGATACAAATACGAACAATGCTCCTGAAACAGGAACTATAGATCCTAACAAACCAATTAATGTAAATTTAAAAATTGAAAACACCAATCAACTAATCATTGCAAACGGAATCATTAGCTTAGGAACAGGTTCTTTAACCTTAGCAAAAACATCGGTAAAAGCAAATGCAATCTCTGGTGGAAAACTGATCATTAATTCAGAAGGATATTTAGATTTAGAAAATGAAAATCCATTACAAGACAATATACAAATCGAATTAAACGATGGAGTTGGTTGGGTGAGAACTAAAAAATTAGATGGGGATACTATAAATTCAAACCATATCAATCAAATTAAAATAAACTTACAACCTGCAATTCATAAAGATAATCTAAGATTAGATAATTATTATTTTGGAGGAACAGTGATTCGTAGCAATGATGCTTCAACATCTCCTGTAAGCATTTTTGATGCAACTAATTTAATCGGTACTGCTACAAATTTAACTACGGATATTATTTATTCAGGAAACAACATTCCCAATAATTTTAATAATAAAACAACTTCTTTCTTATTGAGAAAAGGTTTTATGATTACGCTTGCTGTTGAAGAAGATGGTACAGGAAAAAGTAAAAACTATATGGCTGTTGAAGAAGATTTAAGCGTAAATCAATTACCTAATTATTTACTAAACAATATTTCGTTTATAAGAATTGTACCATGGAATTGGACTACAAAAAAAGGAATTGGAGGAAATGAGTTAGGGCTACACAATGGTTGGTTTTACAGATGGAATAACAATGGAGAAAGCACTTTAGACACAGAATATGTACCTATGTCTTGGGGTGCAGGTGGCGCAAATGATGATGGTGATATTGCCTTATATCAAGGTAAATATAAAGCAACAAACGTCTTAGCATTTAATGAAAGTGACAATTGTAATGATCAATCTGGTCAATATAGTAATTTATGTCAAACAGATGTAGCCGTTGGGTTTTATAAGAATTTAATGAAAACAGGTTTGCGCTTGGTTTCGCCAAGTGGAAGAGAAAATGCGCCTTTCGGATGGTTAAAAGAATTTCATGAAAAAGCCACAGCACAAGATATAAGAATAGATGTTATTGGTGTGCACTGGTACGATTGGGGTTCTAACCCACAAAATAGTCCCAATGCAAATCCACAAACGGTTTTTAACCGATTTAAAAATTATTTACAAAGAGTGTATGATTTGTATAAATTGCCCATTTGGATTACCGAATTCAATGCAAACCCCAACAGAACAACTTCAGTAAATCTGGAATTTATGAAATTGGCGTTACCTTATCTAGAAAGTTTAGATTATGTAGAGCGTTATGCTTGGTTTCAGCCAAATTCTGATGTTGCAGATTATTACGATACAAATGGTAATTTAACAGAAGTTGGTAATTTTTACAAAAACCAGATCTCCAATCCAGCCATAGCATTAAATACATATACAGCTGATAATAATTTAGACATGTACTATACAGAGAATCCTTTTCAAATAGAAAATTTGCTAGAAAATGGCAATTTTGAAACAGGAGATTTAACAGGTTGGGACGGTTCTAATCTTGGGATTTTAACAAACGCTAATGCTAATATTTATGCAGGAACAACTTCTGGAAGAATTCTAGCACAAGCAGGTACTATATTTCAAGAAGTTGCAATAGAAGCTTCATCAACATATGATTTATCACTGTATACAAAATGGTTTGTGAGTCCTACTTCACCTATAGAAATTCAAATTTTGAACGCGGTTACTGATGAAAAAATAGCGAGTAAAATGATGACAACAGCAACAGATTGGAATTTAGTGGAACTGTCATTTACAGTCCCAGAAAATGTAAGTTCTATTAAATTTTTTGTTGAAAAAGAAGCGTCAAGTCCTGGTTGGTTTATAGATAATGCCTTGTTAAAAAAGAGTTCATCTTCATTGAGTAATTCAGATTTTGAACTAGAATCAACACTAAATGTATATCCAAATCCTTCTAAAGGGCTTTTTACAATAAAGAGTAACAAACCAATACAATCGTATCAAGTTTATGATCTTCAAGGAAGATTGATTGCTCATAAAAAAAATATAAATACTTTAGATGTTACATTGCAGTTATCTAATAAGGCAAAAGGTATGTATACTTTACTAATTAAAGATGTGCAGAATCATCAATCGTTTCGAAAACTAATAATCCATTAAAATGAAAAAAAAACACTATTTATTTGGAAGTCTATTATTAGCAGTTTTTCTGCTAACATCCTGCAATAAAAAAACGAAAAATAATATAGTTAAAACAAAGCCAAACATCATTTATATTTTAGCAGATGATTTAGGCTATGGAGATTTAAGTTCTTACGGACAAACAAAATTTACGACGCCAAACATTGATAAGTTGGCAAAAGAAGGACTTTTATTTACACAACATTATGCAGGATCAACAGTTTGTGCGCCTTCAAGATCTGCTTTAATGACGGGTCTTCATACAGGACACACTCCAATTCGTGGAAATAAAAGATTAGAATTACCCAAAGAAAGTTTAACCATCGCAGAAGTGTTAAAAGAAAATGGCTACAAAACAGGTGCTTTTGGCAAATGGGGTTTAGGTTCTGCCAATCAAGAAGGTTCTCCTATGCGACAAGGTTTTGATGCTTTTTATGGCTATTTAGATCAAAGATTAGCACATCATTATTATCCAAATCATCTTTGGGAAAATGATCAAAAAATAATTTTAGAAGAAAATCAAGGGTTAGAAAAAGGGCAATATGCACCCAATTTAATTCATAAAAAAGCCCTAACTTTTATAGAGAATCATAAAAGTGAACCTTTCTTTTTGTATTATCCATCTATAATTCCGCATGCAGAATTATTTGCGCCAGTCGCATATTTAAATCGTTTTAAAGGGAAATTTAATCCAGAAAAATCTTATAAAGGAGTTGATGATGGCGATTTATATAAAGAAGGAAGATATGGTTCTCAAGAAAATTCACATGCGGCTTTTGTAGCGATGATTACTTTGTTGGATGACCAAGTGGGTGAACTTGTACAAAAAGTAAAAGATCTTGGTCTGGAGGAAAATACCATTTTCATTTTCACTTCAGACAATGGTCCGCATAAAGAAGCAGGCGCAGATCCTAACTATTTTGATAGCAATGGAATTTTAAAAGGAGTTAAAAGAGATTTGTTTGAAGGCGGAATTAGAGTACCTATGATTGCAAAATGGAAAGGAAAAATTAAAGAAGGTACTACAACCGATCACATTTCTGCGTTTTGGGATGTTTTTTCAACATTCTCTGAAATTACTGAGAATAAAAAACCAATACAAGTTGACGGAATTTCATTTTTACCAACCTTATTGGGTGAAAATTTAAAGCAAGAAAAACACGATTATTTGTATTGGGAGTTTCACGAATTACAAGGTCGTCAAGCCATCAGAAAAGACAATTGGAAGTTGGTAAAATACAATGTAAAAACGAAAGAAAAATTCTTTTTGTATGATTTAAAATCAGATCCAAGTGAAAGTAATAACCTTGCTGATAAACAACCTGAAAAACTAAAAGAACTGAAAGAAATTTTAGAAAATACCAGAACAGCATCAGAAAATTTCAAATTTTAAAATATGATGAATCTAAGGTACTTTTTAATATTATCAACCTCTTTGTTTTTCTCTTGTAAAGAGAAAAACAAAGAGGTTGAGGCTCCAATAAAACCAAATATTCTTTTTGTTCTAGTAGATGATTTAGGTATTAAAGACTTAGGTTTTACAGGAAGCACTTATTATGAAACACCAAACATCGACAATTTAGCATCAAAAAGCACCATTTTTACGCAAGGTTATGCAGGCAGTAGAGTTTGTAGTCCTTCAAGAGCTACCTTAATGACGGGTAAATTTACTGCCAGACATGGCATTACAGATTGGATTGGCGCTAAAACTGGTGAGGACTGGAGAGATACAAAAAGGCAAGATAAAATGATGCCTGCCAACTATGTGTGGAGCTTGCCCAAAGAAGACACTACTATTGCAGAGTCTATGAAAGCGAATGGTTACAAAACTTTTTTTGCCGGCAAATGGCATTTAGGTGAAGAAGGTTCGTATCCAGAAGATCATGGTTTTGATATCAATATTGGTGGTTTTGAAAGTGGTAGTCCAAGAGGAGGTTATTTTTCACCGTTTAAAAATCCAAAACTAGAAAACAAACAAGATGGAGAGAATCTTTCTATGAGGTTAGCAAAAGAAACTTCAAATTTTATCAATCAAAATAAAGAAACTCCATTTTTTGCTTTTTTGTCCTTTTATGCAGTGCATGGCCCTATACAAACCAATCAACAAAAGTGGGAGAAATATAGAGATAAGGCAGAAAATCAAGGTATTCAAGAAAATGGTTTTAAGATGGAGCGAAAATTACCTATTCGTCAAATTCAAGACAATCCTATTTATGGTGGTTTGGTAGAAAGTATGGATGATGCAGTTGGAATTGTTTTAAATCAATTAAAAGAATCAGGTTTAGATAAAAATACGATTGTCATTTTTACATCAGATAATGGAGGTGTTTCTTCTGGTGATAATTTTTCAACTTCAAATTTACCATTTAAAGGAGGAAAAGGCTATCAATGGGAAGGTGGTATCAGAGAGCCTTATTTGATTTATATTCCTTGGAGTACATCAAAACAAAAAACAATTGAGTATCCAGTTACAGGAGCTGATTTTTACCCGACTTTACTAGACTATGCAAACATCAATTTAATTCCGAATCAACATCAAGATGGCATCAGTTTAAAACCAATATTAGAGGCAAACCAAACCCCTAAAGAAAGACCTTTATATTGGCATTATCCACATTATGGGAATCAAGGAGGTGATCCTTCATCGATCATTAGAAAAGGCGATTGGAAACTTATTCATTATTATGAAGATGATAGCAATGAGTTGTACAACTTAAAAAATGATCCTTATGAACAGCAAAATATTGCCACTCAAAATCAAGAAACTACAACAGAATTATACACCCAATTAAAAAATTGGCTTGTAAGTGTTGATGCAAAATATCCAGAAAAAGATCCCGAATTTGATTCTGAAAAAAGAGCCAACTATGAAAAAATGATTCGTGAAAAACGATTCGTAAATCTTGAAAAAGAACGAAAAAAAATGCTTTCAAAAGATTTTAGTCCTAATAAAGATTGGTGGGGAAGTAAAGTAACGAAAGAATGAAAATGAAAATAATAATAAATAGGCTGCTAATTTTAGTTGTAATGGGTTTACAAGGAAATATAAAAGCTCAAAACAAAGAAATAAAAATATGGGAATCAGGTGTTCCTAATACTATTGATGCTGTTGATTATAAAGAGATTCATGACATCAAACTAGACAGAATAAGTAAGGTAACCCAACCTACCCTTACGGTTTTTAAACCCAAAAATCCAAATGGAACTTCTATAGTGATTTTTCCTGGTGGTGGTTATGCTTTTTTAGCTATTTCTAAAGCAGGTTATAAAGTTGCAGAATGGTTGAACTCTCTTGGTATTACAGCTTTTGTTTTAAAATACAGATTACCAAGCGATGCCATTATGGAAGATAAATCAATTGGGCCTTTGCAAGATGCACAGGAAGCCATACGATACATCAGGCGACATGCCGAAGAATGGAATTTGGACGCTGATAAAATAGGCGTGATTGGATTTTCAGCTGGGGGTCATTTGGCAGCCACTTTGTCAACGCGTTTTGATGATGAAGTTTATAAAGTTTCTGACAACACCAGTGCAAAACCTGACTTTTCAATGTTAATTTATCCTGTTATTTCTATGATAGATGACATCACTCATAAAGGTTCAAGAAATAAGTTACTTGGGAAATCACCCACAGAAGAAACGAAAATCAAGTTTTCAACTGAAAAGCAAGTCAGTACCAAAACACCTCCAACTTTTTTAGCACATGCCATAGATGATAAAGGCGTGGTAGTTGAAAATAGTCTTCAATATTTACTAGCTTTAAAGCAAAACCAAATTCCTGCTGAGCTACATGTCTATCAAAATGGAGGACACGGATTTGGTTTGGGAAAAGTAGAAACTAGTGATACCTGGACAATACAATGCGAAGCTTGGCTTCGATTAAATACATTCATAAAACAATAACTGAGCATATTAAAATTAACCATTATGAAAATAAGTCATATTATCCTATTACTTTTAGTAGTAAGCATCATTTCATGTCAAGAAAAAATGATTGAAAAACCTATTTACAGCGCTGAAAAATGGGAAAATCCAGAATGGGAAAATCCCAATATTTTTGAAATTAATAGAGAGAAACCAACTGCCTCATTTTATAAGTATACAGATGAAAAAACAGCTTTAGAAAATGAAAGCTGGCAAAATTCATCCTTGTATAAATCATTGAATGGAACCTGGGATTTTTATTACGCAGACAGTGTAAATGCAAGACCTACAGATTTTTATAAAAATGATTTTAGTCTAAAAGGTTGGGATAAAATTGAAGTACCATCAAACTGGGAAATGAAAGGATTTGGCATACCTGTATATACCAATATCAAATATATGTTTCCAGCAAATCCGCCTTATATTCCTCACAACATCAACAATAATGGAAGTTATAAAAGAGAGTTCGAAATTCCCGAAAATTGGACAGAAAAAGACATTCTTTTACATTTTGCAGGTGTAAGTGGTGCTATGTATGTTTGGGTAAATGGCGAATTTGTTGGCTATAATGAAGGCAGTAAAACAATGGCTGAATTCGATATTTCTAAAGTGGTAAAACCAGGGAAAAATTCAATAGCAGTTCAAGTGATGCGTTGGTCTGATGCCAGTTATATGGAAGATCAAGACTTTTGGAGATTATCTGGTATTGAACGTGATGTGTACGTATATGCATCAGAAAAAATAAGTTTAAAAGATTTTAGAGTAGTAGCAGATCTTGAAAACAATTATAAAGACGGCGCTTTTAATTTGACGTTAGAGGTAGATAACAATTCTAATATGCTGTCAGAAAAAAAGATAGATATACGTTTATTTGATAACGATTTTGAAATCTTTTCTGATAGCCAAACAAGTAGTTTAAACATTGGGAACAATGCGATTTTTTTTAAAAAATCCATCAAAAATATAAAACCTTGGAGTGCAGAAAAACCGAATTTATACACTTTAGTAATTACAGTAAATGGCGAATCTACAGCTGTAAAAGTTGGATTTAGATCTGTAGAAATTAAAAACAGCCAGTTTTTAGTCAATGGAAAACCGGTGTTAATTAAAGGTGTAAACTTACACGATCATGATGAGAATACAGGTCATGTGGTGAGCGAAGAATTAACGCTAAAGGATTTAAAATTGATGAAAGCCAATAACATAAATGCCATTAGAACCAGTCATTATCCTAAAAATCCATTCTTTTATAGATTGGCAGACAAATATGGTTTTTATGTAGTTGATGAAGCTAATATAGAAACGCATGGAATGGGTGTGACCCAAGATATTAAAAAAGATCCTAAAAAAGCCGAAAATCATCCTGCCCATTTGCCGGAATGGAAAGCAGCGCATTTAGATCGAACTGAGCGTATGTTTGAACGTGATAAAAATTATCCAAGTATTGTAACCTGGTCTTTAGGAAATGAAGCTGCCAATGGTGAAAATTTCGTCGCGACATATAATTGGTTAAAAGAGCATGATGCCACAAGAGCAGTGCAATATGAAGGCGCTGTTGGTCATGAAAATTCCGACATCGAAGCGCCAATGTATTGGAGCATTCAACGTATGAAAAAATATGTGGATGAAGGTGGCAAAAAACCGTTAATTCAATGTGAATATGCCCATGCAATGGGAAATAGTTTAGGGAACTTACAAGATTATTGGGATGTGATTGAAGCATATCCATCTATGCAAGGTGGTTTTATTTGGGATTGGGTAGATCAAGGGATTTTAACTCAAAATGATAAAGGAGAAGATTTCTGGGCTTATGGAGGAGATCTTGGAGGTGCTGAATTGCAAAATGATAACAACTTCTGTTTAAACGGAATTGTAAATCCTGATAGAACTGCTCATCCAGCATTGTTTGAAGCTCAAAAAGTTTTTCAGTATATAAAATTTAATGATACAGATGTCAAAAACGGAAACATCGAAATCAAAAATATCTATGACTTTACTAATTTAAATGAATTTGATTTTTATTGGAGTTTGTTAGAAAATGGTTTAGAAGTAAGTTCTGGCAACATCGATGACTTAAATTTAGAGTCTTATCAATCTAAAATGATAACCCTAGAAATTCCAGAATTAGCAAATGCATCTAGCGCTTATCATTTAAATGTGTATGCGAAATTAAAAGAGAGTCAACCTTTACTAGAAAAAGGATACATTGTAGCTTACGAACAATTTCAATTACAAAGAGGGTCTTTTTTACCAATTTTAACCAACAACGGTTCTGAGTTAAAAACAGAGCGAAACAATACTGTTTTAACAGTATCTAATGATAATCTAAAAGCTGAATTTAATACAGAAACAGGAGTGCTTTCTTCTCTCGATTTTGGAAATGGGTCTATTTTAAAAGAAGGAATTACGCCTAATTTTTGGAGAGCAACCACAGACAACGATTTTGGCTTTAAAATGCCAAATAAATTAGGTATTTGGAAAAAAGCGACTGAAAATCAAAAGTTACTTTCGATAAAAGAAATATCTAAAAACAATACGATTGCGGTAGATGTAAAATATGAATTGCCATCAGCCAAAAAAGCAGAACTAAGTATGAGTTATGTGTTTCATAAAAACGGAACGATAGAAGTGCACACTTCTTTTGATAATAAAAATAACAATCTTCCAGTTTTACCAAGATTTGGTAATAATTTCATCATCAATAAAGAATTTGATCAGGTAAATTGGTTGGGTAAAGGTCCGTTCGAAAATTACCAAGATAGAAATACCGCAGCTTTGGTGGGTAACTATAAAGCAACTGTTTCAGATTTATATTTTCCATACATCAGACCTCAAGAAAATGGGTATAAAACAGAAAATCGTTGGGTAACTTTTACCAATGATACAGGCGAAGGGATAAAAATTACAGCTCCAAAGTATTTCGGATTTAGCGCTCACAACCAATACAACTCAGATTTTGACGCTGGAAAAACAAAACAACAAAGGCATACTACAGATATTCCTAAAAGAGACTTTATAAGCATCAATATAGACCATCAACAAATGGGCGTTGGAGGTGATAACAGTTGGGGTGCAATGCCGCTTAAAGAATATCGAATTCCTGCAGAAAAAATGTCGTATTCATATACAATTTCAAAAATAAAGAATGAGTAAAAAGCAAGTTTCCTTACTATTTTTAAGTCTAGCAACAATTTTATCCCTAATTGGCAGTAAAAATACTTCTGAAATTAAAGAAGTAAACCCTTTTAAACCAGATAATCGTCCTCCAAAACAAGAAATTGACGGATATCGTTTGGTTTTTAATGATGAATTTAATCATGAAGGTCCAATGAAAGAAGAATATTGGAGAGCTGAAACAGGATTTAGAAGAAATAATGAGCATCAATGGTATCAGAGCGAAAATGGATTTTGTAAAGATGGTAGGTTGATTATTACTGCTAAAAAAGAAAAAGTAAAGAACCCAAACTATACAGAAAATAGTTCGAGCTGGAAAGAAAGCAGAGAATACGCTGAATATACGTCTGCAAGTTTCATCACAAAAAAAGAATATCATCAAAAGTACGATTCTATTATGATGATTATGAGAGCAAAACTCCCATTAAAATCAGGAGGAGAAGAAGATTATGGGGTTTGGCCAGCATTTTGGACTACTGGTGCAGGTGCTTGGCCTCATGGAGGTGAAATTGATATTATGGAATATTACAATGGACGAATGATGGCAAATTTTGCATACAAGGGTCAAGGTAAAGTTGAATGGAGTGGTAATAAAGAAGAAAATGCCACGAACTCGTATATAAAAAACATCATTGAAGGAAAAGCAATAGGTTTTAAAGCTGATAAAGAATGGTTGCAAAAATATCATATTTGGAAATTGATTAGTAATGGTAAATTTTTATCCGTTTATTTAGATGATGTTTTTATGTCTAGAATAGCGTTAGACACCAAAAATAAAGACACCTCAAAACTAGAATATCCATACAAAGGAAATACCTGTAATTTTTGGATCAATTTAGCGTTTGGTGGTAATCCACATCCCGATGCAGAACAGCTGGCAAAAACAACTTTTCCTCGTCAATATGAAATTGATTATGCACGAATTTATACGATGAAGAATGAATAGCTTACACAAACTCTTAAAATCGGGATTATTAATTTCATTGTTTATATTGGTTTCTTGCCAAGAAAAAGGAAAACACGTATTTATTCTTTCAGGACAATCTAATATGGTAAGGATGAATCCCAAATTGTCTTTTACTCCTAAGTTAGAAGCTGAGTTTGGAAAAGAAAATATTATTGTGGTTAAAGACGCTATGGGAGCACAACCAATTTCAAGATGGTATAAAAACTGGAAATCACCTAAAGGAGATTTGGCAAATATTACTGGTGATTTATATGATAGATTGATGACAAAGGTTTCAGATTCTATTAAAAATCAACAGATAGCATCTATTACATTTATTTGGATGCAAGGTGAACGTGATGCAAGAATGGAGTTTGCAAGTGTCTATGAAGAAAGTTTACTGGGTATTTATCAGCAATTATCAACCGATTTAAACAGAAGTGACATCAATTTTATCATAGGACGATTGAGTGATTTTGACATGGAAAATAAGAAATGGCCTCATTGGACAAAAATTAGAGATATTCAAGAGAAAGTAGGTAATTCAAACTCAAATTTCAAGTGGGTAAATACGGATGATTTAAACACAGGATTAGACAATAATGGAAAAGAAGTTACAGACGATTTGCATTTATCAGCAGAAGGCTATAAGATTTTAGGAACACGTTTTGCTGAAGAATCTATCAACTTGATTAACAAAAAGGAGTAAAAAAATACACTTTGCGTATCAATTAAACAAAGTGTATTTTAAATATTTTTTGATTCGTTTAATTCCAAAATACACTATACAATACTACCAAAATCAGCATAATTGCAAACGAACCAATATTAAATAACGGACTTGTTTTAAACAAGGCTCTTGATATGTCAATCCTTTTTTCGTCATCTGCTCCTTTATGTTGAAAGTAACTTACGAATGCAATCACAATCATTGTTAATATCAAAGTATAGCCCATTTGATCCATAAACGGCACATCTACAAAAATTGAGCTAGTAGACCATCCTTTAGGTGAAACTTTAAAATACATCGCAATTGGAATAGAAACTAATGCTCCAACGATTGCTCCTTTGTTGGTTGTTTTCTTCCAGAACAATCCTAGCATAAACACTGCCCAAATTCCTGGACTTACCACACCCGTATATTCTTGAATAAATTGAAATACTTGATCTAAATTTCCTAATAAAGGCGCCATAATACATGCGATTAACAAAGCGACACCCGCAGAAATTCTACCCATATTTACTGTGGCCTTATCACTTGCTGTTTTATTGATGTATTGTTTGTAAATATCCATGGTAAAAATGGTAGAGGTTGAGTTCAACATCGAAGCTAAAGAAGAAACAATAGCTGCGGCTAAAGCTGCAAACGCAACTCCTTTTAATCCTGTTAGTAAAAATTGTAATAACCATGGATATGCTTTATCGGCTTGTTCTGCACTTGGTAAATTCTCTAAACCAGCCATCCCTAATCTTGCCATAATTTCTGGGTCATTGACCATCACATACGCTGCAATTCCAGGAATTACAACAATTAACGGAATTACTAATTTTAAACCAGCTACAAATAAAATTCCTTTTTGTGCTTCCTTTAAAGATTTTGCAGCTAAAGTTCTTTGAATGATGTATTGATTAAAAACCCCAGTAATATAAATTGGCAACCCACATTCCACCTACAAGAACTGCAATGTCTGGTAAGTTTTTGTATTCTGGATTTGATTTATATAACAATCTGTATTGCAAAACGGAATTTTGTGGGTACATACCATAAAATTAAAAAGAAGTATCTTCAACTATGCTTAAATGAATTTGTCTACAAACTTATCCGAAGATATTTTGGAGAAAAAATATTTGATAGGCTCGTTATAACTAATATTACAGGTTATGACCAATAACGGGTATACAGATATATTATTTCACAAAAATTAGAAACCTCAAAAGTGTAAATTGAAAGCATTTAAAAAAGTCAGAGCAAACAAAAGAATCGAAAAATAGAAATGACTATTTTGTGTTATGCAATAATATTTTTTTTTCAATCGAAAAATCCCTAAATTGCAATTAGAAAATTAAATAAATAATCCGATCTAAACTGAATACGATTTAGAACACGATTTTAAAATAAATAGGGTTGAAAAGGGCAAAAATGAGTGTTTTCCTCGAGCTCATAACCCAAAGGTCACTGGTTCGAGTCCAGTTCCCGCTACAAGATATAAAGTATTAAAAAGTAACGGTTTAGTTTTCCTAAACCGTTTTTTTATGTCTACGTTAAAGGAATTAATTATCTTCGACGCACAAAGTGAATACGAAAGTGCATACGATTTGTCCAACAAAAGAAACTTTTCCAATCCAAAAATTTACTCAGCCCAAGGCGATTTAGAAAAACGCTGGTATGTTTATTTTTCATTTCGAGATCCAAATAGTGGAAAGATGAAACGGATTACTCCGTTTTACGGCAATGCCAATCAGTATAAAACCAAAGAGGACAGACTCTCTGTTTTAGTTACCTATAGAAAAGTGCTATTAAGACTTTTGAAACAAGGCTATAATCCATTTGTAGACAATACTGAACTTTATGCTCAAAGGACTTCGAAAAAATCGACTAAAAATTCAAAAGGACAAGTCCATAATTCATCAGCTAAGAAATCAAAACCCGGAATTAAAATTAAGGAAGCATTTGCATTTGGATTAAAGCAAAAAGAAAAGATTGTTAATGCTACTACAAAACGAAGTTATGACAGTCGCGTAAAGATTTTTTTAGAATGGTTAGATGAAAATTACCCTTTACTGACTGCAATAGAGGAATTAAACAAAAAAGTACTATCTGGTTTTTTAAATGATATTTTAGAAAAAACTAGTGCTCGAAATAGAAACAATTATCGCACAGATCTGAGCAGTATTATGCAAGTTTTGGAAGATAATGATATGATTCCCCAAAATTTCATTAAAAAAATCCCTGTTTTAAAATCAATCCCTGAGAGAAACAAAACGTACACAAAAAAAACTCAAGAAGAAATCTTTAAACACTTAGAAACGAAAGACCCCAAGCTGCTGTTATTTATTAAATTTATTTCTTACAATTTTTTGCGTCCAATTGAAGTATGTAGATTGAGAGTAGGGGATATCAATTTAAAAGAAAGAACTATTCAATTTAAAGCAAAAAACAGTCCTTTAAAAACTAAAATTATCCCAGAAATACTATGGGGTGAATTACCAGATTTATCTCAATTAGACAAGGATTTATTATTGTTTACACCCGGTCAAATAGGAGGAATGTGGGAAACCGAGTTAAGTAACCGAAGAGACTATTTTACAAAGCGATTTAAAAAGGTGGTAAAAGAGCCTTTTGAGTTGGGTAAAGATTATGGATTGTATAGCTTCAGGCATACCTATATCACAAAACTGTATAGAAGTTTGGTAAAAGAATCTTCACCCCATACAGCTAAGGGTAAGTTAATGCAAATCACTGGGCACTCCTCAATGTCAGCATTAGAGAAATACCTGAGAGATATCGATGCAGAATTACCAGAAGATTATTCAGAAATGTTAAAGAATAGCGATGAGTAAAGACACTTTAAGGGATTATTATTTAGGCTTACTTCCAAACTTGACGTCAGACTTTTTTTTCTTTATCCCAAGAAACAAAATCACTCGAGAGATAATCGATAAAATGGATTTTCTACAGAACAAAAAGGTTTATAACAAAGCTCTTTTAATAGATTTTAACGAAGGATTTATTGAATATGTAAAAGGGGAGTCTAGTTCGAACTTCATCTACAAAAAAAGTTGTTTAGATAAGAATATTTTTAGTTTGTTGGAAAAGAAGAACGAGGTTACAGACTATGAATTTGATTTTGTTTTAGAAAAATATTTTGAACTAGCAGAGTGTTTATTTTTCATGTCATATTGGATGAGTATTCACGTTGCTAAAATTGGATTTTACGATGAATATACTTGGAGTATATTCCGCATTCAGTCTCAAAATTATAAAAAACATTTTGAAGTCTTAGTGAAGAAATTTTATCCAAGTAGAGAAACTATTCCGAAAGGGGATTTTAATAGGCTAGAATTGATAGACAAATATTTTCCAGATATTAAGAGTTTATTTGACAAACAAAAAAAGAAACCTGAGCTTATAAAAGACAAGAAAGAGGAAGACAAAAATGAAAACAAAATAGACGGTTCAAAAAGAGAAAATATAAAAAAGAAAGCTCTAATTAGCGAATCCGAAGCAGAAAAGATATTATTGAAAGCCATATTTAAATTGGATATCGATGGCATAAATTGAAAGATTATGCGTTAATCATACGTTTAATTAACGTATAATCATCAAAAAAACAGAAATTTGCACCCATTGCAATATAAATTACATCCCTACCAGACGAAGAGTCCAAAAGTTTTGTTCCAAATCGTGTAAGTCTCGATATTGGTATTTAAAACAGAATAATAAAACAAAGGAACTATCTTTAAGTAATCAAAATAAACCCAAAGAATCACAACACAATACAAAAATTGACACTATGAGTGCTGCAGGAGTTGGAAATGCAGCAGCAGGAACAGCATTAGTTGAGTTAGGTAAAAATGTATTTGGGATTGCAGCAGCGACTAAAAAAGATATCCAAGAGCTAAAATCATTTATAAAGGGACGTTATTTACCAATAAATAATCTAATGAAAGACTCAATGGGGAGATTTCCATATTATGATGTTGAAACTGGGCATGTGGTTTAATCATTTAAATAAAAATGTCTTGTTATATTTTGAAAAAGGAATTTTTTTGAAATTTTGAGAAATTTAGGGAGTGTAATTTAAACTCTGTCTGATAATTTATTCCGTTTTAAAAATAGTTTGATTTTTTCTAAATAGTAAAAATAAGATACCATTAATTTTATCTCCAATAGATTTTCTTAAAATGGCATAAGCTTTTGTAATATGAGCCTCAACAGATTTTATAGAAACATTTAAATACTCTGCTATTTCAATATTGGTAAGACCTTCTTCTTTACTTAATAAAAAAGTCTGTTTGCATTTTGGAGGTAGTTTCTCTATTTCATTTTTTACTACTTTCAATAATCTATCTAAAGATTTTTCATCCTCGTCCTCTAAAATATAGGTCAAAGCATCAATATATTTCTTTTCTAGAGTTAGCACTTTTTTTTGTTTTCTATATTGATCTATAAATTCGTTGTAAACAGACTTGTACAAATAACTTTTAACCACAAAATCCTCTTTAAGTTTAAATCGATTTTTCCAAACGCTGATAAAAACATTCTGAACAATATCTTCTGTCAAATCATGATCATTGGTCAAACTCAAAGCGTAAACACAAAGTTTTTTATGATAAAACGTAACCAAAAAAGAGTAAGCACTTTCATCTCCCTTTTTTAGAGCGTTTATTAAATCGGTCTGACTTGAAAATTTAGCTTTCATTTTAGATAATCATAAAATTTACTGTTATTTAATACGAATGTAGAAAAAAAGTTACTATAAAAGTTAGGGTTAAGCAAAATTTATACGTTTTAATAGTATATACATATAAAATGATTTCAAAGAAAACACAAAATATAATTATAAAATTCTTAAATAATCAGGCTACTTCTTCAGAGTTAGAAGAATTAGAAGAATGGTTAGAAAATGATGCCAATGAAAAAGAATTTATCAATTATGTAAAGATTAATTATTTAGTGGATATGAATATTAAAAAATTCAATACGCTCAAATCAGAAAGAAAACTATTAGATCTTATTGCCAAAGAGAAAAAGGTCTATAAACTAAAGAATAGCAAAATCTTCTTTAAGTATGCTGCGGCAATAGCAATCTTGATTTCAACAGTATATTTCTATAACCAAAGTAATGTTTCACTTATAGAACAAAATAGTGTTTCTTCAGAAAAAATTACTTTAAAAATGGATGATGGTAACATTAAAGTAATTGATGAGAAAGGAAATTTTAAGATTCAAGATTTCAAAGGAAATGTTATTGGAACTCAACAAGGAAATGAATTGGTATATGATGATAAAAAGGTTTTAGAAAAGTTAGTATACAATACATTAACGGTTCCTTATGGGAAGAGATTTTCTGTGAAATTATCTGATGGAACCAAAGTTCATTTGAATGCAGGCACTTCTTTGAGGTATCCCATTAAATTTTTAAAAGGTAAAGAAAGATTGGTTTTTGTAGAGACTGGAGAAGCTTATTTTGATGTAACAAAAGATGTTGAACATCCTTTTATCGTAAATAATGGAGATGTAAATATCAGAGTTTTAGGAACTGAATTTAATGTAAGCTCTTATCCAGAAGATGCAACGATTAAAACGGTACTTGTTGAAGGTTCCGTTAGTTTATACGCAACGAATGAAAAGTACGATGTAAAAAATTCAACGGTTTTAAAACCCGGATTTAAGGCAGATTGGAACAAAAGTAATGATGTTGTTAAAGTAGATAAAGCGGATGTAGAAATGTATACTGCTTGGATTGATGGTAAAATTATTTTGAAACACATGAAATTCAGCAGTATCATCAAGAAAATTGAAAGGCATTACAACGTTTCTATACAAAATGAAGATAAAGTTTTAGGAGACGAATTTATCACGGCCACCTTTGAAGATGAATCCATAGAGCAAGTATTAGAGGTCATCAATAAATTACACCCTATAGAATATTCTGTGAAAGACAATAAAATAGTGATTTTAAAAAAAGAGTAAAATATGAAGTAAAAAAGAAATCGAAAGATGCAGCAACATCTTTCGATTAAATAAAAGTGACTAAAATTAATCAACCACATAAATCAATCACAAAAATATGAAAAAAGTATTCAGGTTAGAGGGTACAACCCTTTTATCTATAAATCTAAAATTTAAAATGAGGTTTTCACTGTTTATATTAATATTATCCCTATTTCAGCTACAGGCTAATAATTCATTTTCTCAAAATAAAGAGATATCAATTGAATTTAAGAAAGTTAACTTAGAACAAGTATTAAATAAAATTGAAAGTTTAACTCAATTTAAGTTTATCTACAAAGACAAGGAGATTGATTATACCAAAGAGGTTTCAATAGTAGCCAAAAAAGAGAAGTTATCTTCTGTTTTAAACAGGTTATTTAGTAATACAAATGTCATCTTTGAATTTGTTGGTGAACAAATAATCTTAAAATTAAAAGAGGATCAAAAGAGTGATCCAATAATAACACCTAATAATACCAATAACATTCAAGATTATACTATTAAAGGAGTCATAAAAGATACAAGTGGTCTGACTTTACCTGGTGCAAGTGTATTAGAAAAAGGCACTTATAATGGCACACAATCAGATTTTGATGGAAAATTTTCACTAACAGTAAAAGATGAAAATGCCACCTTAATTATATCGTACTTAGGGTATAAAACCAAAGAAATTTTAGTTGATGGTCAAAAGAACTTCGTGATCACTTTAAAAACGGATACAGCAAGTCTCGATGAAATAGTTGTTGTAGGGTATGGTAAACAGAGAAAAGCTGACGTGGTTGGAGCGATTTCTTCAATTAGTAGTGAAAAAATAAAAGAAACTCAAACAGCTAATATCGGTAACAATCTTACGGGTAGAATACCGGGTTTAGTGATTAACCAAAGAGGTGGTGAGCCTGGCGTGGATAATGTAGGTATTTTAATCAGGGGACTTTCTACATTGGGGAATAACTATCCTTTAATTGTTATTGATGGGATTGCCAACCGTGGCAGTTTTGAACGATTAAATCCTGATGATATTGAAAGTATCTCTGTACTTAAAGATGCTTCTGCCGCCATATACGGAGCACAATCAGCCAACGGTGTTATTTTGGTAACGACCAAGAGAGGTAAGAATGGTGAAACAGTATTTAGCTTCGATAATACCTACTCCTTTAGTCAACCAACTAGAAGACCAAATTATATGAATGCTTTACAATATTACACATGGATTGATGAATTGAATGTTAGAAATGGTAGTCCAACCGAGTGGCAAGACATTGTAAGACAATATCGAGATGGCACAATTGATAGCAACCGATGGGGCGATACTGATTGGTGGGAAGAGGTCATAGAAAAATGGACACCCCAAACACAAACCTCTATTAGTGCTAGAGGTGGGGGAGAAAAAGTTAAGTTTTTCCTTTCGGCTCAGATGCTAGATCAAAAAGCCATATATAAAGGGAATAATTATGGCTACAAACAGTTCAATGCGAGATCTAATATAGATGCAAAACTCTCTGATAATTTAACAATTAGTTTTGATATAGCTGCAAGGATAGGACAACTAAACAGGCCTACTACAGACCCAAGAGCAATAATAGGATCTGTAATTGCACAAAGTCCTTCTGATTTTCCATACTTTGAAAATGGATTATTAAGATCTAATGGTTCTGGCAATCCAATACCGCTTACAAACGGTCAAAGCGGCTATAAAGATACCTTTGATAGAAAATTTGACTCTAAATTTTCCTTTAGATGGGATCTGCCCTTTATTACGAAAGGCTTATATTTAGATGGCTATGCTGCTATTGACTATTACAATACTTTTAGAAAAGAATTATTTCAACCATTTGACATTTTTACTTTTAATGAAGATACTGATGAATACACAAACTTAAAACTACAAAATAACCCAACAAGTTCGTTGTTCCAATCATACTATGAACAACTAAGCATTACACCTCACATTAAAATAGGGTATGATGCAACTTTTGATAAACACAAAATAAGCTCGTTTATAGCCTATGAACAATTTGAAAGACAAGGTGAGTCATTCTTTGGTTTTAGACAAGGTTTAGTTACCTCTGAGTTACCTTACTTTAATTTCGGTTCGGATGTCAATCAAAATTTAGGAGGTAGTGGTAATCAATCTGCAAGACAAAATTATTTTGGAAGAATAAATTATAGCTACAATGATAAATACCTTGTTGACTTTACCTTACGCTATGATGGATCCGAGAATTTTGCAACAGGAAAACGTTTTGGTCTTTTTCCTGCAGTTTCTCTTGGTTGGAAAATTTCTAATGAATCTTTTTTTGATAGCAAATTAATAAGCAATTTAAAATTAAGAGCCTCTTGGGGTGTATTAGGAAATGACGCTGTTCCTAATTTTCAGTACTTCCAAACGTATGGCGTAAATAATAACTCTTACATATTTGGAGATCCTACCGTAAGAACAATCGGTTTAACTCCAAATAGATTTCCCAATCCAAATATTACTTGGGAAACTTCTCAAAAGACCAATATAGGGATAGATTTTGCAATGATAAATGGCTTACTTGATGTAACTGTCGATGCTTTTTACGAATATAGATCAGATATCTTATTGGCAAGAAATGCATCCGTACCTACTTATTCTGGTATTGTTTTGCCAGATGAAAATCTAGGTGAAGTTGAAAATAGTGGTATAGAATTTCAAGTAAATCATCAAGGCTCTATAGGAAATGATTTTAAATACACACTTGGAAGTCAATTTTCATATTCAAGAAGCAAAATTATCTTTATTGATGAGCCCACAAATATTCCTGAATGGCAACGAAGAACTGGTAAACCCATAGATTATTTAATGGTATATGAGGCGGATGGAATCTTTCAAAATCAAGAAGAAATTGATAATCACCCACATTGGCCTAATACACAACCTGGTGATGTTAGGTATAGAGATGTAAGTGGTGATGGGGTTATTTCTCAAGAAGATCAAGTAATACTCGAAAATTCTCCTACTCCAAGGATGATTTATGGTATTAATATGGGGGCAGAATGGAAAAATATCTCCTTAAATCTATTATTTCAAGGTCAAGCGCAAGCAAAAACGATCTACAGACAATGGGATGTGAACCAGCACGCCTATTTTTATAACAATAGATGGACATCCGAAGAAAGAACACCAAATGCTATTTACCCAGCAGCATGGGGGCCAGGAGACACTGATTTTGATGAGATTTCAACGGTATGGATGAAAAATAATTCATTTGTTCGGTTAAAAAATGTTGAGTTGGCGTATCGTTTTGATGAAAAAATAGTAAAAAAATTAGGGGTATCTAGTTTGCGGTTTTTCGTGTCTGCTCATAATTTATTTATAATTCACGATAACGTCAAATTTGATGACCCTGAAAGTAACGTTTCAGATGGACGTTATTACCCTCAACAACGTCTGTTATCAACAGGTATTAATTTAAAATTTTAAAATCGATGAAATATATTAAATCTTTTTTTATTGTATTAATTCTAATGGTATCCAACGGGTGTAGTGAAGATATTTTAGAATTATCCCCTTTGGACTCTGTCTCTGAAGCAGTGGTATGGAACGACTTAAATCTTATAGAACTTTATGTAAATGATCGTTATGACGAATTACCACATGGTTTTGTTTCTTGGTCTGGTGAGTTAAGAATGGCGAGTATTACTGATGAAAGCTATCATCAGTGGGAAGCCTATATATTAGACAAACATACCAGAGGAGGTCTCACTCCTACCAATATGCTGTTTTTTGGAGGTTACTGGCTTGATGCGTATACGGCTATTAGAAACCAAAATCTCTTTTTAGAAAAAATAGCAAATTACCAAGGTAATGAAGTTGAACGAGTAGCACAATTGACAGCAGAGATAAGATTTTTAAGAGCTTGGTTTCACTTGGGTTTAGCAACAAGATATGGCGCTATACCTTTAGCTACTCAAACTTTTAAAATTGATGGTAATTTAGATTTACCAAGAACATCTTTTCCTGAAATTATTGATTTTGTAGTATCAGAACTTGATGAAATTATAGACGATTTACCAAGCAATGCTGAGGTGACAGGTGCAGATTTTGGGCGTGTAACAAAAGGTGCTGGTTTAGGACTAAAAATAAGAGCACTTATGTTTAACGCTAGTCCGTTATTTGACGAAACAGGCAACGGACAAGATGCTTCAAAATGGCAATTAGTAGCAGATGCTTGTGAAGATTTGTTTGATTTAAACCAATACAGTTTGTCATCAGATTACAAAGATATATTTAACAATGCCAAGAATCCTGAGGTCATTTTTGCTAAACAATTTATAGGCCAGTTTGGTACCACTCAATGGTATGGTATTGATGGCTTTTCACATTGGCGAGGTGGTCACGATATGAACCGTTGGCAATCTCCTAGTGGAGTCGATTTTTTAGGTTGGACTAGCGAAAATCCTAGACAAGGATTTGTAGATCAATATGAAACCTTATCGGGCCATATTCCTGTTTTAGGATACACTTTAGGAAGTTATGATGACGAACTTGAAGCAAATTTAGCGATTCCTATATATAATCCTGAAGCGAGAGATTTTAACCCTGACAACCCTTACCAAAACAGAGATCCAAGATTTGAATATTCTGTTCAGTTTGATGGGCAATTCTATAAAACCAGAGAATTAGAATTTTGGTTTGGCGGTCTTGATAGTAGAGATCCTATAAATAACCCAGATGGCTATTGGAACGGACCAAGAATTGGGTATGGTACTAAAAAGTTTTTACAAGAAACATGGTCGCCACAATCAACTGCTGGAAGTTTTCAACCATGGATATATATGCGTTTGGCAGAGTTCTATTTAACCTATGCAGAGGCTCAATATCACATAGGCGGTGCAGGAATAGCGGTTGATTATATAAATTTAGTGAGGTCTAGACCTGGTGTAGAAATGCCATCAGTTGATGCCTCAGGAGATTTGCTAGAAAAAATTAAACACGAACGCAAAATAGAACTAGCATTTGAGAGCAATCGATATTTTGATGCAAAACGATGGTTAGATGCAGAAGAAGATTTTGGAAAAGACGTTATAGGGGTAAGAGTAGATAAAGTCCCTAATTCAAATAACAAATCTTATAAATATTATTATTTCGATCAAATAGGTACAAGGAGTTTTCCTAAAAGCCATTATTTCTGGCCAATACCTAACTATGAAATAGTAAAAACCAATTTGCAACAAAACCCAGGTTACTAATAACTTTTAAAAACAATAAAAAATGAAAACATATTTAAGTAAAATGTATTTATTATTACCTATTGCTTTCATACTTATAGTAAGTAGTTGTGTTAATAATGATTATTATCCGGATGAAGTTGTATTTGATCCGGATGTAAGTTCAAGACGGCTTGAAGTTGGAGATACCATTAAATTTACCGATTATTCGGCAGGTGTAGTCTCAAGATTATGGACTTTTAGTGGAGGTTTGCCAGCAACATCTTCAGAAAAAGAAGTAGATGTTACTTTTTTAGAAAAAGGAGAATATACAAGTAAAATTGAGACTACTTTTTCCGATGGTTTAACGCAAACCGAAGAGTTCTTAATTATTGTTGGTACTACCATTGAAATTTATGAAGGATATGCTGATGCCGATATCTTTTCATTTGAGGACGAAACAAGCGCTATGGAGGTGTGGGGTAAATGGGAAAATGATGGCGTAGCAGATTTTTTAATAGATGCCACTCAAGGAGCTAATGGCACATCTCAATCAGCACTATTATCGTTCTCTACAGCTGGCGAGGTTCAAATTTTTACAAATGAAGCAGCCCCAAACATTAATGCTAAAATAGATAAGATAAAAACCTATGAATACAGTTTTTGGGCAAAAGCAAGTGAAAAAACAACAATCACAGCTGCTTTAGAAAACAGCTCAAATACTCAAGGTTTTCACAATTATTTGTGGCAAGACCAAGAAATTAATACCGAATGGACTAAATATACTTTTAACATTGATCCAAGTGGGCAATCTTATGATATAGCTAGTAATGTGTACATTAAGTTAAAAATGCTTCCGAACAATACTTCAACTTCAATTTGGTTTGATGAATTTTCTTTGAAAGAAATTGTTAGAGTAGAAGGTTTTGGTGATGCTGATATCTTTTCATTTGAAGATGAAACGAAAGCGATGGAAGTTTGGTCAAAATGGGAAAGTGATGGTGCTGCAGATATCACAGTAGATACCTCAGAAGGTGCCAATGGTACTTCTCAATCAGGAAAAATATCTTTCACAACGGCTGGCGAGGTTCAAATTTTTACAAATGAAACCTCTTTAAGTGTGAATGCCACAATGGACAAGACCAAAACTTACGAATATAGTTTCTGGGCAAAAACTAGCGAAATCACAAGGATTACGGCCGCTTTAGAAAACAATACAGCAAACCAAGAATTCTATAATTATTTGTGGCAAGACCAAGAAATTGGTATTGAATGGACTAAATATACTTTTGATATTGACCCAAGTGGGCAACCTTATGATATAGCTAGTAAAGTGTATATAAAACTAAAAATGCAACCATCAAACAGTGCTGCAATTATTTGGTTTGATGAATTTAAATTAGAAGAAAAATAAAGAAGATTTATGTATTGGGGATATATCAAATAGGTATATCCTCATCCATAAAATAATCTTTAAAAATTGAATTTTGAACTTTTTATTAATCCTTTAAATACTTTTGTAATGAATAAAAAAAATACTTTTTTTATATGGGCATTGTTATTGCTCATATCTTTTGGAGCTAATGCTCAAACGTATGTTTACAACGATTCCACATCCTCAGGAGCTTGGTATCAATCATCCGATGGAGGTGAAGTAGCCAATCCTTTATCAGATGCAGTGAACGCTAGTGCTACCTGTGCACAGAATGGAACTGATGGAACTTGGCAACAAATACAATATTTTCCTACGTACACACCTGTAAGTGGTGATAAGTTGTTTTTCTCAATTTATAATCCAAATAATACGGGTCCAGGGCAAATACAATTTAGATACTCTTCTGATCAGTCTACATGGCAATTTGGTGCGAATGTAACGTATACAACGGAATCTCAAACAGGCTGGGTAGAGTACACTGTGGATTTATCAAATCACGTAGGAAATGAAATAGACCAAGTTATTATCATGCCCTCTGGAGATAATTCTGCAGCTACATTTGTTGATAATATTTATTTTAACGATGTATCTGTAACTGCATCCACAGGACCTTTTGTGGTTTATGATGATAACACATCCTCTGGAGCTTGGTATCAATCATCTGACGGAGGTGAAGTAGCCAATCCATTATCAGACAGTGTAAACTCTAGTGCTACCTGCGCACAAAATGGAACTGATGGAACTTGGCAACAAATACAATATTTTTCTACGTATACGCCTGTAAGTGGTGATAAGTTGTTTTTTTCAATTTACAATCCCAATAATACGGGTCCAGGGCAAATACAATTTAGATACTCTTCTGATCAGTCTACATGGCAATTTGGTGCAAATGTAACATATACAGCGGAATCCCAAACAGGCTGGGTAGAGTACAGTGTAGATTTATCAGCTCACGTAGGAAACGAAATAGATCAAGTTATTATGATGCCATCTGGAGATAATTCGGCAGCTACATACGTTGATAATGTTTATTTTAACGATGCATCTGTAACTGGTGGTACTACCGGACCTGTTGTTATTTATGATGAAAGTACTAAATCTGGAGCATGGTATCAATCATCTGATGGAGGTGAAGTAGCCAATCCATTATCAGATGGTGTAAACTCTAGTGCTACTTGTGGACAGAACGGAACTGATGGTAATTGGCAACAAATACAATATTTTATTACGTATACACCTGTAAGTGGTGATAAGCTGTTTTTCTCAATTTATAATCCCAATAATACGGGTCCAGGACAAATACAATTTAGATACTCTTCTGATCAGTCTACATGGCAATATGGTGGAGATATCGCTTACACAGCAGCATCTCAAACGGGATGGGTTGAGTACAGTATCGATTTATCAAATCACGTAGGAAATCTCATAGACCAAGTTATTATGATGCCGTCTGGAGATAATTCTGCAACAACTTATATTGACAATGTTTATTTTGGGAACCAAACTGTGTTAAGTACAGATGTCACAAACTTCGTTGAAGAGGCAATGTTTATCAACTCAGAAGGAAGAGTTTCTTTTAAAAACGATCAAAATCAAACAAAATTGAATGTTTTTGACGTAGCTGGAAGGTTGATTTTTAAAGAAAACATAAATGGTAAATATTCAGAAAATACCTTACACAAAAAAGGTGTTTACATTTTAAGAATCGAAAAAGAAGGCAAAGTTTCTGTTAAAAAACTTTTACGCAGATAGGGTCAAACATACCTAAAAATTAAAATAGAGATATTGAATAAAGCTCATTCTTTTTCAGTTTGAGCTTTATTTAAAATAATAGGCTACAAGTGTATTTCTTTTGAACGTATAATTTTATACACGTAAAAAAGAGAAGCATTGTATCGTCTTGCAATAATAAATCAAATTGAATTTACTAATAATACAGCAGAATGAGACTAAAGCATTTAATTAATTACTGTTTAATTATATTTTTTAGTTCATTTTTATTGGTTCAATGTAAGGCAAAGCTCTTTAAAAAATCTGTAAAAGACGCAGCGATTATTGAAAGCGATTATGAGCTGGCATATATGGACTTTCCAAATCATGAAAGTGGCATAGCTTTGTTTACGGCTGACTGGGCAAGAAAAAACCGGACTGAACTAGGAACCGAATACGTAATTAAAAGTGACTCCTTAGTTAATCTATCAGAACAAATCATAAGAAATGGACTGAACTCAGCATTGAAAATAAATTTTAACAATATGACAGCGCCTTCGGATGTTGTAGAGTTGTTAATGTCTGGTTTTAGTGCAATTAACAGTAAAAATGCATTTCCAAAAGAATTACAAAAACAAATAAAGGGAATTAAATTTAATGCTGTAGCTTTTAGGCAACCCATCAATTTAGAGTTAGAAATACAAGACAAATACGGAAACGTGATTGAAAAACAAAATTTCAGTATCGGTAAAACTGAAATGGAAGAATACTCCCTGTTTTTTAATAGTTCCTCATTTAAAAATATATCCTTCAAAATTAAGCATGACAATCAAAAATCTGACTTTGAGGGTTCTATACCAACATCCATTATTATAGATGATGTATATTATGTCAATGGCGATGACGCTGTTTTTACGCCTCCAGCTGATGATACAGAATTCTTAAAATGGATCCAAAAATCTGCAATCCGTTTTTTTCTTTGGAATTATCACGATTTAGAAAATGACAAAGGATTGGTGCAAGGATCAACAGTTTGGTATAACACATTGTCTATTAGTGGCCAAGGATTTGGAATGGCGGCACATATTTTGGCAGAAAAAGAAGGGATGATTAGCACGCAGGAAGCGAAAAGACGGATTTTATCAATGTTAAAATGGATGCAAGATCAAGATTGGTATCAAGGAAAAGATGGATGGAAAGGATTTCCACATCATTGGTTTCATGTAGATGGCACTGAAGGTTATCCGGGTTGGGGTCCTGTTACAGTAGATTGGGCAATGGCAGCTGCCGGAATTAGAGTGGTTCGCCAATATTATTTAGAAGATTCTGAAATTAATTCGATTTGTACAGAACTCCTTTCTAGACCCAATTGGAAAGATGTTTTTGATGAAAAAGGATTCATTGCAATGGGAATTGATTATAAATCAGGAGAAATCAATCCATGGAGATGGGGAGGATCGTTCACTGAAGAAACTGAACTTACGTTTTTAGAAGCCAGAAATTCTAATCAAATGGACAAATCTATTTTTGATGTTATGGTAAGGGAGAAATCTTCTGGTTTTTACCCTGGATGGTGGAGTACTGGATTTGAATTCAACTGGATGCAGTTATGGACAGGGCCCATAGAGCCCTACAAAACAAATAGTACCATTGCTTATCAAAACGACGCAACAACTTGTCAATCTGAATTTGGTCGTCCTATTATGGGGCTTACTGCAGCCGGAATAATTACAGGAATAGACGATAATGGATTTGTTAAGGTTCAATATTTTGGTAATCAAGGTAGCTCACCGTCTCGCTCTAAAAGCAATAAAAAAATCGCCCCTGCACCCTATGGTGCGGCTTTAGCCTTGCCCTTTGTTCCCAACCAAGCCATAACAGGACTTAGAGAATTTGTAAAATTAGGTTATTACCACCCAATAATGGGGCTTCCTGGAACTGTAAGACTTATTCCTATTGAAGGAGGTGGGCCTGAAATGATGCCTCATTGGGGAATTGCAGATTTAGAACTTGGTCCTATGCTAATTGCTATTGATCAGTACTTTGATAATAGTATTGGTCAATTGTATCAGAGTGACCCAGAGGTTAAAATTTCTCTTGAAGAACTCATAGAATCCATTAAAAATTAATAAAAATGAAAATTAGAATCATAATCTTTTTTGTAATAGCATTATTTAACGATATAGGTTCATTACATGCGCAAAATTTCAAACAGTCAAATCTAGAAACTAGAAGCGTTCAAAATTTCAATTTTGGATGGAAACATTTAAAAGATAAAACCTATGATACACACAGAGTAGGGTTGATAGACACAGATTGGGAAATGGTAGACCTACCGCATGACGCAGCTATTTTTGAAGACGTAAAACAAGAAAACTCAGACGGAGCCAATGGGTATTTTCCGTATATGAAAGGTAGCTATCGTAAGCATTTTACTGTCTCTTCGGAAAACCAAGATAAATTGGTGTTTATAGAGTTTGAAGGTGTTTATAGAAATGCGAAAATTTGGATTAACGGACATTATTTAGGAAATCATTTGAATGGATATCTTGGTTTTGAACATGAAGTATCAAATTATATACGTTTCGATCAAGCCAACCTTATTGTTGTAAAATATGACAACACAACCAAAGGTACCTCAAGATGGTATACTGGAGCTGGAATTTATAGAGATGTTTGGTTGAAAATTGTTGACCCCTTACATGTCCCTTTATACGGAACCTATGTTACCACATCAAAAGTGAGTAAAGCACATAGTCTAGTCAATCTAGCAACAGAAGTAACCAATAACTACAAACAAACCAAACTTTGCAAATTGGTCAGTAAGATCCTAGATGCCAATAATAAGGTAGTTGAGCAACGGGAATCTATTGTGCCAATTCAAAGCGGAGAAACTTTTGTGTTTAATCAGGACATAGAGGTAAACAAACCGAATTTGTGGTCTCCT
This sequence comes from Polaribacter litorisediminis, assembly GCF_019968605.1. Classification (NCBI taxonomy): domain Bacteria; kingdom Pseudomonadati; phylum Bacteroidota; class Flavobacteriia; order Flavobacteriales; family Flavobacteriaceae; genus Polaribacter; species Polaribacter litorisediminis. The sequence goes on from NZ_CP082966.1 coordinate 4,020,323, forward strand.
AATAATCCTTATTTATATACATTAAAATCTGAAATTTATGATCAAGATAAATTGGTGGATGAATATATTACAACGTTTGGAATCCGAGAAATTAAAATGACTCCTGAAAAAGGATTGCTTATTAATGGAGAAAAAGTTGTTGCTGTTGGGGGGAATATTCACCATGACTTGATTAGTTTGGGAGCAGCAGCGTATAAAGCAGGCTATGAAAAACATATTGAAGATATGAAATCGATGGGAACCAATTCTGTTCGTTTAAGTCATAATCCACATGCAACACGACTTTTAGAAGTGTGTGATGAACAAGGTATTTTAGTGTATAACGAAGGTTTTGATAAATGGACAAGTCAGTTTTATGGAGGTGAAGCATCGTTTAACAGTCAGTATAAAAAAGATATAGAAAATTGGATTAAAAGAGATCGAAACCATCCTTCAGTATATATCTGGAGTGCCGGAAATGAAGTAATGAAACAAGGGCAAATTGAAGATGAAAAATTTGAATCCCCTAAAGATGCTGAAGATTATGGCGTATCAACCTTTAAAAACATAAAAAAGGAGATTAATCGGTGGGATCCTTCAAGAAAAGTAACCGTAGGTTTATTCCCAACCAGAGAAAAAGTTTGGAATGGATATGACCCAAAACACCAGCCTAAATTCAACAAAGCTTTACCCGCTGAAATGGCATGGTATTCAGATGTAGTAAGCTATAACTATACAGAGCAGATGTTTGCTAAAGACTATGAAAAATACCCACAAATGATGTTTATCAATTCTGAAGCAAATACTTCCTTAGGTATGGATTTCAAGGATGTATCTTGGTCTTATATCGATACAAATTATGTAATTGCTCATTACTATTGGACAGGATATGCTTATCTAGGGGAAGCGCCTTGGCCACGAATTGGGTGGAGTCGTGCCTTCTTTGATTTAGGCGGACAATTAACCAACCTCGGTTCTATGTACCAAAGCTACTATGACCAAAAACCGATGAGTCATCTTTGGGTTTATGATGAAAGCGAAGCTGGCACTAAATTATACGAAGAACAATATGGCAATAATCGAACTTGGAGCTGGCATCCAATGACCAAAAATTGGAATTGGGAAAAAGATACAAAACTAAGACTGGCTGCTTTTTCCAATTGTGAAGAAGTAGAATTATTTCTAAATGGAAAATCACAAGGAAGAAAAAAACCGGCTGACTTTAAAAATAATATTACAGAATGGGAGCTAAATTATCAAGAAGGTACTATTGAATTAAAAGGTTTTAATAAGGGAAAAGTAGTTTCAAAAGATAAATTGACAACAGTAGGAAAACCTTTTGCAATCCAACTGAAAACTAAGACAGACAAATTAGAAGCAAGCGGGCTAGATTTGGCTTATGTGCAAGTTGATGTAGTAGATGAGAAAGGTCGAAAAGTGTACAGTGCCACTAACGAAATTACATTTGAAGTTTCGGGTTCTGGAGAATTAGTAGGGGTATCTAGTGGAGACATCTTAAGCCATGAAAATTTCAAGGCATCGAAAAGAAAGGCATATAATGGAAGTTGTATGGCAGTACTGAAAAGTGGTAAAGAAAAAGGAACTTTAAGAATAAAGGCAAAGGCAGCAGGTTTGAAAGAGTCATTATTAGAAATAAAAGTTAAACAATAAAGACAATGAAATACAAAAACGTATTTTTCGGGTTACTAATAATTATAATGTTTTTCTCTTGTAATAAAAAGAAAAGTGAGCCTATAAGCAATAGTGAACCTATAACTATTTTTAAAGATAAAATTTCTGATATCATTTTTAGCAAATTACAAAACCGATTAAAACAAGTTAATACTGATGTTTTAGAACGAGGAATCGTATATGATTCTTTAAGAGGTGAAAAACTCCTAACAGGGTATAGCTATGGAGAGTATTACGACTGGGACTTGTATTATGAAAACATCTACCTCTCCTATTATGGTATTTCAGAGTATTGTTTTTCCAATTTAAATGTTTTTCTAAACCTTCAACACGAAAATGGTTTTATTCCAAGAAGTTTTGGCACCAAAAACTATGGCGCAAAAGAGATGTTTAAACCATTTATAGCGCAAATAGTTTTACTAGGCTCTTTGCAAAAAGAAGATTATAGTTGGGCAGAAAATCAGTATCCAAAACTCAAAAAATATATGCAGCATTGGATGGAATATGATACCGATGGAAATGGATTGATGTACTGGGGAGAATTTAACACTGGAGAAAATGGAGCCTACCACAGCGGCATGGACAATCAGTTTTCCAGAACTGTAGGTCGCAGTGAAGGTGTTGACTTAAATTGTTATTTGGTTAGAGAATTAGATGCGATGGCTGTTATTGCATCACAATTACAAAAAACAGATGATGCTGAAAATTTTTCGAAACAGGCTAAAGCTTTGACTAATAAGATTAATGAAATTTTATGGGATGAAGCGACAGGTTTTTACTATGACAGAAACGAAGCAACAGGCGAAACCACCAAAATAAAGGCGATATCAGGATTTGCGCCATTGTGGAGTAAAGTGGCAAGTAAAAAACAAGCAAGTATTTTGGTGAAACAGCATCTAACAAATCCCGAAGAATTTTGGACAAAATATGCAGTACCAACTTATGCTATTGATGAAGCTGATTATTATCAAGGCTCTAAAACAGGAGAATGTAATTGGAGAGGTTCTAGTTGGATACCTACAAATCACATGATGATTCATGGTCTTAATTCATACGGATATCATGATTTAGCAAAAGAAATTGCGTATAAATCTTTTGATATGGTACTGAATAAAAATAAAACAACTAGAGAATTTTTTAATGCCGAAACAGGAGAAGGCTATGGTTTAAAACCTTTTTATGGCTGGTCAACCTTAGCGTATTTTATGCCATTAGAAGTTGAGTTAGCGTATAATCCTACTTTGATTGATAAGGATCTTAAAATTTTAAAATTAAGTAATTCAATAGACGGAGTATCATTTAAAGAAATAGAATAGAAATTACAAGTTCATTATTCTATGACGGACTTTTATTTCACAAACTGTAAATCAAATTTTAAAACTTATTATTTTTTATGAAGTCAGTTCATAACATCTATTTTCTATTATTACTACTAATCGTAACCATTAGTTGTAAAAATAATGAGGAACTAAAAAAAGAGACTCCGCTTTTTGATAGGGAACGCTCTCATAAAAAAGACTTTTTAACCATCGATACACATCGTTTAGATGAACTAACGGATGATCAATTTTTAGAACGTATTCAATTTGATTACACCAAAAATTGCCTTACAAATAAAGATTCAATTGCTATTGTAGAAAATGATGGTTACAGAATTAATCTTTTTTCTGTAGCTATAAAAAATGGTTGGATTTCTAGAGAACGAGGTGCAAAAGAGGTCTTGCAATACCTTAAAGTATATCAAAACGCTAAAACGGCACAAGGTATTTTTCCGCGATCTTTTCATAGAATTACAGGTGAAAAGATTAAAGGCAAAACCTATGGTAATTTTGGACAACCCTATGATGTGGTTGGCACGGCATTTTTTGCAACCTCCATACAATTTACGGTAAGACAATTTTTTGATAAAGACAATCCTATTGAAAATGAAATCAGAGAACTCTGTAATTCAATATGTGATCGGATTAATTGGAATTTCGCATACAATACAGATAGAAAATGTTTTACCTGGTTTAAAAACGGGGAAGATGGTAAACAATTTGACGGAAAGGATTTGGTTGGTGAAATGGATGAAACCTTTTTCTTGCAATTACTCGTATTAGGGTCTAAAAACTGGAATTATGGCACCGAAGCTTATAAAAACTATGTTTCAAAAATATTTGTTGATGAACAATATGGATACCGATATTTCTCTACAAAACAATACGATTATAAAAATTCAAAACAGTTTACAGGAATTACAGTCAATAATCCAGAAATACTAAAATTAGACAATTATCCTACGGCTAAATTGGGCTATTTGGTACAGTCTCATATTTGGTTTGATTTAAAGGGATATGGAGATTCTATAGGTAACATAAATAATATGGATTATTTTGAAGGCACGCAAAAGGCCATTAAAGCGCAAATAAGGTATGCACAAATCAACCCCGGAAAAAATAAATTGTATGGAGATGTTTGGGGGTTTTACGATACGTATTCTCCGATCTCAAAAAAATGGATGGTAACCGGATTACCTGCGGAAGGCGATTTTGATGAAGGCACAATTTCTATATCTGCTGTTATGAGCGCCATTCCGTTTGCTCCAAAAGAATCCATAAAATGTTTACGAATTTTATATAACGAATTCAAAAACGAAGGAATTTATAATGAAAAAGGGTTTGTAATGAGCGTAAATACCAACACAAGGGAATTAGCCAAAAAACCAGATACTTTTTTCCAACCAATTAATGTATTGTCTATAGAGAATTATCGTTCTAATATGTTATGGGAACTAGCAAAAAAAGCACCTGAATACAAAGCATCTTTTAAAGCAGCTGGTTTAAAACCTATTAAATAAAACTACAATAAAAACTATAATTATAAACAAATGAAAAAAGCAACAATCTTTGGACTCTTATTTTTGGTTTCATCTTTGAGTATTATTAATGCTCAAAATAAGATACCTCATTTACAAAAAAATGGCAATGTAACACAACTTATGGTGAATGACCAGCCCTTTTTAATGATTGCTGGCGAAGTGCACAACTCTTCAGCGTCAACCATAGAATATATGGAACCCTTATTTCCGAAGTTAAAAAAAATGAATCTAAATTCGGTATTTGTAACCCTAGCTTGGGAACAATTTGAGCCTAAAGAAGGGGTTTACGATTATACTTTAGTAGATGCCATTATAGATAATGCTAAAAAAAATAATTTAAAAGTAAGCTTGTTATGGTTTGCAAGTTGGAAAAACGGCGAATCTAGTTACGCACCACTTTGGGTTAAAAAAGATACCAAACGCTTTTTTAGAGTAAAAACGAAAGAAGGCAAAGCAATAGAAACTTTGTCGCCTTTTTGTGAAGCTACTAAAATAGCTGATGCCAAAGCATTTACTCAATTAATGAAGCATATTAAGGAATATGATACAGATCAAACTGTTATTTTAATGCAGCCACAAAATGAAGTGGGTATGTTTCAAGACATCGATTATAATAAAGTAGTACTAAACTTATACGAAAAAGAGGTTCCAAAAGCGTTGATGAGCTATTTAAAGAAAAACAAAAAACATTTAAAACCGTATGTTAGCGATGCCTGGTCAAAATCTAACTTTAAAACAAAAGGAACTTGGAAAGAAATCTTTGGAAATACACCAGAAGCCAAAGCCTTTTTTACTACATGGGAATATGCTACTTATATCAATTTTGTAGCTAAGTCAGGCAGAGAGCAGTATAATTTACCAATGATGGTAAATGCTTGGATTGTTCAAAAACCAGAGGATTTACCTGGTGTGTATCCTAATGGAGGTCCAGTTTCTAGAGTGATGGATATTTGGAAAGCCGCTGCGCCAGATATCGATATTCAGTCGCCAGATATTTATTTATCGAATTTCAAAGAAATCGTTGCGATGTATCACAGAGACGATAATCCTTTATTAGTACCAGAATCTAAAGCTGAGGTTGGTAGAGCTTTTTATGCTTTTGGTGAGCATGATGCCATCTGTTTTTCGCCATTCGGAATTGAAGATGCTGCTGATAATTTTGTATTTACAAAGTCTTATGAACTTTTAAACGAAGTACAACATCTTATTAAAAAATATCAAGGAACAGGGAAAATGCATGCAGTCTTAAGAGAACAGGGCGATACTTACAAAGATTTTTATATGGGCGACTGGAAAGTAAAAGTAATGTATGAAAAACCAAATGAACCTTCTTTTGGAATTATCATCCAAACAGATGCCAACGAATTTATGGTAATAGGCATGAATATAACTTTGTTTTTTGAATCTGAAGTAAAAAATACAATTGGTTATATTGGACAAGTATTTGAAGGTCGGTTTGAAGGCGAAAAGTGGGTAACTACAAGAATGCTAAATGGAGATGAAACTTATCATAATGCAAGGTTAAGGGTATTTGGTAGAACGTTTGAAACTGAAGAGAATATTGTAAATGTTACTAAAAAAGAAGGTGAGCCCGATGCATATTCGCCAGCAACAAAACAAACAATTGCAACGCCAGGAATTTATAAAGTGGTTACCTATAAAAGATAAAAAATTTATAAGTAATTAATCGTTTATATAGTGTATAATTGAGTAAAACTTGATGTCATAAAAATAAATATATGAAATTATGAGAGCTTTATGTGTAATCATTAGCCTTTTTAGTTGTTGCGTATTCCATATGAATGCGCAAGTTGTACTATTTGATGATACAGCACAAGCAGCAACTTTTAATGTTGGTCAAAATTTATGGAGTTCTCTTGTTGCGAATCCGTTGCGTACTCAATTGAATTCTTCTGCAACCGTAATTTCTAATAATTCGAGTGCGTCTTGGCAAGGAATAAGTGGTAATTGTGCTGTTGAAATAACAAACGATACTAGAATTTTTCACATTCAATTTTTGAATCTTTCTCGATCAGGAAATTATCAAATTCAATTTTCATTCGATGGAAGTTCTGATAAATATTTCTTTTCCGGAAACTATGACCTTTCGGAATGGACTAGCCAAGTCATTGATTTGTCAGAACATATAGGAAAAACATTGAGTTGGTTTATCATATACCCAAGTTCTAATGAGGTGACACAAACCTATATTGATAATTTGTATTTAGATGGAAACCTATCCGAACCTATTTCAGAAGAAGTGATTGCGCAAAACCATTCTTTTAATAATCTAGAAGTCGGGATTCCCCTTTTAACCAATGACCAAGCAAGGTTAGGGTTTACAGAAATGATGTCTGAGTATAAGTTGGAAACAACCTCAGAAGCTGTTAATTTATCGATGGATAGGTCTGAATGGGAGCAAGCACTTCGGATAAATTTTAATGATTTTAACACTAGTAGTCTAGACCTATTTATGGATGAAGTAGGCACTGGTGTTCATTTAGATTTTGCAAATAACCCTTGGGCAAGTATCGTATCAAATCCGCTTAGCGATGCCGTAAATACTTCTTCTTATGTAATCGAAAACAATCCTACTAGTTCATGGAAAGGAATTAGCGGCACATTGAATGCTTTAGTAACGGATACCAGTGTTTTTAACTTTCAATTATACAATCCTAATGGCGCTGGCAATTATCAAGTTCAGCTCTTTTTTGAGGGAGATGTAAGTAATAAGTCTTTTAATGGAGTATACAATGGAGGACAATGGGAAAACATTCAAATTGATTTATCAGCATATGCAGGAAAAAAAATCACTTGGTTTTGGATCGCTCCTACATCTGGAGTCGCTGAAAAATCTTATTTTGATGAGATTCATATTACATCAGATAAAACTATATCCGGTCAAGAAGCTTCTCTTTTAGTTTCTACATTTTCAACGTTAGATGCAGCAACCCGATTAGAATTACCTGCAGAATTAAGTAACTTAAACGGGATAAGTTTTAAGGCAAAAGCAATTGGAATGCCAATATCATTAGATGTTGAAGTTAGAAATGATGCAGATGAAGTTTTGCATGCTCAAACGATTTCTGTCAGCACGGAATGGGCAAGTTATGAGCTTCCATTTACGGCTATACATATGCGTCAGATTAAATTTTCTATAAATTCAGACAATCAGGTGTTAGGAGATACTAATGCTTTTGCTTCGGCTATTTTGTTAGATGATCTTTATTTATTAGATGATACAGTAGCGCCATTTTCAATTCCAACAGAAGATGAGGAGGTACTGCAATGGTTAAAAGAATCTGCGATCCGATATTTTATTTGGCATTATATTCAGTTGGATGAAGACAGAGGCGTTGTACAAGAAATTTCAAGTAGAGAGAATCATGTTCAACTTTCTGGATTAGGAATGTCAATTGCAGCTTTTGTTTTGGCAGAAAAAGAAGGTATGCTATCTCCGGTTGAAGCAAAGACAAAAATAAGTTCTATCCTCAATTGGTTAAATGCACTCGATGTAAATAATGGAGTGAGTGGTGTTTTAGGGTTTCCTCAGCATTGGATGAATTTTGAAGGAATTCCAATTTGGCAAAATATAAGTACCATAGACTGGGCAATGTGTGCTGCAGGAATAAGAATTGCAAAACAAAAATATAATGATGACGCATCAATTGTAGCCATTGCCGATGCTCTTTTAGATAAACCTCAATGGGATCAAATACTTACAGAAAACGGAAGAATACCAAAAGCATTGGACACCTCTGGGAATCCTATAGATGGAGAATGGGGAGATGCATTTTCTGAGGAAACAGAATTGATATATACCGAAGCCATTGCAAGCGGAAAATTAGATAGTGTTATTTTGGATAAGATTATCAGAATAGAAAAAAAAGGTTTTTTCCCTAGTTGGTTTGGTGCTGGATTCACTTACAATTGGCTGCAGCTTTGGACGGGAACTTTGGGCCCTTTTATAGGCAACAGTAAAAAAGCATATGAATTTGATGCAAAAACATCTTTGGAAGTTTTAGGTCTTCCTTTAATTGGATTAACGGCATGCGGAACGGTATCAAATGTTGATGAAAATGGCTTCGTATCCTATGATTCTTACATATCAAATCAAGGTTCCGAGGCCCATGGCTCATTAAACTCAAATGAAGTAATTCAAATTTCTCCGGCACCCTATGGAGCTGTTTTAGCATATCCCTTTTTACCAAGTTCTTCTATGACTGCTTTAAGAGCATATGGAAAAACAGGATATTTTCATCCATTACTCGGGTTTCCAGATAACATAAGAATGAAAGAATTACCCGGAGGTTTAAATGAAAAATGGGCACCCAATTGGGAACGATTTGATATAAATACGGCTGCTATAGCCATGGCAATTGAGCAGGTTCAAGACAATACAATATCAAATTTGATGCTTTCAGATTTAGATTTTAAAACAGCATTAGAAGAATTGATTTTAAACACACAGTTAAATACGTTATCAATTGATAAAGAAGAAATTGAGGATGGTCCTTTAATACGAGTTTCTGTCTACCCCAATCCATCACAAGGAATATTTACTATTGAACTACCTCCTTCACTTTTTGGCGAAGTGGATAGTTTTCAGGTTATAGATTTATCTGGGAATATTTTGTTTACTAAAAAAATAGTGACGAAAGAAGCTCAAATAAAAATTGATTTAAGAAATTTTGCTTCAAGGGTCTATATTTTGAGGTTACCTTTTGTAAATAAAGTTCAAACAGTTTTTTTGGTAAAAAAATAAAAAATAGTAACGCAGGGAATCTATAAAGTTATAGTTTATTAGAGATAACATAGCAAGGGTAAAAAAATTATAACATACATAAAAAATGTATTACATAGGATTTGATTTAGGGAGTTCGTCTATTAAGGCGGCCTTGGTAGAAATTTCTACAGGAAAAAGCTTGGGAGTAGTACAAGAGCCCAAAACCGAAATGAGCATGCTAGCTTTAAAAAACGGATGGGCAGAACAAAAATCAGAAGAATGGTGGAAACACATTTGTAAAGCCATTGATACTTTAAAAAAAACATACAATATATCCAGAACTCAAATTAAAGGCATTGGTATTTCTTACCAAATGCACGGTTTGGTGTTAGTTGATAAAAAAGGAAACCCATTACGAAAAAGTATTATTTGGTGCGATAGTCGGGCAGTTCAAATTGGGAAGGATGCCTTTGTAGATATTGGTAGCGAAAAATCCACAAGTCATTTATTAAACTCCCCAGCCAACTTTACAGCTTCAAAATTAAAATGGGTAAAAGACAATGAACCTGATATTTACAAAAAAGCATACAAATTTATGCTGCCTGGCGACTATATTGCTTATCGATTTTCAAACAAAATAAACACTACGATTTCAGGACTTTCTGAAGGCATTTTATGGGATTTTAAAAATGATAGGGTGGCCGATTTTCTTTTAGATTATTACGATATAGACAAAGAATTAGTGCCAGACATCGTAGACACCTTCGGATTACAATCTGTTGTAGATAAAAAAGGTGAAAAAGAAAGTGGTTTGGCAGCAGGTACTCCCATATTTTATCGAGCGGGAGACCAGCCCAACAATGCACTTTCTTTAAACATATTTAATCCAGGTGAAGTTGCTGCAACTGGAGGAACTTCAGGAGTTGTGTATGCTGTTACAGAAAGCTTATCAGGAAAAGAGAGCACAAGAGTTAACAATTTTGCTCATGTAAACTATAAAAAATCAGTTCCAAGAATTGGAAAATTACTCAACATTAATGGCGCAGGAATTCAGTACAGATGGTTGCTGAATAATTTATCTGTTACTTCTTATGAAGAGATGAATCAATTAGCTTCAGAAGTTGCTGTAGGTTCAGATGGAGTTTGTATGCTTCCTTTTGGAAATGGCGCTGAAAGAATGCTGAACAACATGGAAATCGGAACACGCTTAGTGAATGTTAATTTGAATAATCATCAAAAAGGACATCTGTGCAGAGCTGCTTTAGAAGGCATTGCATTCTCTTTTGTGTATGGGATGGACATACTAAAATCTGATGGTATAAAGATTAATGTGATGAGAGCCGGAAATGATAATTTGTTCCGTTCTGAAATCTTTACAAACACAGTGGCTACTTTAATAAATCAAGAAATAGAAATCTATAACACAACAGGAGCTATTGGTGCAGCCAGAGCTGCTGGTTTGCATAAAGGAGATTTTGAATCGTATGGAAAATTAGTTGAAGATAACGACCACGTTATGACCTTTATGCCTTTTAAAGATAAAGCACCTTATGTAAAGGCTTATGAGAGCTGGAAAAAAGAATTGAATCTTATTATAAATACCAAATAAAAACAAACATAAAATTTTAAAAATATATCACAATGGCAATTTTAGGAGATAAAGAATATTTTAAAGGAATCAACAATATACAATTTGAAGGTAAGGAATCAGACAATCCATTGGCTTTTAAATATTATAACCCTGAACAAGTAGTTGCAGGAAAAACAATGCGTGAACATTTTAAGTTTGCAATTGCTTATTGGCATACGTTCTGTGGGCAAGGTTCAGATCCTTTTGGACCTGGAACACAGAATTTCCCTTGGGATCAATCCAATGACCCAATTCAAGCAGCAAAAGACAAAGCAGATGCTGCATTTGAATTTATTAGCAAAATGGGCTTTGATTATTTCTGTTTCCACGATTATGATTTAATTCAAGAAGGGGCAACTTTTGCAGAATCTGAGAAAAGATTAAACACCATTACAGATTACATCAAAGAAAAGCAAGTAGAAAGCGGTGTCAAATTATTATGGGGAACCGCCAACTGTTTTTCAAATCCACGCTATATGAATGGAGCTTCAACTAACCCAGATTTTAATGTAGTAGCAAGAGCTGGAGGTCAAGTAAAATTAGCTTTAGATGCTACGATTAAATTAAATGGTGAAAACTACGTTTTTTGGGGAGGAAGAGAAGGGTATATGTCTTTGCTAAACACGGATATGGGACGTGAGCTAGATCATATGGGTCAATTTTTAACGATGGCTAGAGATTACGCTAGGGCACAAGGATTTAAAGGAACTTTTTTTATAGAGCCAAAACCAATGGAACCCATGAAGCATCAATATGATTTTGATTCTGCAACAGCTATTGGCTTTTTAAAAGAATATGGATTAGACAAAGATTTTAAAATGAATATCGAAGTAAATCATGCTACGTTAGCACAACATACTATGCAACACGAATTGGCAGTTGCCGCCAAAGCAGGGATGTTAGGAAGTATAGATGCCAACAGAGGAGATTATCAAAATGGATGGGATACAGACCAGTTTCCGAATAACATTCAAGAAACTACAGAAGCAATGTTAGTCTTTTTAGAAGCAGGAGGTTTACAAGGAGGTGGCGTTAATTTTGATGCAAAAATCAGAAGAAACTCAACAGATATGGAGGATGTTTTTCATGCACATATTGGTGGAGCAGACACCTTTGCTAGAGCTTTAGTTACGGCAGATAAAATACTGACTTCTTCATCTTACCAAGCTCTAAGAGAAAAAAGATATAGTTCTTTTGATGCTGGAAAAGGCGCGACTTTTGAAGCAGGGAAACTAGATTTACAAGACTTATATAAAATAGCTCAAGAAAATGGAGAGTTAGCATTACAAAGCGGCAAACAAGAATTGTTTGAAAATATAATTAATCAATACATTTAAAAGAAGTTATAAAAAGGGATGTGTTATGGGGTTATCTAGAAATAGTAGCTACTTACTTAAACTAACATTAGTAGCCACACTTGGAGGACTTTTATTTGGGTATGATACAGCCGTTATATCAGGAACCGTAAGTTCTTTAGAAAGCTTTTTTGTGCTTCCCTTTGGATTGGATGAAATGAGCGCAAATGCACGTTTAGGATTTGTGGTTTCTAGTGCTTTAATTGGATGTGTTATCGGTGGAATTTCAGGAGGGATCATTAGTAAAAAACTTGGAAGACGAAACGGATTGGTTTTGGCAGCCGTTTTATTTTTATTCTCTGCTATCGGTTCCGCAATGCCAGAAATGTTTTTAATACCCATAGGAGAAGCAGACCATACATTTATTTATGTATTTATTGGATATCGAATCATAGGAGGAATCGGCGTTGGTCTTGCTTCGATGTTGTCTCCTTTATACATTGCAGAGATTGCACCCGCAAAAATTAGAGGCAAATTGGTGTCCTTAAATCAGTTTGCAATCATTTTTGGAATGTTGGTGGTTTACTTTGTAAACTATTACATTTCTAGGCAAGGAGATGATTCTTGGTTAAATACAGTAGGGTGGCGCTGGATGTTTGCTTCTGAAATCATTCCTGCGAGTTTATTCTTGTTCATGTTACTATTTGTGCCAGACACACCAAGATCATTGGTGTTAAAATCCAAACCAGAAAAAGCGTTCGATGTACTTGTAAAAGTGAATGGTATGGAGGAAGCAAAAAAAATAGTAGCTGAAATCCAGAATACAGTAACAAGTAAACATTCAGGTAAGTTATTTTCTTTTGGAATTGGGATTATTGTGATTGGGATATTGCTTTCGGTTTTCCAACAATTTGTGGGTATAAATGTAGTATTGTATTATGCTCCTGAAATTTTTAAAAGTATGGGGTCTGGTACTGATGTTGCATTATTGCAAACGATTATTGTAGGTTCAGTCAATTTACTTTTTACTGTTTTGGCAATTTTAACGGTTGATAAGTTTGGCAGAAAACCGTTAATGATCATTGGAGCTTTAGGAATGGCGTTTTCTATGTTTGCATTGGGAACCACATTTTTCACCCAAACAATCGGGATTGCAGCTTTGGTATGTATGCTTATTTATGTGGCTAGTTTTGCCATGAGTTGGGGGCCCGTTTGTTGGGTGTTGTTATCGGAGATTTTTCCAAATAAAATAAGAGGTCGTGCCTTGGCTTTAGCTGTTGCAGCCCAATGGATTTCGAACTATATAGTGTCTTGGACATTTCCTATGATGGATAAAAACTCGTATCTCTTAGAAAAATTCAATCATGGTTTTGCTTATTGGATTTATGGAGTTATGGGGGTATTAGCCGCCGTTTTAGTTTGGAAATTTGTACCTGAAACTAAAGGAAAAACGCTTGAAGAAATGGAGAATTTATGGAATAAGCATAGTTAATGTTCTTATTTCTATAAGGTTCCAAATAAAAGTATTTAATTAAACTGTCTTATTTGGCAGTAGCTTAATTAAAAAATAAAAGAGTAAAAAAATCAACTAACAAATATGTACACAAATTATGACAGCAAGTTTTGAAATTTTAGATTACATTATTTTTATAGCATATGCTATTTTAATTTTAGGAGTCGGTTTATGGGTTTCTAGGGATAAAAAAGGACATCAAAAAAATGCCGAAGATTATTTTTTGGCCAGTAAATCCTTGCCTTGGTGGGCCATCGGAGCCTCCTTAATTGCTGCGAATATTTCTGCTGAGCAATTTATTGGAATGTCTGGTTCTGGATTTGCCTCCGGATTAGCCATTGCTTCGTATGAGTGGATGGCAGCCATCACCTTAATTATCGTAGGAAAATATTTCTTGCCCATTTTTATTGAAAAAGGCTTGTACACCATTCCTGAGTTTGTTGAAAAACGATACTCTACCAACTTAAAAACCATTTTAGCTGTTTTTTGGATTGCTTTATATGTTTTTGTAAACTTAACCACTGTTCTGTATTTAGGTTCTCTTGCCTTAGAAACTATTATGGGAATTCCGATGATGTATGGAGTTGCTGGTCTAGCATTGTTTGCAGCGGCGTATTCCTTATATGGAGGATTATCAGCAGTAGCTTGGACGGATGTAATTCAAGTCGTTTTTCTAGTCATTGGTGGTTTGGTAACGACGTACTTAGCATTGAATACAGTTTCTGACGGACAAGGTATGTTTGCAGGATTGACAACCATTTACGAGGCAGTTCCTGAGCGATTTGCGATGATTTTAGATGAATCGAATCCTGAGTATAAAAACTTACCAGGTATTGCAGTTCTTGTTGGAGGAATGTGGGTTGCGAATTTATATTACTGGGGTTTTAATCAATATATCATCCAAAGAACTTTGGCGGCGAAATCGTTAAAAGAAGCACAAAAAGGGATTTTATTTGCAGCCGGTTTAAAATTAGTAATTCCGTTAATTGTTGTAATTCCTGGTATTGCAGCCTATGTAATGGTCAACGATCCTGTAATTATGGCGAGATTAGGAGCAGCCGGATTAGAAAATTTACCAACTGCCGAACAAGCAGACAAAGCCTATCCTTGGTTATTACAGTTTTTACCAACAGGATTAAAAGGAGTGGCGTTTGCAGCTTTAGCAGCAGCTATTGTATCCTCATTAGCTTCGATGTTAAATTCAACGTCTACCATTTTTACAATGGATATCTACAAACAATACATCAATAAAACTGCAAGTGATAAAGCCACTGTAAATATGGGTAGAATTTCTGCTGGTGTTGCTTTGTTAATCGCTTGTATTATGGCACCATTATTAGGCAATTTAGATCAAGCATTTCAATTTATTCAAGAATATACAGGAGTTGTAAGTCCAGGAATTTTAGCGGTGTTTATGTTAGGATTGTTCTGGAAGAAAACCACGAACAAAGGTGCTATTATTGGTGCTTTGGTATCCATTCCAATTGCCATGTATTTTAAAGTAGCGCCAAAAGGATGGTCTACAAGTTCGCTATTTGTGGATGTGCCGTTTATGGATCAAATGGGATACACTGTAATTTTGACCATGATTGTAATTGGATTGGTAAGTTACGTTCAGCACAAAGGTGCAGATGACGAAAAAGGGATTGATATTTCAAAAGAAATGTTTAAAACAAGTCCGTTATTCAATATTGGTGCATTTGCAATTATGCTGATTTTGGTAGTACTGTATAGTGTTTTTTGGAATTAAATTTGAGGTGCAATCTATAAGAATTTAGTATTTAGATTTTTTACTTTTCAAGTAATAATTATAGTCATGAAGTTTACTTTTTTTTGAGTATCTTGCATCTAATATTATTAATAATCAGAAAACTAAAAACTGCATACGTTTTTGCATACGTTTTTATCTTTTTAAAGGCTTTGAGCCCAGTAAATGCGTTTAGAATTTGATAGTCGCAGAGCTCATAACCCAAAGGTCACTGGTTCGAGTCCAGTTCCCGCTACTATTTTAAATCGATATAAATCAACAGTTTAGGTCACTAAACTGTTTTTTTATGCCTTTAATTCGCGAATTTCTTACATTTACGATTAAAAATGAACACGATTTGGGACACGATTTGAAAAAGAAAACCCATTTTTCGCTACCCAAAATCTATACAGCAGACGGAGACCTTTCCAAGCGCTGGTATGTGTATTTTTCCTTTCGGAATCCTAAAACAGGAAGAATGAAAAGATTGGGAAACATCTATGGAAAAGTAAATAAATACAAAACCAAAGAAGCTCGACTCACAATTCTAACTTCGTATCGTAAAAATTTACTGTATCTATTGCGCCAAGGCTACAATCCATTTGCAGATAATGCTGAGTTGTACGATCAATTAAAAAGATCATCGGCAACCAAAACTTCCATTGAGAAGGAAAAAGAAGAAGTTATTTCATCAAGGGTCAATAATGCTATAAAAAAAGCTATTCAAGAAGCCATAGACGAAAAGTCATTCACAGTCAATACCAAAAAAGAGACCACACAAAAGAGTAAGAAATCAAAAGAAAAAGAGCTTTCTGAAAAAGAAAAAACTTCACAAATTCAACCAAAAGAAGAAGGGATTTCCATTCAAAAAGCATTTGATACCGCTTTAGACCTCAAGGAAAAAGAAGTCAGTAAAGGAACGATTCGAGATTATAGAAGTAAAATACTCCGGTTTATTACTTGGATACAAAAGACTTATCCGGATAAGAAAAACATCAAAGAGATAACAAGAAAAGATCTCACAGCCTTTTTGAATAGTATCCTTTTAGAAACAAGCCCACGAAGTAGGAACAACTATCGGACTGAATTAGGAAGTCTTTTTCAAGTGCTCAAGAACAATGAAATGGTCACTGAAAACTACATCCCAACAATTCCTGTATTAAAATCGAAACCCACAAGGCATAAAACGTATCCTCTAAAAGAGCAAGAAAAAATCTTTACCTACTTAGAAAAAGAAGATCGAGATTTACTGCTGTTCATTAAGTTTGTTTCCTACAGTTTTATGCGACCTATTGAAGTTTGCCGATTAAGAATTAAGGATATCAACTTAGAGACAAAAACAGTTCAGTTTAAGGCAAAAAATAGCCCGTTAAAAACGAAAATTATTCCTAGTATTTTATTTGATGAATTACCTGATTTATCTCAATTGGATCAAGAAGCCTTTTTATTTACACCAGACAAAATTGGTGGGTATTGGGAGGCGAACGAAACCAATAGAAGAGATCATTTTTCTAAAAGATTTAGAAGTGTTGTAAAAGAACATTTTAAGCTAAATGAAGACTATGGAATTTATAGTTTTAGGCACACCTTTATTTCTAAATTATATAGAAAACTAAGAGAAGATTCAGCTCCATTTGAAGCAAAGAGTAATTTAATGTTAATCACAGGGCATCGTTCCATGAGTGCGTTGGAGAAATATTTAAGAGAAATTGATGCTGAATTACCTGAAGATTACTCAAAATTATTTAAATAACATGAACAAGGAACCTAGAAAAGTACATGCGATTTTTGAAGAATTAAGAGACCGAGCTTCGTATCCATTTTTGTTTTATATACCAAAAAGTTATGTTGAAGTCTTTATGGAAGAAAAATTGCTCAATGAAATTGATTGGGCATTTGATGTCTTAATTGTGGCGAGGAAAAAAATGGATATTATTTTTATGGATGATAAAGACGAATCACAAGAAGTATTCAAAAAGCAACGTGCTTTAAAGGAGAATTTATTTGACTTGGCTGAATATGAAACCGTCTTAAATCCAGCACAATTTTCAATTTTAATTAATAATTACAAAGAGCATTTATTTGCAATGTAGTATTTGGCAGAATTATTAGTCTTGGATGTTCATTCAAGTAAAGATGAAAGATATAAAAAGTATTTAGGTCATTTTACGCTACAAAATGCGGCTTATAGGTTGCATAAATCAGGTATTGATAAAGATTTTCCTAATTTTCGAAAAACCCAAGCTGAAGAGGATTTTATGCGGGAATGCGTTATGATTCACTTAAATATTTCAGAAATACTGCAAGAAGAAATTGCTCCACCTAAACAAAAAGTAAAGAAGAAAAAGCAACAGTATATTACAGATGAAGAATCTCAAAAGTATTTGTTAGAAACCGTTTTTGATATAAAAATCGAATAAAAGTTGCACTTTATTGCAATTAAGCGTTAATTGTACGTGCAATTAACGCTTAATACATAAAAAATATGGAAGAGCAATACTATTGCTGTCGATACTGTAAAAAGGATTTTGTACCAAAAAGAAGGAAGGTACAGAAATTTTGTAGCAATTCTTGCAGGGTTTCGTTTCATCGTTTTAAGAATGTTGGGCTAGCAATAAAGTCTACTGATCTTCAAATAAAAGAGAAAGAGCAGGGGACTAGTAAAGTAAAAGTAGATGAAATAAGTGCAGCTGGAGTTGCGAACTCAGCAATTGGAGCAGGTATCGTTGAAATTGCTAAAAATATTTTTACTCCAGAAGAAAATAAACCGGCAACTAAAGGGGATGTTTTAAAACTAGCGGCTAGTTTAAAACGATATCATCAAATTAAAAATTTACCACCAAACTTAATGGGACAAATTCCTTATTTTGATTTACATACTAATAGGTTGGTTTACTTAGGAAATAGACTGCCGTTTAAAAGTTAAGACACTTCCTTTTGTTTTATTTAAGCAAAATGTATATCTTTAGAAACTATCTTTTTTAGTTAAAAATTGCGCAAATAAAACTAAATTTTATTGATTTTATTTCACACTCTAAATGTTAAATTTAGAATGGTTGAAATGAATTAATCAGAATTAGGGAATTAAAAGAAAATAATTGCAAATGAATATATTCAACGTCCATAATCAAATTATAAGTGATTATAAATCGTATATTAATAGTTTTTTATTAATAAAAGATCAAAGAATAAAGAAAAAAGTAGAAGAAGAATTAGAAGAAGGTCGATTATGGCCGGAACCTTTAATTCAATTCAATCCAACATTTGAAAAAGGAATTTCAATTAAAAAATTGGCGGATGACCAAATTGTAGATAGTGGGTTAAATCATTGTTTTAAAGGATTTGATTTGTATCGTCATCAGGTTGAGGCTATTAAAAAAGGTGTGAATGGTGAAAGTTTCATTGTTACCTCAGGAACAGGTTCTGGAAAGTCTTTAACTTTTTTAGCTACAATTTTTAGTGACCTATTAAAAAATAATTACGCTTCAGGAATTAAAGCAATATTAGTTTACCCAATGAATGCTTTAATTAATTCTCAAGAAGAGGAGATAAAAAAATACGCTGATAACTTTAAAGAAAATACAGGTCAAGATTTTCCTTTAACTTTTGCAAAATATACAGGGCAAGAATCTGGAGATGAAAGAGAGAATATTAAAAACAACCCTCCAGATATAATCCAGACCAATTATATGATGCTGGAGTTAATCATGACAAGAGCTTCAGAAAGGTCAATGCGCGACTCCATTTTTGAGAATTTAAGATACTTAGTTTTTGATGAATTGCATACTTATCGTGGTCGTCAAGGTGCAGATGTATCTTTATTAATAAGAAGAATTCAAGCCTCCTCAAATAATGAATTAATTTGTATTGGTACCTCCGCTACTATGGCAAGTGGAGGAACTTTGTCTGATCAAAAATTGGCAGTTGCGAAAGTAGGGAAGCAAATTTTTGATAAAGAGTTTAATAAATCTCAAATTATAGGTGAGTATTTGGAGAATACGACTATAAGTAGTGTCGTTAATTTGAAAGAAGTAGCAAGAGTTTTAAGAGATAAAATAGATATTTCTGAATCGTCAGAAATGTTCATAAACCACCCATTAGCTATTTGGTTAGAAAATAAAATAGCTTTAAAATTATTAGAAGATAATACAACAACAAGAGCAACTCCAAGAACATTATCCTTAATAGCACAAGAATTATCAGTGGATACAAATGTAGATATTGAACTATGTAAAAGTATGCTAGTTGATTTTTTAAAATGGGCTGAGTTTTTGAACGAGGAAGCTTCTAAAATGAATAATCGTAAAAGCTATTTGCCTTTTAAATTTCATCAATTTATAGCACAAACAGGTAATGTTTCTGTAACAATGGAAATTCCTGAAGATAGACAGATTACCTTAGATAATACCTTGTACACAAGAGATGATGAAACAAATCAGGAACTTTTTGTGTATCCAGTTTTATTTAGTAGATATTCTGGGCATGAATTTATTTGCGTAAGAAAGGACTATGATAAAAATATATTAATTCCAAGAAATCCAAGTGACTTACCTCAAAAAATAACCAAAACTTCTTTAGCTGGTAGTAAAGCTTTAGGTACAAAAAAAAGACAATTAGGTGCATTAGATTTTCCTGATGGATATATTTTATTGAATAATGATCAGCCAATTTGGAAAGATGATGATATTTTTGACTTACCGGAAAACTGGACAAAAAAGAGTGATGAAAGAGTAATAGAGAATTATTATGAATCTAAAATACCTCAAAGAATTTGGATTGATAAAAATGGTGATTTTTCAGAAAATGAAGATAGTTCAAAAATACAAGCGTGGTTTCTTCCTTGTCATTTGCTTTTAGATCCTACATCAGGTGTAATTTTTGACTCAAAAGTTCATGAGTTTACAAAATTAATGCGTCTTGGTAATGAAGGTAGAAGCACAGCAACAACTATTACGGCTTTAAGCACTATAAAAGCTTTAAATCAAGAAGGTTTAGATCAAAGTTTACAGAAGCTATTAAGTTTTACGGATAATAGACAAGATGCCTCTTTACAGGCAGGTCATTTTAATGATTTTATTTCAACAGTTCAATTAAGGTCAGCAATATATTATGCTCTTTTAGATAATAATGAAGGATTAAACGCAAGTAATATAGCAAATAAAACGGCTGAAAAGTTGGCGTTAAAAGAGATTGAATACGCCAGGAGACCTTCTGAAAATCCAAAATATCCAGATGCAAAAAATAAAGAAATGCTAGAAGAGTATTTATTTACTCGAATTCTTTATGACTTGAAACGAGGTTGGCGTTACAATACACCTAATCTTGAACAATGTGCATTATTAGATATTGATTATAAGACATTAAATCAATTAGCAAAAGATGATGATGAATGGAAAAATATAGCATTAATGAATGTGTTATCTGTATCAGAGCGTACAGAAGTATTAAAACAAATAACAACTTATTTTAGAACTTCTTTTGCTTTAGATCATCGTAAATTAGAAGAAGGTAAAAGAGCTGAACTTGCAAATGAAATAAAAGACAAACTAAGAATTGATAGTAATTGGTGCTTAGATGAAAATGAGAAAATTGCAGCTCCAGTAACGCTAATACCAAGAGGTGTTGGCAAGTTGCCTTTTGGTATAGAAACTGCAGGTTGTGGACATTTAAGTGCTTTAGGAAAGTATTTCAAAAGGCTATTTAATCAGTATCACGGTAAAACCCCTTTTAAAGGAGATGAATTAACCGATTTTATGATTACTATTTATGAGGTAATGCGTCGAGCTAATATATTACAGTCTTTTGAAGTAAAAGGAAGAAAAGGATCAGTAATGGGGTATCGACTTCGTTTAGACCAGGTAGTTTGGAAGTTAGGTAATGAAAAAACAGTAGAATTAGATAAAGTTCGAATTAATACGATTTCTGATCTTGAAATAAAACCAAACACCTACTTTCAAGACTATTATAAAATTAACTACGCAGATTTAAATAAGAATATTTATGGAGCTGAGCATACAGGTCAGTTACCTTCTCATGACAGACAAGAGAGAGAAATAGATTTTAGATCAGGAAAAATATCAGCGCTATTTTGTTCACCTACAATGGAATTAGGAATTGATATTAGCAGTATGAATGTGGTACATATGCGAAATGTTCCTCCGGGTCCTGCTAATTACGCACAAAGAAGTGGGCGTGCAGGTAGAAGTGGGCAAACGGCTTTAGTAATGACTTACTGTTCAAATAATTCCCCTCATGATAGAAATTATTTTGACAATGCTACAGAAATGGTTGCAGGTGTTGTCGCAGCACCAAAACTAGATTTATCAAACCAAGAGTTGATAATTTCTCATTTAAATGCATACATTTTTATGGAGTTGGGACTGTCACAAGTTAGAACATCGGTTTCTGAGATTTTAGATTTATCTCAAATGGATAAATTTCCTATTCGAGAAGATATCAAAGCTTTTATAAAAGAGCAGATTGAATTAAATCAAGATAAATGGATTATTCAATTTAAAAAATCCTTAAAAAATATATTACCTCAATTAAAAGAGAGTAACTGGTATTCTGATAAGAAATTAGAAAATCAAGCAAGAAAGTATTTCGAAATTTTAGATCGTAGCTTTAATCGTTGGAGAGAATTATATAGAAATGCAACGAAAATGATTAATAAAGCACGAATGATTATGGATGATCCTACGATCAAGTCTGGTGCTCAAGAAAAGAAAAACGCAAATAAAGATCATTTTTTAGCACAAAGACAAAGAGAACTTTTACTAAATGATTCTCGAAATTATAGCTCTCAATCAGAATTTTACATTTTCAGGTATTTAGCAGCTGAAGGTTTTTTACCAGGATATAATTTTACACGTTTACCAGTAAGAACTTTTGTTGGTAATAGAGATAAAGGAGAGTACATTTCTAGACCTCGTTTTATTGCTTTAAAAGAGTTTGGTCCAAATAATCTGATTTATCATATGGGTAATAAGTACCGTGTAAATCGTATGATGTTAACAGATTCTGAACAATTATTACATAAATTAAAAATAAGTAAAACTACAGGATATGTTTTCTTAGATGCTGAAGGTGTTAGTGTAAATAATGACCCAATCACTAATGTAGAATTAAATAACGAGGATACCCTGGAAGTAAAACCAAATTTATTAGAATTAGCTGAAAGTCAAACAAAACTAATGGAACGTATTTCTTCACAAGAGGAAGAACGATCATCATCAGGCTATGATATAGAACAATACTTTTCTTTTTCTGGAGGACTTAGAAACACTCAAAAAAGTAAGTTAACCTATAATGGAGAATTGTTGTTAGAATTACGCTATGGTCCTTCTGCAAGATTATTGCAATTGAATAGAAAATGGAGAAGATCGAAGCCAGGAGATGAAAATGGATACAATATTGGCTTAAATACAGGTTTTTGGAAAAACCCATCAGAAGAAGAAAAAGAACCTGAAAAAGATCCTATTAAAAAAGTACATGTATATGCAACAGACACAGCAGATGTTTTATATATACAACCAGTAAAAACTTTAGGACTTGATGAAGATGGCGTTATTACGCTAACTTATGCTTTAAAAAGAGCTATTGAGAAAATTTTTCAAATAGAGGAAAGTGAATTGGGTGCTTGGAACATGGGATCTGGAGAGCATGCAAACATATTATTATATGAAGCTGCTGAAAGTAGTTTAGGGGTTCTCTCTGAATTGATTAAAAATCCAGATAAACTAAAAGAAGTTTTCAAAGAAGCTTATAAACTATGTTACTACAATCCAGTAACGCTGGAAGATGATAAACCAGATGCACTTCGTGCATCTTATGATGATTTATTATCCTATTACAATCAAAGACATCATGGGGTTATCAACAGAGAGTTTATTAAAACACCTTTAGAGTTACTTTTTAAAGCAACTATTGAAGTAGGTAAAAATGAACAAAGTAATTATCATAAACAGTTTGAATTTTTAAAAGATGCTTATGACAAAAAATCATCAACTGAATTAAAGTTTTTAAATTATTTATACAACCAAGGTTTGGCGCTTCCAGATAGAGCTCAGGTAAATTTTAAAAATTATTACATTTCTGCAGATTTCGTTTATGATAACAGTGATAACGGTACTCAATCATTTGTATTTATTGATGGATCAGTGCACGATAAAGAATCTGTAAAAGAAGATGATATTAAAAAGAGAGGTTTGTTAGCAGATGCTGGTTATGACGTAATTGTTTGGAGATATGATCTAGATTTAAAAGAATTGGCAGAAAGCAGAAAAGATATTTTTAGAAAAGTGGTAGATAATGAATAGAGAACATAAACCTGGAACTTTAATAAATTACAGAGGTAGAAGATGGATTGTAATGCCTTCCGATGATAAAGAAATCTTAAACATAAAACCATTAGGAGGTTCTGATCACGAAATGACAGGTGTTTTTTTACCAATTAAAATTCCTGGACAAGAAATTACAGATACAGAAATAGAGTATCCAGAAAAAAAAGATATTGGTGATTTTCAATCGGCTAAATTATTATTTCAGGCTGCAAGATTATCATTTAGAAATGCAGCAGGTCCTTTTCGTTGTATGGGTAAGTTATCATTTCGTCCTCGTTCTTACCAAGTGATTCCCTTAGTAATGTCTTTAAAACAAGAGGTTACTCGTTTGTTAATAGGAGATGATGTAGGTATTGGGAAAACAGTAGAAGCTTTAATGATTTTAAAAGAAGCTATGGAGCGTGGTGAAGTAGATCGTTTTGCAGTAATTTGTTTACCTCATTTATGTGAACAATGGCAAGGTGAATTAAAAGACAAATTAGACATTCAAGCGGAAATTATTCGTTCTTCAACAATTGCAAGATTAGAGAGGCAAATACCTGATGATAGAAGTGTATTTCATCATTATCCATATCAAGTAATTTCTATTGATTATGTGAAACAAGATTCTAAAAAAGGAATTTTTCTAACAGATTGTCCTGAATTCATAATTGTAGATGAAGCACATACTTGTACTTTACCTGCTGGGGCAAAATCAAAAACACAACAACAACGTTATAGTTTATTGCACGATATAGCTCAAGATGATAAAAGACATTTATTATTATTAACAGCTACACCTCATAGTGGAAAAGATACTGAGTTTCGTTCACTATTAGGGTTATTAAACCCAAAGTTTGATGCTTTAGATTTTGAAAATATTACACAAGCTCAAAGAGTTGAATTGGCTAAATATTTTGTCCAGAGAAAAAGAGCAAATATCAAAAGATGGTTAAATGAAGATACTCCCTTTCCAGATAGAGAAACAAAAGAAATTGGTTATACATTAAATACAGCTTATAAAAATTTTTATACAGAAGTGTTAAGTTTTGCTCAAGGAATAACTAGAAAAGGAGAAAAAACAAATAAAGGTGCTGCACATTATTGGGCAGCACTAGCATTATTAAGAGGAGTAATGTCTAGTCCAAGAGCAGGATTGGATATGTTAAAAGCAAAAAGAGCTAAACAAATCATTAGTGATGAGATCATAGTTGAAAACCCATTATTATCTGCTGAAAATGAAGATTCAGATATATTGGAAACAGATCTAATGGAACAATTAGAATTACAGTCAGAAGATGTAATTACAATAGATAATTTGATCAAGCAAGTTGAGCAATTAATGACCTTAAAAAATGATAATAAGGCAAAATTCGCGATTGATCAGGTAAAAGAATGGGTAGGTAATGGCGTCTATCCTATAATTTTCTGCCGTTATATTGCAACAGCTAAATATTTAGGAGATTTATTAAAAAGCGCTTTACCTAAAGGTATTGATGTGCAAGCCATCACTTCAGAATTTGCAGATGAGCAACGTAAAGAAATGATTGACGGAATGGGTAAAAGCAATAAGCGCGTTTTAATTGCAACGGATTGTTTGTCTGAAGGAATTAATCTACAAGAACATTTTACAGCAGTATTACATTATGATTTACCTTGGAACCCTAATCGTTTAGAACAGCGTGAAGGACGTGTAGATCGTTATGGTCAAGAAGCTGAAACAGTATATGCTTATTTATTATGGGGCGAAGACAACCCTATAGATAGTGTGGTTTTAAAAGTATTGATTAAAAAAGTTAGAGACATTCAAAAAGCAACTGGGGTTTCAATTGTTATTGGAGACGAGAATAAATCTATTATGGATGCTGTATTAAAAGAAGTCTTATTAGATCCTTCAAAAGCAGTATTAAGTGAAAACCAAATGGCCATAGATTTTGGAGATGAGGTTTCAAATGCCAATAAAATAATTACAAATCAACTTGAACAAGCCAAACAAAAAGCAGAAAAACTACGTACTATTTTTGCACATGAAAGTATAAAGCCAGAAGCCATTGAAAAGGAATTAAAAGAAGTAGATGAAGTAATAGGTGATGTAAAGACGGTTGAAAACTTTGTAATACATGCTTGTAGAACCTTAGGAGCAACTGTAAACAAAGAAAATAAAGGTTATATTTTAGACCCATTTAACTTACCTGAACATTTAAAAAGGACTTTACCAGATGCACCCCAAATTCCATTGAGTTTTGTCTCTCCAACACCTAGAGGAAGAATATATATTGGTCGTAATCATAAATTGGTAGAGCAATTAGCGCAGCTAATGATGTCTTTGGCTTTTGAGCCTAAAAAAGGGGTCAATCATATTGCACGTGCTGCCGTAATTCAAACAGATGCAGTAAAAGCAAGAACTACCATTGTGCAATTTAGAGTTAGAAATGTAATTAAAGAAGTAAACAGAAATAGAGAGTTAATTGCAGAAGAATTGTACTTGTGGGGGTATAGTGGTAAAGAGAGCTCTAAAGAAATACTAGATTATCAAACTTGTAAAAAACTATTAAATGAAGCGAAAAGTGCTGTAAATATATCTCAAGAACGTCAAGAACAATTATTTACAGAGGTAAAAGAAACGTATCATACCTTAAAAAGTGAAGTACAAATTTTGTCAGAAGAAAGAGCAATGCACTTAGTAGCATCTCATGGCAGATTTAAAGAATTAGTGGGAGGGAGAAGATATGAAGCAGTGCATCCTGTTTTACCTCCAGATGTTATCGGTATTTATGTATTAATGCCTAAACCTAAAATGCTGTAGACTATGAACTTTTCAAGCATCAACATACAAGGAAATATTCTTTCTTCAGAGATTTTAGACAAAATTCGTTCAGAAGAAAAATTCAAACACCAACAACCGGAAGCATTTGGTTTAGCAAGAACTGCTTCATTAAGAGATGAGATAGGAATGTCTTGGGCAATAATGCGTACACATTGGCAAGCCTATAAAAAAAGACTAGAAACCTTACCAAAAGGAGATACAGGAACGTCACTAACGAGAGAACGTTTAATCATTCCTTTATTAAGTGAATTAGGATTCGAAGTTTCTCGCCAAAAGGCACAATTGGTAAATGGCAAGTCTTACGCAATAAGTCATGGTGCTACTAATAAAGATCATTACCCAATTCATATTATGGGGTATAATGATCACTTAGACAAACGAAGAGATGTTGGAGGTCCGCGTTTATCTCCTCATGCATTGGTGCAAGAATACCTCAACAATACAGAGCATTTATACGCATTAGTTACCAATGGAAAGCAATTACGATTATTACGTGATGCTACAAGATTGGTAAGGATGAGTTATGTGGAGTTCGATTTAGAACGCATGTTTGAAGAGGAGCTATATGCAGATTTCTCTCTACTATTTCGTGTATTGCATGCAACACGAATGCCAGATAAAATTGATGGCGGTTCAGAAAGTGTTATTGAGTATTACCATCAAGAAAGTATGGCTTCGGGTACACGCATTCGTGAAAAGTTAAGTGAAGCCGTGGAAAACTCTATCAAAACATTAGCAAATGGTTTTTTAGAGCATCTTAGCAATACAGAATTGATACAATTATTTGAAACGAATTCAATTTCGGCTGATCAATATTATACACAACAATTAAGTTTAATTTACAGAATACTTTTTCTAATTGTTTTAGAAGAACGCAAATTAATTTATCCTGATGATTTAACAGAAGAACAACAACGTTTTAGAAAGGTATATTATCGATATTATAGTATAGAACGCTTACGTAAATTAACAGAAAATAGAGTCTATGTAGATGCGGATAAATACGATTTATGGGAAAGTTTAAAAACTACCTTTTTAATATTTGAACATGAAGAGTATGGAGCTAAATTAGGAATAAAACCTCTAGGCAGTGGTTTATTTGCATCTAATGCTATTGGCATTTTAAAAGAACAGTTTTTAAGCAATGGTAATTTAATTGAAGTTTTAAAACGTTTAACAACCTTTGTAAACGAACAAAAAGTATTAGTTCGTGTCAATTATTCCGATTTAGATGTAGAGGAGTTTGGTTCTATCTATGAAGGGTTATTAGACTACAAACCTGTAGTTC
This sequence comes from Polaribacter litorisediminis, assembly GCF_019968605.1. NCBI lineage: Bacteria > Pseudomonadati > Bacteroidota > Flavobacteriia > Flavobacteriales > Flavobacteriaceae > Polaribacter > Polaribacter litorisediminis. The sequence continues at coordinate 4,048,201 of NZ_CP082966.1, forward strand.
AAAATATAGGTTCACAATTTCAATTTAGTTTTATACCAGGAGATGATCGTTCTAGTTCTGGCTCTCATTATACACCGGAAGAATTGGTGAAACCCTTAATAAAACATTCTTTAGAGTATATCATCGCAGATAAATTAAAAGAATCAAATCCAGAAGAAGCACTTCTTTCTATTACAGTATGTGATGTAGCTTGTGGTTCTGGTCATATATTACTGTCTGCAGCGCGAAAAATAGCAACAGAATTGGCTAGTATACGTGAAGGTGCAGAACAACCTTCGCCAACTTATTACAGAGCAGCAATGAAAGATGTGATACGTAACTGTATTTACGGGGTAGATTTAAACCCATTGGCAGTAGAGTTGTGTAAAGTAGCATTGTGGTTAGAAGCACACAACCCAAACGAACCTTTAAACTTTTTAGACCATCATATTAAATGTGGGAACGCTATTGTAGGTTTGGCTCATTTTGAAGAATTACAAAACGGTATTGCCACAGAAGCTTTTAAAACCTTACCGGGAGACGACAAAGAGTTTGCAGCAACGCTAAGAAAGAAAAACACAGCAGAACGCAAAACCAAACAAATTAGCACATTTGATACCGAAAAAGAAGATGTAAACCTACAAGGCATACAAAAAGAATTTGCAACATTTGTAGCATTACCCGAATCTTCACCAGAAGAAATTGCAGCCAAAGCAGAGGCTTATAAAAACTTAACAACAGATAAAAAATGGTACCGTTTAAAAAACTTAGCAGACTTGCAAGTAGCGCAATTTTTTATACCCAAAACAGTTGAAAACAGAGAGAAACTAACTACTAACGAAAAATACAAAACTTATTTAAACTCGGGTGCTCAAATTATAGACCGTGGAGCTGCAAATGCAATGGCAGTTAAAAAACGTTTTTTTCATTGGTTTTTAGAATTTCCACAAGTATTTAGCAATGGGGGTTTTGATTGTATTTTAGGAAATCCTCCTTTTTTAGGTGGACAAAAATTAAGTGGTACTTATGGATATCCATTTACGGAATTTATAAAATATGAATACACACCAATAGGCAGTGTAGATCTTGTTACTTACTTTTTTAGAAGAATATTTCAAATAATTAAAAAGGGAGGATTTCAATCATTAATATCTACTAATACTATAGCTCAAGGGAATGCTAGAACTGATGGTTTAGTTATTATTAAAGAAAAAGGTGGCGCCATAAATTATGCAGTGAAATCAATGAAGTGGCCGGGATTAGCAGCGGTTGAAGTTGCCCTCGTAACTATCTTTAAAGGAAAATGGATTAAAACTTTGGTGTTAGATCAAAAAAAAGTAGAATATATTACTACTTATCTAGATAATCAGGAGTTTTTAGGAGAGCCTTATTCATTAGTTTCAAACACAAATAAAAGTTTCCAAGGCTCAATCATTTTAGGAAAAGGATTTGTGATTGAAAAAGAAAAAGCTAATCGAATTATTAATTCAAATTCAAAATACAAAAATGTATTATATCCGTTTTTAAATGGACAAGATTTAAACAATACGATCGATCAAAAAGCAAAACGCTGGGTTATTAATTTCTTTGATTGGAAAAAAGAAAAAGCGGAAAAGTACGAGCAATGTTTCGATATGGTTGAAGATACTGTACTTAAGGAGCGGATAGCTTCAAATAGAAAAAAAGAAAATGATGGAAAGACTTTAAATAATGATGACATAAAAAAGGTAGATGACTTTTGGAATTACCTTAGGCCAAGAATAGAATTATATAAGTTATTAAAATCTAAAAATGAAGCTCTAGTTATTGCAAGAATTAGTAAAACTGTTGCATTTGAAATTGTTGAAGCAAACCAAGTATTTGCGGATGCTTTGGTAGTATTTCCTGAATTTGGAAAAACTCATTTGGGATGTTTACAATCTTCCCTTCATGTTCATTGGGCTTGGAAGTATTGCACTACGATGAAGGCAGACCTAAACTATTCTCCAGGTAAAACTTTTGAAACATTTCCATTTCCAAATGATTTTTCAAATCTAGAAGAGCTTGTTACAAGTTATATTTCAAAAAGAAAAGCTTTATGCTTAAATTACAATATAGGTTTAACAGGTTTAAATGGGCTATTTAATGATTCAAAGAATAAAGAAGATGGCATTGTTGAACTACGCAAAATATATAAAGAAATGGATAATGTTGTTTTAGCAGCATATGGTTGGCAAGACATTAATTTACTTCATGATTTTTATGAAGTAGACTATTTACCAGAAAATGATAGAGTACGTTATACCGTTCACCCAGATGCACGTAAAGAAGTTTTAAAACGCTTGTTACTCTTAAACCATGAACGTTATGAAGATGAGGTAAAACAAGGTTTGCATAAAAAGAAAGATGTTGTTGCTTTTTACAAACAAAAAAACCAAGAAGTACCTGAAGATATAACGTTTAGTGATGGTAAAAAGAAACCTGTTAAAAGAAAAAAAGTAACTGCTTTAGAAGAACCAAAAGAGCAATATGGTTTATTCAATGACGTTGCCAAAGAAATAAAAGAAAATAGGAAGCTTACTATTAAAAATGAAGAAGGTGTTATTTTTAAATACCACATTACTCAAAAAGCTACAAAAGGGAATTTTACAGGAGCCTTTAAACAAATTGCAACAGATTCAACTTTGGCAGAAATTATGTTGGGTAGAAAGGTTGGAGATAGCTTTAATTTTGGTGGGGTTGGGTATGTAATTTTGGAGGTGGAGTAGTACATTAGATTATGAAGAATAATTGTTAAAAGAAAAAAGAAAAAAAATGAGCATTGAAAACCCAAAAAAAGAAAAAAAACTAGTAAATAAAGTTGAAATCCTTTCAAATGCAGAGAAGGCATTTGAAAAAATGACAAATGTTTTATTAGATTTAAAACCTCCAGAGACAATTTATACCTCTAGGAATGAAGATAATTTCTTTAACGAGCTTAAAGCTTTTGTAAAACTAGAAATTGAAAACATTAAAAAAATAACGCATCACCTAAAAGAGAATGTAGAATGGGCGCAATTAAATGCAGCTTTTTTTGGTGAAACGAATGCAGGTAAAAGTACAACTATAGAGTCTTTGTTATCTTATTTGGATGTACCTAGGAATGGCAAAACGATTGGAGATGGCTCTAAAGATTTTACAAAAGAGGTAACCTATCACAATTTTAACAGCAATGGAAAAAAAATTGGGTTGATAGATTTGCCCGGTATAGAAGGAGATGAACAAGGAAACTTAGATGATATAGACGCTAAACTAAGACGAGGTATAACAAAAGCACATGTTGTCTTTTATGTTTACGGAAATAGTAAAAAACCCGAGCCAGCAACCGTAAAAAAAATTAATAAATATTTAAACGAACAAGCTACCGTTATTAGCATTTGTAACAATCGAGGTAAAGCAGCAAAATACAAGAGAATTCTTAATAAAGAAGGTAAAGTAGCATTAAAAGCGTCAGAGGTAAACGAGCAATCTAAAGAAATCTTAAAAGAAGTATTAGGAAAACAGTATAATGGTGATTTGTTTATAAATTCTTTAGCAGCGTATCTAAGTGTTGGTGAAATTGAAAGAGATGATTTTAAAGCTGATAAGAAAGCTTTTTTAGAAGTTTTTAAAACAGAAGATAAATTAAGGACTTTTTCTAATTTAAATTCTATTATAGACACTATAGAGATAAAATCTAAAAATGAGGAGTCTGTAATACTAGAAGCAAACAAGCAAAAATTAAACCGTGTTTTACGTGAAGTAGCTACAAACTTAAGTGATTTTAAACAAATAGAGATTTCTGAAGAAAAAATTGAAAAAACAAGAATTGAAATAGAAGAATTCTTTAAAACAGTAAAATCAGATATCAAACTATATCAAACTAAATGTAAAAATAGTTTAGAAATATCGATTGACAATCATTTTAGAAAATTACAAACAGAAATTTTCAGAATGATTGACGACGGAAATGTTAAAGAAGAAAAAGTTAAAATTTTAGTTGAATACCAATCAAAAAGACTACAAACTACATTGGTTAAGTCACTAAAATATTACAATAGCAGTTTAATTATAAGAATAGAAGATAGATTAAAAAAATTAGAGCGTTATTCTAAAGTAAATATCAATCAGTTATTTTCTAATACAGTACAAATAGGTAATATTAATTTAGAGGGTCTTACAGAGTTAGATGTTTCTTTTGCTGATATTGCAGGTTTTGCTGCTGCTTTTGGTGGTTTTGTATTTGGTCCTTGGGGTGGTGCTATTTCATTAGCACGTTGGGGAATTTCAAAACTATTTTTTGGAGATGGTGGTAAAGCAAAGGCAAAGGCAAAAATTTCAAATGAATTAAGAATTAAAAGGGATAAGTTAAAAGAAGAATTTAGAAATCAAATTATTAAAAAACAATACGATTCAATTGAAGCAGAAGTTTTTCAAAGATTTAAGCAATTGAACGACGTTCCAAATGAAATGTTAGATTGGAGAGAGAAAATAAATAATAGTTTAAAAGAAATAGAAAGCCTAATAATTAATTAAATTATGAAAAATAAGAAGCATATAGAAAATCTAGCAAAGTTATTACTTTTAATAAAAGAAGGAAATATTTATGGACTTGGCCTTAAAGATGTGGAAACTAAAATAGCATCTGCCATAGAAAGTTTAGAAAACAATTTACTTAATGTTGTTTTGTTTGGTTCTTTTTCAGATGGTAAAACCACAGTAGCTGCCGGTTGGTTGGAAGAAGAATTTGATAATATGAAAATAGATACAAATGAATCATCTGATGAAATTTGTATTTACAACTCTACATTAAAAAATGTTAGAATTATTGATACCCCAGGTTTATTTGGGGACAAACAAAAATCTGTAGACAATGTCGTTATTAAATATGAAGAACAAACAAAAAAATATATTTCAGAAGCACATTTAATATTGTACGTTGTTGAAGCTGTAAATCCTATTAAAGATTCTCATAAGAATATTATTAAATGGGTATTGCAAGATTTAGGAAAGTTAGAGCAAACCATCTTTGTAGTAAATAAAATGGACGACGTAGCAAACCTTGAAGATGAAAAAGATTTTATAAGAAATGCAGAAATAAAAACAAAAGTTATAAAAGATACCATAAAATCATTTTTAGAAATTAGTGAAGAGAAATCAGAAAAATTAAATATTGTATGTGTATCTGCAGATCCGTTTGAAGAAGGATTAAAAGAATGGTTTAATAATATAAAAGAGTATCGCGAACTTTCGCGTTTAGAGGGTTTAAAAACAATAACTTCAGATATAGTTCAAAATAACGAAGAAAGGCTTATCAGCGGAGTTTCTAAAAGTGTAATGAAGGACGTTATAACAACAAAAACAAATGAACTAAATGAAATTATAAATATTGAAAAACAAAATATTTATAAACAAAAACTTGAATTAAAAAGACTGAGTTCTGATATAGGTTATTTAAAAACAGATGCAGGTACGGCAGTAAGGCAAGCAAAGGATAACTTAGGTAATTTAAGAGATGCTATTTTTTATGAAATAGATGGGGCAACTAGAGAAACCTATTATTCTGTAATCGAAAGAAATTTAGGTGTAAAAAAGAATGGTAAAGAATTGGAAATTGGTTTTTTATTACAACAAAAAGTTCAGGGAATTATTGATGAAGCAATTGAAGGGTTACAAGGGCGAACTCAAAAAATAACTTTAGATTTAGAAGAAACAGTTCGTGAAATAAATGAAGGTATGCAAAGGATGGCAGCTTCTGGCTTATCAGAACTTATTAAAAATGCAAGTAAAATTCCGGTTAGTAAAATTAGAGATGGTATATTATCTGCTAGAAATACGTTAAAACTCTCTACCAAATTTAAGCCTTGGGGGGCGTTAAAACTTGCTGGTAACTTTGCAAAAGGAGCGGCAATTTTAGGTGCTTTATTAGATATTGGAATTTCATATTGGGAAAAGAAAAAGGCAGAGAAATTTAATAAAGAAAAAATGGAGATGAAACAATCAATAGGTAGTTTTTTCTCAGATATTTTAGATGATTTAGGCTCTACGGATGATTTTATTAATAAGTATATTCCATCTTTTAATACATTACAAAGTACCATAGAAGATTTAGAAACAAACAATGTGAGTTTTGAAGAAAAATTAGAGAAATCAACTGTTTGGAAAGATAAGGTTTTTAATTTTTTTGACGCAGAAGAGATACCTTTTGAAGAAATTTAATTTTGATGAATGTAGTTCAGGAGCTTGCTAACATGATATGCATAAGTTTAAAATATATTAAAAAAAATTAGAAGATGAAAAAGTATAAAAAAAAATTCTCTAATAATATAATAACAAATAATAGAAAATCTTGTTAGATGATAAGTCACATTAATAATTTAATAAAATCTACAAAAAAACAATATGCTGATAATTACAGCTATATGTTAAGAGATTACAACCAAGAGAATGAAACAGTAAAAGGCTACAATGGTCGTCAGTTATTAGAGCTATTGCAGAACTGCGATGATGAAGGATCTAAGGAAGTACTCATAAAATTAGATACAAAAAAAAGGCAAGTCTCAATTCATAATATTGGAACACCATTTTCTGAAAAAGGATATCGTTCTTTATTTATTTCTAATTTATCTTCTAAAACAGAACAAAAAAAGTATATAGGTAATAAAGGACTAGGGTTTAGATCAATTATTAACTGGAGTAAGGGCATAGAAATTCAAAGTAATAATATTTCTCTAAGCTATTCAGAGAAAAAAAGAAAAGCAAATTTTCAGGAATTATTTGATACTGAAATTCAACAACAAATTAGAACAGAGCAAAATTTAAAAGACCATGTAATTCCCTTGCCTTTTCTTACCATTCCAGATATATCTGTAATCGAACAAAAGGAATATGTTACGAGTATAATTATCGAATATAAAATAAGTTTTTTAAAAGATATTATAAAACAAATTAGAGCAATCACCCCTGAAACTATTTTATTTTTAAACAATATTCAAAACATAAAATTTGAAGGTTTAGAAGGTAAAGAAAATATTTCGTGTAAAAGAGAAGTTATAACAAGAAGTGAAGATATATTTGAGCCAAAAACAAAAATAAGTTTCGAAAATGGAACTATTTGGCAAATTTTCGAGAAAGAGAAAGTCCTTCCTGAAAAATATTGGGATAAAATCAAACAAGATGAAGAGTTTTATCAAATTAAAATAGCAATTGAAGAGAACTTTGAATACAGCTCACCTTTCTTATATTCTTTCTTTCCAACTAGAATTCAATTAAAACAACCATACATTTTGCATGCAACTTTTGATTTGGATGCCACTAGAAATCAAATTAACGATTCTGAAAAAAACAGGTTTATCCTTAAGAAAATAGTGAAATTCACAACAAAAGTTGCGAAATATTTTTCCAGAGATGAAGTGTCTTACAAACCTTTAGAAATTTTACATCATATAAACAAGGCTGATACCTTAGCTGAATTAGGTTATTATGATTTAATTGATTCTGCGATACACATAGAGTCAATACTTCCTTGTATAGATAATACATATAAAACACTAGAAGAATCTATTTTTATAAGCAATGTATTTGGGCAAATGCTTTTAAATATTGGTGCTGAAAATGAGATTAACTGTCATTTATTACCACTTGAAAATAAAAATCTAAGAGATTATAATTTAGAAGGTCATATTGATAATGATTTAGTTGTCCTAAAAGATGTAATAGAAATTATAAATAGAATCTCAGCCAAAGAGCTGTCAATGATAAATAGAGCTCAATTTATTTACCAGATTGTAGAAAATTGTGATTTCATTAAAGAGGACTACGAAAATAGCATGACATTTTTAGTGAATGATCAATTAATGAACATTCAAATAGGAGAATATATTTATACACCAATAACAAAAAAAAATGAATTAAAAACACCCTCTTTTGCCAATATTCAATTCCTTAATAAGGCCTTATATGACGAGTTGCTCGAAATGTTTGAGTTCAATGTTGATGAAAATTCTAATAAATCTAGATTTATATATGATCAATTAAAGGGGTTTTGTAATATTCATAGTTATGAACCAGCTACCTTGGCGCAAAAAATAATAAGCGAATCAAGAAATCGATTAAATACATCTCCAGAAAATAAGGTTGATATAATAAAAGAAATGAACCAATGTTTATTTCATAATTTTCAAAAACTCAATGATGAAACAAAATTACCGGAAGCTATTCGTGTTCCCGGGATTACAAAAAAGGGGAATATTAAACTAGTAGATGAATTGGTTTTTTCAGATGAATACCCAATAGGCAAAATCACTGAAACAATTTTTAAAGGTATTTACAAGCCAAATGATTTTATTGGGGCACCTGATATCCTTGGATTAGATGTTCAAGACAAGAATAAAGTACAGGATTACCTAAAATGGATTGGAGTTAATGATTTTGCAATTTATAAATCAATTACAACTCAGGATGAAAACCTTCAAAAGTATCGAGTTTATTTAACCAATGTATTAAATGAACATATTGATTCACGTATTAAAGCAAGAGTATGGAGTATTAAGAATCTTGAAATTATTTTAAAATTAATTTCTATTGAAAAGTTTATTTTATGGATTCATTTTGATGAAAAATTACGGAAGCAATTGAATGATCTGGAAAATGTCGACTCTTTACAATATTTTTACAGAACTTGGAATTCTGTTTATGTAAAACCATCGTATATTAAATATCAGATTGATCAATTAAGTAATTATATTTTGTCAGATTATCTAATAGATGAAAGATATAGTTGGATCAATAATTTTTCATTTGACTATAGAAAAGATTTTTTCAAAGAGCATGGTATATCAAAAAGTAGTATAGATGCTATTTTACTAATATTGGGGGCTAAAGATGATTTTAGTAACTTATCAATTGATAAAGTTTTAGAAACAATAAATAAATTACCAGAGAGATATCCAAATGGGAAGAAAACTCAAATAATTTATAAAATGGCCTTGGCTAATTATAAAGAAAATGGGAATAGCTTAAATAGTGAGGTGTTTCTTTTTGCAGATGATGGTAAGGAATTGAAACCATTTCCTCAATCTGAAGTATATTTTAGTGATAATATAAAACTCCCAAAGCAGTTGATGAAAGACTTTCCTGTACTTAATTTTCCTGCCCGTTCTGGGGGTGCTGAGGCCATAGATTTTTTTGGGATTAATGACTTATCTGCTATTAAAATTGAATTAATTTCATCAAAACTAGTACCTGAGTTAAATAGCAAATTCAATGAATTCCTAGAACTATTAAAACCGACCATATTAACATATAGGATTAATGCAATTGAAGAAAATAGACTTCATAAGATACAAGCTTCTATTTGTAAAAAAATCACGTTTGTTTTATGTTCACAAATAGAATATAGTATAGGTGATGCTTCCTATGAAGTATTAGACTACGAATTCATTCATAATAAAGATCAAACTTACTATGTAAAAGTAAATGAGTATGATACAATACATAATTTAAAATCAAATAGAACATTTATAAACAGTTGTGCTGACATAGTCTCTCTTTCATTTGATGTTAGAGGTGATCGAAATGAGTTTAGACATTTATTTAGTAATGAATTTGAGGATACATTAACTAATATTAAAGTTGATTTTGGTGAAGATACATTTAATGAAGCTAGAGAATTACTTGGTTTAGCAGATTATAAGCAAGCTTTTTGGCAAGCAATATTTGTGTCTAAAGGAATCAAATTTCTGAAACACATGGACGATCTTACCTTGGAAGCATACATAAAAAGTCATTTCAATCTAGATGTTAACGTAAACGTTTTAGATTATGAAAAGATAAATGATGAGGACGAGATGAATAAAATTCAAAATTTATTTGATACTATTAATCTTGAATTAGAGTCGTTTTCAACCCACTACCCCTATAATATAAGCCTAGAAGAAATTCACTTTTCAATGATAAAGAATGTTTTATTATCTAAAAAAACGATAATAAAATCAGCAATTTGGAAAAAACTAAAAAGTAAACCAATAATTGATCAGTCAGAGTATTTAAATGAAATTAATAAGTTTGAAGACTTTTATGATTTCGTTAGAGAAATTGCTGAAAAGAATAAGTATAATTTCAACATAGATTTAGATCTAATATTTATTGAATATGTAAACCAACTATACTATGAGGTAGATATTAAAGATGAGGTAGACGTTTCAGATATAAGAGATAAAAATTCAGAAATGTTTACGGAGGAAGAATTATATAAGGTCAATCAAAGTAAAAGGTTAAAAAGCTTATTGTTTTTTGAAAATGCAATAAATACTATTAAATCCGAAATAATTGAGCAGGTTCAGGCTTTAGGTGATGATGCTACAACCCAAAACAATTTGAACTATGAAGAAACTAAAATAATTAGTAGTGAAAAGTTAAAGGAAAAGGAAAGGAATGGAAAAGGAAACAAGAGAGGCAAAAGGGTTTTTATACCAAAAGATTCTGATGATAGAAAATTAAAAGAAATAGGAAATACTGCTGAAGAATATGTTTTTAATCATTTAAAGAAAAATAATTTCAACAATGTTGATTGGGTTTCAAAAGACAATGAAAACCTTCAATGTGATATTAGGTTTACAGATGAGCAAGGAGTATTAAAATATATTGAGGTGAAGTCTTTTGATTCAGGAAGATTCTATTTATCAAGTTCTGAATTTGAATTCGGAAAAAGTGAAATAGACAATTATGAAATATGGCTCGTTAGAAATAAAAATGAAATTATTAAAATACAAGATTTTTTTACGAATAGCAAATACAACCCAATCACATCTGAATATGAGGTAAATTTAGAAGTAGAGTAGATATTTAAAGTAATGTAAAAATGAGTATTCCAAAACTTTTAAAACATTATCAGATAAACCCTTCAAAGCTCAAAGCCATTTTGAAGGCTAATAGCATCAATGATAATATTCGTTTTATAAATAATATTCCAGAAGAATGGATTTCTATATTATCAGAAGAAACTGGCATTGAGGTTTATGAAATAAGCACAAATAAACATTACAGATCATCTGTTGTAAAAGCCTCTAAAAAGATAACAAAAAAAGATAATTCACTAGATAAATTACAAGAGCTAAGTAAACCAAAACGTAGGAGAAAATCATTTCAAATTGGATATGTAAAATATGTTGCTCCAGATAATTCTCATGCATACCTAAAAGTTATTGATAATATTGATGGTGTTAATTATAACATGCTCCGAGAAAATACAGATAATGATTGTAAAATTAATAATAATTGTGCTGATATCGAAATAGGGCAATTTGTTATTGTATCGGTTAAAGGCGAAAAATTTAAAAAACATAAAATAGAAGAGCAACTATTTTCGGGTACTGTAATAACTAAACCTATAAAAAGATTTACAGATTGGGTATCTTTTAATAATGTAATAAAACTAGAGAATAATATCATGTTTTCGGATAATTTCGAAAACTTTGAGATATCTAAAGTTAAATTGTTTTTTGATAGAAGATCTATTAGATGTCAAAAATCGGAAATACCTCCAGATTTCAATAAAATAATAGACAATATAAAACTTCCATTTATTGAAGCCATAGCTAAAAAAATATTATCAAATGAAGATTTAGTTATTATTGGTTCGTTTAAATCTAATTCTAGTGAGTACAGTCAATTATATGAAAAACAATTTAAATCCGAAATTAATGATAGTAATTACTTCAAAGATGAAATTGACTTTGAAAATTTCTTTTTAAAGTGGCAAGCTTTATGTCCAGAGTTTTTAGTTATAAGTAAGGTAAAAAACTTAGAATTTCTAAATTCTTACATCAGATTATGGTTGGACAAAAAAACAAATAAAAATTTTTGGGAAAATCATCTTATTGATGCACTTATTAATTACGAAATAAAAAGTAATGAAAACTTGGCGTCAAATCAATTAACCTTTTATGAAAACCTTACACGGTCTCATGTCGAAGAAATTTCTTTAGCTATTGATGCTTATTTTCAAGCTAATTTAGTTACAGAATCTATTAAAGTATTTAATATTTTAGAACAATTAATAGTAATTTCAAATTGCTTAAATAAAGCAAAATACAAAACACAGCTAAAAAATAGCTTAGTTCCAGAATTAGCTTTTGAGCTATGGTTAGAAGACAACCAATTGGAGTTTCCTAAAACAATAGGGATTACTACATTTCAAGATCATAAAATTGAAATTCAAGAAAGAATATTGGATAAATTATCTGATGAGGAGATTGTACCATTAATTTCTTTAATAAAAGGAATATCGAATAAAATTTTAGAGAAAAGAGTCTGTAAATTAATAAAAGAAAGCATTTCTAGTAAATTAAATTTTATAAGCTTTGATTTAGAGAGTAATGGTACAGAAATATTTGAACTAGGTTGGATAAATAATGAAAACAGAGAAAAGTATTATAAAGGTAATACTGAGGTTAATAAGGGGATTAATTTCTTTAAAGAACTAACAGAAATATCAAATAGCGTATTTGTAGGTCATAACATTGTAGAGTGGGATATTCCAATTTTATCAAAATTTAAAGTTTCTATTCCAAGAAATCAAATTTGGGATACCTTATTAATAGAAACATTTCTGAGTCCAGAATTTAAGAATTTAGCATTAGTAACAGCACATAATGCTATTGACGATTCAAAGTTAACAAGACAATTATTTTTGAATCAGTTAACTCGCATTTTGTTTATGGAACAAGAAAAATTGACACCTTTATTTTCTTACATTCCTATTAATATTGTTGAAAAAATAGTAGAATTAAAATCTAAAAATTCACTGAACTGGAATCCATTTGATGTGTTGAATTCTGAAAAAGAAACATTCTTTAGACCACAACCACTTGAAAATATTTTGATTCAGAAAGTAAAAAAAGAAATCGATGATTTAAAATCTGAAAATATCTTAATTATTGGTAATGATAGTTTTAAAAATGAAATCTTAACTATAGAAAAGATTAAATTCCATTGTACAGATACATCTAACAAAGATTTATATAAGTTAAATAGAACTAAGATTAACCAAATTTCAGAGAACCATATTTGGGAAAAACTGGTATTGTTGAATCATTTAGATTACAAAAAAGCTATAAATCAACCAGCGTTTTGGGGCGAATTACCTATAAGTGTTAAAATTAAGTTAGAAAATAATATTAGTAATGTATTCGATTTATTTTATCCCAATGAAGAAATAGATTGGTTAGCTAAAAATGTGATGTTTTTTACAATTCCTGAATTATTATTGTATCAAGACCAGCTTTCACAACTCAAAGATATTAGCGTAATAACCATTCAAAAAGATTTATTGTCTGTAGAGAATAAAAAAAAATTAAAAGAAATTAGTTTAGATTTTTTAATGTCTGAAATTAAAAATGATGACCATATCTGGTTAAAGTTTTCTGGAGGTCAAAGTTTCTCTGAACTAACCGTAAAACAATGTGAAAATCTTGAAGTAGACATATTAAAACCATTTGATAATTTTTGGTTGGAAAAAGTTACTTTAAATAAGTTTAACGTTTGGGGGAATTTCAATTGGGAAAATTTACTGCTATCTTTTGATATTATTAATTTGGTAGATTTTCAGTCCGATGCTAACAAATTTGTGAAAAATCAAACCATTATTGTCGAAGTTAGTGCTGTAGAAACTTTAAAAAATAAAGTAGTTCGATTTAATCCAGAATCTTTATACCGTTCACGATATTGGGTTTTTCAAAAACAATTAATTGATCAAATTGTAAATCTAGGCAATGCTTCTATATTGATTGTTCAGGACTATGACGAAATCCAAGTACTTAATAATTATTTCAGTCATCTTGGGTATTACATTCCTGAACAGGTTATTTCAATTGGCAGACGATTAGAATTATTACACCAAAGGAAGTCTAGTGCCAAATTAATTATTGAGCATATAAGTCAAGTAGAGCGTATAATAAAATCAAACCATGTAGATTGTCTCAATATAATTTTTGATAGTTTCAACCTCTCAGAAAACTATTATTCTTCAATAAACTCTAGTTATCTTAAAAAATTAAATAGTAGTAGATTAAAAAAGATTAATGAAATCGAGGAGGATGATTCCGAAAAAGGCAACAATGATAAGCAAGAACTTAACATTTCTAAAAAACCAATAATTAGTGATACCTTTTTCCTACTAGAGTTATTAAAACCTAGAATTACTCATATTCGAAATGTATTGCAAAAGGCAGATCCAAATCATAAATTATGGATTTTAGACCCAAGATTTAATGATTATAATAGTATAAATAAATCTTGGAACACTTCTAAAATGACACTAAATATATGGAAAAACTTTGATATGTATGAAGCAGCCGTAAAAGAAGCTGATATGCATATAAATAGCGTAAAACCTATGGAAGAATTGCCTTTTGATATGGCTAAAATAAAAGAGATATTAAGACAGGTGTTTTTAAAAGAATTTCAATGGCGCCCTAGTCAAGTTCCATATTTAGAGTTGATTATTGAAAGAAAAGAAAATCAACTTATTACATTACCTACTGGCGAAGGAAAATCTGTACTTTTTCAAGGGCCAGCTTTATTTATAAGTGCTTTCACAAATAGATTAACGATAGTTGTAACCCCTTTAAAAGCTTTGATGGAGGATCAAGTAGATGCGCTTTGGAATAAAGGTTTCTTTGGTAGTGTAGATTATATAAACTCGGATAGAAGTTCTGAGGTGTATTCTATTTATAGAGCTATGGCAGGTGGGGAGTTGTCATTAATTTTCGTAACACCGGAAAGATTTAGAAGTCGCTCTTTTAATAATGCTCTTCAAATGAGAATACAATCTGATGGGGGGCTTGAATATGGTGTTTTTGATGAGGCGCATTGTGTATCACAATGGGGGCATGAGTTTAGACCAGATTACTTTAATTGTGCAAAAGAAATGCTAAAACTAAAAAAAATGAGTAGCAACAATTTTCCACTTTTATTATTTTCCGCAACAGTGTCAGATAAAATTTATAAGGACTTTAAAATTATTTTCTCGTAATGAATTGGAATGACCGCAATAAAGAATATAACCCTATTAGAAACCATATCAAACTTGGTTTTGATACAGTCGCAGATACTCAGGGTATGTTAAGTGTGATTGTTCATGATTTGAGAACCAAAAAATTTGATCCAATAAATAGTAGAGTATTAATTTTTGTTAGAACAAGAAAGCAATCCGAAGAAATAGCTATTGGATTAAATACCTGCCTAGAGAATGAAGGTCTCAATTATGCAGGTAAGGCAGATTTTTACCATGCAGGATTAGAAGGAACTAATAGAACTGAAAAATACGAAAATTATAAAAAAGGGGATAGTGTAATTTTAATTGCGACCAAAGCTTTTGGTATGGGTATGGATATTAAAAATATTCATTTTGTGTTTCATTTAGGTCCATCATCAACTTTTGAAGACTACTTGCAAGAAGTAGGTAGAGCAGGTAGAAATCAAGCTTCATATGAAAATGCGGGTTATTCTGAGTCCAATCCTTTATTGGCAAAATGTATTATTACCAAAGAGGACTTTAATAAAATTAAAGATTTACAACATCAGAACGAAATCACTTGGTCACAAATAGAACAAGTAAGGAAAACAATTTTTAATTATGTGTCTAAATTTCGTCATCTAAAAATTGAAAAAGAAAATGCTTTTCCACTACCATTAGATTTATTAAACCAAGATATTGAATACGAAGAGGTATATGGTAAGGATACTGTTTTTAGGGTTATTTTATATTGGCTAGAAAAATTAAATAGAATTAAACTCGGTGTATATACCCCAGCTCAATTACCGATAAAAATACTCAATGAAGATGTAAGTATTGCAGCTACTAGGACTAAAGAAGAGAATAATCAACTTAAAAGTTTATTAAATCTGTTAATACAAATAAAGGCAGATAAGTTTAATGACTCTCAAACTATTATGGTCGACATGCAGCTTCTAAAAGATGCATTGAAAATTAAGACAACAACAGAACTTTTTAAACTCTTATTTACAGCACAAAAATTTGAACTTATTTCACTTGATAGAAACATTAATTTAGAAATTAGTATCAATCGTACTCCGGAATTAAAATCATGGGGTTATGATGTGAAATCGCCAAGAATTGAGGCTACTTTTGATTTTGCAAACGAAATTATAAAAGCAACCACACCGGGTAACCAAGTAGCTTTAGACAATAATGAGTTAAATTCTAATATAAAAGATATCATTACGGCTAATTTTCAACCAGAAAATATATTTTGGGAGGAAATAAAGAAAAATAATGAATATAAGAAGAAGGAAGAAATCAATAAAACATTAGTTGATGACTTTAAGAAAGTTAGAGCGAAATTTGCTTTTAAATTAGTCAACTTTCTACCAAAACTGAGACATAAGAGCCATATAGCATATGAAGAAGAAAAAGTCTTTATTTCCCAATTAATCTACAATAGCTATAAAACTAATAGTTTACCCTTACAAGAATTAAAAGAATTCAAAATTGATTTAATTAAACTGATTACATATATCTCTGAACAGAATCTAAAGAAAAATAAAAGGACGTTTAATATTGTAGACCTAATAAACCATTTAGATATTGATAAAAAGGGAGATGAATATTTTCAAAAACTTGTATGCATTTCTAAAGGTTTAGGATATTTAAAGGGGGATGGAGGTGATATAATTCCAATGGGAATAGAGCTCTTTATTCATGACTTATCCATAATAGATATAGAAAACGAAACTGATTTAGAAATTCAAATAGAGTTTGAAGAAAGTAATAAAATGAAAGAGTTAAGATTGTTAGCTCTTAAATGTCTTACTGGATTAAAAGAATATGAACATGATGCTTTTATTAAAGGCTATTTTAAATGCTCAAGCAATGAAGATATTATCCAACTTTTAATTGAAAATTT
Organism: Polaribacter litorisediminis; assembly: GCF_019968605.1. Lineage (NCBI taxonomy): Bacteria > Pseudomonadati > Bacteroidota > Flavobacteriia > Flavobacteriales > Flavobacteriaceae > Polaribacter > Polaribacter litorisediminis. Next base: position 4,065,105 of record NZ_CP082966.1, read on the forward strand.
AGATGAAAATCATCCTGATTTAGTTGCATTTAGGGAAGAAGCTTTAAAAACTGCTAAAGCAGCCTTAAATGAAAGTCAGAGTAAAGTTTATGAAGCCAACTTAAATCAAAATTTACAAGTAATTGCAGGGCCTGGAACTGGAAAAACGCATACACTTACATTAAGGGTTGCACGATTAATTCAAGATGAAAAAATTAATCCAGATAATATTTTGATTTTAGCTTATAATCGAGCAGTTGTTATTGAGTTAAAAGAAAGGTTAGATAAACTATTCAAGAAGTTAGGGTATTCTAAACTTATCAAGAAATTAAAAATTTTCACTTTTCATGGTTTTATAAAATACACTTTAGGAAATGAACTCAATGATTTAGGTTTTGACCAATGGACACAAAAGTTTATTGATATTATGCACAATTCACCTGGTACTATTGGTCAAAAATTAGGGACTATAAGGTATGTGTTTGTAGATGAGTTTCAAGACATAACCTCTGAAAGGATGGAATTACTCAAATTTATTGCCCATCCCGAAAGAACCAAAATTTGTGTAATAGGTGATCCCAACCAAAGTATATATGGTTATGAGAGAGCCAATGTTGGTGATTCAATGAATCCAAAACCCTATTATGATGAATTTGCAAAGATTTATAGTCCTGAGATATTAAAGCTTAATATTAATTACAGATCTTATATTGAGATTTTAACGGAGTCGGAAAGGTTGTTAAGTCTTAATACTTCGCGTATTGAAATCACAAAACTCTTAGCTCATAATAAAACAAAAACAATAAATCCACCTGTAGAAATAATAGATGTTAGGGAACATCGAGTAGATTGGAAGTTAAAGTTACAAGAACTACTAAGGTATAATGACGATATGGGGCAGTATCGTCAAATTGCAATTATGTTTCGCTCTAATAATGAGGTGTATAGGGCATTCAATGTGCTTAAAGATTTGAATTTAAACATAAGGTTGAGAGTTCAAGGAGCTAAAGGAGCATTAACAAAAACAAGGGAATTTTATCACTTATTAAGTGATCTTCGATTAAAGGCTAAAGACAAATTATCTTTAAATTATCTACAGGATATTTCAGATTTAAAATTAAGTGTCTTAAGAGAATATTCTAATTGGGATGTATATATCTTAAATGTGTTTCATTGTTTAGTATGTGAGTTTGAAAAAGAAAAAGATGAAGATTCAACTTATGAAGATTTAATTCAATTCATTGAGGATATTGGGAGCAAAGATGACGGACAGTTTGGTAAAATATATGAGCAGAATATAAAAGAAATAGGAGGAGATAATTCCTTGCAAGAAGTTATTATTACTACAATGCATAAAGTAAAAGGTTTAGAATTTGATGCTGTATTGATACCACCATCATTTTCAAATCTACCTACTTCAAGTAGGTTTTATGAAGCTGATCTGCAAGATTTTATCGAAGAGGAAAGACGTTTGTATTATGTAGCGTATTCCAGAGCTAAGAGAAAGCTAGTAGTTATTAAGTATGAAAGAGAGAGCGCTTTGGATAAAGGGACAGGTTATTTGACTCCGCAGGAAACTGTAAATCAGTTGGGGATTTCTGTAGGTGAAGGGATTGATAAGTTTACTATGTACTGGAGTGCTAGCGCATATGGCGGTAATTCTTATAATTACATTAAAGACCATGTAAAAATTGGAGATCGTTTAGTGTTACTTCCAGTAATAAATGGTCATTATACATTTTGGTATGCAACTATTAACAATAATAGAGTTGCTCTTTTGTCAAGGAGTATGGTTAATAGGATTAATCACTTATTAGAAATAAAGGGATTCATTGTTTCTTCAATATACGTCAGTACTTATGAAGAAACATTATGGTCTGATGAGAAAAATAATACAAACTATGCATCAAATTGGACAGAATCTTCTAAGAATAGAGGTTATGTTTACCTAATAGATTTTTCTGGATATGGTCATTAAATTAAAAAGTTATGTTTAAAAGAATAGTAAATAAAATTTTTAAGAAGAACTTAGTTAATGATTCATTACCGATTCAATTAGATGGGCAAAGGATCATTTCTTTATGGACTGCGGGTGTTAAATATGAATCAAGAATAAATAATGTTTTAAATTGTAAGGTTCATGATGAGGTATTGTTAGAGAGAGAACCAAATAACGAAATGGATAAAAATGCAATACATATTAAGACATTAAATGGTTTTTCATTAGGTTATGTAGGTAAATTAAAAGCCGAAAAAATAGCACATCTAATAGATGAAAAAAAAATTATTTCTAATGCATATATTATTGATTTAAAGTGCGATCTATCAAAAGATATCTATGGAGTAAAAATAGCTTTTACTATTAAACCTAAAGACAGTATTCTTTTTGATCAAAAAGAAGAGTCCATTGATGTTTTTTTTGATAAAAGTGAGAACGATAATTTATACTTATTATTAAAGTGTGAGGAAACTGTTTTAAAAAAAGTAGAAGATATTTTTAAAAAAAATAATATAGAAATATATAGAACTGGTATTAGTTATAGAGTTGCAAAAAATGGTAAAAATTATGATTGGTATTTCTTTTTAGATGAAAATGAAAATCAAGAAAATATTCAAAAATTATTGGAAGCCAGCTTTCCTGTTTTAAAAGAAAAATCAGAAAATAAATTTAAAGATGAATATTTTTCTTTCCTAGAGGATGATTATGATTATTTAGAGAAAGAGAAAAAAAAGTTGATTGAAGAGGATATTCCTTTAAAAGATAAAGAACTCAATTTTTTAAAAAATGAGAACAAACAATTAATTGATGAAAAGAGTAAATTGAAAAATGATATTGAAAAATCAATTAAATCATTAAATCAAGTTGATAATCAGTTAGAAAAAATCATGAGTATTCTTTTTCCGGAAGTAGTATTTATAAACCCAACTTTTGATGTGCTGCAAAGAGAAGTTTTAGATTTTACGAATGCACTTGAAAAAATAAAAAAAATAGTAGAAGACAATAGTTTTAAAGGTAAACCAATAAAAACATCTCGAAACTGGTTTGATACACATTTTAGTACAGGTGAAAGGAATGATGGGAGAATATATTTTAGAAAGACAAAAGATGAAATAATAATTTTAGTTTCTTTCAAGAGTGAACAAACTAGAGACATTAAAAGACTCTTAAACTATAATTAAGACTTCATGTCAAATACATATTTTTTTAATTCAAATTTATTATTCTAGAGTGTCTTACATTTTATTGCTTGAATTTTCACAGACTACAATGAAATACAAAACCTTCATAAGCTAAGTAACTTAATTCGTAGTTTTATTTTTAATAAATTCTAAGTACTATAAAGCTTTTATTTAAAATATGTAAACTCATTAGTTTTTAATAAAAATAGTGTGTCCAATAAAATTAGAGATTAAATAATTAAGATATGATTTAATCATCCTTGAAATTTTTTAAAATGTCTAATAATAATCACTAAATTGCCTGAAAATAATACAATAATAATCTGGTCTAAACTGAACACGATTTAGAACACGATTTTAAAATAAATAGGGTTGAAAAGGGCTAAAAAGGAGTATTTCTTTGAGCTCATAACCCAAAGGTCACTGGTTCGAGTCCAGTTCCCGCTACTAGGTTATCCTCAATAATAGAGCGGATTGTTTACGACAATCCGCTTTTTTTATGCCTTTAACTTTCTTACTTTTACGTACCGTAAACGCTACCGTAAACGTTTTTACTATGAAATTGAATTATTCTGAGCCAAAAATCTACACTGGAGGAGTGGATATTTCACAATGGTCGAGCTTTTCTTCTGAACAAAAAAAGACAGCGCTTTCCAAAGATTGGTTTGTTTATTTTTCTTTTCGAAATCCTGAGACAGGGAGATTAAAAAAAGAACCTTTTATCAAAGCAGGTGTAAATAAATTAAAAACAAAACGAGAACGTTACGCCTTTCTAAAAACGATGCAACAGGCTTTATTGCAATTATTGCAATATGGATTCAATCCGTATGAGGATAATACTGCCTTAGAAGCCTCGATTTTTTCAGGGAATCTAGAGGTGAGCAATAAAGTTGCCAAACAACCAAAACAAGTCAAGATTAAAAAAGAACAGCAGACTATTCCAGAAAACAAACAAGTAGCAAACCAAAAAACGGAAGCACCTTCCTTAACGATCGCAGAAACCATTGCATTTGGCTTATCGCTCAAAGTGAACATGATGAATAAAAATTCTTTTGTTCAATATAAGAGTAGGATAGGAGCATTTGAAAAATGGTTAAAATCAAAAGAACTTTATAACAATCCCATCACCTTTATTACAAAGAAAATGGTCATTGAATACTTAAATTCAGTTTTACAAAGAACTAGTGCTAGAAATCGTAATAATACGAGAACAGATATTGCTTCGCTATTTCAATTATTAGAGGACAATGAAATTATAAAGGACAATTTTGTCAAAAAAATAGCTGTCTTAAAATCAGTTCCTAAGAGAAACAAAACATATACCCCAAAAATAGAAAAAGAGATTTATGAGCATATGCGAGAAGTAGATCCTCATTTATGGTTGTTTGTAAAGTTTTTTGCTAACAATTTCTTAAGACCCATTGAAGTATGTAGATTAAGAATTGGTGATATTGATATTCAGGATAAGAAATTGTATGTAAAGGCAAAAAATAAGCCTGTGAAGATTAAAATTATTCCCGAAATTTTATTGGAGGAGCTACCTGATTTATCGAACTTTAAACCAACTTCAAATTTGTTTGGAAGATTTAACATCGGGGAAGAGTGGGCTGCAGATGTTATCAACAAGCGAAATGAGTTTTCTAAACGTTTTAAGGTGATTAAAGATCACTTTGAATTAGGGGTAGAATATGGACTGTATAGTTTTCGACACACCAGTATTACCAAACTTTACAGAAAGTTTCGAGAGAAAATGTCTCAGCATGAAGCTAAAAGTAATTTAATGCCCATTACAGGTCATTCTACGATGGTGGCATTAGAAAAATACTTAAGAGATATTGATGCTGAGTTGCCAGAAGATTACTCAAACTTTTTGAGGTAACTTACAACGAGTAAACTTCAAAATAGTCCCCTTGCCTAAGATCTGTATTTTATTGCACTTTTATCAAAAGAATAAATCTTTCAATAGGTTTTGAAATGAATGATTTCAGATAAAAGTGCTTCGTAGAACCGACATTATTTGACATTAGCTTGTACTATCCGACAACCATAAATAAAGAAGTATCTAAATTTATATTTAGATATGAATTCAGACGTAGTTTATCAAGTAGTAAAAGCACTTCCCATCGAAGAGCAAAAGCTATTATGGGATAAATTAAAGAAAGATTCTGAAATCTCTCCAAAACTCAATTCCCCTAAAAAAGTAAAAGTATTCACCAAAGAAAAGGCTATCAAGTATTTGTTAGAAAACGTTTTCAACAATAGAAAACGTCAAACAAAAACGCTTTTATAGGGATTAAGCGTCAAACGAACGTTCAACTAACGCATATGGAAACACGGTTATATTGTTGTGATTATTGTAAAAAGGAATTTTTGCCCACTCGAAGAAAGATACAAAAGTTTTGTAGTGATAGTTGCAGAGTCCGTACTCATCAATTGAAAAGCAAAAAACCAAAAGGGGAAGAAATCACAATAGCAAACAACATCAAGACAGGGAAAAATAAAATTGAACAAATGAGTTTCGCAGGAGTTGGAAATGCAGCAGCTGCAATGTTTGGTGTTAACATTATTACGGATTTAATGACCAAATTTGAGAATAAACAGGCCACAAAACAAGATATTATTCAACTAACACTTAAACTGAGTCAACTAAATTTTAAAATGGATGAGCTTATCGAAATTAGGAAAAAGAACGAAAATGGCTCCATTTCTGGTTTTAAATCTTACTAAAAGAAGTATGTATGAGTATTTTGTTTTTTTTAACTCAGTTCTTTGTTGGTAGCTGTACTTTTCGTTTTTTATTCAAAATTTTATTTTAATCTACAAAAGTTTCTCTAATAATATCTTTACAATTCTGTATTTCAGATTTAGATAATTGGTCAAATGTTTTTAATATTCGAGATTTGTCAATTGTCCGAATTTGGTCGATTGCAATCATTCCTTTTTTACCGTTATGCTTTACTTTAATTCTAGTCGGATAATTTTTTAGGTTCGTTGTCATGGGAGCAACGACAATTGTTCTTAAAAACTTATTAATTTCGTTTGGTGAAACAATAACACAAGGCCTTGTTTTTTTAATTTTGCTACCAATGGTTGGGTCAAGATTTACCAGTACTATAGAATACTGCTCTAACTCCATTCCTCAAAATTTTCGTCTTCAAAAACATCATTGAATAATAATCTGTCATCATTATTCTCATGCATTTCTTCAAATGCTTTTTCCCAGTTTTTTCGTGGACTACTAATTGGTTTAAGGATTATTTGTCCTTTTTCCAAAATCATTTCGACCTTGTCTTTTATATTATACTTTTCTAATATAGTTTTGCTTAAACGCAGACCTTTAGAATTTCCTATTTTTATAATTGCTGTTTCCATAATTTTATATTTGTAATTACAAAGTTAGTACAAATTATTCAATCCTCAAAGTTAGTATCGTCTAGATAATTGCATAGAACCTAACTCTTAAAAATATCATTTAGTATTGGCTTTTTTTCTGCCTCAGAAAATGCACGAATTCCTTTATTTTGTGTAATATCATCAATTACTTTTAAAACAGATGCTTGGGCATAAGTTCGGAACATACTGGCACTATGCATTGAATAATAGGTTATAGGAAAAAAAACTCTTACAAAGTAGTTGCCAACAAAAGGAATTTTGGAAAGCAATAATTCCATTCCTGTTTTTTCAGTAAACATCCACCAAGAAATAAAAGTGCCATTTCCGAAGGGCGCCATACAGCAATCATATGTGTAATTTTTCCACTTTACTCTTAAATATAAACGTTTTGCACCAAGAGCATTCCCTATACTTATAGACTTTTCTTCAATTTTAATTTCTTTTATTCCTTTAGATTCTAACTCTATTGCTAATAGTTTATAAAAATCCTGTGTTGAATATGCAAAATTATCCAAAAGGGTATTCCAGTTGGCATTTAAGGTTGGAGTTCCTTTTTTTAGAAAAGTAATAATGAATAAAAATAGTAGAATAATAAAAAGGATAAGCATAATTAAATAATTTTTGTATTCATCCTTTTAAAGTTCGAAATGAAATTTGATATTACTTTGCAATATTTGGTTTTTATAGTAATAACCTTATTCTTTGTAAACTATTTCCTTACTAGAGTTTTGTAAACTTCCTTTAATTTTCAATAAAACTAGTTATGACTAATTGTTTAATTATTGAAAATGATAAAAAAGAGATTGAAAAAATCTCAGCTTTAGAAAATGAATTGATAGATATAAATTTCACTTACATAACAGAAGTAGAAGAAACTGCATTAAATTTAATATTAAAAAATAATTTCAATCTTATTTTTTTCAACTTAGATAGTTCTAATATCATACTTTCAGAATTTTTATTAGATATCCGTAATTCATATAAATCTAAACTTGAGTTTATTGGTTTGTCTACAAAAAAAGAAAGTGCTTATAAAGCTTATAAATATGATTTCTGTGATTTTATTTTGAAGCCTTTAACAGAATTGAGTATTAGGAAATGTATTCTGAAGTTCAAAAAAAAACAAACAGCACATATTAATAAAACTATTTGTTTAAAATCTAACAAAGACTATAGATATCTATGTATAGATGATATTCTTTTTTTAAAAGCAGATAGTAACACCACGGATTTTTATATGTCAGATGGAACTAAAATAAGTGCTTATAAAACCCTAAAGACATTTGAAAACTCATTGCCTAAAAACTTTTTAAGGATTCATAAAAGTTATATTATTAATATCAACTGTATTTCCAGAATTCACTAGGGAAAATCAATTTGTTCTTTAAGTAATAATCAGCATAAACTTCCTTTCACTAAAACTTTTATTGAGAATATTGATTTTATTAATGACTTATACTGCAGTAATGTAATAGCTTCAAATTAACTTTTACCACATAAAATAATGCTTTCACTCGTAAATATGGATACTTCACTAAACATGAATTGATTCATGTGTCTAAAATCTTTATTACTACTAATTTTATCATCGAATATTCAGAGCGTTAAAAAATAACACACGCTTTTCATTGTGTACAATTTTAAATGAGCTGTAAAAAATCCAGCTTAAAGACACTATTGTTTAATCTTAAAATTTTTGCATTATGAAATTATTAAAAACACTATTACTATTAGCAATTTTTTCAATCTCTTTTACTTCTTGTACAGATCTAGAAGATGATGACTCAACTGTTAATATAGAGAATATTAGAGCAGATACAGGTGGAGATGAGGAAAATCCCGAAGGAACTAAAGATTAAATTGAAATCAGCCTTTAACTTCTAGTTAAAGGTTTTTTTTTATATTTGATTTAAAATTCTAATTGAAAAAAAAAATACTTTTTAAATATATATTATTACTTTTTTATTTTATTTTTTTTCAGTCTTGTAACTTCCATGATAAAGAAAATAATAATATAAAACCAAATTTAGACAGCCTATCTTTATGGATAAAAAATTCAAAAAATCCAAAAAATTCACTTATTAGAAAACGTCAATATTTAGACAAAAGTTATAATTTTATTATATCTAACAAAATTGACACTGTAAATCTCAAAAAATTAAGTGATGTAGCGTATCAAACTTTTAAAGTAAAAGATACTTTTTTATTCAAAAAAAGGAATAAAAAAGTTATTGAACTAGCTCTAAAAATAAAAGATTCATTTTCTTTAGGAGATGCACACTGGAACTATGCAACGTATTATAATAAAATAAGAGATTTCGAAAAATCATATTATCATTTTAATGAAGCCGAAAAATACTTTAAAAATTATAAATATTATGTAGGAAAAATGTTAGTAGGAAAAGCTTTTATTAAAGGAAGGTTTTCAGATTATATTGGGAGTGAACAGAACATTATCAAAGCAATAAAAATTTTCAAAGAACTAAAAAAAGATAATGATTTATTAAATTCATATACTTCTTTAGGTGTTATTCAATCTGATCTTAAATTATACGATAAATCACTTTTCTATTATCAAAAAGCGTTAGAATATTCTTCAAAGGTTAAAAACAATAGTAAATTAGACTTAAATAATAATATTGGGTTAATTTATCTTAAAAAAGGCAACTATCAAAAAGCGAGATTATTTTTTGATAAAGGTTTAGATTTAACACTGAAACAAGATAAACCTCTAAGTTATGCAAGAATACTTGACAATTATGCATACTGTAAATTACTAATTAGAGATACTTTAGGTATTAAAGAGGATTTTTTTAAAGCTTTAGCTATAAGAGATAGTCTAAAAAATAAAGATGGTATTTTAATAAGTAAAATTCATTTGGCAGAGTACTATAAATTTTCAGAAGATACTTTAAAAGCAAAAAAATATGCTCTCGATGCCAATAAAATTGCAAATAGTATTAAAAATAGTAGAGATTATTTAGCATCTCTAAAAATATTGGTATCCTTAGATGAAGAAAAATCAAAACTTTACTTAAAAGACTATATATCATATTCCGATAGCTTACTTAATGTAGAAAGGAACTATCAAAATAAATTTGCTAGGATATCTCACGATACAGACGAATATATTGAAGAAACAGAACGATTAGCAAAACAAAGAATATGGGTAACGTTAATCTCCTTGAGCACAATTTTAATTATAATACTATTTTACTTTTTAAGAGTTCAAAAAGTTAAAAACGAAAAACTATTACTAGAAACTGAGCAACAAAAATCAAACGAACAAATTTATTTATTAACCTTAAAACAACAGTCTAAACTGGAAGAGGAGAAATTAAAAGAGAGAAACAGAATTTCGGAAGAATTGCATGATGGAATTCTTGGGAGACTTTTTGGTGCTAGAGTTGGTTTAGGGTTTATAGAAATTAATTGTAATGAAAAGAATAAAAAGCAGTATCAACTTTTTTTAGATGAGCTTCAAAATGTAGAGAAAGAAATTAGAGATGTTTCTCATAAATTAAGTGATAATTTTGATAACGCTGAGATAAATTTCACATTTATTATTAAACAACTAGTAATAGATAAAAGTAAGGTAGGGGATTTTAAATACAGTATTTATTTTGATGAAAATATCAATTGGTATCAAATAGATGAGGTAGTTAAAGTTAATTTATATAGAATTATACAAGAGGTAATCCAAAATATAATTAAATATGCAAATGCAACCTTAGTATCAATTAAGTTTAGTTTGAAAAATAACAATTTAGTTTTATCTTTATCTGATGATGGTATTGGATTTAATATTAAGAAAAAAAAGAATGGTATCGGTATTAAAAACATTAAATCTAGAGTACAAAAATTGAATGGTATTTGTAAAATTTCTTCATCTTTTAACAACGGAGTAGAAATTAATATCGAAATACCGTTAAACTAAGAAAAAATGGAAAGAAAAAAGTGTTCGGTATTAATAATAGATGATCACCCTTTAATTTGTGATGCTTACATTAATGCTCTAAATTTAGTAGAAAAAGGAAATTCTAATTTAGTCTTTAAAGTAAGTTTAGCACATAATTGTGATGATGCTTTTGCAAAAATTAAAGAATCTTCAAATAGAATTTTAAAATATCAGTTAATTTTTCTAGATATAAAACTACCTCCTTCAAAAGATAGAAGGATTCTTTCTGGGGAGGACTTAGGTCTTAAAATAAATGAGTTACTTCCAGAAGCAAAAGTAATTATTTCAACTACGTATAATGATAATTATAGAATATATAGTTTACTAAAAAATTTAAATCCTGATGGGTTGTTAATAAAGAATGATATTACAACAAATGAACTTGTGAATGCAATTACTTTAGTTCTTGAAAGTCCACCCTATTATAGTAGCTCTGTTTCTCAAACAATAAGAAACGAAATGTTAAATGACCTTCTTTTAGATAAAATTGATAGAAGGCTTTTATATGAATTATCTATTGGAACAAAGACTAAAGATTTACCAATAATATTACCTTTATCTATTGCAGGAGTAGAAAAACGTAAAAGAAATTTAAAAAGTATTTTCAATGTTTCTAAGCTTGAAGATAAAGATTTAATTGAAAAAGCCCGAGAGAAAGGGTTTATTTAAAAAAATAAAAATCTAGTATTTTCCCTTTAAAAAAGTACTCATATTTTGCCTTAATATATTCTGAATTATTTCTTGTTAATTTCGTTTTACTTTCAAGAAATTCATAATTATCAATATTTCCAAGTAGATATTGTTTTTGTACAATATCAAAAGCTTGTTTTTGAGTTTTAAAAGCTATTTTGGCAGCCTTTAAATTTGATTCCGCAGTGTTTACATCATTATAGGCTATTTTCATTTTATTTATTAAAACTTGTCTTTTATTCTTCAAATCTATTTCAGAAATTTTTAATTCTTCTTTAGCTTTTTTATTGTTTTCTATTGTTGAAAAACGATTGAAAATAGGAAAAACTGCAGACAAACCTATGTAGTGAGTTCTATTATTATTTAATTGAACCCAAAAACCATTAGGCTCAGTCTGATTTGTCTCTTGGTTAAAAACTAAATCTTCCTGACCTAAAATATGAAAATAATTGCTACTATATGAATAGTTTAAATTAATTCTAGGATAAAAGCTTGCTTTTGAAATCTTAATATCTTTTTTTCTCAGCTCTAGATTTATTTTTAAAGAAACTATTTCTGGGTTTCTATCTATTACGTCCTCTGTAAGTTTTATATCTTTATTTAGTGAATTCTTAATCTTAATCTCTTCAATGTCAAAATTAATAAATTGCTGTATACCTAATAATTCTTGAAGTTCTATTAAACTATTTTGTACGTTATTTTTAGCAATATTTTTTTCTTTTTGATCTGAAGATAGTGTAGATTCTATTTCTAAAACTTCTCGTTTTCCAATCAAAGCTTTTTCGTAAAGCTTTTTTAACCTATCATAGTTTTGTTTACTAATATCAACTTGTTGTTTGGTAACTAAAAAGATTTCTTTATTAAATAATACTTGTAGAAATTTATTTGTAATATTTAAAGCTAAATCAAACCTTATCTTTTCAATCTCTATCTCAGACTTACTTTCTTCAAGTTTAGATTTCTGTAATTTATATTTATCCGAAAAACCATTAAAAATATTTAAAGATGAAGATAGGCTAAAGCTATTCGAACTACTTTCTCTTTGACCAACATTTGTAGAAACATTAAATGAATTTCCTAGTGATAGATTTTGAGATGCATTAAAATTTGCATCTGGCAAAAAATTTCCTTTAGATATTTTTGTATCGCTAACTAATATCTCTGTTCTTATTTTTTGTTTTATTACTTCAACATTGTTTTCTTTAGCATAACTTATACATTCCTCTAAAGTCCATTTTTTTTGAGAATGTAAATTATTAGAAACAATAATTAAAAAACTAAAAATTAGATATTTCAATATGTTTTTCATTAGCTTTCTTTTTTACTTAACAAAGAATACATTAAAGGTATAAAATACAAACTTATAAAAGTTCCAATAAGCATTCCTCCGATAACCGTTAATGCCAGTGGTTTTTGTAGTTTAGCTCCTAAGCCATCCATAAATAAAAATGGTAATAACGCTAAAATAGTGGTTAAAGAGGTCATTAAAATAGGTTTTAAACGTAATTTACCTCCTAATTTTATAGCTTCTTCAATAGTTTTGCCTTCTTTCCTTAACATATTTATGGTGTGTAATTTTAAAATACTATCATTTATAATTACTCCACTCATTACTACTATCCCTATTGCAGCCATCACATTAATTGTTCCACCAAACAACCAAAGTAATAACAATGCACCACCAATGTCTATTGGTATTTCCAATAAAATAATAATAGGTTGCCATAAAGACTCAAATTGAGCTGCCATAATAAAATAAAGTAATAATACCGCTACCAAGATTACTATTAATAATTGATTACCTAATTCTTGTACATCGAAAAAACTACCACTAAAATTAATATTAAAATTACTTTGATTTTGAAATATGCTTTGTATTTCTTCAATTTTCTTCTCAGGTTTTTTTTGAGTTTTAATATTGAAAGCTAAAAACTCACCAGCTCTGTTAGCTGTAATCGATTTGTATTGGTTGGAAGGGTATATTCTAATTAAATTTCTAACAGCTATTAATTCTTTGTTTTTATTTTTTACGAATAATTCAGAAATCATTTTATCGAAAGCTTCATTTTCATAATTTAATTTAATAGGAATAAACTTTTGAGCAGTTTTTAAATTATCTATAAAGTTTTGATTAAAAGTAGTTTTCAGCTCATTTACTAAATCATCATAAGAAACATCATATAGTAAAACATTTTCATGAAGCACTTCTATAAATGCTGTTTGTTTTAAGGGTATTTCAGAGTTTGTATAACCATTTAATAGTTCTTGTATATCTTGCACCTTATTTTCAGTTGGCACCTCTAGAGAGCCTCTTGAAGATATTTGTGCAACTAACTCTTCTTTCTCATTTCCAAATAAATATTGAAATATATTTTTTGGAGCATCTAATGAAATTGTTGCATTTGGATATCTCCTTAAAAGTTTTACTTGAAGTTCTTTTTTTAAATTCTCAATTTCATTTACCGTCTTTGTTTGTAAGTATATAGATGCTTCAGAAAAACTCTTGCTATTATCTCTTTCTAATAAGAATTGTTGCTCTCCAACTTTAGAAAAAACCGTTTTCAGTGTTTTCTCATTTTCAAATAAAGTTTGTATTCTATTTTGGTTTTCATCAACATTAATATTCTCGTTCCAATCTATAGACAAGATTGCCTCATTTTGATTTGTATTTGGCAATTGTGAATAGGGCATTTTTAAAAATAAAATTACTGCTAGTAAAATACTTATTATCGAAATAGAAAAAACAATTATTTTTCTTTTAAAAAAGAAATGGTATCCTTTCTCGTACCAATTTTCAATTTGCTGAGTTTTTACATTAAATTGTAACCATTTTTCTATTTTAAAGTTTTTATTTTTTAACTGTTTATAGATTACAGGTATTAGTAGTATAGATACTAGTAAAGAAGAAAACAAACCAATAGCAACTGCCAATGCCTGGTCATAGAATAATGCACCTGTAATACCACTTAAAAAAAGTAATGGTAAAAAAACAGAACAAGTTGTTAAAACAGAACTTATTAAAGGTGTTATAATTTCGTTGGTTCCTTTTACACAAGCATTTATTAAATTTTCTCCAGTTTCTAATTTTTGTGTTATGTTGTCGATTACAATAATAGCGTTGTCTATCATCATTCCTACACCTAGAATTAAACCAGAAAGTGAAATTATATTTATAGACAAGCCAAATAAATACATGAACAAAATACTAATTACTAAGGAAATTGGAATACTTACCGCAATTATTAAAGGAGATTTTACATCTTTTAAAAAGAAAAACATAATCATAATTGCCAAAAGGCTTCCTATCCATAAACTCGATTTTAAATTATCAATAGAAAGTTTTAGCAATTTAGTTTGATCTTGATTTGTTGAAAATTCCAAGTCAGGATAATCTTTATTAAAAGAATTTGTTACTTTTTCTAAAGCTTCTTTTAACTCATAAACTCTTGCATCAGCTTGTTTAATAATCGATAAAACAATCGCTCTTTTTCCATTTAAATAAACTAAGCCTTTTTCTTTTTCTGATTGTAAACTAACTTTAGCTAAATCTTTTAACTGAAATAATTTATCATTTATATTTAAATAAATTTCTTCAATATCTTTTTTATTTTTAAGTGGATTTGCAAATTTGAAATTGTATTGATAAATTCCATTTTGTACCAATAGATTTCCTAGTTCAAAGTTATTTTGTTTAATTGCATTAATTAACTCATTTGTGCCAATTCCTAAACTTTGTAACTTTTGAGTATTAGGAGTAACTGAAATTTCTGGTTTTGTTAAACCACTAATATCTGCAAGAGCAATATCTGGTAATTGCTCTATTCTTTTTTTTAAAACAGTTTCTGTAAAATCACTTAATTCTAAAAATTTTTCTTTAGAAAAATTTTCTTTTAATGAGACTGTTAAGTTAACAATAGGAATATCTGTGGCAGAAGCTTTTATAACTTTAGGTCTTTCTAAATCTCTAGGCAAATAATTTAATGAAGCATCTACTTTTTCATTAACCTCAATAAAAGCTAAATTAGTGTTTGTACCATATTCAAACACTAACTTTAGTGTTGCAAAACCATCTCTTGTTTCTGAAGTAATATCTTTTAAGTTACCGACTTGAAGTAGCTGATTTCTTAGCGGTCTTATTAAGTTTGTTTCTAATTCTCGAGTTGTATTGTTAGGGTAACTAACTTGAACTGTAATTTCTGGTATTGGAATATTAGGCATTAAAGAAGTTGGAATTCTTGATGAAGAAACAACACCTAATAATAAAAAGGCTAGAGTAGCCATAAAAACAGCAATGGGTCTATTTATTAGAAACTTTACCATAGTTTCTAATTATTTTATATATACCTCTTTCTCAATAAAAGTAGCATTAACTTTTGCATCGTGAGATAAATTTAAATTACCTGAAACTATAATAGTGTCCGAAACTTTTAAACCTTTTTTAATTGCATAACTATTATTATTTTCTCCAGCCACTTCTACATAGTTCCATTTTGCCAATCCTTTTTCTAGGGTAAAAACAACTTGCCTATTTGAACGTAAAACCAAGGCTTCTTTTGGTATCACAATAACATCTTTTAAAGGCTTATTAATTAAAACTTTTACATTCATACCATCTAGTAAATTAGTTTCTTTACTTAAAACCTTGGCTTTAATTTTAATTAATCCATTTTTATCAACTAGTGGGTTAATCTCTGTTATTCTGCCTTTTAACGATTCATCATTGTTAACAAAAGAGAGTATTTCAATTTCTTGCCCAATTGAAACAAACTGAAATTCATTTTCTAAAACCGAAAAGAAAACTTCTAATTTATTAGGATTGATTAACGTGCAAAACACATCTGCAGTAGTGATAAAATCACCTTCTTTTTTTTCTAAATTAGCAATAATACCAGAAAATGGAGCTTTTAATATTGTTTGATTATATTCTATTTGAGCCCTATCTAAATTATTCTGTGCTTCAAATAGTCCGCTTCTTATTTTTAGGTTTTCAAAACTAGATTTTGTAATGTTATTGCCGAAATTTATTTTTTCTTCTTCAAATTTGTACTTAGCTTTTTGTAGTTCAATTTTTGCTTTTTCTATACTGTTTTCTAAAATTTTATTTTCTAATAATCCTAAAACTTGATTGTATTTAACAATTTCTCCTACACTAGTCTTAATTGAACTAATGATGTTATTTTGTGTAAAACGTAAATCTGATTTTAAAGAGTAATTAATTTTACCATTAAATAATATTTTTTTATTAAAATAATTTACATCTATTTTTTTTGTTAAAACTTTAATAGTATCATATGAAATATCATTATAGTCTTCATTATTCACTATCTCATTATTTTTACATTTAGAAAACATGTAAATAATAAGAATTAAAATAAAATAAAATTTTAAATTCATAGATAATAAGATTATTAATCCATTACTATACCTGAAACTCGAAGTGTTAAAGGTGAAGTTTCATTATTGGAGACAATAAATATTTCTTTTGAAAAACGACCTTTTTTATTTGAGTCATAAACAACCAAAATACTATCTATATCATTAGGTTTTAGTTTTTTTTTTGACCAAAAAGGAATGGTACAACCACATGATGCTTTAACTGATTCAATTTTAAAGTCATTTTCTCCAATATTCTTGTATGAAAAATAAATAGAATCTGCTTTAAATAGTTTCAGTTTATCAAAGTTATAATGTTGATTCTCTAATTTTATAGTTGTCTTTTTGCTTAAAATTCTTTTAAAATCGTTTGGCTTTCTTATACTATATGAAATTAGAAAGAATATTACAAAAATAAATATAAGAATTACTGTTTTTTTTATCATATTATTGTAAAGTTGGCTTTAAAAAAAATAACTCAAAATCTTCATTTTTATAAAAACTACTTTCCAAATTTTTAACTGAAATTAAAAATTCATCATCTTTACCAACAATGAAAGGAAAATATTTTTCATTAGTAATATCGTTTTCAACATTAGAAACATCAAAATTCATTACTTTTCTAGTTGATTTATTAACTATAGCAACATATTCTTTACTCTTTTTGATAAAAGAAAAATAAAAATGCTTGTTTGTTGAAAAGAAAAACTCTTTAATGACTTCTTTATAAAAAAACGGATTACTTTTTTCTGTTTTAAAATTTTTTATATCACCTAATTCAGCTTCGTCTAATTCCACGCCATTAAAAATTATTTTATATCCTATTTTTAAATTAGAACCTTTTATTTGGTAAAGAGCATTTGAGTAATTCTTAAAAAAAAACAAATCTTTATTAATATTTATGAAAGAATTATATGGGTATACACCATGTGATGGATGTTCTTTTAAATACTGAATTTGTTTATTAAAATTCATGTCAGCAATCATTAATAAGTCCTGACCTTTCCCATTTACTAAATAATAATATTCATCTGTCTTATAAAACCTTGTACTTGGATAATCAATTCTTTTGCTATTAATATATTCAAAAGTATTAACATCGAAAAAAAGGACTTTACCTGCAACAAGCATTTCAATTTTTTGTGAATCAATTAAAAAGTCATAAATATTTTGTGTTTCATCAAAAGGAACAGTGATTTTTTTTATAAACTCACCCTTAGTATCAAATATATACACGCCAGGAGATGAAAATCTATTCAAGATAAAAATAAAATTTTTATGAACAAGTATTTTATCTATTGAAGCAATTAGATTTCTGTTTTTTGTGTTTAATTTTATTTTTTTTTCAACTTCAAAAAAAGCGCTTAATTTATGTCTAACTATCTGCTCATTTGTGTCTATATTTAAAACCTTAAAATCTCCTGAATCTTTATTTTTACAAGAAAACAGAAGTGAAAATAAAATAATTATAAAGATATTTTTCATTATATTTTTAAATGAAAATAACATTCATTATTTAAAATAATGAATGTTATTTAGTGATTTATAAATTAATTTGGTGCTTGTGTAATAACTGGTTTATCACCACATGTTGTTGAATCCCCACAATTACAACCAACACCATTACCATTAACATGGCAAATAGTTCTGTCTCCAGTCCCCCATCCAGGGCAGTCTATTTGCTCAGATGTACATTCATTTTGAAATGCATTTGCTTCATTAGGAACGAAACTGAATGCAATTCCTAAAGCCATTGAACAAACTAATAATGCGCTAAATAGATTTTTTTTTAATTTTTTCATTTTAAGTGTTTTTTTTAAACCATTAATGTAGTTTAAGTTAATAATTAATTAAATAGTGTGTATGATATAAAATCACATGAAAAATTATGCACAATTTTTAAATAAAAATAAATATTCTTAGCTAAAGACAATTAAAAAAACAATAAAAGCAATCTTAATCATTACATAAAGTAATGATTATACTTTATTTTATTTAGCTTCTTTATCCTTTAATCTAAAATTTTTAGTTTTATTATTTTCTATTAAAAAAATGAGTTTAAAAAAAACCACTTACTTTAAATTTTTTGTTGCTTTCCTAGTTTTAAGTTTTTTAGGGTTTTTAATACTTCCTAAACTTTCTGTTCGGTTAAACCTAAATGAATCCTTGCCATCCATTTCTGTAAGTTATAGTTGTGCTAATGCATCACCCTATACTTCAAGAAGGGAAGTAATTATTATTTTAGAGGGAAGTTTTAGCACTCTAAAAGATTTTACTAAAATTAATTTTAAATCTTCTAGAAAGTAAGGAAATATTATTTTGATTTTGCAGATACGAATAACTTAAATAAAAGTAATTCTCATTTCTTGATGGTATCGAAAGAATTATTTTTAGAATTTGAATAACACAAGAGAAACTTTTTTACATGATATTAATATAAAAAATTATTCAATATTCTCTATCATAAACACTAATTCTTCAAAATTTTCATCTAAAGAAAAATTAACCAATTGGTTAGAATAATTTAGGTAGCTTGGTTTATTAATTTTAAAAATTAGTGACTCTTTTGAAAACGGTTTAGTTAGATAAATAATATTAGAAAAATCTTCATATTTTGAGTATGTGTATTTTAAACTTTTTTTTGAATAACCTGTAATAATAATAATTATTGATTTTTTCTCTTTTACTTCTTCTAACACTTTAAAATTACAAGTATTACATCCTTTATCTGGCAAAATTATTAACAAGTTTTCTGCTCCTTCAAACCTTTTTTTTAAATGGGTTTCAGCATATTTAATAAGTTCATATTTATCATTTGAACAGCTTATAAGAAAGATTGAAATGATTAAAATTTTAATAGATTTCATATCTATTTTTTATTTTCCACAATTTTTAATAATGAAAAAACTAACTTATTCTCATTAAATTCTTCATTTAACTCATTATTCTTTGACATCCACAGGCCTTTTTTTGTTAAAAAGTAGTCATAGTAATTATATACTGAACCAGTGAATTTTGTTTCACTGATTTTTACTAAATCTGAATTTAAAATACTAATAGAAAAAGGACTTAATTGATTTGAAGGTTTTGTATTATTCAAAGACTCTCTTTTTACAGGAAGAATAGTTATTAAGTAATATAAATTTTCGTATTTATTGTAAATTATCGACTTGTATCTATGTTGAGTTAAAAGATTACTCATCATTTCTTCGAATGATGAAGAGCAACCATTTTTAACATTTGTATTAATAAATTTACTTTTAAAATTATGCTCAGATACTATTCTATTTTCTTCTAAACTAAATTTGAATAATTTTGGAGTTATTCCAAATAAATATATAAGCTCTCCTTTGTTATTTTGTGTATATGACCTGTAGTAATAGTCATTTTCCCAACACTTATCAAAGTAATCTTTTGGAAAAGAAATATTCATTTTCCTAACTGAATCATTTTTTAAATTATATTCCATTAAAATTTTTGAGCTATAGAACTCATCAGTAGGTGGCTTGCCATCATATGCGAACAAATTAACGTATAGTTTTTCATTATATAAAGATACTTTTGCGTCATTCCAACTCATCATAAAAAATAAATTAGAATTTGACTTTTCTTGGGAAGTTTCAATTCTATCAGACTTGATAATTTTATTTTCTTTGGTAAAATAAACATTGCTAAAATAGCTTCCTATAAAATTCAAATCTTTACTTAGTGGATAAAATGCTGCCATATCAAAGTTGTTTATCCTATCTGGCCCTTCATCAGCAAAAACTATTTTTTTTATTCTTTCTTTTTTTTTTAGATCATAAATATCTAACGTATTTTGGTAAGATCCTTTTCTGTATAGAAACGTAGAACCATTTATCTCTATTACATAATTCAAAAAACTTTTGTAATGTGTATCATTATCAATTTCCATAACTATAGTCTCGTCCTCAATCAGCATTATATTATCAGTATTCTTTTTATTCTGGCAGCCAAAGAAAAATAAAAGCAAAATTATTTTTAGTATTTTCATAAATTTTTAATTTAAATAAGCAGAAATGAAAGTTTAGAATTCCTCAAACGGAAATTAAATTAATAGAATTTAACCTTTAACGTTTTTTTAATATAATTAAAAAAAAATTGCACAAGAATTTTAGTCTAGTGCAATTTTTATTTTAAGTAAAAAATTACTTCGGTACATGAATAATTACTGGATCCATAACTGTCACAGTACATTGATCCCCATTTCCGATGCAGAAACCATCAGAAGCAATTCTTGTTCTGAAAGTTTCCCAATCTCCATCCTCTTGTGCATAAGCACTTTCTAAGTTAGTCAAACTTAAAATTCCAACAATCATAAAAGCATAAGCAAATAGACTTCCTAAAATTTTTTTATTCATAATAAAAATAGATTTAAAACCTACAAAATGTAGACATGATTAATAAGTACTATATCTAATATGATATAGTTGTAAATTTTACATAAAACAGAAATAATTTTATCTAAAAATGAATCTGTTATAATTCAAATGTAAATATTATAACTGCTGTTGTTGTAACAAGGAAGTTTAGTTTACTTAAAAAGCATACTTATGGTAATGTATTTCCTTTTTACTGATAATTAAACATATAAATACTTTTTAGATAAAATAATTTTAATAATTTAGTTATAAATATAAATACTGAGAAGTAATTTGAAAAAGGAAATTTTTAAAATATTAATAGTTTTTTTAATACTAAGTTTTTTAGGTTTTTTAACTTTCCCTAAACTTTCTGTTCGGTTAAACCCGAGTGAATCCTTACCTTCCATTTCTGTAAGTTATAGTTGGGCAAATTCATCACCTTATGCTTTAGAAAGGGAGGTAACAAATATTTTAGAAGGTGGTTTAGGAATTTAAAAATTTTTCATCATTAAAATTTTCCTTTAAAGAAACGGTAAGATTTAAAATAGGTATATCTGTTGCAGATGCTTTACTTACTTTTGGTCGGTCTAAGTCTCTTGGTAAGTAATTCAATGAGGCATCAACTTTTTCATTCGCTTCAACAAAAGCCAAATTAGTATTAGTACCATACTCAAATTGAAGTTTAAGCGTGGCAAAGCCATCTCTTGTTTCTGAAGTAATATCTTTTAAGTTACCAACTTGAAGTAGCTGATTTCTTAGCGGTCTTATTAAGTTTGTTTCTAATTCTCGAGTTGTATTGTTAGGATAACTAACTTGAACTGTAATTTCTGGTATTGGAATATTAGGCATTAAAGAAGTTGGAATTCTTGATGAAGAAACAACACCTAATAATAAAAAGGCTAGAGTAGCCATAAAAACGGCAATGGGTCTATTTATTAGAAACTTTACCATAGTTTCTAATTATTTTATATTTATTTCTTTATCAATAAAAGTAGTATTAACTTTTGCATCGTGAGATAAATTTAAATTACCTGAAACTATAATAGTGTCCGAAACTTTTAAACCTTTTTTAATTGCATAACTATTATTATTTTCTCCAGCCACTTCTACATAGTTCCATTTTGCCAATCCTTTTTCTAGAGTAAAAACAACTTGCCTATTTGAGCGTAAAACTAAAGCTTCTTTTGGTATCACAATAACATCTTTTAAAGGCTTATTTATTATAACTTTTACATTCATACCATCTAGTAAATTAGTTTCTTTACTTAAAACCTTGGCTTTAATTTTAATTAAACCATTTTTATCAACTAGTGGGTTAATCTCTGTTATTCTGCCTTTTAACGATTCATCATTGTTAACAAAAGAGAGTATTTCAATTTCTTGCCCAATTGAAACAAACTGAAATTCATTTTCTAAAACCGAAAAGAAAACTTCTAATTTATTTGGATTGATTAACGTGCAAAACACATCTGCAGTTGTGATAAAATCACCTTCTTTTTTTTCTAAATTTGCAATTACCCCAGAGAAAGGAGCCTTTAGTAGAGTTTGATTATATATAATTTGTACTCTTTCTAAATTATTTTTAGCTTGTAAAACACCGCTTTTAATCTCTAAATTTCTAATTCTTTCTTTTGTTAAGTTATTATTATAATTTACTTTTTCTTCTTCAAGCTTAATTTCCGATTTTTCTTGATCTATAAAAGATTTTTCTATATCGCTTTTTAAAAGATTATTCTGTAAAGATGCTAACAATTTACCTTTATTAACATTTTGTCCATTGTATATGCTAATAATAGCGATTTTTTCATTTGAATTAAACCTTAGATCAATTTTATTTACTGCACTTATTTTACCATTAGTTACGATTTGATAATTGAAAGAATATTTATCTATTTTATCTATAATGACATTTAATTTATACGACTTTTTTTTACTTAATTTTTTGTCAATTTCAGGTACTTCTAATTTATTTAAGCAGGAAAAAAATACAAGAAATAGTAAAAACTTATAACGATTCATAAAAACTAAATTAATCTATTTTTGAATTTTAAAAATGATTTTAGTAATAAATAATTTATTTATTAAATTAAAATGAAAGTTATAGTGAATATTTCTATTGAGTATTAAAATCTTGCACTGTATTATCTTTAAAATTTTCCCTATCAAAAATAGACACACTATTAACACAGTCCTGATTTAATTTTAAAACTTGTGGGTATATTGAAGATACATTTGTGTTCATGAAAATATTATCTTTATCCATAAAAACATTTTTTTTATTCAAAAAAGAACTTCCTATAGAAATTCTTAGCTGTTTAATATCATAAACTCCAGTGAATATAATAATTGTATTATTCTTATACAACATATTATTTTCTTTAAAAAACAAAGTAGCATCAGATATACAACCTCCACATCCTTCATTAGTTATTACTACTACATTCTTAATCTTTTTCTTTTGAGAATTTGAAACCAAAAAATGATTTAATGATTTACTATAATCATCGCCACAGATTTTTGAATTACAAGACACTAATAGTAAGAAAAAACAAAGCAAAATAAAATAAAATTTCATTTCTATTTTATTAATTTAAAAATACTAAAAGTTAATTTATCATTATCTTGTTCATATAAATCTTTTCTTGCTATAGCTAGGCCTTCTTTTGATACTAAGATAAAATTATTGCTAAAAGTATTTGAATCAAACTTTTGCTCACCTAAAACATTAAACTTTTCGTCTAAGACAATTATAGAAAAATCTGGTTTCCGATCACCAGAAATATATTTATCTAAATCTGGTCTTAAATAAACGACTCTGTAATACAACTTATTGAATTTATCAAATATTATTGAATTGTAGTCTGATGAAGTTAAACTGTAAGAATTTATTTTTTTCCAATCTGCAATGTTCTTATTCCCATATAATTTATCATTATTCATAGGTTCAATATTGTCTATAAATTTAGATTTACACTCAATTTCTTTTAAAATATTTCCTTTAAAATCTATTTTGTAAAGATTTGTAGAAATAGGTAAACTTATCAAAAATTGTTGATCATTCGTTGTTTTAGAAATACTCAAGTTATATTTAAATAATGCTCCCCAAAAGTTTTCTTCATATACTTTTGGAAGAGAGAATATATTTTTAGTTTTTCCATCAATAATAGATAGTTCTCTAACCAAAGGGACATCTTTGTAATTTCCAAAATATTTCACCAAGGACTCTGTAAAATACAGTCTATTATCTAAGTAAATTATTGGATTATTAATCGAATTGTAGGGAAAAGAATAGAAGCTTTTTCTATCATTAATATTAAATAATTCAAATTTATTTAAAACCTTACCTTTTTTACTTAGTAGAAAAACTTTTCCCATCTGGCTCTGAACCAAGGCAACAGTATTGTCTGGTAATATTTTGTGCGAAGTAAAAGTATTTAAATTTCCAACTCCATTAGCACCCTCAACCTCTAATTTAATGATCTTTGGTATTGAATCCTCATAAATTACTAAAGAGTTATTGTTAATATTCAAAAAACTAAAATTTTCTTTATTCGAGAGATTCGAAAAAAAACTAGATGACTTTATGTTAAACGAAGATGACTCATCTAGAATAAAAACTTTTTTTTGAATTTCTTCTAAAAGAAAATCAGTATTTTTATTAGAGCATGATATTAATATTAAAAATATAAAAATCAATCTAAACTTATTCATTTTTTATAAAGGTTTAAGGAGAGTTAATTTAACTCTCCTTGGTAAATTTAATTTACAGTTATTGTTCCATTACAGAAAGAGCCCGCTGTTGCAAGCAGAGCACAATTTTTACCTCCACTAGGCGTTGTGTAACATCGTCCATAATTTTCAGATGATGTTGAACTGACAGTACACATTACAGTTCCTTCCCCTTCTCTAGTAATCTCTTGAGCAGAAGAATTTTCAAAAGAAAATATAGTTGATAGAACAACTAAACTAAAACCAATTAAAAACTTTTTTTTCATTTTTTTTATTTTTTAATAATTAAACTTATACAGGTTTTTTTATGATCCAAAACATAATGAATCGACACTAAAATAATTTGTAATAAACATAATCACAATCGTTAAAAATATTCATACAATCATGATTACATCTTCTTATTTTATAAAAAATGTATATTCTACACTTTGCATATTACCATTAGAGAAGACTTCTTCACTATATAGCAATAATTCAAGTGAAATATAACTATGAGAATATAGATTTTTTACATTGATAAATAAAACTTAAACTGGAGTTGCTGTTCCTGAACACAAAGGTCCAACACTAACTGTTGTGCTGCGCGTGTCACCAGTGCCATCAGAGGCAGCAACGCAATGATCTTTAGCAAAATCATTTGTAATACAAACTGTATCTCCACCCACTTGTGTAAGATCATTAGCGAATGCTTCTGAATTTAAAGGTAATAAGCCCAGTGAAATAGATAGAAATAAAGCGTAACTTAAAAATAATTTAGATTTTTTTTTCATTTTAGAAATCTATCAAATAGATAAATTTTATTAATAGTGTAAAAGAATTCTAATACTTTTGTAAATTGTTTAATCGATTAATAATTCAAAAGAATAACTTTTTTTTCAAAAAAACCTTTCAAAAAAACTTAAAAAACTTAAAAACCTTACATAAATTGATGAATTTCCTTTTTATTTCATATCATTTTTATTTTTTAATAAAAATTTAGATTTATAATCTATTTTTGAATTAATTTAAAAATTTAATTTGAAGACAAGAAATTCATCCACTTTTAAAATTTTTATTACTTTCTTAATTTTGAGCTTTTTAGGGTTTTTATCACTTCCAAAATTATCAATTAGATTAAACCCAAGTGAGTCATTACCTTCCTTAAATATAAGTTATAATTGGGAAATTGCTTCAGCATATAATACAGAAAGGGAGGTAACAAATATTTTAGAAGGTGGTTTAGGAATTTAAAATATCACTCCGAACTTATTGGGGGCTAAAATAATTTATTTACCAGAAACTTGAGCTACTTCAAATTTTATTCTATTATTTCAAAGCGTGTTCTTAATAAATGGAATGTTTTTTTTCCATTAGTTTGAATTGTCGCTGTAACATCGCCTTTTCCTAATCTCTTATCCTCTGTAGAAACATGCATGTTAAATGTAATAGAGTCTCCTGGTTTTATCAAATCTTTATTTGCATATATACCAGTACAATCACATGATTTTGAATAACCTATTAATTTAACACTTTTCAAACCCTTATTAATCATAATAAAATTTTGTTTTATAGTATCGCCTTTTTTTACTTTTCCAAAATCAATTTTATTTTTTAAACCAATCAGAACGCCACTATTATAATCGATAGAGTCACCTGAAGTAACAATCTTATCGAAGATAACAGATTTTTTTTGGGAATTTTCTATTTTATTACAATTATAACAAAAGATTGTGAGCAATAAGATTGATAGATAATTGTATTTATTTGTTTTTCTCATGTTCTTTTTTAAGTTTAAGGATTTTACTTTCTTCATTTGCATATTTAGAAATAGTAGAAATATTTTGAGAAGCACCTTGTCTAAACAGTGTGTCAGCAAACTTCCCTCTAAATATTTCTTTTATTTCGTATCCTAAATTAGAAGTTAATAGTGACCTATTTTTCCAGTATTTAGCTTCATACTTATTATAAATTTCAGAATTGGAGAATAAAAATCGGTTACCAGTAATTATATTTTTGGGGTTATCTAATTCTTTTGTATTTATTTCTTTGAATGAAAATAATCCCTTTCTCACAATTTTATTTTTATTTAATATGAAGCTTAAGTTAAAGCTGATACTTTTTGGATATAGAGCTTCATTTACTTTTTGATATTCAGCAGTAAATACAGTTTTGATACCTTCCATTCGGTAATATGCTGTTATCTTTTTTAATATTAAATTTTCCTTATTAATGATTAATTGACCTCTTATACTATAAAAGTTTCTTCCTTTTATTTTAGTCTTTTCCTTTTTTGAAGTGAAACTCAAAACATAATATTCCTGACCTTCTATGTTTATTGTTTTTTCGAAGGTAAAATTATAAAGATTTAAGTTTTTTGATAGTAAAGGGTGACTTTCTTCAAAAAAGTGATATGCTATTAAATCTTCATAACATAGGTTAGTAATAGCATAATGACTATGCACTTCATCCTTTCTTAACTCATTAAAAGACAAACCGTCATACCTTATAAAATTTTCTACTGTACGCCTACTTTTATGTGGTATTAATATTGGGCTGTCCCAAACATTAGCATAACTATTTCCATACATCAATAAATCTCCATCTATTTCTAAATAGGCTGGCAACGTATCATTAATAATAGTTACTTGTTTTAGATTTATTTTAGACCAGTAGGGCGTCTTTTTTACAACTTTTCTAAACTTCTTTTCAAATGTTTTATGAAGTTTTCTTTTGACTTCTTTTAAATTTTCTTTCTTTATACCAATTTCAATTTCATCTAATAGTATAGTTTTCTCTGTAAGTTTTATTATTTCCTTATTCAACTCAGAAATTAAAAATTCTTTATGAAAATAAGCAGAATGATAGAAACCAATCGTGTCATTTTCATTCGCAAAAAGCTTAAAGCTATATTGTCCTTTCTCGTTGGTGTATCCTACTTGATTATTATTTAAAAGTAAAATTACATCTGTGATAGGTTTATTAGTTTTTAATTCAAGTACCATCCCAGAAAACTTATACTCTTTTTTTTGTGAATAAACCGAAATCGATATAAACAATACAGTAAAAATTAATATTTTATTCTTCATAAATAAAAGTTACTTTAAAAAGTTTTAAAATTTCCTCATCATTTTCTTCTGGGTCTTTTACTGTCGCTATAAAACAACTGTTAACTTTTCCAATGATTTTAAATCCAATAGGAACTTTCAAGTCTGCAATTAAATTAAAGTCCTTATAAACTTGCAAGCCATCTGTTGTTGAATTGTTACCTTTAGTATAACTTCTAAAAATAAGATTTTCTTCAGAAATAAATTTTAAATCTTTATAATACCCATATTTTCGAAGATCTGAAATTTCATTGTCTAATGCTTCTTCGTAAGTGTCTGTGAGTAAGTAATCAGTTTTCATATTCAATCCACTTTTACCAAATTTCCCTATTGCTAGCTCTGTTTTTTTATCAATCACATAGATTACTGGGTCAGAGTGAAAACTTACATACAAGAAATTGTCATCTATCTCAAATGAGAAATGATTAAAATTCGGAATATTTTTTTTCTCCAAAAATATTGGGGAACGCCTTCCAACTAACTTTTCAATTTTACCTGTTTTTTTATTTATAAGACCTATAATTCTAGAATAATTATAGAAAAAATCACTATTAAAATACCCATTAAATTTAGGATGTGAAGCGTTCATTGCAATTGCTAGATAATTTTTATTCCAGTTTTTTAAAATTCCATCATAACCTGTTTCCAATTCATAAGCTTCTGCAATAAGGGGATTAGGATCTTTTAATACTTCTTCTCTACTTCTATTTATTTCAAAATCTATTACATTTCTCTCAATTATAGTCCATCTATTATCAAAATAATAAATCGAAGATGTTGATGAACTCAAAACAGCAAAGTCTCCATTTTTTAATGGTACAATATCGTCAAGATCTGGAATTTCTTTCGGTCCATTCCCCTTACCTAAAAATGTATTACTTAACTCTCCATTTAAATCAAACTCAAATACATGATTAAAGTATTTATCGGAAAAGTAAATAGCTTTATTGTGAACCCAGAAATCTCCAACAAAAGATGTTGGAATAGTATTGACTATATTTATGGTATCTATCTTTATATCAATAATGCTATTTGTATTGTTACTACTTTCCATACTCTGAACATCATAATATTGTTGAGCGTTGGATTCTATATTTTCTTTATTCTTTGTACAAGAATAAAATGTTAAGTATACGATAAAAAGTAATAATAATTTTTTCATAAAATAAGTCATAAAATTTAAGGTACGAATCGCTTCATACCTCATAAGGATTTTAATTTAATTCATACTAACTTATAAGTCCTTTTTTTTGTTAAGATTAAATTTCAGAGATCTAAAAATAAATAAAAAAAGAGCAATTGTTAAATGATATTTTTGAAGATACTTTTAAAATTGCTCATGAAAGGTGTTAGTTAATTTGAAACTACTTTAATTAGTACAAGTAGCACTTCCTGGTAAACCTAAAGGCTCCAAATTATTTCCGCAAGGTTCTTGTCCACACATTTTTCTAAATGAAACAAATGCTGAGGATTCACAAGATTCAGACTTGCACACGCATTTCTTCGCTCCAATGACTTGAGCCTCTACTTGATTTGGCTGAAAACATAAAAGGCCTGTAAATAGTAAAGTGCAAACAATCGAGGTTTTAATAATTTTTTTTTCATGATTTATTATAATTTTAAGTTAATAATTATTTTTTTATAAACATTCTTCTTTTTGCTAGCATTTTCTAGGAATAGCTAATTCCTTGTAATATAAATTTAAATTTAATTTATTAGTTTTAAGCTTTTGGATTGTAACATCCGCTGTTAAACCTTATACAAAGTAATGTTTTATCTATATAGTGTGCTTATTTAATTAGAACTTAGTTAGACTTATTATGTTATTTTGTAAATTCGTAATTATTGTTAATCTTATTCTTATATATAGTAATTTGAGTTCAAAAAAAATCTCGTATTTTAAAATTTTTATTACTTTCTTAATTTTAAGCTTTTTAGGTTTTATATTACTTCCTAAATTATCAGTTAGATTAAACCCAAGTGAGTCATTACCTTCTTTAAAAGTAAGTTTCAATTGGGTAAATGCTTCAGCTTATACTACAGAAAGAGAAGTTACAAATATTTTAGAAGGTGGTTTTAGTGTTGTTAAAGGACTAACCCAAATTTATTCTAAGTCTTCCAAAGGAAATGGTAGTATAACTTTAGAGTTTAATAAATATACAAATATAGACTACGTTCGTTTCGAAATTGCGACTATTATTAGACAGCTTTCTAAAAAACTTCCAGAGAAAGTTAGTTATCCAATTATAAGTGTAAACAAACCCAATGACGAGAATGAGAGAGCCTTTTTATCTTTTAGCGTTAATGCAAAACAAAGTCCATTTGCAATTCAAGAAACGGTAAAAAATCAAATAGAGCCAATTATTGGTGCAATACAGGGCGTAGATAAAACTCAAGTATATGGTGCAACTCCTAAAGAATTTATTATTAATTATAATTTTCAATTACTAAAACAACTGTCTATAAATAAGCAAGACATTATTACTACTTTACAACAACAATTTACTAAAGAAAGTTTAGGGTCTATTTTCTACAAAAAAGAATATATTACTTTATCTATTAACACAAATAATGAATTAAACTGGCATATTCCTATAAAAAAGGTAGAAGAAAGAATTATTTATTTAGATGATATTGCAAAAATTTTAGAGCAAGAACAAGAAACACAAAGTTATTATAGAGTAAATGGTAAAAATGCTATAACGTTATCTATTTACGCTACTAAAAATGCAAATACAATTGTGTTGGCAAAAAGGATAAGTGAAAAACTGCAAGAAATACAAAGTTTATTACCAAATGGATATTCAATTATTGAAACCTATAACGCAACTGAATATTTAGAAACAGAATTAAATAAAATTTATGAAAGATCTTCTTATACGGTTCTAATTTTACTTCTATTCATACTACTTACAAGTAAGAGTTTTAAATATTTATTAATTACTATAATTAGTTTGGTGGCTAATTTAGGCATTGCCTTTTTACTGTATTATTTATTTAAAGTAGAAATTCAATTATATTCTTTAGCAGGAATAACTATTTCTCTTGGACTAATTATAGACAATAGTATTGTGATGATTGATCATATTAAAAAACAAGGAAATAGAAATGTATTTGTACCAATTTTAGCATCTACTTTAACAACTGTAGGTGCTCTTTCAATTATTTATTTTTTAGATGATGCTTATAAGGTAAATCTTATTGATTTTGCACTTGTTATTATTATTAACTTGAGTGTTTCGCTTTTTGTTGCCTTGTTTTTAATACCTGCTTTATTAGAAAAAATTCCTTTAAAACCTACAATCTCTAATAAATGGCAATTAAAAATTGAAGAAAAGTTTTATACTTTATATCAAAAGCTCTTAAAAGTACTATTAAGATTAAAAAAAACAGCTCTTATTTTTATTATTCTAATATTTGGAATTCCTTTTTTTATGTTGCCTCAAAAAATAGAAACGAATACTACATTCTTTGAAAAAGCATACAATAATACGTTAGGGAATGAATGGTATAGAGAGAATATTCGACCACATTTAGACAGATATTTAGGAGGAAGTTTTCGTCTTTTTAATTATTATGTTTTTGAAAACTCATATTACAATAGAAATGAAGAAACAAAACTATATGTATCTGCTTCTATGGAAAAAGGAGCTACTGTGCATCAAATGAATGAAGCATATTTATCCATTGAAAACTACTTGCAACAATTTATAGAGATTAAACAATATACAAGTACTATTTATAGTGGAGATAATGCTAGAATGGAAATTACTTTTAAAGATGCCTTTAAAGAATCTTCTTTTCCTTTTATATTAAAAGCGCGATTGGTAAGAAAAGTTTTAGATCTTGGTGGTATCGACTGGAATGTATATGGTGTAGGTAATGGATTTAGTTCAGGTGGAGGTAGTAATGACCCTGTTAATTTCACAGTTAAAGCAAAAGGTTATAATTATGATGATCTAAATAGTTGGGCAGATACTTTAAAAACAGCTTTAGAAAAACACCCAAGAATTCAAAAAGTTCTGGTAAAAGAAAATTCTTATTGGTCTAAAAAACCTTCATATGAATATCTTTTTAGCTTAGACAAAGAGCAAATAGCGTTAAGAAATAGTAACCCTTCAAAAATCTTTAATGAATTAAAATCTTTAACACTTTCTAAACAGTCTGATATTTCTATAAATATTAAAGGAAAATATATGCCAATTCGATTAGAATCTGATAATTCTAAAACTTTTGATTTATGGGCAATAAAAAATACGCCCTTAGATAGCTTGCATACTCCTATTGTTTTAAAAAATATAGCAGTTACATCCAAAGAAAGAGAAGAAGAAAGTATTTATAAAGAAAATCAAGAATATATTAGATTGGTTCAATTTCAATATACAGGTTCTGCTAAGTTTGGAGCAAAGTTTTTAAAAACAACGTTAGAAGAACTAAAATTAAAATTGCCCTTAGGATATCAATTTGAAAGTTCTCAAAATAACTGGTTTTTAAACGATGATAAAAATAATAACTATACTTTTTTATTGTTGCTGGTTTTAGTAATTATTTATTTTATATGTGCCATTTTATTTGAGAGCCTAAAACAACCTTTTATCATTTTAAGCGTAATACCTATATCATTTATTGGAGTATTCTTAACTTTTTATCTCTTTGATTTTAATTTTGATCAAGGTGGATTGGCTAGTTTTGTTTTATTAAGTGGAATAACTGTAAACGCATCTATTTTTATAATTAATGGTTTTAATAAACTAAGAAAACAAAAGCCAAATGAAAATTATCTAAACTTATATATTGAGGCTTTTAAACAAAAAATATTTCCAATTACACTTACTATTATCTCAACAATTCTAGGCTTTATTCCATTTGTAAAAGATGGTCAAAATGAGGTATTTTGGTTTGCTTTAGGAGCAGGAACTATTGGAGGGCTAGTTTTTTCTATTATAGGTATTTTGTTTTATCTGCCTTTGTTTACTTTGAAAAAAGAAAGTTTGTAGAATACTTATTTTTTTAAAATGAACATTACGATTAGTAAGGTTTTATTGTTTCATTTAAATTTTTATAGTTTATTTCATCTATACTAAATTAAATTTATAAAATTGTTTGTTTAATCTGTTCTGCGGTAATTGCAGAATGTAAATTTATTTATTATGAAAAAATTTAAAAAGAATTTTTTTAGTCTTAGTTTGATGTTTTCGATGATTCTAGGAGTATGTATTAGTTTAATACCTAATGAGGCTGAAGCTTTAGTTGTTTTAGGAAAAACAAAATGTTATCAGCAAGTAACTTCTGGGGCTCCAGGAGATGTTGCAAATTTCTGTTCAGGTAGTGTATGCAAAGAAAAAGATGGGGTAGGCAGTAACTGGAATAATTGTGGGTAATACAATCATCTTCTCCTGTCTTTCGTAAAAAAAACACAGGAGAATATTTTTTAAATATTTTATGAAAAAAATAATTATAATTACATGTTTTATATTTATTAATTGCAAAACTAACATTGATAAAGAGATTGTAAAAATAAGTAAAGATGATTTTCCTAAAACCGAAAAAATTTCAGGTGAAATAATACTGAAAGAAGATTACAATAGAAATTACTCAATAAAAGTTTTTGAAAATATTTTGTTAATACGACTATCTGATTCTCCCAATTATTATAGTGTATATAATAAATACACTTTTGAGTATTTAGGTTCTATAGGGGTTAAAGGAGAGGCAGGGAATGAATGGATAACAATGTATGATAGTGGGCAACTTGAAAAAACAGAGTCAGGAATTTGTCTATGGGTTCATAGATATCAAAAAGGTTTTTTTGCCCAAGTTAACATTACTAAAACTTTAGCAACAAAAAAACCTATTCCAATTTATGAAAAAATTATAAATATTGATGCAAAAAGCTTTCCTTTTTTTAATCTTTTTTATTTAGAAGATAATCTAAATATAATAGGTAATTGTTGGTTAACTGATCAAAATCAAGTTAGAATTAAATCTTATGATATCAATACAAAAAAAATAAAAAAATCGGAACTTTTCCCAAAAATAAAAAATTTAGAAAAATTACCAATTCAGGTTGTTAAAAGCCTGTATTCAAGTGGTTTTAAGAAGCATCCAACTAAAAATATCTTTTTTCAAGCAATGTATATGTTTGATAGGATAGATATTTTTGACGAAAATTTGAATTTGAAAAAATCTATTGTAGGAGGTGAAAATTGGAAAGATAATTATTATGATGCAAGAGAAATTAATCCAGCTTCAAATTTTTTAGAGGGAAAAGTAAATGGCTATGCTGGGATTTCAGCTTCTGAGAGTTATATCATTGCTGTAGACGTAAATAAAAAGAAGAGTAATATAGACAATACAGTTAAAGAATCTTATATAAAGATTTTTGATTGGGAAGGAAAACCTATTTGTAGGTTAAAATCTACTGACGATTTATTTTCTATTTCATTAGACGAAAAAGAAGGAATACTTTACGCAACAGATATCAATAATGAAAAAGTATTAAGATATGATATCAATAAGATTATGGAAAAATGGTAAATTTTAAACAATTAATTATATTCATTGTTGCAACAATATTAACGATTTTTTTATCCTTAAAAGCGAAAAATTGGTATCATAATAAAAATTATTCTAAAATTCTTTTTGAGAAAACTGAAATAAGTATGGATACTATTATAACCCAAAAACAAGCTGAAATTTTCTTCAATTATAAGAATATTGGGAATAAAAGTTTAAAAATTTTTAGAATTGAGACTTCTTGCGGTTGCACAATACCTACTTTTAATACAAAATTAATTCTTCCAAATAAAGAAGATAGATTTAAAGTAAGGTATGAAAGAGTAAATAAGGGTTTTTTTACAAAAGAACTAATCGTCTACTCTAATAGCATTACTAGTCCCGATCGTTTAGTAATTTCTGGATTCGTCCCTTTTGATTAAAATACTCCAAACATCTTTCCCTGAATATAACTTTCTGGAACAAAACCAAAACTCCTTGAGTCTATAGAATTGTGTCTATTATCTCCCATCATAAAAAAATAATTATTTTTAAAAGTATATGTTGTATTTTTAAGTTTTGATAAATCTGTATTTTCAAATTTAACTGCACACGTATTATAAAAAGCTATATTTTCTTCTGTTAGTTTTATTTTCATCCCTTTTTTAGGAATAACGATTTCTCCATAATTATCTCTTGTCCATTCATTTTGTTTGCTAACTGGAAATAAGAAATAGTTATGGTTTGTTTTTTCTTCTATTTTTTTCTTGTAGTTTTTTCTTTCCTTATCTGAAACTGCTACATATTCTTTATTAGAATAATTTTGATGCAATGTGACATTATTTTTTTGTTTAAAAATATAACTATAAGTATAATTTTGTTTTTGTTTTAGCTCTTTAGAATTAATATAAACATTTGTTTTTTTAATTTCTATGGTGTCTCCAGATACCCCTATAATTCTCTTGATTAGAAATTTATCTGAGTTATCTACCGCTTTAAAAACCACGATATCTTCTCGTTTAAAATCTTTGAAAGATTTTAATAGGGTATATAAATTAAATTCATTTTCTGGTGAAACAAATAAAGTACCTAATACTGGCAAATTTCGAAGATGATTTGGAAGTTTTACTCCATAACTAATTTTATTAATCAGCACATAATCTCCAGGATATAAGGTTCTTTCCATAGAACTAGAAGGAACATAATAAACATCAAAGAAAAAGGTTCTAATAAAAACTGCAAATAGAATTGGTAGAATAATTATGTAAACATACCTAATAACCGATAGAACTATTTTTGATAAATTAGTTTTTAAGAAAAAATAAATTTTATTAAGTGTAATGGTATCTAAAACGATAAGAAGCACTAATGAAACTATCAATAATTTAGACCAAAGTAAGAAAAGCAGCACTCCTATAACCCCCAAAATAAAAACTCCTTTTTTAAATAGTTTTACCATTTTTCAAAAATAGTTTTTTTATCTAAATTTAGTGAATTTTAAAATTAAATTAAATTAATTACTTAATACTAAGGCCTAAGATTGGTCTCCAAACAGACAAAATGATTATTTATTTCTTAATAAAAAGTTGAGACCATTTTTTATCTTCATTTTCAATATGCAGAAGATAGACTCCTTTTGATAAATTTTCTACATTAATCATTGCAGAATTATCTTTGACTTTTAATTCGGATTTTCTTCTTAGATACTTTATAATGTTTACAGAAGTATTACTTAAAATAAATTCTATTTTTTTTTATGGTATCATTAATATACCAAGAGTTTTAAACTCCATTTCTTGTATTTCATATCTCAAATATATTAGTTTTGAAATTTAAAATAATACTCCGAACTTATTGGGGCTAAAATAATTGCGATCTGCATCCGTAAAAAAGTTTATGGTAGGTTATGAAATGTTTGCAATGCCCCAGAGAGATATTACACCAGAACAAGCAGCGGAAGAGTTGAAGTTACTTGCAGAAAATACTTAATTTTTAGATTTAGACTGAGTGATTTAGCGTTAAAGATACGTAAGTTTAACGCTAAATTGATAAAAATCAATACATTTTATCGTAATCGAATGTATAAATATTTATGAGGATGGACTCTAAAAAATCGTCACATCAAAGGTAGACACTCCAATTAAACCCCAAAAAAAACACATAATAAGTGCAATAAAGAGTACTTATTATAAGTAAATTCCAAAAAAAGATATATCTTTACATTAAAAGAGCTTTGTAATGCACTTTCAATCTTTAATTGAAGCCATCAAAACACGCAGACAGAATCTAGCCGTAACTCAAGAAATGCTTTCAGAGTTATCTGGAGTGGGCTTGCGCACACTAAAGCAATTTGAAAGCGGCAAAGGAAATCCTACTTTAGAGACCCTACAAAAATTAGGGAATGCCTTAGGAATGGAGTTAATGTTTGCCGTTAAGGAACTAAATGTTAACGAATGAGAGAAGCAACAGTTTTTTATAAAAATAAAGTGGCAGGTATTTTAACGCAGTTAGATAAGGGTAGCTTTGTGTTTAAGTATGACCGGGATTGGTTTCTTGACACTAAGAAACCAGCAATCAGCTTAACATTACCTAAAACAAAGCAAAAATACACATCTAACTATTTGTTTCCTTTCTTTTATAACATGTTGCCAGAAGGTTCTAATAAACAAACAGTTTGTTTTGAGAACAGAATAGATACAAAAGATTATTTCGGAATTTTATTGACAACAGCAAACCAAGATACCATTGGAGCTGTTACCCTTAAAAAAATAGAAGCGTAATGAAGTTTCCTACAATCATAGTTTGTCCTAGTACATTGGCTAAAGGTCATAAAATATATAGTAGCGCCGCTTTAAGACGTGTGTTTGATGGTAAAAAAGTAAGTCCTATTTTACTATACGATTCGCCAGCAAGTAACGAAAGTACTGACGCGTTGTTTACAGAAAACAGAAAACGCATGTCTATTTCTGGCGTACAAGAAAAATTTTCGATACGGTTAGAGAAAAACAAATTACGCTTGCTTAAAGATGGCGAGCAAGGACAATACATTTTAAAACCAATTCCGAATGTTGGTAAAAATGCTCATCAAATGCCAGCTAACGAGCATGTAACGATGCAAATTGCGAGACAGGTATTCAATATGGAGACCGCTGAAAATGCTTTGATATTTTTTAAGAATGGTCAACCGGCATACATTACAAAACGCTTTGATGTAAAAGGTGATGGGAGTAAATGGGCTCAAGAAGATTTTGCGTCTTTAGCAGAGCGAACACCTCAAACACATGGTGCGGATTTTAAATATGTAGGTAATTATTTAGAGCTTTTTACGATTTTAAAAAAATATACACCTGCATATGCTGTAGAGTCCATAAAATTACTAAAATTAATTCTTTTTAACTACTTGTTTTCAAATGGCGATGCGCATTATAAAAACTTCTCATTGATAGAAACCCCTTTAGGTGATTTTAAATTAAGTCCTGCATATGATTTACTAAATAGCAGATTACATGTAAACGATAGTGATTTTGCTTTAGAAGAAGGTTTATTGCCACCCAATAGGACTGGGGGTAAGGTTGCTCAACAATTTTATAGATTAGGAGAGCTTGCTGGTATTTCAAAAAAACAAATTGAAAAAGTGTTCCACCTTTTAACTTCTAAAACCGATGAAGTATTGCAGTTAATTGAGGCTTCATTTCTAGAGGAAAAATTTAAAAGAAATTATACCCAGGCTTATCAAACACGTCTCAATAAATTAAAACGGACATAGTAGTATAATTGCTTTTTTAAGAACTTTAAGATTTAATGCTTCTAATGATTATTTTTTTTATTGCAATACAGGTTCAAAATCTATCAAAAATACATTCAAAATTATGTATCTTTGATTTGAAATTAATTATGAATCACCGTAAACGCTATCGTAAACGTTTTTGGGTAAATAATCTATAAATAGGGGCTTATTTTGACATTTTGTCGAACTCATAACCCAAAGGTTGTCTAACATATTTATCTGAATTGGCAATCCACAATAAACGGTCATAATTGGTGTTCAGCGTTAGCCTAATCACAGATAAAACAATCAATTCCCAGATGGTCATGCCTTCTCGACCAGTTTGTTTTTTGTCTTTCTTTATAATAGGTTCCACAATAGAGAACATCTTTTGATAGTAGACTTCATGTACAAAAATGGTTTGTAAAGCTAGTAAAACCGGTGGTAGTTTAACGCTGCTTTTTAAAGGAATTTTTACTTCTGAAATTGGGAGGCTTCCAATGGATGGACATAACTCAAATTGTTTGCGTATTTTCTAACTTTTTAGCTCGAATCTAATGGCTCTAAAACCAGTAAATCCGTTGATTATATTAAAATAAAGCTTTTTTTGATAGTGATTCAATGGCTAAACAGAAGTTATTAATCTGGTAATTAGCAGTTTGAAGGTTTACGGGCAGACACAAATTAAAAACGAGTATAAAATCTTAGAAAAAAACTACCGATATTTAAAAGCAGAAGTAGATATTATTGCGAAAAAAGGAACTGTTTTAGCCGTTGTTGAAGTAAAAACACGCTCCACAGATTATTTTGGAGATCCTCAAGATTTTGTCACTCCCAAAAAAATAAAACTATTACTTTCTGCTGTAGATTATTATGTGGTGCAACTAGATTTAGATGTTGAGGTTCGTTTTGATATTATTGCTATTATTCATCAAAAAAACGAAACAAAAATAGAACACCTAAAAGATGCTTTTTTGCATTTTTAAAGCTTTTCTAAATATTCTTTAACATCTTTAATTTCATTAGGTTTTGCAACTATCTTTTTATTTTTATCTAATAGAAAGTAGGTGGGTGTAGCGTTTATCTGATAGGTTCTTGCAGTTTTATTCTCCCATTTGTTTAAACCTAAAACATGATGCCATCCTGGTAAATTTGTCTTTGTATACGTTTCCCAAACAAACGTATCATTTTCTAAAGCAAAAGCAATTACTTTTATAGTTGCTTTGTTTTTCATGTACGTGTGTAATTGAGGAATTTCTCGTAAACAATGAGAGCAACTGGTACTCCAAAAAACTAAAACGTATTGTTCAGCATCATTTAAAGTAGATAACTTTATGGTTTTACCACGTTCATTCCAAGAAAAATCTGGAGCTATTCTGCCAATTTCAACAGCTAATAAAGCGAGCTTTTCTGTTTTAAATTTTTTATCTTGTAAGTTTACAGGCAGCTTATTATAGTGGGTTTTAAATAAATAATCTATAATTTCTAAATTTTTAGAAGTTTCAAATTGTTCTATTAAATATTGGATGATATCTCTTTTGTAAGATTCTTTTTTAACTTTAGAAAGAACGGTTTCTATGGATTCTTTATAGAGTATTTGTTGTTGTGCTTCATCATCAGAATAATTAATATAAAACACATATTCTAAGATTCTATTGGTTAAAAATGAAGAATTTACCAAGGCTTCATTAGAGAAGTCTAGTGTTTTAAAAAACGTATTTTTAATATTTGATAGATAGTCGTTTACAGAAGATAAAATTTCTGTAGAATTAAAGCGAGCACTAGCTTTTACAAAGGGAGCTATATATTTATTTTTTGTAATCTCCTCGTATTTCTTTTGAACATTCTCTACTTCTTTGTAAACTTCTTTATAATATTCTTTTAAATTTAATTCCGGGTCTTGTAAAGCAGCTATTTGAACGGAATCTAATTGCCGTTGTGTTAAAGAAATATCTCTCATATAAGCATTATAAAGCTTATTTTCTGAGGACTCTTGAAAAGCAATAGCTTCTTGAGGATAATCTGGATTAAAAATAAAAGAAACATTTTCCTTATTGTAAAAAAAATCCACAAAACCTTCTCCTTCAAGTCTATAAGTTGCTCTATAAGCGCCTGGTTTAGCAGATGAAGGTAGTTTAATTTCAAAATTTCCAACAGCTTGCTTTTTTCCGCTTATTAAAATAGAATCTGTTTTTATGTTTGTGTTGTTGATAAAGACCTGTTTTGTGCCTTCAATTTTATACAAAATAACCCAATCACTTTCTAATATCGGACTCATCGATCCTTTAATGGAGTGCTGTGCATGCGAAATGGCAGCAATTAAGAGGATAAAGGCGAGTATGTTTTTTTTCATTTTAAATCAATTTAATGCTAAACAATTTTATATTTTCAAGAAGTATACCAAAAATACTATTTCTGCTTTAAAATAGGTATATTGTAACGTTAAAATATAAAATTATGAGTTTTTCTAATCAAATAATTTGGATTACAGGTGCTTCTTCTGGAATCGGAAAAGCATTGGCGATTGAATTATCGAACCAAAATGCAAAATTGATTCTATCATCAAGAAAAAAGGAAGATTTAGAGTTGGTAAAGCAGCAATGCAGGCATCCTGAATTTGTGAAAATTATTACGTTAGATTTAGAAGAGTATTCCAATTTACAACCTATTGCAGATAAAGCCATAGCTGCTTTTGGCAAGATTGATGTTTTAGTAAATAATGGAGGCGTTAGTCAGCGCTCACTCGCAAAAGATACTGCTATTGTTGTTGACAAACGGATTATGGATATTAATTATTTAGGAACCGTGGCTTTAACAAAAGCTATCTTGCCACATTTTATCAAAAATAAAAAGGGTCATTTTGTGGTTACAACCAGTATTGTTGGTAAAATAGGAACTCCTTTACGTTCTAGTTATGCTGCGAGTAAACATGCTTTACATGGTTTTTTTGATAGTTTACGAGCAGAACACTTTCAAGATCATATTGCAGTTACATTGGTTTGCCCAGGTTTTGTAAATACCAATGTTTCTAAAAATGCATTAACAGGAGATGGAACGCCACAACAAAAATTAGATGTTGCTACAGAAAACGGAATTCAGCCAGAACGTTTTGCAAAATTGATGGCAAGAGCGATGAAAAACAAAAAAGAAGAAGTTTATATTGCTGGGGCGAAAGAAAAATTAGGGGTGTATGCCAAACGTTTTTATCCTAAATTAGTATCTATCTTAATCCGAAAATTGAGCGTTACTTAGTTTGATAAATTGTTCTTGCAATATGCTAAAAAACAGGATGATTTGTTTTTTAAAAAACGAGTGATTTTATTCCTTTTTTAATCAAAGTACTCCAATACTTCGAAATAATTTACAATAGCTTCTTTCATTAAAACGGTCTGCTCACCAGGCTTTAAACTAGGTAACTCTGTAATTACTTTATAATGTGGCCAACCCTCATCGTCAAAAAAATCAAATTCATAATAGCCATAAGGTTCTAGCAATTTGCAAATAGCAATATGCATAAGGTTCATTTTTTCGTCTTTTTTAAACGATTGATGACCTTGCCCTAATTCTTGTACACCAATTAAATATAGAATTCCATCTACATTTAATTCATCTCCTTCAGAAAAATCATCAGTTAATTTTGTAACCAAATAATTCCATTTTTCTTTTAAGACATTAACTTTATCCATAAAATATATATAAAAAGCAAAGATACAATCTGGATTTTTAAATTGTAAAAAAAAGATGTAGGTTTACAAAAATTATCTAGAATGAATGTTTTTGATATTGTTATCATAGTACTACTTATTTTGGCATTTGTAAGAGGAATTATAAAAGGTCTTTTTTCTGAAATAGCCTCTTTAATAGCGGTAGTAGCAGGTGTTTTTGTTGCTATTCATTATTCTAATTACATAGAGTTTTATATAGTGAATTCTACTTTTATAGATTGGTCAGATCAAACGAATAGAATTGTAGCTTTTTCAATTACGTTTTTAGCGGTGGTTCTCTTAATTATTTTTATTGGAAAATTATTGACTAAGATTGCAGATATTACCGCTTTAGGAATGATTAATAAATTTTTAGGAGGCGTGTTTGGCGTTTTAAAAATTGCCTTAATTTTAAGTATTATTTTTATCTTTTTTGGTCGAGTAAACAGTACCATACCCTTTATTACAAAAGAAACTTTGGATGAATCTATGTTATTTTATCCTATAAAAAGTATCGCTCCACAATTGTTTCCAACCATTATAAAAGAAGATAAAAACGGAAAAACAATTATAGAATTACCTAGATAATTTACTTTTCTATGTCATCGATCCAACTAAAATAGTTGTGATAAACATTTTCTTTTTCTAGCGCTACATATTCTAAAAAGGCCGCAGCAACTGGAGATAGCGTTTTCTTTTTGAGATAAATTAGTTTCCACACAGATTTTAGTGGCAGTCCTTTTGCGGGTATAATTTTAAGGTCGTTTTGTAATAGTTCGTTTTTTATACTCAATAAAGAGACAATAGAAACACCTATATTTGCAATAACAGCTTGCTTAATCGCTTCGTTAGAAGTTAACTCTACCATAATTTTAGGTGCAATTTTTTCTTGTTTAAAAAACAGTTGCATCGTATGTCTTGTACCAGAGCCTTCTTCTCTAAAAATTAAAGGTATTTTATTAAAAATAGAAGTATC
The DNA here is from genome assembly GCF_019968605.1 of Polaribacter litorisediminis. Lineage (NCBI taxonomy): Bacteria > Pseudomonadati > Bacteroidota > Flavobacteriia > Flavobacteriales > Flavobacteriaceae > Polaribacter > Polaribacter litorisediminis. The sequence goes on from NZ_CP082966.1 coordinate 4,107,819, forward strand.
CTTATTTTTTTGAGAAATGATTGTATTTTCTTTGGATGCCACTAATACCAAATGATTATCCATAATAGGTAATTCCTCCAAATCTAAATGATGAGGACTTACGGTAACTAAAGAAAAATCTACAAGATTTTTTTCTAAATCTTTAATAACCGTTGTTTTGTTAGAAACATCTAAAACCAATTCAACTTTAGGATGTTTTTTTAAGAATCCGTTTAAAAAATAAGGCATTACATAATTACCAGTAGACACCACAGAAATTTTTAGCTTACCCGAGAGTAAACCTTTAAAAGCTTCCGTTTTATATTGTATGGTTTTTGTTTTATTTAAAATTTCTTCTGCAATCTGATGAATTTCTTTCCCAAAATCTGTGACATAAAATTGTCTTCCTATAATTTCAGACAAAGGAATATCAAACTGATCTTGAAAATTTTTTAATTGAATAGATGCCGCAGGCTGCGTCATATTGAGTTCACTTGCAGCTTTTGTAATACTTTTGTTCTCTACAATAGTGGTAAAAACTTTTAGTTGGTGTAAAGTAAAATTCATTAAAAATCTTTATGATTTGCATAACAAATTTAAATAAAAATAAATGAATTATTGCATATAGTTTTGGCGTGTCAAAAAAATAGGTAAAAATGAGTGTAGATGTTTTAATCAGTAATTTAACAAATCCAGTATTATTATTTTTTGTTCTAGGGATTATTGCTTCGCTAGTAAAAAGTGATTTAAAAATTCCTGAATCATCCTCAAAGTTTATTTCTTTATATTTATTATTCGCAATCGGTTTTAAGGGAGGACAAGAATTATCGCATAGCGAATTTAATGCGGAAATTATTTATTCTATTTTATTTGCAATTGGTTTATCAGTGGTTGTTCCTTTGTATACATTTTACATTTTAAAAAGGAAAATAGGAACACCAAATGCTGGTGCAATAGCCGCAGCATATGGCTCGGTAAGTGCCGTTACTTTTGTAACAGCAGTGTCTTTTCTAGAAAATCAAGGGGTTCCTTTTGGGGGGCATATGGTGGCTATTATGGCAATTATGGAATCTCCAGCAATTATTGTTGGGGTTATTTTAATTATGTTGAATGACAATACCAAAAAGGAGAAAAAATCTATTGGAGGTATTTTAAAACATTCATTTACAAGTGGAAGTGTCTTAATGCTAATTGGTAGTTTAATGATCGGTTTAATTGCCGATGCATCTCAAGCAAGAGGAATTGAACCTTTTACTACCGATATTTTTAAAGGTTTTTTGTCTTTATTTTTATTAGAGATGGGTATGGTTACTGCCAGCAGAATAAAAGGCTTTAAAAAACATGGAATGTTTTTATTTTTCTTCGGAATTATGGTGCCACTTTTTAACGGTATGGTGGTCGCTTATGTAAGCGGATTTTTAACAGAAAGTGAAGGAAACAGATTGTTATTTGCAATTTTAGCAGCAGGTGCTTCTTACATCGCTGTTCCGGCAACAATGAAATTAGCAGAACCCAGGGCAGATGCAGGTATCTATATACCCATGGCTTTAGGAATTACATTTCCTTTTAATATTACAATCGGTATGCCTATTTACTATGCGGTTGTTCAATTATTTTAACGAACACTTTAAGAAAGATCGTTTGTAGGTTTTTCTGGACAATATTTTTTAGGCATTCGTTGTTTTTCAGTTACCACCTATTCCTGTGTTTTTTTTAAATTTAGTGTAAAAATATCATCTAGATGAGATGTGCTATGCATGGTTACTTTTAAATCTTTAATGATACCATCATTTAATCCATATACCCAACCATGAATTTCTAAACCTGTTTCATCGATCCAGGATTGTTGTACAATGGATGTTTTTGCTAAATCATACACTTGAGCTATTACGTTTAGTTCTACCAAGCGATCAAAACGCTTTTCATCACTGTCTAATTTTTTTAATTCGGTAATATTTTCTTGATATACCTCTTTAATATTTCGAATCCATTTGTTTATGAGTCCTAAAGATTTGTTATGCATGGCAGCTTCTACACCGCCACATCCATAATGTCCACAGACAATAATATGGTGCACTTTTAACGTATTAACAGCATAATCTAAAACACTTAACATATTCATGTCTGTATGCACTACCATATTGGCAATGTTTCGATGTACAAATATTTCCCCAGGAAGAGTTCCTGTTATTTGATTTGCGGGTACTCTGCTGTCTGCGCAACCAATCCATAAAACAGGAGGAGTCTGACCTTTTGAAAGTTCTTCGAAATAATGAGGGTCATCATCAATCTTTTTCTTAACCCATTCTTTATTGTTCTCTAATAACTGACGATAATAGTTGTCTTTCATAGTGTTTTTGATTTAATCACGGTCATTTATTGTTTGTTTTGCCCAATTTACACAAGTACTAAACGAACTAAAAATGTGTTTATTAGGAATAATGTTTGGAATAATATCAATTCTTTCCATCATATATCTAGGTTGCTCTTGTAGATGAACAAATAATACTTCAATATTTTTTTTCTTTAACTCTAAAAGAGTATCCTCCATGGCATACAAACCAGATTGATCCATATAATGCATTCTTGTTAATCGGATAATAACAATACTTGCAGTGGTCGGTATTTGTCTGGATAGTTGCTGAAAATCACTTGTAGAACCAAAAAATAAAGGGCCTTTGATATGTTTTATAAAAACTTTTTCTTTTAAGTTTTTTGTAAAGCCTTTTTCATCAGGCCAAGATTCTTCATCTAATACTTTTACTAAACTTCTTTTTGCTGTTAAATCTCCAATCTTTTTCATAAACATTAAAGATGCTATGACTAAACCAATACCTACGGCATAGATTAAATCCCAAAAAGTAGAAAGTAATAGCACCATAAGCATGATTAACACTTCTGAACTTATTTTTAAAAAGCCAAGTTTTATGTCTTTTGGTAAATGAGGAATTGCTTTTAAACCTTTATAATCCATCACACCAATTCCTACGGTTATTAAGATTCCTGCTAAAACAGCTGCTGGGATTTTAGAGGCTACAGGTCCTAATAACAACATAATTAATAAAAGCATGATACCCGCAATCATTCCTGAAAGTTTGGTTTTTCCTCCAGCATTAATATTTACCACAGTTCTAATGGTTGCCCCAGCGCCCGGAATACCGCCAAAAATTGCCGCAATACTGTTTCCTATTCCTTGCCCTACCAATTCTTTATTAGGCTTATGTTTTGTTTTTGTCATATTATCTGCAACTACACTTGTTAATAGTGAATCAATGGCTCCTAAAAGCGCTAAAGTGAGTGCAGTAAAAATATAAGGGGTGATGCTAGAAAAACTAAAATCTGTTATGATTTCCCATTTAGGAATGGGAATTCCTCCAGGAATTTCTTGAATTGCTTTATAATCGAGTCCAAAGCCTACAGCAATGCCAGACATTACGATTAATGCGACTAAAGTACTTGGAATTGAAGTAGTAATTTTTTTAAAACCATAAATTATAAAAACAGTACCCAATGCTAGTATTAGTTCTAACCAATTAATATTTTGCAATGCTCTGGGTAAAACTCTAATGGCTCCAATAGTGCCGGAAGCATTTTTTGATGCTAGTATTCTTGATTCTCTTTCAATATCTTCTGTCGTAATTTTTTCTGCTCTAGAAATCGTTTCTCTAAAATCTTCTAACACCAAAATGCCTTCACCTGCTTCCTCTTTTAGTATATTTTCTAAAATTACTTCTTCAGCTTCCGCTTTAAAATTTGATACGAATTCTACGTCTTCCTTTGGGTAATAGCCTAAAGAAGGCAATACTTGAGTTAACAAAATAATAACGCCAATAGCCGTCATAAAACCAGAAACTACTGGATATGGAATGTATCTTATGTATTTTCCTAAACCGATTAAACCCAAACCAATTTGAAAAAAACCTGCTAGTAAAAAAACGGTTAAAATAGCAGGTAGCGCTTTAGAAACATCACCATCATTGGTGGCAATTATACCCGCAATAACGACCATACTTACCGCAGTCATAGGTGCAGTTGGTCCTGAAATTTGAGTAGCTGTCCCTCCAAAAAGCGCCGCAAAGAAACTTATAAAAATTGCGCCATACAAACCGGCTGTAGGTCCTAAGCCAGAAGAAACTCCAAAAGCCAATGCTAAGGGTAGTGCAACAATACCCGCAGTAATTCCGCCAAAAGCATCTCCTTTTATATTCGAAAAAAGTTTTTTCATTTTGGATTGATTTTTTACCTATCAGAATTACAATAATAAGCTTTTTAGATTCTAATTGAAAATTTATTTTTTAAGTTAAATATGTTGTTTTAATCGATTTCCTAAGTTAAACTATTTTAAGTTTATAATGGGTTTTAAATATATTGAAATATTAAAATTAAAAAGAAGAACACAGCCTTCATCACGGGTTTTTTTTGATTAAAATAGGGTGAAAAAAAGCGGTTATACGTTTAAAATGGAATGTTGAGCAAAAAATAGATAAAATTATATTTTTAGGACTCAAAATTTATCAAATGCTAATATACCCGTAATTTTATCAATAGTGAATGGCTGTCCAATATTTCTGCACATAAAGATAATGGCCTCCTAAATTTTTTTAAGAAATAAGAGGATAAAGTCAAATATCTTTGATTAGTAAAATAAACCTCCATTCATTGATAGTAAATGTAATTGTATTTTCTCAAATAATTTCAAAACTCCGAAGTTCAAAATTCAAGAAACTGGTGAATTTATTCATCAAGCAGATAATACCATTTATGATTTGAATTTACCGAAAGATAAAATAATGACTTTTTTCTTTATTCAAATTTAAAACATCAACTATTGCCATTAGCTATGGTTTATTTTTAAAAATTAAAATAAAAGTAGAACATTCATTTTGCTTTAGATTAAAATCTTTTTCCAATTCCGATACCAATAGACCAGGTGCCAAAATTATTTGAACGATAATCATAAAATATAGTAGGCGCAACATCCCAATGATTGGCAATTTCCATCTCATATTCCAAGCCAGTTCTTATAATAAAAAGATTTTCAGTTTTTTCAAATTCTATACCTGAGCCAAAAACGAATACCCATTCTTTGTGAAACTTCCATAACGCATCCAAAGTTACAACTACCGGAAACTCTTTTTCAATAAAAAATTGCTCTTCTTTTTCTATCTCAAAAGTTTCTAATTCCAAATCATTATGAAAACCAAGACCCCATTTCTCATTGAACCAATATTCTAAATCTAAGCCAATGGAAGGAATAATAACAGTTGCATCACCATTATTGGTTGCCATAGGAATGTATGTATGACTTAAAACGGGACTAACTCTAAAATGTTTAAAATGTTCATCTACTGAATGTTCTTGGGATGATAGGTTAAAACCAAAAAAAATTAGGGTTATGAGTGTGATGTATTTGTTCATTTTTTTTTATTTAGTATGCCTAACAAAAATAAGCGGTACTTTTTTATTGAAATATGATAAATGTTATCTTATTCCATACATCACTGTTTTATAAATTTTAATGATTTACTTTTTTGACCTTGCATTATTTTAATAAAATAAACGCCTTCTGAAAGTTGATTGATATGTATTCGATTGGTATTTTCAGATTTATAAACTTTTTGACCTATTGCACTGTATATTTCAACCTCGAAATTACTGGCGATTCCTGCTACATAAAGTATATTTTTAGCAGGATTTGGATACATATAAATATGATTGAAATTTTCTTTGTTTAGAGCAAGCGTATGGCTATTTATTGCGTTCGGACTTCCGTTGAGGTTTAGGCATTTCCAGTTTTCTGGTAAACTATTATCTAAATTTGGAGTCATTAGTTCTAAGGTATTTCCGGTTCCATTTGCACAACTTGACCAAGGTGCGTTTGAAAAATAAATTACTTGATCTTGTAAAATGTTATTTTCGTTAAACAATCTAACAGCATCAGAAGTGCCCAAACCAAAACCTAAATTACCAACATAATTTGTTATTTCGGGAAATACAGCAGTAAAGTCATTCGTGTCTCTTACTAAAACTAAATATCCTTTTGGGGTTATGATGGTTCCTGCAGGAAAGTTGAATACATGTGTGTCATTATCATCTTTCAAGCTCCAATTCGATACATCCAAAGAGTAGGAATTAGGATTGTAAAGTTCTACCCAATCATTTGCATTAAAATCATCGCTAGATTTATAGTTAATTTCATTGATGACAATTGTTTCTACAGCGTCAGACGGTTTAAAATTCGGAACCAATTCGAGAGCTTTGGATACATTTAAATTAAGGGGGTTATTTGTAGAAGAAATGTCACCACTCCAATGAGAAAACTCATAACCTAGTTTAGGAATTGCTGTTAATTGGATAGGAACAGTTTCAAAATAATCACCAGTCCAAGAAGAATTTTGAATCTGTAAATGATCATTTACGGTCACAAATCCTTGGGTTAAGTCATTATTTTTAATGGTGATTGCATGATAATCAGGTAGGTTAAATTTCGATTTTATGTGATCTTTTGCAAAAGAGGATCTATTTTCTGCAAAAATTTTCATTTCATCTATATAATAGGTTGCTTCGGATGAGTTTGCACCCCAACGACTATAATGGGCTTGCAATTCTGGCTCAATAGTTTTATAAATTTGATCGATATGTTCATTGATATTGCTGGATAGAAAACGCGTATTGAGTTCATCAGCATACAAATTAATAAATCGATTTCTAAAACCAATGTTTGTGATCAATTTTCTAAAAAGCAAAGTAGACCAGCTAGGGTTCGGCCAAGCAGGACCATTGGCCTCTAAGGCAAAACTCAAGGTGTCTTCCCAGTAATTTTGGGTGTTCCAAAAAGGGCCAAAGCCAAAATCAGTATCATACATAATCCATCGCCATTTGCCATTAGGATGTTTCCAAAATTTAACATTATTGCCTGGCCAATCCGTGTTATTTATAAAAATATTGGTCGCTTGGTACAAGGCATATTCTTTGATGTCAATTTGTTGTTCAATATACTCGAAATTCGAATCTGTAGATAAATCTGTATTCCTTACATATTGCATTAGCTCTTGGTAAGACGCATTAGACCCCTCAATTTCTTCAGCATTGTTGGTTAAAAGAGTAATGTCATCGGCATTCAAATTGTGTTTTGAAGCCAACATATGTTCATTAATTTTTTCACGAAGATGATACATACCCCAATATGTTCCGTTGAGATAGGTTGCCACTGAATTGTGTTCTTGAAAATCTAGATCAGAGTCTCTCATTAAACTAGTAAGCATGATGTCTTTCATCGATGACTTTAACCAATCTTGCCCAGAATTCCGCAACACCAAAGACTGAAATTCAGCATAATTTAAATGTTTAAAATAGGAGTGCTTAAATTCTGAATCACCATATTGGCCTCTAGCAAACAAGGAGAGTGACCTTTGTTCATTTTGACCACGACTCCATCCTCCAAAAATTTTAACACCGCCATCAAAATCAATCACATGGCTAGTTGCTTGTTCAAAAAAAGAAAAGTGTATAGGTCTTTCCCAATCTTCCCAAAAATTAGCTCCAAAATAAGGTTCTTCCGTCTCATAAGTGCCCGCAGGTCCAAAAGCATAAATGCCATTGGTTTCATCAAAAAAATTATCTGGGTTGGTACTTAAAAAAACAACATCTAGTGCATGGTTTGCTCTTAGTATATATGATTTTGTAAAAACTTTAGAAGGCAAATAATTTTCTAAAAAAATTTGAGCCCTAACGTTCAAGTTTTCATTAATTGGGATGGGGTTTGTATACATTGGGGAATTTTCATCGGGGATTTTTCCACCAAGTTCATACCGAATTATTGCTGGGGAAGAACTGCCAGAAAGAACTAAACTAAAAGGGTTTTCTACAAAACCTCCTTGCTGAGAGAAAATTACGTCGTTGTTTATAGTTCCTAAATACTCATGAATAGAATTTTCATAACTAGGAGTAGTGTGCTCGTAAAAAACAATATTTCCCGATTTGATAGAAATACCTGTACTGGTGTTTGGAGGAAGTTTTTCTATTGTAATTTCATCGATGATCGCACCAAATTTATCTGTTAAAAATAGTGTTTCTGCTGTTGATGAAATCTTAAAGTTCGTGTGTAGGTGCGTTGTTTTTAGATTTAAAATTTCAGGAGGAGAAACTCCATTGTTGGTTGGCGCAACAAAAGAAGCGGACAAAAATGGAATTATTGTAAAATCAGAAGAATTGACATCTGTATTATGAGCCTGAATTGTTAGGATATTTTCTCCTTCTCTTAAAATTGATTTAAAATCGGATATTATAAACCTTTTTGGCGTTCCTCCGGAGTACATTTGAGCTTCTGAGAACGTTATAGCATTGGAGTTATAAAGAGGAGGGACTCCATTTATATTGGCTCTAGCAATTTCAAAGCCATTCAGGTACGCAACAAAAGCGTCATCATAATCAATATCTAAAATTAATGATGAGATATTCTCTGTATTTTGAACGATAATTTTTTTTCTCAAATAGACAGAAACGGTACCGTTGGGTAATATGGTCGCATCATCTCCGTCTGCGTAACCAAAGCCAGAAGGACCTTCAAGCCAATTTGCATCGTTAAAATCTAAAGACTTCCAATTAGAACTAGGTTCAGAAGTTGGTATGCTATATTTAAATAAATCCCCTTGATTGATTAAGGTTTTATAAATTGTTTGAGAAGCACGGTTCTTTGAAGAAGCCCATAAAAGCATATACTGGTTTGGTGGTAAAGTAATATCAGGAAACGACCATTTTTTTAAATTATCTTGGTCATCAGATAATGACCAGCCGTCTAAAGAAGTGGTTTGGGAACCATAATTATGCAGTTCTATCCAATCGGGTGTATCTCCATCCTCATCTAAATATACGGAGTTGGAAGCAACAACTTCATTAATGCTGATTTTCTGAGCTGAAACTTGGAAAATACCGAATAAACAGAAAAAACTAAAAAGAAAATATTTCATTGCACCAAATATGTTTTTAATGATTATCTATTTTCTGTGTCTGGTCTTTAAAAACTTCTTTTTTATTTATCGGAAGAACCTAGCGTTTTAGAATATAAAAATCTCATAATACCATTTTAGACAGATAACGCGGCAATAAATCGTTTCTTTTTTGCCTATCTTTTGATTTCAATGAATCAAAAGATAATTCAATTTATGGACACCGTTTCATAAAGCTAAATTTGTATAAAATCTCTTGTAAAGGTATAAAATTAGATGTTCGTTTTGAAATCAATTATGGTCTAAATGATTAAAAAATAATAGATTAAAGTTAAATATTTCAAAAAATCTCAAAGATTGACAGTTCAATTCTCAAGAAATTGATGAATATATTTGTCAAAAAGATAAATCAAATCAGTAAATTTAATTAGCAGAAGTGCTTAAGGACAAATAGTTTTAAAGTGGGAATAGTTTTAAAGTTCTTTGATCTCATCAGCAATAATCCAGCCTAATTTGCCATCGGCTAGTTTAATCTTTTTCCAGTCGTCTACCCGATCTAAAACGATAACTTTTGTGCCTTCATGTAAAGTAAATACTTCTTCAGAGTTTAGAGTTGGTGCATTTCTTACTGCTGTTTTTTCTGCAAAAACGATGGCTACTTTATTTTTTTTAGTGAAATTATATTGATTGTAAGTAATAAAGAATGAGAAGATCAATAGTAAGAAGCTTACAGTGCTAGTGACAAAGTAAAAACGTTTTTTTGATGGAGAATCAGCAAAATAAAAGAGTAAAAACAGCAAGCTACCTAAAAAAGAAAAGACCACGACCACAATTGCCCATTGATTATAAGAGAGTTTTTGTAACCAATTTTTATTCAATTTCTGAAATACTGTTTTTGGTAATTCTTCTATATTATCTAAAGCTAAACGTTTTGCAAAAACTAAATTATTTTTTACATCTTCGTTTAAAGGATTTAGTTGTAAAGCCTTTTCATAATAATAAATAGAAGGCCCCACTTTATTTAATTTATAATAACAATTTCCTAGATTATAGTAGAGTTCAGAAGAAACGAATCCTTGCGTTTCTATTTTCTTATACAGTTCAATAGCCTCTTCAATTTTTTCGTTTTTATATAAATCGTTGGCATCTGTAAACAGTTCAGTTGTATTTTGTGCAACGACAGCGTTTGCAATGATCAACAATAAAAAAAGGATTTTTTTCATCTTATAATTGTTTATCTAATTCAACGATTACTTGTTTTGCTTTCTCAAATTCAGCTTTCATTTCTGTATTCGTAACAGGTGTATAACGTGCGAAATCAGAAGCTTTTAACACATCTATAAAGTGCATTATAGTCGTGTTGTTTATATTTCTGTCTTCAAGAATTTTTGTAATGTTTTCTTTACTGATATCCGCAATTTCAACACCTAATTTTGCTTTTAAATAGTTATGCAAAGCTCTTTCTAAAGCCTCATAAAAAGCTTCTTTTTTACCCAATTGTTTCTGTGCTTCAGACAAATATTTTTTAGCTAATTTTTCGGCTTTTCGTTGTTTTCTTCCAATAATGTCGCTATTTCGTTTTTGATTATTTTTAGCAATTAGAATTCCTATTGGAATGATTATTAATGGAAGAAAAAGAAGTGCATAAAAAAGATTTGATTGATAAAAATCGATGGATTCTTTTAAAGTTAGTGCTGTAGTGGTTTGAATGTATCTAAAGTTTTTTCCAGTCGAAACAACATTTCTCTTCGCTACAGTATTTGTATTATTCGATACTATTTCTTTTCCTTCTGTAACATCTACAAATAAATCATCTGTAGCGATGGTGGTATATTTTTCTGAACTAGGATTAAAGTAGGAAAAAGAAACGCTTGGTATTTTGTATTTTCCTTTGTATTGAGGCACTACAGTATAGGTATCTGTAACACCACCCGTCAAGCCATCGGTATTCACTTTTACTCTTTCTTTTCTTTCGGGTTGATATTTTTCTAACTCAGCAGGAGTTTGAACAGTCGGTAGTTCAAATAATTTTAAATTTCCTTTTCCTGAAACCGCTACTTTTATTTGTGACGATTCATTGGCTTTTAAAATATCTTTACTTAAAGAAACATCAAAGTTAAATTGACCCACTGCGCCTGTAAAATTCTCTGGTTTGCCTTCTAAAGGAAGACTTTTAGGACTAATTACTTTTTTAGCCGAAGCAAATTCTTTGCGAATATTTTTGGTAATTACGTTTCCAAAAAAATCTGCCCTGCCTGAGGGAACTCCAATAACAATATCCATTTTCATGGGATCTATCGTCAATTTTCCGGTCTTAGTAGGAATTAGTAATGCTTTCTGAAGGACAATGTATCTGTAATTTTCACCATTATATTTTCCCATTTTTACAGGAAAACCTTTGATGTCAATTTCTTGATTCCAGAAACCGTTGTATTGCGGAGCTTCGGTTACAGAAGTATCATAAACGCTTACATTTTCACTGACATATAATCTATATTCTACATAAATTCCTTCGCCAACAAACGGTTTAGATTTAGAAATTTCTGCAATTAAATGGATATTTTGTTGGGCAATATAATCAGGATCATTTGGGTTTTCAGGAACATCAATAGGATCTAAAACTATGATTTTAATCATTTTAGAATCGATGGCAGTTCTGTTAATTTCTATACTAGCTGGACCAATAATAAGCTCTCCTTTTCTTTTAGGTTGAAGAATATAGGAATAAGACTGAGAGAAACTTTTTTTTCCGTTAATCCAAGACTGGCTTACAGATTGGCTAGGACCTTGTATCACCTTAAAATTATTAAATTTAGGCGGTTTAAAATTATCTGCACCTTGTCTGTTAACAGAAAATTGAATTTTTAAACGTTGATTAAGACCTAATTTATTTTTACTCACGGTAACTTCTAGCGTAGGTTTTTGAGCAAATGCAGAGAGTGTTAGCAAACTTATGCATATCAAGAACCCTCTCCTAACGTTCTTGAATAGGAGAAAAGCAATACTTAAACTGGACTTTTTAAAATAATCTTTTAAATTCATACTAGGCAATTCTAACTTTTCTAAAAGGAAAGAAATTTTTGATTCTATTTTTATTTAATGTGATTGTAATTTCTTTCTTCTTAAGAAGGATTGGAGGCTACCAATCTTTTTCTTGTTTTACTTTTTTACCTTTTGCTTTTTTAGCATTCATTTTCTTTTGTGTCTTTTTTTCCTCGTTATTTAAACTTTCTAGCAATTGCTTAATTTGTTGAGGAGACATTTTTCCTTGTTGAGGTTTTGGCTTTTGTTTTTCGTCTTTTTTATCATCTTTTTTAGGATCTTGATTCTTTTTTTTATCTTCATCTTCATCTCCTTTACCATCTTTATCCTTGTCGTCTTTTTTATCTTTCTTATCATCATCACCTTCTTTCTTGTCTTTATCTTTGTCCTTATTTTTATCGTCCTTATTTTTTTTGTCTTTGTTTTTATCGTCTTTATTTTTGTCGTCTTTATTTTGCTCATTTTCTTTGTCAAGTAGTTTTTGAGCAACCGCTAAATTATAGCGCGTTTCATCATCTTTAGAATTGTTTCGCAATGAATTTTTATAAGCATCTACTGCTCCTTGATAATTTTTAGTTTCCATCATAGAATTACCAAGATTATGGTAGGCTTCTGCTTTTGTAAACTTGTCTTCTGCTGTTTTTGCTGATAATTCGTATTGAGGCGCTGCTTCTTTAAAATTTTGGCTTTCATACAAAGCATTTCCTAAATTATAACTTGCCTTATCGTAATTGGCGTTGTTGTCTAAAGCTTTTCTATAGGCAACAGAGGCATCTGTATATTTTTTTTGCGCATATAATTGATTGCCTTGTCTTACCATTTTTCTTGCTTTACGTTGCAAAGCAATAGAGTCTTTTTGTGCAAGCATTTTTGCTGATGAAAATAGCATTAAAAAGATAAGAATCGTTTGTATGTAAATTTTCATTTTAATTAATTTTTTGTTTTCTCTTCATTAAATAGATCTACTTTCTTTAACCATTTTGTTTTCTTATCGAACAAGAAAGTATCAAAAAGTAAAAATAAAATTCCGATGCCTAAAAACCATTGAAATTGGTCTTTGTAATCTGCAAATTGTTTGGTTTCAAACTCGCTTTTTTCGGCATTTGCAATGATTTCAGACATCCTTTTTACAGGGTTTTCAGTAACATTACCATCAATGTAGCGCCCGTTGGCAATGTCTGCGATTTCCTCTAAAACAGCGGCGTTCCGTTTTGTTATCACCGTTTCGCCTTGTCGATCTTTTTTATAGCCAATCATTGCACCATTTAAGCGCATCGGAATTGGTCCTCCTCTTTCTGTGCCAACTCCAACGGTATAAATCTTTACACCATCATTAAACAAATTTTGTGCCACTTGTTTTGTTTCTTCTTCATGGTCTTCACCATCAGAAATAATCACTAAAAACCGATTGGTTTGATCATCATTATTATAATAGGTTTTGGCCAATTGTAACGCTTCATTAATAGCCGTTCCTTGACTAGAAACCATATCTGGATTGGCATTTTGTAAAAACATATTTGCCGCCGCATGATCTGTGGTAATAGGTAAAAGAGGATAAGAATTACCTGCATAAATAATAATACCAACTCTATCGGAACCAAGTTTATCTATAATTTTTGAAATGATTTGCTTTGCTTTTTCTAGTCTGTTTGGGGCAATATCTTCTGCCAACATACTTTTAGAAACATCTAAGGCAAAGACGACATCTACACCTTCTCTTTTAACCGTTTTTAGTTTAGAACCCATTTTTGGATTTACCAAAGAAATCACCAAAAAAGCAATTCCCAAGGACAACATCATCAATTTTAAAACGGATTTAAATGTGGAGGAGTTGGGCGCTAATCTTTTTAGCAATTCAGTATTGGAGAATTTACGCTGCGTTCTTTTTTTCCACCATAAAACCAATAGAAAAACTACAATCATTGCTGGAATGACTGCTAATAGATAAAAATAAATTGGTTCTTCTAATTTGTACATCTCTTGATTATTGAAAGATTCAAAAATTCAAAAATTAAATTCAGTTTGTTTAATCTTTAAATTCTTCAATATTTTAATATTTTTAAATAAAGCTCTTAAATATTGTGTTTCTCAGTAAGAATTCTAAAAGTAAAAAACCAAGTGCCAAAAGCACTAAAGGTCTAAACATTTCTTGATAATTATAATATTTAAATTCTTCTATTTTTGTTTTTTCGAGTTTATCAATTTCATCATAAATCTCTGCTAATTTCGTGTTATCAGTTGCCCTAAAATATTGTCCGTTTGTTTCAGCTGCAATTTCTTTTAACAACTCCTCATCAATCTCTACTTGCTGTTTTCTAAAATTTAATAACCCTGTTCTTGGATCTTTACTCCAAGGAAAATCTGCCATTCCGTTTGTACCGATACCAATAGTATATACTTTAATCCCTAATTCTTTCGCTAATTCTGTGGCGGTTCTGGGGTCTATATTTCCGGAATTATTAACACCATCGGTTAGTAAAATAATCACTTTGCTTTTTGCCTTACTATCTTTTAATCGATTTACACTAGATCCTAAACCCATACCAATAGCTGTTCCGCCTTCTAATTGCCCCCATTTTAATTCAGAAATTGTACGTTTTACAATTCCCTTATCACTTGTAATAGGAGTTTGCGTAAAGCTTTCTCCTGCATATACAACAATACCTATTCGGTCATTTGGTCTTCTATTTACAAAATCTATTGCTACTATTTTTAAGGCTTCTAACCGGTTAGGGCTTAAATCTCTCGCCAACATACTTGCAGAAACGTCAATTGCCATTACAATGTCTATTCCTTTATTTGTTTTTGTTTTTTTACTTACAGAAACATTTCTTGGTCTGGCTAAGGCAACAATAATAGCCGCCAATGCTAATAATCTTAAAAGTGATAAGACTGGTTTTAGTTTCGATACGAAAGAAGATTTTGTTTTAAAACCTTTAATACTGGGTATTGTTAAAACAGCAGCATCTTTTTTTCTGACAAAGAAATACCAAATCGCTAATACAGGAATTAATATTAGCAACCACAAAAACTCTGGATTTAGAAATTCGAAATTACTCCAATTCATCATTCTTAATAACTGGTTTTGGTTTTAGATTATGCACTACTTCTTCGGCATCTTTTCGGTCTTCTTCTATTTCAGGAGCCAAAGGTTTTGATTTTGCAAACTTTACTAAATCTGCCTCACGCAATAAATCTTTTAATTTGTTAATGGTTTCTTTGTTTGTTTGAATCGCTTCTGAATCATGAAAATCTTTTAACATGTCTATAATTTCATCCGATGTTTTTTCTAAGGCAGGTACTTTAAGTTCGCGCTCAATGTAACCACGAATTATATCCGTTAATTCGCTATAATATTCTTTTACTTTATTGTTTTGCCAAAGTAGTTTTTCGTCTAATTCGTTTAATTTATAAATGGCCTCTTCAAAAGGAGGAAGTAATTTATAGGTAGGTTCCTCTTCTTCAATTTTTCTTTTTCTGATTACAAAATAATAAAGCCAAAAGCCAATAATGAGTAAAGCCGCAATGAGTAAATAGATATAAATTTTAAAATCATCAAAAACATATGGTTCTTTTTTGATTGTTTTTATAGGGTATTTTTTAATTTTAGTGGTATCAATAGCTACCGTTGCTACTTTTATCAATAAGGAATCTGTTAAATAAGCTTGGTTTTTAACAAAAACTTGTTGTTGAGGTATGTAAAAAGCGCCACTATCAAAACCAGTGATAATATATTTTTGAATAAGCATATTACGAAGCGTATCGATTTTTGCGGAATCGATAATTTCTAAACCTTTGAGTTCTAATTTGGGTAGGATTACATTTTCTATTTCGTTTACAGAAATTCTAAAATTAAACTGTTCACCAATTTTAATGCTAGAGGTTTCTACCTGCGCTTTTACCATTGGATTTTGGCTAAAGACAGTATGGCTGAAAATTAGGAAAATAAAAAAGAACAAAAAGCCTCTTACCTCAATCCTCTTTCCGAAAGGAAAGGAATACTTGGCTTGTACTTTTTTATGCATTTTTTGAAATATGTTATAGGTACTTATTGTTTTCAATTTTTATTTTGTTTTACTCGTCATGAGTTTCTTCCTTTTAAGAAGATTAAGATGGGCTTTTTTATTTCCCTTTATATTTAAAATAGCCTAATAATTTTTTTACATAACTTTCATCAACCCTTGTGTTAATAGTGCCGGCACCGCCTCTTTTAAAGGTATTCATGTAATAATCAGCAAGCCTTAAAGCATTGGCTTTGTAATTTCTTCTAGTTGTTTTAGACGATGTATTCACTAGTTGAATAGCTCCAGTTTCTGAGTCTAACATAGGAACCATTCCTAAATTCGGAATTTCTTCATCGTGCTTATCATACACTCTAATACCCGTTAAATCGTGTTTGTTAGCTGCAATTTTAAGTGTTTTTTCATAATCATCATCCATAAAATCAGATAGCATAAAAACAATTGCACTTCTTTTAATGACACTAGATAAAAATTTTAAAGCTGCCGCAATATTTGTTTTTTTACTTTTTGGATGAAATTCAATCAATTCTCTAATGATTCTTAAAACGTGGCTTTTTCCTTTTTTAGGCGGAATAAACAACTCAATATCATCAGAAAATAAAATTAAACCTACTTTATCGTTATTTTGAGTGGCAGAAAAAGCAAGGGTTGCTGCAATTTCTGTAACCGTATCTTTTTTAAATTGTGAGGATGTTCCGAAAGATTCTGAACCAGAAACATCCACCATTAACATCATGGTTAATTCACGCTCTTCTTCAAAAACTTTAATATAAGGTTCGTTATAACGCGCAGTAACATTCCAGTCGATGGCTCTTACATCATCACCAAATTGATATTGGCGCACTTCAGAAAAAGTCATACCTCGTCCTTTAAAAGAGGAATGGTATTCGCCCCCAAAAATATCATTAGACAAACGCTTTGTCTTAATTTCTATTTTACGAACTTTTTTGAGTATTTCTTTGGTATCCATTTGTTGAATTGTCATTTAACATTTATCAATTATCGGTTTCACATTTTAAACAAATAATTGTTCAGTGATAATTGTTTATGGCACTTCTACTTCATTAATAATTGAATTAATAATATCTACAGAAGTTACATTTTCTGCTTCTGCTTCATAGGTAATGCCAATTCTGTGACGCAAAACATCAAAAACAACAGCTCTTACATCCTCTGGAATTACGTAGCCTCTTCTTTTTATAAAAGCATAACATTTTGCCGCTTTTGCTAAATTGATACTTCCCCTTGGCGAAGCTCCAAAACTGATTAAATCTTTTAAATTGGGTAAATTATATTTTTCAGGATAACGCGTTGCAAAAATAATATCAAGAATATATTTTTCGATTTTTTCGTCCATATACACTTCACCAGCAATTTGTCTCGCTCTTATAATTTGTTCAACAGAAACCACAGGATTTACATTGGCAAATCCTCCTGTTAAATTCTGACGCATAATTATTTGTTCATCTTGTAATTTCGGATAGTCGATCACAACCTTTAACATAAATCGATCTACCTGAGCTTCTGGTAAAGGATATGTACCTTCTTGTTCTACAGGGTTTTGTGTTGCCATTACTAAAAAAGGTTCATCCAATTTAAAGGTCGTATCACCAATGGTAATTTGGCGTTCTTGCATGGCCTCTAATAATGCAGATTGTACTTTTGCAGGTGCTCTGTTAATTTCATCTGCTAAAACAAAGTTTGCAAAAATAGGCCCTTTTTTAATCATGAAATCATTTTCTTTCATGTTATAAATCATGGTTCCAACAACATCTGCAGGTAATAAATCTGGCGTAAACTGCACTCTACTAAAACTTGCTTGAATAGCTTTGGACAAGGTATTAATTGCTAAAGTTTTTGCCAAACCAGGCACTCCTTCTAATAAAATATGACCATTACCGAGCAAACCAATCAACAAACTTTCTATCATTTGTTTTTGCCCAACAATTACTTTATTCATCTCAAAAGTAAGAATATCTATAAAGGCACTTTCTCTTTCTATTTTTTCATTAATAGCTCTTACATCTACATCCATTGTAATATTGTGTATTTCATGTTAAATTTTATAACAAACAAAGCTACAATATTAGCAAAATTTTTCTTGTTAAAAGAAGGTTAAAGATGATTCATTATTTTTTTATTATTTTTAGGGCTACCTTTACAGAAGACATTTTATTATGGAAAAATTACCAGATAAGTTTATATGGAAATCTTTGAAAGAAGGTGATTTAAACGCATTTTCTATTCTTTTTGAAAGTTACTACCCCAAATTACATAGTTATGGTTTAAAAATATGTAAAGACATTGCTTTAACAGAAGACACTTTGCAAGATTTCTTTTTATATGTATTTGAGCATAGAGAAAATTTGAGTGATTTAGAGACCATTGCACCGTATCTTTTTACATCTTACAAACGCTTTTTAATAAGAGTGATGAAAAAAAACATGAAACTAAAACATTCCGATTCTTTCGATGATACTTTTATAGATCTTCAGTTTACGGTAGAAGAAGTGATGACAAATCAAGAAACAGAAAATTTTAAAAACAGTAATCTTACCGTTCTTTTAAATAAGCTACCAAATAGGCAAAAAGAAGCTATTTATTTAAAGTATTATAGTGATTTGAAAGCCGGAGAAATTTCCGAAATTATGGGTATTAATTACCAAAGTGTTGTCAACACGCTCTACAAAGCGCTTAAGAATTTGAAACAGGAAATTTCTATTTTAAAATTATTTGACTAAACTTTTATAAAATAATAGAGTATAAAAAACATAAAAAATACTTATTTAATTAGACTTACACAAATCAAATAATGATTCATAAAAAATATACCTCAATTGATGATTTTCTAGAAGACGTCTCTTTTCATAATTGGGTTTTGCAGAAAAATGCCACTGATGTTCATTTCTGGGAATTTTGGATTGCCAATAATCCTGAAAAAAGAGAGCTGGTTAATAAAGCCAAAGCTCTTGTTTTGGGGGTTTCTTTTAAGAAAGATTTTGTAAGCAAAGAAAAAGTTGCTTTCGAGTGGAAAAAATTAGAATCTACAATTAAGGCCCAAAACACAATCTCAAAACGAAAAGTAAGATTTTTAAAACCATTAACTGTGGCAGCTTCAATACTTTTAGTAGTTACGCTTGGTTTTTATTTTAAAAATAGTTTCTCTAAAATTACACATAGAACACATTTTGGCGAAATTTTAAACATTAAGTTACAAGACGGCAGCGATGTTACTTTAAATTCAAACTCTAGCTTATCGTATTATAAAAATGAAAGTAGAAAAGTTTGGTTGTCTGGAGAAGCTTTTTTTGAAGTTGATAAAAAACTAGAAACCAACGCAAAATTTTTGGTGCTAACCAATGATTTAACTGTAGAAGTTTATGGAACTTCTTTTAATGTAAACTCTAAAAATAAAAAGACCGCAGTTTTTTTGGAGGAAGGAAAAATTTGGTTAAAACTTAAAAATGGCACCGATAAAAAAATGATTCCAGGCAACTTTATTACGTACTCTTCTGAGAAAAAAGAAATTTTAGAGGATAAAAATATTTTTAATGCTACCATAAAAACTTCTTGGAAAGATGGATCTTTACTTTTTGATAACTTATCTTTGATTGAAGCCATGAAAAAAATAGAAGAATCTTATGGTTTTTCTATTATTTTTAAAGATGATGAAACTAAAAAAATTAATATTACGGGGGCTGTTCCTACAACAAATATTGACATTTGTATCAAAGCAATTGAAAAGTCTGTAGATGTCGTTATCGAGAAAAAAGACAATAGTTTAATCATCAGTAAAAAATAGCTTTCATTTTAAATTGATAAAATGGTCCAAAACTCAGTACTTTTAAAATTCTTAGTGCTCTTCTTTGTGCTTTTTTTTTTTCAAACTGCTGTTGCTCAAAAAGACAAGAAGCAAACTATTCCGTTAGTTAAGTTATTAGATAAAATTAGCAATACTCATAAGGTATTCTTTACGTATAGCAGCAATCTCTTATCGAACAGCAAGGTTCAAGAAAAAGGGTTTTTAAATTTATCGCTTAATGAATCTATTTCATTATTAGAAAAATTAACGTCGTTTTTTTTCGATGACTTAGGAAATAATTATTATGTTGTTTATCCGAAGAAAGAATTTAAAAAAAAGCAACTTAAATCAACATCAAAAATAAAAACTAGCCTTCAAAAGAATAATTCTTTAAACGTAGATAAAATTATAATTGAAGGGATCGTTTTAAGCTCAGACAATGTACCTTTAAACGGTGCAACCTTACAAGAAGAGGGTTCTTTAAAGGGAATAACCACGAATATCGATGGTACTTTTAAGTTTGAAATTAATCCTAATAATCTAGTAACAATTTGTTTTATTGGTCATAATTCTAAAACACTAAAGCTTGTTGCAAATAAGTTTCAAACCATTGTGTTATTGGCAGGTCAGGAGTTGGATGAGGTAAAAGTTGTAGGCTCTAGAAATATAAATAGAGTAGCGAATGACACGCCCGTTGCCATTGATTTTATAGATATTCAAAAAACGGCTACCAGAAGCAGTCAAGTAGAATTAAATCAATTTTTGCAATATATAATTCCATCTTTTAACGCTACAAAACAATCGGGTGCAGATGGTGCAGATCACATAGATCCGGCAACTTTAAGAGGTTTAGGACCCGATCAAACATTGGTTTTAATCAACGGAAAAAGAAGGCATCAGGCATCTTTAATCAATTTATATGGCACCAGAGGCAGGGGGAATTCGGGCACGGATTTAAATGCGATTCCTATTTCCGCTATTAAAAGTATAGAATTATTAAGAGATGGTGCTTCGGCGCAATATGGCTCTGATGCTATCGCGGGCGTTATAAATATTGTATTGAAGGATTCGGATAATGAACTGAATGTAAACGCTACTTTTGGGTTTAATAATGCAAATAGTCATCAATTTTTTCCGAATCAAGTAGATGGTTTTACTTATAAATTAGGACTCAATTATGGAACCAAAATTAACAAAGGAGGTTTTCTAAATTTTACGACAGAGGTTTTGTCAAGAGACAATACTTTGAGACAAGGTACCGCGGCAAGAGAAAACTTTGGCCAAGCAGCAGTTAAAAATATAAGCCTTTTTTTTAATACGGAAATTCCGATTTATAAATACACAAAAATATATGCTTTCGGAGGCTTTAATCATAAAAATACGGAGGCGTTTGCTTTCACTAGGACTCCAAATAGTGAAAGAAATGTTTTGGATTTGTATCCTTCAGGATTTAACCCATTAATAACTTCAAACATTCTCGACAATTCATTTTCTGTCGGAATGACTACAGTATTTAAAGATTGGAATATTGACATCAACAATACGTTAGGAAGAAATAATTTTCATTATTTAATTAAAAATACTTTAAATGCTACCTTAGAAGAAAATTCTCCGACCGAGTTTGATGCTGGCGGACATGAATTGATTCAAAACACCACAAGTATCGATTTTTCCAAGTATTTTTTGGCAAAATCATATGGATTTAATGTTGCTTTAGGATTGGAGTATCGATTGGATAAATACAAAATATTTTCTGGAGAAGAAGGGTCTTATAGTTCTTACGATGTTAATGGTAATTTGGTAGATTCAGAAACTCCAGTTGCTAATTATAGCATGTATAACCAGGTTGTTAGGCCGGGAGGTTCTCAAGGTTTTCCAGGATATGCTCCAGAAAATGAAGTAGACAGAAACAGGTCTAATTTTGGTTTTTACTTAGATACAGAGATAGATTTCTCTAAAAAATTCATGCTCGGTACTGCATTGCGTTTAGAGTATTACACAGATTTTGGCAGCACCTTAAATTACAAACTCGCCTCAAGATATAAATTGTCTAAGAAGTTTAATGTTAGGGGTTCTTTCAGTACAGGTTTTAGGGCGCCTTCCTTGGCTCAAAATTTTTACAATTTAACATTTACTAATTTTATTGGAAATACACCCACAGAATCACTTTTAGTAGCTAATAATAGTCCTATTGCAAGAAGATTTAACATTGATGAATTAAAGGAAGAAAAAGCAATTAATTTTAGTTTAGGTGTAGCGGCAAAAGTTAGCTCAACAATTAATTTTACAGCAGATGCTTATTATGTTGAGATTAAGGACAGAATTATTTTAAGTGGTAATTTTGATGCGTCAGATTTAGGTTTAAATATTCAGAATGTTCAGTTTTTTGCAAACGGAGTTCATACAGAAACTACAGGAATTGATTTGGTCTTAAATTGGAAAAAGAAATTTGAAAACAGCCAATTAACTTTCGATTTTTCTGGAAACATGAACAAGATGATTATTGCAGATATCAATAATAAAACATTAGATCAAGAAACTTTCTTTGGAGTAAGAGAGCAACAATTTTTGCTAGCTTCTGCACCAAGTAGTAAATTTAATCTAGGCATTAAATATCAATACAAAAGACTTCAAACTTCTTTAAATTTTACAAGATTTAGTCAGATTAAATTAATCGACTGGCAAATAACAAAAGACTTAGAGAACTTTAATAATTCTGAAACAGAAAGGTTACGTGCCGCGACAGACATTTACCAACCAAGAATAACTACCGACCTTCATGTTAACTACAAAATAAATAAAATCATTAACCTACAATTCGGAGCAAATAATCTGTTAAATGTGTATCCTACAAAACAAAATGATTTTACAGATAGTGGAGGTTTATGGGATGCTACACAAATGGGTTCAAATGGTTCTTTTTACTACACAAAATTGAACGTAAAGCTTTAATCGTTGCATAATTTATTGCTTTCTTTTATTTTTTTTAAAAATAATTAAATTTTTAGGAGTATATTTTTCTGTTACTCGCTTATGTAATAAATGGGTTCAAACTTTTTGATAAAGTAAAGACCAAACAAAAACATTTATTAATTAATAATTTATTTATGAAACAAAAGTATTTTTTAAAATTTTGTACCATCGCTTTTATGTTTATGCTACCTCTAGGGATAATGGCACAAACAGTAAAAGGAAAAGTTACAGATTCATCAGGAGAGGCATTGCCTTACATGAATATTGTAGAAAAAGGGAACAAATCTAACGGAGTGGTTTCTGGGGATAACGGTGAATTCTCGATAACTTTTAAAAGTTTACCAGCAACCATCATTATTTCTTCTATGGGTTTTAAAACAAAAACTGTAAAAGTAACAAACACCTCTTTTTTAACAATCATTGTAAATGAAGATAACGCTTTAGATGAAGTAGTAATTACAGGGTCTAGAACACCAGTAAGATCGAATACTAAAAGTCCTTTACCTATAGATATCGTTTCTTCAAAAGATTTAGTAGCCACAGGGCAAACTACTTTTGATAAGGCTTTACAATTTAAGATTCCATCTTTTAATACGGTTCAAACACCAGTAAATGATGCAACATCTTTATTAGATCCTTATGAAATTAGAAACATGGGACCTAGTAGAACCTTAATTTTAATCAACGGTAAACGTAAAAATTTATCTGCGCTATTATACACACAAACATCTCCAGGTAGAGGTGAAACAGGTTCAGATATTTCAGGAATTCCTATTGATGCCATTAAAGATATTCAGGTTTTAAGAGACGGAGCATCTGCTCAATATGGTTCTGATGCCATTGCAGGGGTAATTAATATTATCTTAAAAGACAACGTTGATGGAGGCTCTGCAACCTTAAGAACAGGAATGACTTCAGAAGGAGATGGAGAAATGTTTGGGGTTTCTGTAAACAATGGTGCTTCTATTGGAGAAGACAAAGGATTTGTGAACTATACTGTAGATTTTTCTAAAACAAGCTTAGCAAATAGACCAGGTACTGTAGATGCAGCTGGTGAGGCAGCAGATTTTGGAGCCAATATTGCAGATGTGAATGAGTTTTTAAGTAGAAACCCAGATGCTAACAATATTAATGGTTCGCCAGAAACAGCGGCTGCTAAATTTTTAGTGAATGGAGAGTATAATTTAAGTGATGAGTCTAAAGTATATTTTAATGCTGCATTTATCAATAAGAAAGTAAATTCTTTCGCAAACTATAGAACTCCGTATTGGAGATCTGTAGATGCCTATCCTTATTTGGCAGATTTTTTTCCTGGCGATAACCCAACGACTGCAGGTGGTTATGACGGATATGTTCCTACTTTTGAGGGAGATTTAAATGATTATAACGCTACAGTTGGTTTTAAATCAATTATTAATGACTGGAATGTAGATGCTAGTTTTACAACAGGAGGAAACACTCAAACATATAAAGTAAACCAATCTCATAACAGAAATGTGGTATATTCTCCATCTACTTGGGTAGATGCTAACGGTAACGGTGCGGTAGATGCTGGTGAAATTACCGAAGGATCTCAATTATATGGTAGTAACTCTAAACAATCTTTTGATCCAGGAGGAACAGGATTTTATCATAATGTTGGGAATTTAGATATTTCTAAAATTCTTACAGATAACTTAAGTGTTGCTTTTGGTACCGAGTTTAGATATGAAACTTTTGAAGTGATTGAAGGAGAATTAGCTTCTTATGATGGGGGTGGTGCAGATTCATTTGCAGGAAACAGCCCAGAAAACTCAGGTAAATTTACCCGTTATAATTTTGGTGGTTATGCTTCTTTAAACTGGAATCCAGTAGAGAATTTAACTTTAGATGGTACTATTAGAAGTGAAAACTATTCTGATTTTGGAAACGCTTTTGTTTGGAAAGCAAGTGGAGCTTACACTATTAGCGATAAGTATACTTTAAGAAGTTCTTTATCTACAGGTTTTAGAGCACCAACCTTACACCAAATTTATACACAAAAAGCACAATATAGTTTTGTGCCAGGACAAGGTATTCAAGTAGGTGGTTTGGTAAACAATGTATCTTCCCAAGCGCAATTATTAGGAATTGATAAATTAGATGCTGAAACTTCTACGAATTTTACTTTAGGTTTAGGAGGTAAAGTAAATAAAAACTTAAGCTTTACAGTAGATTATTATAGTATTAATGTTGAAGACAGAATTGTTTTAAGCACCGAGATAGGACCTACAGCTGCTGGTAATACTGCTTTAGATCAAGTTTTAAATGCAAACAATTTAAGTGATCTTAGTTTCTTTACAAATGCCATAGATACAAAAACATCTGGTATCGATGTGGTAATTGGTTACAATAAGATTGAAGCAGGAGAAGGGATGCTAGGTTTTAATTTATCTGGAAACTATGTGATAGAAAATGCAAGAGACGGTGCTGTTAAAAATCCTTCAATTGTAGCGTCAGCAGGTCAATCTGTTGTAAACCAAACACAAGAAGCTTTATTCTTTACCTCAAGACCAGAAACAAAATGGATTTTAGGAACTACTTATGATGTTGGTAAATTCGGATTTAATTTAAACAATACATTTTTCGGTAAAACTACATTTTTTCAACAAGGTTTAGCCACAGAATCTGTTGCCGTTAGTGAAGCATATCCTACTGGAGAAAGATATAGTCTTAGAACAGAATTTACACCTAAAGTTGTAACTGATTTAGGAATTAACTTTAATGCAACCGATAAATTGACATTTGCCTTAAACATAAATAATTTGTTTAATGTATTGCCAGAATGGGGCTTTAAAGCAGAAACACCAACAGGAGAGGCTATTTTAGCAGATCCTGCACAAGTTAAAAACCAATCCAATCTAATTACTTTTAATCAGCGTTATTCTCAAATGACGTATGATGGTTCTCACTTTAGTCAATTAGGAACGATGTTCAATTTATCATTGAATTATCAGTTTTAATCAACTAAGTATTTGAATTATTTTAAAGAGGCTGTCTGAAAAGGCAGTCTTTTTTTTGCATTTTTTCTGATGTTTTTTATACCAATTTGTGTTCTAAATGGCGTATTAAAAATTTGAATTATTTTTTATCCAGTTTAGGAATAAAATTTAAGCACAGCAATAGTTAAGGTTCTATTTTATGACGACAAATGGGTGAAAAATAAACTAATTTTATACGGCATTTGAAATGCCAATTGGTATTATTCAGAAATTTTACTTTCTAAATTTTTAAAATCATACAAGTTTTTATCCAATAGGTGAGAAGGATACACATTTTGTAAGGCATTCATCATAATGGCATTTCTATTAGGGAAATCCGTTTCCCAATCAGCAATCATTTGTTTTACTTTTTTACGTTGTAAGTTTTCTTGAGACCCACATAAATTACAAGGGATAATTGGGAAATTTAAATAATTAGAATATACTTCTATATCTTCTTCTTTGCAAAATGCTAATGGTCTTAAAACGGTTAAATCTCCAGCATCATTTTTAAATTTTGGTGGCATCGTTTCTATTTTTCCAGAGAAAAAGAAGTTTAAGAAAAAGGTTTCTAAAATATCATTTTGATGATGCCCCAATGCAATTTTATTACAGCCTAAATCTTTTGCAGCTTCGTATAAAGTTCCTCTTCGTAAACGAGAGCACAAACTGCAAGTAGTTTTACCTTCAGGAGTTTTTTCCATTACAATTTTGTAAGTGTTTTTTTCAATAATCTTATAATCAACGTTAAGATGAGTTAAATACCTTGGTAAAACATCTTCAGGGAAACCAGGTTGTTTTTGATCAAGATTCACAGCAATTAAATCAAAAGAAATAGGAGCTACTTTCTGAAAATATAACAACATCTGCAACATAGCATAACTATCTTTTCCGCCAGAAAGACAAACCATAATTTTATCTCCTTCAGCAATCATAGCGTATTGCTGAATAGCGGCTGCAACTGCTTTTTGTAATTTTTTTGTAACCTGTTTTTCAGAATCCATAACCGCAAAAATAATAGTTTGTTTGATAAGGAAATCAACTTTTAATTGAAATTTTATTTACAAATTTTAAGACAAAATATTTTAATCTTTACTCTGCATGATGTTATATTTACAAAAAATCATTTGTTGCTATGAAAGACTTCGTAATTAGAACAGAAAATTTATCGTTTTCATATGCTAAGAAAAAACAAGCGTTAAAAAATGTAAATATTAATGTACCTAAAGGTTCAATTTATGGTTTTTTAGGTCCAAATGGAGCTGGTAAATCTACAACCATGCAATTGCTCACTGGAATTTTAACGAGTACTGAAAAAAATATTACCGTTTTCGGGAAAGAATTGAATAGTCAAATTCCAGATGTGTTTTCAAAAATTGGTGCTTTGGTAGAATCTCCAAGTTTGTATCTACATTTGTCTGCTATCGATAATTTACGCTGTATTACAGAGCTCAAAGAAATTTCTGAAACCAAAATACCTGAAG
Source organism: Polaribacter litorisediminis (assembly GCF_019968605.1). NCBI lineage: Bacteria > Pseudomonadati > Bacteroidota > Flavobacteriia > Flavobacteriales > Flavobacteriaceae > Polaribacter > Polaribacter litorisediminis. The sequence goes on from NZ_CP082966.1 coordinate 4,135,068, forward strand.
TTCTGGAGTTGGTTGGTTTGCTTGAAAATGGAAAAGAAAAAGTGAAACATTTTTCCTTAGGAATGAAACAACGATTGGCAATAGCCATGACTCTTTTAGGCGAACCAGAATTATTGTTATTAGATGAACCTGTGAACGGTTTAGACCCAACAGGAATGTCTGATATTAGGGAGTTGCTAGTAAAACTAAACAAAGAAAAAGGAATTACCATTTTTATTTCGAGTCATTTATTAGCTGAAATAGAAAAAATGTGCACACATATTGGTATTATCAACAAAGGCGAAATTCGTTTTGAGGGAACTATGGAAGCGCTTTCTAAAAGAGCCCAAGGATGCAGTATTCTAGTAGAAACTTCTAGTTTGAAAAAACATTTTGAGTGTATTAAAACAGCATATCCATCAACAAAAACTGAAGGTAAAAATCAGTTTAAAGTTGTACTAAAAAGCAAAGAAGAAATTCCTGCCTTTTCAAAATTTATGGTTGTAAATGAAATTCCACTTTACGAACTTAAAATTGTAGAAGGTTTGGAAGAGTGGTTTTTATCCTTAACAAAATAATATTGCTTGATGAAAAATAGATATAAAGACTTTACTAAGACCATCAAAACAGAATTGATAAAAAAGAAACGTTCAGGTATTTTTAGCCTAAGTTTCGCAATTGGTTTGTTACTTCCTTTAATTGGATTTATCGTAAAAATAAATTTTCATTTAAAAGGAGAAGAAGTAGCCAAAGGTATTCCTGTGAATTATTACTTTGAACATTTAACAAACTCTTTATCACCTTTTGTCTTCTTCTTTTTTCCAGTACTTATGATTTATGCTGCTAGTAAAATAGCGCAAATAGATCATAAAAATAAAGGCTGGCACTTAATGGAAACCTTACCTACAAGTAAGTTTTCTGTTTACTTTTCTAAGTATATTTTATTGCTAACAAGCAATCTTATCGCTATTTCAACCTTGTTGATTTTTACGTTTTTATTTGTCTTTTTAGAATCCCTATTTTTTGAAATAGCTTCAGATAAATTATTGAGTTTTCCATTAATAGACTTTTTAGAAGTTGGTTTAAGATTGTTTCTTGTAAGTCTTTGTGTTTCTGCGTTGCAATATGGTTTATCCGTATTAATTTCTAGTTTTATTTGGCCTATAATTATTGGTTTTATAGCCATGTTAATACCTTTAATGCTCTCTGATTTATATATTGTACTGAATTGGTATCCGTATCAATTATTACATCACATTGCCAAGTATCCAAAGGGTAATGATTTTGGATATTGGTTTACATACTCAGAAGTTCTGAGTTTATTATATGCCATTATTAGTCTCTATATTGGCTACAATTGGTATCGATTTAAGGTATTTTTTACTGCCTTTTATAAAAATAAGCGCTTATTAAAATTGTTAGGTGTTTTATTGATTTCTGGAACTGTAATCCATTTTACTTTAAAACCAAAACAGCAAGAACTAAAAAGCAAAACAATTATTAAAGGAGAAATATCGTCTGATAAAGAAGTGAATACTGTTATTATTTTTGATATTATAGCGAGCGATACTTTAGCTAAAATACCTGTTGTCAATAACCAATTTAGACAAGAATTTACACAGAATTTAAATACAGATTATTATACCTTACAATTTGATAATTATACTAGAAAACTCCTATATTTTGGACAAAATGATAGTGTATATTTAGATTATAAATTATTTGGTACCAAAGACAAACTAGCGGTAAAAGGGACAAGAGTCTCAGAAAACATTCAAGAAAATAGTTTCAGAACCTACACATCTTATCGTTATTATTTAGAAAATAATTTAAAAATTGATGATGCCGATTTTTATATGGAAGGAATTTACGATGATTGGCACAAGAGTTTGAAAAAATTAAACGCTATTAGAACTGTGGATAATATTATTCCAAGATCTGATTATAGAGAAAGACAAACCAAACTACTGTCTATTGAATTTTTAAATTATTGGAATTCTTTTAAGAAAAAACGCCAAACCTTATATCCAGATAAGCCTTATGTTGTTAACGATAATATGAAAAAATTAGAGAATAGCGTACCTTTAAATGATGAAACCTTACTATCTAATAATAACTACTTAAACTACATTCTAGAAGATTTAATTAAAGATGATCATAGAGAAGTTTCTGAAAGTGAAAAATATTTTGCAGCTATCGAAAAAATGGACGAAGGTTTATTTAAAGATCGCTTGTTATTACGACAATTAAATAATAGTTTGTCTGAGGCAGAATTAGTGAGTGTTAGAGATTCTTTAATCGATACCTATTTACATTTAATTTCTAAAAAAAGTTATAAAGATCTCATACTTACTAAATATCAAGATTATAATCGATTGTCAAAAGGAGCCAGTGCTCCAGAGTTTTTAGCCTATGATACCCATGGAAAAAAATACAATCTAGATAGTTTTAAAGGCAAAATAGTAATTATAGATTATTGGGCTTCTTGGTGTGGGCCCTGTAAAAGAGAGGATCCTTTTTATGAAAGAAAAGCATTAATGTATAAAAACAAACCGATTCAATTTATTTCTATGAACATAGATGTAAAAAAAGAAGATTGGTTGGTAGATATTAACAATAAAGGGAAAAGCATTTTACAATTACGACCAGAAAGCATAAAACAGATGAATGATGCCTATGCTATAAATTCAATCCCAAGATTTGTGTTATTGGATCAAGAAGGCAAAATAATTAACTCAGACTTTGTAAGGCCTTCAAGCAAAGTTTTTGATGAATTATTAAATACGTATTTACCATAATTTATACTTTTTATTCAAAAGAATACTATTTTTTCAAAAGAGCTTAACCCACAAATTGTACCTACTGCAATGGTACACTAAATTCAAATAATTGATTATTAGTTACATCCTAAGTTTGCATCTTTAAAGAAGTGTTTTTCTAAGACGTTTTGGAAGCTATCTGTTTTTTATGAACGTAATACAAGTAACAAAGAGTTATTCTTATAATTTGTAAGAATAAAATAGCGTTAATTAACAAAATATTAAGGTTTCAGTAAATTTAAATAGTAAGTTTGAATAAAAAATATGATATTTGATTAAAATAATCAAATTCTAAAATTATGAAACAAAAAGACTTAATGAAATTTTTAGTATTTTCCTTCTTGTTTATGGTACCACTAACATTAGCGGCACAAACAATAAAAGGAAAAGTTACAGATTCATCTGGCGAAGCTTTGCCGTATATGAATATAGTAGAAAAAGGAACTTCTAATGGGACGACCTCAAATGACGTGGGTGAATTTTCTCTCGATGTAAAAAGTTTGCCAACAAACATTGTAATTTCTTCTATGGGTTTTGCTACAAAAACCGTAAACGTAAAGGATACCTCTTTTTTAACGATTGTTGTACAGGAAGATAATGCTTTAGAGGAAGTTGTGGTTATTGGTTCTAGAAACCCTAATAGAACAGCGATAGATTCTCCTGTGCCGATAGATATTGTAGATATTAAAGAATTAACAGCAATGGCACCACAAGTAAATTTAAATCAGATTTTAAATTTTGTGGCACCTTCTTTTACTTCTAATACACAAACTATTTCAGACGGTACAGATCACGTAGATCCTGCTTCTTTAAGAGGTTTAGGACCAGACCAAGTGTTAGTATTAATCAACGGAAAAAGAAGACACACTTCTTCTTTAATCAACGTAAATGGTACTTTTGGACGTGGTTCTGTAGGTACAGATTTAAACTCAATTCCAGCTTCTGCTATTAAAAGAATAGAAGTTTTAAGAGATGGTGCAGCAGCACAATATGGCTCTGATGCCATTGCGGGTGTAATTAACATTGTTTTAAATGAAAGCGTAAATGAATTGTCTTTAGTAGTGACTACTGGAGCTCATTTTAGTTCTAATTCAAATGGTCAAACAGGTGGTTCAGATGGTCAAACAACCAACATTAGTGCTAGTTATGGATTGCCAATAGGTGATAAAGGTGGCTTAATAAATTTTTCTGGAGATTTTGATGTTCGTGAAGACTACAATAGAATGAAAGAATGGGAAGGAACTATTTTTAATGGATACAATGCAGTAGAACGTGTGGCAAGTGCCGCTAATTATGATACTTCTAGATTTTTGTCTCTAGCAAATGGTTTAGATCCTGCTTCTGCAGCCTATGCAACCATTTTAAATGATTTAAAAGGATTTGCAAATACTGCAGGTTATAGCTCAACTGCTACCGATGGTTTGTCTGAAATGCAATCAATTTTAGGAGCAGATGCTACTGCATCTGAGCTAGCAGCAAGAGGTCTTGATAGAACAGATGTAAACATGAGAGTGGGTCAATCTAGAGTACGTGGAGGTCGTTTCTTTGCCAACTTTAAATTGCCTTTAGATGATAATGGTACAGAATTGTACTCTTTTGCAGGTTTAAGTTCTAGAGCAGGTAATTCTGCAGGTTTTTATAGATTACCAAACCAAAGTAGAACGTTTACACCTGCTTACAGTAACGGTTTTTTACCAGAAATTAATTCAACAGTTTCCGATCAATCGTTAGCTGTGGGTATTAAAGGTAAAATAGGAGACTGGAATGTAGATTTCTCGAACGCTTATGGTAAGAATGCTTTTGATTATATGATCGGGAATACTTACAATGCATCGCAAGGTGTTGCATCACCAACTGTTTTTGATGCTGGTGGATTTTCTTTCACACAAAATACAACCAATTTAGACGTAAACCGTTTCTTTGAAGATACTTTTGACGGATTTGGAGTAGCATTTGGTGCAGAACACAGACTAGAAAATTACGAAATTATTGCGGGTGAAGAAGCTTCATATACGCAATATCAAGCTGATGGAACAGCGTTTACAGGTGTTAATGGAACCACTCCATTAAAAGACTTTTTTGGAAATTCTAGACCTGGAGGGTCTCAAGTATTTCCTGGGTTTGGTCCACAAAATGAATTGTCAAGGAGCAGAAGCAGTGTAGCTGCGTATGTAGATTTAGATGCAAAGTTTTCTGAAACCTTCTCAACAACTTTTGCTACACGTTACGAAGACTATTCAGATTTTGGTTCTACGTTAAACTTTAAGCTAGCCTCTATTTTAAAAGCTTCTGATAATTTTAGAATTAGAGCTTCATTTAATACTGGTTTTAGAGCACCGTCTTTACATCAATTAAATTTTAATTCTACTTCAACTATTTTCCAAGACGGAATTCCTGTGGAAGTAGGTACGTTTGCCAATGATAGTAAAGCAGCCAAGTTATTAGGAATTCCTGAGTTAAAAGAGGAAACTTCAAATAGTTTTAGTGCTGGTTTTACAGCGAAGTTGCCAGAATCTAATATTACGTTTACAGTAGATGGTTATATGGTCAATATAAATGATAGAGTTGTGTATACAGGTCAGTTTAGAGGGCCAGGAACAGGTACCGAGTTAGATCGTTTGTTAATTCAGGCAAATGCTAGTGCCGCTTCTTTCTTTGCAAATGCTATTGATACAGAATCTAAAGGTGTTGATGTTGTAATTACTCATAAAGCAGATCTTGGTTCAAAGACAAGATTAACAACAGATTTAGCGGGTACTTTTTCTCAAACTAGACAAGTAGGTGGTATCAATTCATCACAAGTTTTAAGGGATGCAGGTTTAGAAAGTACTTATTTTCCAGAAGACAGTAGAATATTTTTAGAAGAAGCTGTACCAAGAACTAAAGTAAACTTAACAAATAGTTTAACTACAGGCAAATTTAATGTTTTCTTAAGAAATGTATATTTTGGTGAAGTATCTGAAGCTACAAATACACTAGCAAATCAACAAGATTTTGCATCTAAAATAGTAACTGATTTATCTTTAGGTTATAAAGCTACGGAGAACTTAACGTTAACCGTTGGGGCTAATAACTTATTAGATGTATTTCCAGACAGAGCTATTGAAGCAAACAGAAGTGGAGGTCGTTTTGACTGGTCTAGAAGATCACAACAATTTGGTATTGGAGGTCGTTTCTTATTTGCAAGAGTAAGTTTTAACTTGAAATAAAATTAACTTTAAATAGATAAAAAAAAGCGGCAATTTGTCGCTTTTTTTTTATTGATTATATTTTAAAATTTTAAAGCTGTCTTCGAACTCACCATAGGTAAAATATTGAATCCAATCGCCAAGATTTAGATACATACTATTTTCTTCAAGTTGCACCTCTAAAGGCAAGTGTCTGTGACCAAACACAAAATAATCATAATGTGCTTGAGATAACTTTCTTCTACAATACTGTACTAGCCACTCTTTCTCTTCGCCTAAATATTTGGCATCGTCATCACCTGAAATCATTTTGTTTTTAACAGACAAATATTGCCCTAATCGAACACCTAAATCTGGATGTAACCATCTAAAAAGCCATTTAAACAAAGGAAAGGTAAACACTTTTTTCATACGTTTATAGCCATTATCTTTAGGACCTAAACCGTCTCCATGGCCAATAAAGAAAATTTTATTGTTAATCTTAAAAACTTGGGGTTTGTGAAAAACAGGAATGTTTAATTCTTTTTTAAAATAATCATGCATCCACATGTCATGATTCCCCACAAAAAAGTAAATAGGAATTCCTGAATCTTTAATTTCAGCTAACTTTCCTAAGGTTCTTACAAATCCTTTAGGAACAACTGTTTTATATTCGAACCAAAAATCAAACAAATCGCCTAATAAAAAAATAGCTTCTGCATCTTCTTTTATTTCATCTAACCAGGCAACAAACTTTTTTTCTCTAGGAAAACTTGCTTCATGAGTAGGCGCTCCTAAATGCTGGTCTGAAGCAAAATAGACTTTTTTATTTTTGGAAGTGGTTATTGAAATCATCGTTGCAAAGAAAAGCTATTCCTTTTTATTTTTACTTTCCAACTCCAATACTTTTTGCAACATTTTGTCATCTTGATGCATAATTCTATAAAAACCTACATCACCAAAAAGCGTGTTGGCAATCGAGGCTTTTAAATATTTTTTTATGCTTTGCTTGGTTTTATAAGATGGTTTCGCCTTGTCTTTTATTTCAGATAAATATGCGTTTAAAACAACTTCGTCAGTGTCAAAATCGGGCACAAAACTGTCTACAGTCCACTTTGATAGTGCTTTTCGGTTGTTATCTACATAATCAAAAGCAAAATTATTAACCGTATTAAAATAAAAATTAGACATATAAGAGGTGGTATCAATACCAACAAAAACATCAGGAATAATACCGCCACCACCATAGACTATTTTACCTTTTGGGGTTTTATATTGCAAAGAATCTATCACTGGAATACTGTCTTTACTTAATAATTCGCCACTCAATATTCTTTTTTGATAATCTTTGTAATAATCATTTTTTTCTCCTTTTGTATACGGTTTTTGAATGGATCTACCTGTTGGCGTGTAGTATTTTGCAGTTGTTAATCGAACAGCAGAACCATCACCTAAATCCATTTCTATTTGCACCAAGCCTTTACCAAAAGAGCGTCTTCCAATAATGGTTCCTTTATCATTATCTTGCAAAGCTCCTGCCACAATTTCTGATGCCGATGCTGAATTTTCATCAATTAAAACATACAAACCACCTTTTTCAAAAGACCCCAGTGAAGTTGCAAAATATTCTTCAATTTTATTCTTGTTATTTTTAGTAAAAACCATGAGTTTATCTTTTTCTAAAAACTCATCGATAATTCTATTGGCAATATCAATAAAACCACCACCATTTCCGCGTAGGTCTAAAACGAGGTCTGTCATGCCCTCATCGATTAAACTTTTCATAGAAGATTTAAATTCTCTGTAGGTATTTCTTGCAAAACGATCTAACTTTATATAGCCTATAGAGTCGTTGATCATGTAGGCTAAATCTACACTTTTAATATTTACATTTCCTCGTTTAATAGCAACTGTAAATAGAGAATCGTTACTTTTTCTGTAAATTTGAAGGGCAACTTCCGTGTTAGGTCTTCCTTTTAGATATTTGGGAATGGCGTTACTTCTAAATTTTTTACCATGCAAGGTGTCTAAACCAGCCATTAAAATTCTATCGCCCGCTTTAATTCCTGCTTTTATACTTGGGCCACCTTTTATAGGTTGAACAACCGTAATGGAGTCTTTTATCATTCTAAATTGAACCCCAATTCCAACAAAATTACCTTGCATATTTTCTATGTTGGCTTGTTGATTTTCTTTCGGAATATAAACAGAATGTGGGTCTAATTTACCGAGCATTTGTGTAATGGCACCGTCTAATAAACTGTCTGTATTTATATCATCTACATAATCTTGTTCAATAAAATTAATTAGTTTTTTTATCTTTTGTTCTTGAGAGGTACTTTTAGAAAAAGAAAGCACTTCATTTGAACTGCCACCAAAGAAAACACCAATTAAGATGCCTAATATAACAGCTAGTGAAAAATATATTGGTAAATTATTTTTATTCATAAGGTAAGTACTTAATTTCTACACCTGCTTTTTTTAAAAAATTTAATCCAGAAGAATCTCGGTAATCTTTTGCATATACAACCCGTTTTATACCTGCCTGATGTATTAGTTTACTGCATTGCGTGCAAGGAGATAGCGTTATATATAAAGTAGCATTTTTTGCTGATTGTGTTGAGGAAGCAACTTTTAAGATTGCATTGGCTTCGGCATGTAAAACTTCCCATTTTGTATTGCCTTCTTCGTCTTCGCAGCAATTATCAAAGTTAGTAGGTGTTCCGTTAAAACCATCAGAAATAATCATTCTATCTTTTACAATTAAGGCACCTACTTGTTTGCGCTTGCAATGAGACAATTTTCCCCATTCTAGCGCCATTGCTAAATAAGCTTTATCATATTTCAATTGCTTTTCTTCTGTCATAAAACGAAAGTAAAAAGATTTGTAGAATAAAGACGTTAATTAATAGACAAAATTTAGAAACCATGCTTCATTTAAACGGCATAAATATGCCAATTTAACAACAGTATGAATATATTTTTAAACAAATAAGAGGATAAAGATCTGTTACCAAAAAACTCTGTCTACCATCATTTGAATGGAAAACCCAATTACGATAGAAGAGCAAACTAAAACCCAATCTCTTCGATCTACCCTAAAAATGCTTTTAAGCAGCATGCCTATAATTAAGATGCCAATAACAACAATAACTTGTGCTAGCTCAATACCTAATGCAAATTCTATTAAAGGAAGTAGTTTGTCTTCTTCTTTGCCAATCATCATTTTAAAATAATTAGAAAAACCCAAACCATGAATTAACCCAAAAAATAGGGCGAAAATTAAATTGATATTCCCTTTTTTTGTGGCTCCTGTTTTAGCATTTGCAATGTTGATAACCCCTGTTATAAAAATAGTTAACGGAATTAAAAATTCAATGATATCAATTCTTATTTTTAGAATTCCGTAGGCAGATAAAGCTAAGGTTAAAGAATGCCCAAGTGTAAATAAAGTAACGAGCCAGATTACTTTTCTCCATTGAAAATGATCGAAAACAACCGCTAAAACAATTAAAAATAAAATATGATCATACGCAGAAAAATCTAACACATGATTTAAACCCATTTTAAAATACAAAAGAAAATCTTCCATTATTGACGATGAAATTTATAAAGTTTCAAAGGTATTAAAAAGTAGATTGAGTAAAAGACATTATCTTATGAATCCTATAGCTTTTTAGAAATATTTAAGAAAACAAAGTGCGTTTGGCTCTAGAATAAAGAGAATTGTATAATACTTATATAAAATCTTTAAAAATTATATTGATCTGTTTCATCTTTATGTTTTAGAAAACAGGTTTTTCAAACAAATCTTCTAATTCTTTTTTGCAAAGAGGCATCTAAATGATATGCATAAAAAACAAATTAACGTACAATTTTGAAACCTTTTTAAATTTATTTCGTTTTTAATAATAGAATCAACCAACAAGCATGTCTAAAGAAATTAATTTTCTCGTTTTAGAAAGTAAAAAAGGCAAACAAAAGGCTCAAATACAACTGTACGATTTGTATTGCAACGCCATGTTTACTATTTCTTGTCGATATTTAAAAAATGAAGAAGAAGCCAAAGATGCTATGCAAGACGGATTCTTAAAAGCTTTTTTAAACTTGAATAATTATGATATGACCACAAATTTTAGCGCTTGGTTAAAGACGATTATTATAAATACTTGTATAGATAAACTTAAAAAGAAAAAATTAGAAACGGTTTCTTTGGAAAAATATCCTCTAGAAATTTCTAATGATGAGGATTGGAATTTCGATCCAAAAATTAGCAAACAACAGATTATTGAGGCAATCGAGAAAATTGATTTAAAATACCAATTAGTGATAAAATTATATTTGATGGAAGGTTATGACCATCAAGAAATAGCATCAATTCTAAAAATTCCAATAAAAACATCAAGAACACATTTAAGAAGAGGAAAATTAGCCTTGAGAAACCTTTTAAAAGTTGAAAAATATGGAACGTGATATAAGAGATTTATTTTCTAAAGATGATTTTGTTCATACCGAAATCCCAAAAAATCATCGAGAAGATTTTATAGAAAAGTTAGGCAAACATCAACCTGAAAAAAATAAAAAAAGGAAGTATAAAACTTTAAAAATTGTTGCTTCTTTTTTGTTGATGATGACTTGTGCTTATTTTTATAAAAACACAATTCCTTCACCTGAAAAATCATCTTTAGAAATTAAAATGGAATCCATTGAAAAGGATTATTTAATTAGTATCGATAAAGAATGGAATCGTTTTATGGAAGTAGCGAAAGATTCTATTTTGATAAAAAAATATGAAGTAAAATTAAAAGAGTCAAATACTGATTATCAAAAAATTACAAAGCAATTCAAAGAGTTTCCAAACAATATAAATGTGCTACAATCTTTAATCGATAATTTGCAAAGACGTTTGCAATTAGTTAAAGATATACAGGAACATATTAACGAGTTAAACCAAAAAAATATAAGTAATGAAACCATATATATTTAGTATTTTATTTCTATTATCAGTCACTATTTCTTCTGCACAGACAGAAGAAGTTATTCTAAAAAAAAGTTTTAAGGTTGATGAAAACACTGTTTTAAATTTAGATTTAGACAATGTTGCGATCGTTTTTGAAGAATCTTTTGATGATAAAATTCATTTTGATTACAACATGACTTTTATAAGATATCCAAAAGAAAAGAAACAAAAAATATTAAAAGGTGTCAACGTAAAAACTTCAAAAAAAGGAAATATTGTTACTTTGGATGTAAAAAATTCCATGTATGTAGGAATGAGTAAAAGTCCACTTCTTTCCATGGATTCTCTTAAAGTGGCAATTACAAGTTATTGGAAATACGATAAAAAAAACAGAGGTGTTTATATAACAAAAGACTCTTTAATGAATGAAATAAAGTATAGTTTGGGGAGTGAATTAGACAGTTATATCTTTAATAATAAAAAGAAATATGCAAATGATGATTTTATTAAAAAGCAAAAAGATATTCATAAAAGTTTTGTTATCCGATTACCAAATTATATGCGAATTGAAATAAAGGCTTTACACGCTAATCTCACTTTTAATTATGATCTTAAAGAAACAATGATGGCGAATACTTTTAAAGGAAAATTAAAATTTAAAAAAATACTGTCTGCAAATAATAAATTTGAGTTGATTAGTGGTTTTTTTCAAGCTGAAGAAATTGCAGGTGGAAATTATAAATTAAAAAATGTGTACCCAGCAAAAATTGGTTTTATTTCTAATGCAAAAATTGATTTAGAAACTTGTAGATTAAAAATTGGCGAAATCGGCAAAAATGTATCAATTACAGATTTTGATAGTAAAATTTACTTGTATAACTTCCATAAAAATTTTACAAAATTTAATTTAAAAGGGGATTATACAGCGCTCAATCTTTATAAAGTTAAAGAAACTAATTTTTCTATGGATGTTTTTGGGTTGAATACAACTTTAAATATGAATGGAACTAAAACTTCATTCGGAGCATCAAAAGAAAAACAACTCACAAAAATTCTTCAGAAAAAAAGAAAAGAAAATAGTCCGTTTTTAGGAAATATTGAAGTGATATTGAAAAACGGAATTTTAAATATTAAATAATATGTAAATACCCAACTGAAAAAGTTGGGTTTTTACATATTATTTAAAGACTAAAAATCTCTTAAAGGTCAAACTTAATACCTTGTGCTAAAGGCAATTCATCAGAATAATTAATGGTATTGGTTTGTCTTCTCATGTACACTTTCCAAGCATCAGAGCCAGATTCACGGCCACCACCAGTTTCTTTTTCACCACCAAAAGCACCACCAATTTCTGCACCAGAAGTTCCGATGTTTACGTTGGCAATTCCACAATCTGAACCTGCATAAGACAAAAATTTCTCTGCCTCTTTCAATTCATTGGTCATAATTGCAGAGGATAATCCTTGTGCAACACCATTTTGTTTTGCAATTGCATTTTCTACATCTCCTGAGTATTTCATTAGATATAAAATAGGAGCAAACGTTTCATGCTGTACAATTTCAAAATGATTTTCAGCTTCAATAATTGCTGGTTTTACGTAGCAACCACTTTCATATCCTTCTCCTTCTAAAACACCACCTTCAACTAATACAGTTCCGCCTTCAGCTTTGGCCTTTTCAATGGCAGCTAAATAGGTATTTACCGAATCATGGTCAATTAATGGTCCCACATGTTTTGTTTCATCTAAAGGATTTCCAATTTTAATTTGACCATAAGCGCCAACAATGGCATCTCTTACTTTATCATAAACAGATTCGTGAATAATCAACCTTCTTGTTGAGGTACAACGTTGTCCACAAGTTCCTACAGCACCAAAAACAGCACCTGGAACCACTACTTTTAAATCTGCAGTTGGGGTAATAATAATAGCATTGTTTCCTCCTAATTCTAATAAAGATTTTCCGAAACGTTGCGCCACAGTTGCACCCACAATTCTTCCCATTCTTGTAGATCCTGTTGCAGAAATTAACGGAATTCTAGTATCATTGGTCATCATTTCACCAACTTTGTAATCTCCGTTAATAATAGAAGAAATACCTTCTGGTAAATTATTTTCTTTTAAAACACCTGCAATAATATTTTGACAAGCCACGGTACATAAAGGTGCTTTTTCAGAACCTTTCCAGACACATACATCTCCACAAATCCAAGCTAAAGCAGTGTTCCAAGCCCAAACAGCAACCGGAAAGTTAAATGCAGAAATAATACCAACAACACCAATTGGGTGCCATTGCTCTCTCATAACATGTCCAGGTCTTTCAGACGGAATTGTTTGGCCGTTTAATTGTCTTGATAAACCAACAGCAAAATCACAGATATCAATCATTTCTTGAACTTCACCATACCCTTCTTGTAAAGATTTACCCATTTCATAAGAAACTAATTTCCCTAAAGGTTCTTTTAAATCTCTTAATTTATTACCAAATTGACGAACAATTTCTCCTCGTTGCGGAGCTGGCATATTTCTAAATGATAAAAAAGCTTTTGTAGCTGATTCCATCACTTTTTCATAATCTTCTTTTGATGTTGCTACTACTTTACCAATCAGTTTTCCATCAACTGGCGAATAAGATTCAATAATTTTTCCGTTAGAAAAGTTATGAGAACCTGTAGAAGTTCCGTTATTTATATCTTTTAAACCTAAATCTAATAATGCTTCTTTAATTCCAAAGTCTGTCATTTTGTAGTTCCGTTTTTGTTGTTTAAATTACAAGACGAAATTACGAATAATTTAAGACATAATTAAATTTAACAGAAACAACTATTATTGTTTAAAATAAAACAAATTTTCATGAAAATTTTTTTACCCATTTTCTTTATTTTATCCATTGTATTTGGATGTAAACCAACTTCAGATAAAAGTAACGACACTGATATAGCTGTAGATATTACTGAAAATCAACAAAAAACAAATGATTTTGCAATTATTATTCACGGTGGAGCAGGAACTATTTTAAAGAAAAATATGTCTGATGAAAAGGAGTCAGAATACAAAGCAAAACTTGAGGAAGCGATTAGAACGGGACATGATATTCTTAAAAACGGCGGAACAAGTCAAGAAGCTGTGATGAAAACTATTCAAATCATGGAGAAATCGCCATTATTTAATGCAGGAAAAGGAGCTGTTTTTACCCATGAAGGTACAAATGAGTTAGATGCCTCTTTTATGGATGGTAAAACTTTAAACGCAGGCGCTGTTGCAGGAGTTACCAATGTAAAAAGTCCGATTGAGTTGGCTATAAAGATTATGACCGATTCAGAACACGTTATGCTTTCTGGAAAAGGAGCATCAATCTTTGCAAAAGAAAAAGGATTAGAAATTGTGGATCCTAGTTATTTTTATACCGAAAATAGGTTTAAATCTTTGCAAAGAATTAAAGATAGAGAAAAATCAGAATTAGACCATGATGCGAAAGCAGCGTTTTATGATCCCATTATAAAAAATAGTAAATACGGAACAGTGGGCTGCGTGGCTTTAGATATAAGTGGAAATATTGCTGCAGGAACATCTACAGGAGGAATGACAAACAAACGATGGGGACGAATTGGTGATGCTCCCATCATTGGTTCTGGTACCTATGCTAATAATAAAACTTGCGGAGTTTCCTCTACCGGCTGGGGAGAATATTTTATAAGAAATCAGGTTGCCTATGACATTTCTGCACAAATGGAATATAAAAATAGCACTTTAAAAGAAGCTACAAAAGATGTTATTCAGAATAAATTAACGGCACTTGGCGGCACTGGAGGCGTTGTTGCTTTAGACAAGAATGGAAATATGTCTTTCGAATTTAATACAGCTGGGATGTACAGAGCTTCTATGGGCCAAAAAGGAAATTTAGTGGTGAAAATCTATAAAGAATAATCTAACCATTCTTCTGGTAAAGGCTTTAATGCTATTACAATTTTTTTAGATTTTTTCTTTTTTTTAAATACTAATGTCGAGATTTTTGAAATTGATAAATTGATGTTGTTTCTTTTATTGATAGCTGCTAAAACAACTTTCATCGGTTTTTTAGCGCATAAAACTAAACTATTCATCATGGCATTAGATTCTATGGATAGATCAAATAAATCTACATAAAATTTAGGTTTTTTATCTTGCATTATAATAAATTGAGTAGGTTTTCTACTAGGAATTTCAATGCATTTCTTGGTGCCGCTGAGTGTTCTATAGGTGGTTTCAATGAGTTCCATCATGTTTTTATTTTCAATTTTAATAAGTTGTTCAATTCGAATAATACTTATATCATTTGAGGGAATAAAATTCATTTTTTACAATTACTTGCAAGCAAACAAATTAATTACTACTTAAAAATTTCACAATACCTATTTACAGGTATTTATCAGGGCATCGCAATTTAAATGTACAATTTTACGTACATACATTGAGCTATTTTTTGATTTATTGAAATTAAAAAGAATTCGTCGAATGCTCATTACTTTACCTGTATTCACTTTTTCACTTTGATTTTATTTTTTTGTTTTAAAGTTTTTTTTAGATCAATTGATGTTTTTATAGTAAAATAAGTTTTAAAAAAATTAGGCTAATCTTATTTAATCAATCTTTATTAGCTTTAATAGTTTCGCTGTTTTATTTTTTAAAGCAAAGGTAAATAAGGTATTAGTGGTGCGGAATGATCTATGTCATTCTAAAATTAAGGTGCATAAAATATTGAGCTATTATTGAGTTTGCAAAAAGCATTATTAGAAAAACCTTTGTGGCAATTAAGTTTTTAGAACTCTTTATCGGTAAAAATGTCTTTTTTTTTATTTTTCATGATATTTTATAAGCTAAATGGACGATACTTTGGAACTAAAATATTCGACAGGCTAGTTATAAAAGCATTACAGTAAATGAACAATAAGCGGTTATATAAAGAATTAGCACAGCCTTCGTTACGATATATTTTTTTTAATAAAAGGAAATGAAAAAGAAACAATTTAATACGGCGATATAGCGATAAAATGATTTATAATTAAATTCAAATTTAAAAACTAAAAGAGAAGTAGGTTCATCTATTTCGATAAGTGGTTAAAATTTATCTTTAAACTATTTTAAGAAGTTGATACCAATGATTATTTTAAATTACTATCATCAAATGCGCCTTTTCCCTTTCTATTTCAGCGAATACCATATAATACCTTCTACAACTTGAATTTATCGTAATAAAACGCCCTTTTTTCCTTTCTTCATCATTTAAAAAATAAACCGTAGCTATGCTTTAGTATTTACTTTTATATAAAAAAAAGCATCATTTTCTTATACAGTAATTTCAAATAATTAGGGGTTTTAGAAAGCATATTTTTAAAATTGATAGGTAAGGCCAGAGTAGATTCCTAGATAAAAAGGTGCAAAATTATTAGCATTTTCGTTAAAAGTATTGAATTGAACTTTTAACATCGGGTTTACATGTAGAGACCAATTTTTATTGAGAAGGTAATTAAAATCAAATCCTAAATTTCCACTAAAATTGAGCGTATTTAAGTTGGATGCTTTTCCTGATGTTGATAGGTTGTCGGCATTTAAACGAATACTATTTTTATTTAAAAGTAATGAACTGAATCCCGTTACGATTTGTGTTTTAAAAATTTCACTATTAGAAAGGTTATATTTTAATTCAATAGGTATTTCTACATACCCATAATTTTGAGTTATATTTCCGTTATAGCTTATTGCATTGGTGATGGAGTTTTCACTAATACCAGCATTTTCATAATTGTTTCTATGAAAAGAAAAAGAAGCTCCACTTATAAATTCAGTACTAGCGCTATTGGTTTGTGAAGAAGAAAAAACAGCGATTTGGTTGTTAGAAAAACTCATTTCTTGTAGATGAATTCCAGATTGAATCGTCCATTTTTTATTGATATTATAAGCAACTTGCACACCATAAGAAAAACTATTTTCTCCTTTTGTAGAGTTGGCTAAATTGGCATCAATAGGAGATGTGTTTGAAAAAGAGTTGGATTTTAGAACGGCGAAAACAGGAGCAATCGCCCAGTGATTTGAAGTTTTTTTATCAACTTTTAAAGAATCTTTTGGCTTTAGAAAAGTAGTAATATCTATTTTTTTCAAGGCTAATCCTGTATGTATATTTTTAGTGATTTCAATGATACTTTTTTCTTGAAGTGAAGCTATGTTCACCTGAATTTTCAAAGGTTTTGGCGCAAGATTTTTAATGAGCCTTTTAGGAATAGGAACTTCTTTTTCTTTTTTTGCGATAACAGCGTTTTCTTTATTTTTTTGATTTTTTAAACGCACATCTTTTTTAGTGATGAGAACTTCTTCTTTTATGTTTTTATTTATGATGATCGCATCAATTTTATCCTCTAAATTTTTTGTTTTTTTGGGAGTTATCGTAATTATTTCATCAGAATTACTTTTTGTATTTTGGTTTTCATCCTTTAAAAAAGGAAAAATAAAAAAAACTAAAACAACTATAGAAGCCACACCCGTTGAAAATAACCAAAAAGGAAACATACGGCGTTTCTTCTTTTTAAGTTTCGTTTCAATATGGCTCCAAACTCTTTTATTTGGTGCAGTTTCTAAATTTTGCAACTGTTTTTGAAACAGTTCATCTATTTTTTTTTGATCCATTAAGTAAACTTTTTTTGATGGATTTCTACTTTCTCTTTTAAAATTTTTTTTGCTCTAGATAAGTTTGATTTTGAAGTTCCTTCAGAAATTTTTAACAAGCTTGCAATTTCTTTATGAGAGTACTCATCAAGCACATATAAATTAAAAATTAATCGATATCTATCGGGTAACTGCTGCACAAAACCAAGTAAAACATCCATGCTAAAAAGGGTTTCTTCTAAATTGAACGCTTCATTTTCAGATTCATTAGCAACTTCTTTTACAATTTGTAAGGGTGTTTTTTCTCTATATTTTTTTAAAGCGGTATGAATGGTAATCCGTTTTAACCAACCTTCAAAAGATCCGTTGTGTTTGTATTGTTTAATTTTATCGAAAATTGTTAAAAAACTATCTTGTAGATTGTCTTCTGCATCTTGGTAATTTCTAGAATATTTTAAAGAAACACCAAAAAGCTTATCAGCATAAAGCTGATAAACTTTAGATTGAGCATCTAAATCTTGCTCACAACATTTTTGTATAAGTGCTTCGAGTTTGATGCTTCTAATTTACGGGAACTACAAATTCTTCGAAAATATTTTCTCCGTTACTATCTGTTCCTTTCCAAAATTTAAAAACATAATCTTCTTCTTGGCTTACATTTACCACAAATTTATATTCTTCTTGAACAATGACTTCTGCACAATAGACATCTAAAGAAACCAAGGCGCGCGCGGCAACAATTCTTGTGGTATCTTGATACTCATAATATAGGTTGTTAAAGGCATAACAACTGTTTGGTAAAGTGTATTTAATAGCAATTGTATCTTGTTCGCCAAACGTAAAACTTGCGGGTACATTAGCTTCGTCAATGGGTAAAAGCTCGTATTTAAAAATAGGTTCATTGTCATTTAAACAGGAGCCAAATAGCACAATGGCCAGACATAAAATGGTAAATTTTTTAAGCATAATTTTTGTTTTTTAATTAGTATATAAGTGTTGGGTAACTATTTACGCAGGCTACAGCTATTGGTTGTGCAGTAACACTACAATCAGAAATAATACCCCATTTGCGATTAAATTCTTTTTCTGATTGGGTATAAATTTCAATTTTCTTTAAAAATTCTTCCGTATTCATATTTTTAGAATACGCCATAAATCCTTGAGGACCGCCACAAGCTTTAGATCCGTAGGCCGTAAATGCCCAATTTGATGCATCAATACAAGAAGTAGCATATGCTAAATTCTGAATTTCATCAAACAAAGCCATTAAATTTCTATGCTCTTTTTCTTGCTCTGTAAATTCTCTTTTTAAGGTCAAAGAGTTTTCAGAGAGATCAATTACAAGATAGTTGTACCTCAAAATAGGTTGGACTCCTATAATTTCCATGTTATATTGATCATATATTTTTAGATAATTTTCAGATAAAACCCAAGTCCCTGATTGCTCAAAAAACGTTAATGGAGGTGTGCCACAAAAGCCAGAAGTTAGTTCTGTAAAAGAACCATCTTTTTTAAAAGTAAAACTTCTAGTATCATTTGACAAAGAATTTGCTCTTTTAAAGATTATTGTTTCTCCGTCATAAAAAGGTTCAATCCAGCTGCCAAGTAGTAAATTATCAGTATCAATGATTATTTCATCACTTTCACAAGAAAAGAATACCGTTGCAATCAATAGTAAAAATAGTGGTTTTAGTTTCATGATTTATCGTTTAAAAATATAGGCGATATCGTCAAAAGCGATACCAAAATCAATTGTTAATTCGTCGTTTATTAATGAAATAGTTCCTTTTCTTTCTCCGACTTCTAAGTATGTTATATTGTTTTCGGTGATTATATTAAAAGAATAAATACCCCCTTGATTATTTGTAAAACTAGGGATGTCTAAGTGATTAAAAATATCAACATTATTTACAATAGTTATTGTTTTTTCATCAAAATCAAAAAACCAAGTAAACTCGCCCTCATTATATTCTTTGGTGGGTGCTAAACCACCGACAATTTGCATAACATTCCAGTTTCCTTGAATAGGATTGTCGATTTCTGTGTTGTTTTCACATGAAAAAAAGCAGAAGATTGTGCAGCAAAAAAGTAGTATTTTTTTCATCTTAGTTATACTTTATTTGATGATGCCAACCTTCTAAATTGAAAATAACTTCAGCAAATTCCTCTTTTAGAATTGTGATATCAAATGTAAATTCTCTCCCAAAAACAGCCAAACAAGCTTCATTATTTTCTAAAGATAATTTTATGTTACGCTGAATAGGATCAGATTCTAAGATTTCATTAGCATCTACCAAAATAGCTTTCCAAGAATTTGCACTACAACCACTGCTGCTTATTTTTATGGTTAATAAATGCTCATCTAATTGAACATCTGTAATTGTATAATTGTTGGTTGCCGTTTCTTGGTACAGGTTGTTGTCAATAAAAACAGCTTCATTTTGTATATTATTCTTGTCATTTTTTTCATCACAAGAAATTAATACAAAAGAGAGGAATAAAAAATAGAGTGTCTTTTTCATAAAATAGAAGTTATAATTTTTTAATTTTTAGTACTATGTTATAGTTGCTACTTTCGGGTTCTTGTATGTCTGTTCTTTTAGGATGCACCGCTATGAACTGAATTAAATAGCCTTCATATTCAAATGAATCGGAATATAGGTTTTGAGAATTACTTTGTGAATTCTCCAGACTTATGGTATGTTTATCAATCGTATTCATACTTATTTCTACGAGCACTCTGCCTTGCCAAACACAATTGATACTTGAGTTTTCAGGACACCTAGAGTCTTCTAAAATTTTAGAAAAAGTGATTGAAATTTTTTCGGAACCAATTATTTTAGTCTCTTGAAACGGAATTATAATATCTTGCGATTGTATTTCTGTTTCACTATTGTTTTTGCTACAACTAGCATAGGTAAATACAAGTATAAAAAAATAGATTATTTTAAAATTTAGCTTCATTAATTGATTCTCTTTCTTATAAGATACAAAAATTGTAAAAAGGTTGCGTCGAATAATGTTATTTTTGTGAATCGATATGGAAGATAAAATATTTAACATACAAAGCCAGAAAGATTTTACAGAAGTAACGTTAGCGATTTTTAAACACCAATTTAAAAATAATAAAGTCTATCGTTCTTTTTGCGATTTGCTATATATACATCCTTCGGATATTTCTAAAATTGAAGAAATTCCGTTTTTACCCATACAGTTTTTTAAGAGCAGAAAAGTTCTTTCTTCTTTAAATGAAATTCAAGAAACTTTTACGAGTTCTGGCACTACAGGAAGCAGTACAAGCAAACATTTTGTAACAGATATTACCCTATATAAAGACAGTTATTTAAAAGGATTTGCGCATTTTTATGGAAACATAGAAGACTATGTTGTTTTAGCGTTGTTGCCAAATTATTTAGAACGAAAAGGCTCTTCTTTGGTTTTTATGGTAGCTGATTTAATAGCAAAATCTAAGAATTTAGAAAGTGGGTTTTACTTAAATAATGTGGATGAATTAATTAAAAAACTTATCAATCTTGATAAAAAAGGACAAAAAGTTTTATTAATAGGGGTTTCTTTTGCTCTGTTAGATTTGATAGAAAAATATCAATTTAACTTAAAAAATACCATCATTATGGAAACGGGTGGTATGAAAGGAAGAAGAAAAGAAATCATTCGCAACGAGTTGCATCACCTTTTACAAGAGGGATTTGGTGTTGATAAAATCCATTCAGAATATGGCATGACAGAGTTATTAAGCCAAGCATACTCAAAAGGTAATGGTATTTTTGAATCCCCTCTTTGGATGAAATTTTTAACGAGAGATACAGAAGATGCCTTAACTATTTTGCCAACAGGCAAAGTAGGCGGAATTAATGTAATTGATTTGGCAAACTATAATTCTTGTTCCTTTATTGCAACACAAGATTTAGGAAAAGTATATCAAAACGGAACTTTTGAAATTATTGGGCGTTTTGATAATTCTGATATTAGAGGTTGTAATTTAATGGTGTTATAAGAAAATAAAATTAAAAAACATGAAATTTAAGTTAATAGAAGAATTTAAAGAGTTTGCCGTAAAAGGAAACATGATTGATATTGCAGTTGGTGTTATTATTGGTGCTGCTTTTAATAAAGTGGTTAATACTTTAGTAAAAGAAATTTTGATGCCACCCTTATCTATGATGACCAATGGAACTATTTGGGAAAATAAAAAATTGGTTTTAAGAGATGCAGTGGACGTAGAGGGCGCGCCAAAAGTAGAAGAAGTAGCTATTGGTTATGGAAAATTAATAGAGGCAGGAGTCGATTTTTTAATTATCGCGTTAACTGTTTTTTTAATTGTTAAAGCAATGAATACAGTGAAGAAAAAAGCAGATGATCCTAAAAATGTAACCGTGGCAACGCCTAAAAACATCGAGTTAATGAACAAGACGAACGAGCTTTTAGAAAAACAAAATGAGTTTTTAAGGAAGGTATTA
This sequence comes from Polaribacter litorisediminis, assembly GCF_019968605.1. Classification (NCBI taxonomy): domain Bacteria; kingdom Pseudomonadati; phylum Bacteroidota; class Flavobacteriia; order Flavobacteriales; family Flavobacteriaceae; genus Polaribacter; species Polaribacter litorisediminis. Next base: position 4,157,109 of record NZ_CP082966.1, read on the forward strand.
GAAGAGAGAGGTTAAGTTTATAAATTGAAAAAAAGGACTGAATTCATGCAGCCCTTTTTAAGATTTTTTTTAATGATTAATAATTTAGAAATAATTTTTATCTGGAATAGATTAGGCAACAACCAATAAATAATACGTCTTTTTACCTCTCTGCAATAAAACATATTTGTCGGCAATTAAATCATCGGCAGTAATTATAAAATCTTCTTTTGCTTTTTCTTTATTTACTGAAATTGCATTTTCTTTTAAAGCTCTTCTTGCATCACCATTAGATTTTAAAAAGTTGGTTTTCGCGGCTAAAGCTCCAATCATGTCTAATCCTTCAGAAAAATCAGCAACTGAAATTGTAGCTTGAGGAACGCCCGTAAACACGTCTAAAAAAGTTTGTTCATCTAAAGATTTTAAATCGGTCGCTGTAGATTTTCCGAATAAAATATTAGAAGCTGCAATTGCTTTTTCATAGGCTTCTATACCATGTACTAGAACGGTAACTTCTTCTCCCAAACGTTTTTGCAAAACACGTAAATGAGGCGTTTCTTTATGTTCTTCAATTAAAGAATTTATGGTTTCTTGGTCTAAAAATGTAAAGATTTTAATGTACTTTTCTGCATCATCATCTGAAGTATTAAGCCAATATTGGTAAAATTTATAGGCAGAAGTTCTTTTAGCATCTAACCAAACATTTCCGCCTTCAGACTTCCCGAATTTAGAACCATCGGATTTTGTGATTAAGGGACACGTAATTGCATATCCTTTTCCATTGCCAATTCTTCTAATTAATTCTGTTCCGGTTGTAATATTTCCCCATTGATCAGAACCACCCATCTGAATTGTAGTTGCATTTTCTCTATACAAATGTAAAAAATCATATCCTTGTACCAATTGATAGGTAAATTCTGTAAAAGACATTCCGTCTTTAGAATCAGAATTAATTCTGTTTTTTACAGAATCTTTAGCCATCATATAGTTTACAGTAATATGCTTACCAACATCTCTAATAAATTCGAGGAATGAAATATCTTTCATCCAATCGTAATTATTCACTAGAATTGCGGCATTTTTTGCATCTGAAGTAAAATCTAAAAAATGACTTAATTGTGCTTTTACACATTCTTGGTTATGGCGCAATGTTTTTTCATCTAATAAATTACGTTCGGCAGATTTTCCTGAAGGATCGCCAATCATACCTGTTGCGCCACCCACCAAAGCAATGGGTTTGTGTCCACAACGCTGATAATGTGCTAATAACATAATAGGAACCAAGTTACCAATATGTAAAGAATCTGCCGTAGGATCAAAACCTACATACGCACTTCTCATTTCTTCTAACAAATGTTCTTCTATTCCTGGCATGCTGTCTTGCAACATTCCTCTCCATTGTAATTCTGCAATAAAATTATTCATTATAAATGGTAAATTAATTCAGTTTAAAAATTAAGATGTTTCACTAAGCTTGTCGAAAGCGATGGTTTTTAATAGTTTAAACCATCGCTTTCGACAAGTTCAATTTCACGATGTTCAGCGCGTTTAAATAACTGCTTTTTAACGGGGCAAAGATAAACTTATCAATCAAAAAACCATAAATTAGCGGTATGATTTTAGTTACTGGAGGCACAGGTTTAGTCGGTTCGCATTTGTTGTATCATTTAAGTTTAGAAAATGATAACATTAGAGCCATTTATAGAACGGCATCTTCTTTAGAAAACGTAAAAAAAGTGTTTTCTTTTTATACAGATGATGAAAAATTATTTTCAAAAATTGAGTGGTTTCAAGCGGATATTACGGAAGTTCCTGCAATGATTCCTGCATTCGTAGCGGTAAAACAAGTATATCATTGTGCGGCATTTATTTCTTTTAATCTTAAAGATTATAGAGAAATGCGAAAGGTAAATATTTATGGAACTGCCATTATTGTAAATCTTGCTATCGATGCTAAAATTGATAAACTTTGTTTTGTAAGTTCTATTGCGGCAGTTGGAGATTCTTTAAAAGGAAATATCATTACCGAGAACAACGAATGGAATAAGGAGCTAGATAATAGTGGGTATTCTATAACAAAATTTGGCGCAGAAATGGAAGTTTGGCGGGCAAGTCAAGAAGGGGTGAAGGTAGTAATTGTAAATCCGGGTGTTATTTTAGGAAGTGGGTTTTGGAATGCCGGTTCTGGAAAAATATTTAGTCAAGTTTACAAGGGTTTAAAATATTATACAGAAGGCGTTACAGGTTTTGTATCTGTACAAGACGTAGTAAAACCAATGATTTTATTAATGAATTCGACCATTCATAACGAGCGATTTATTTTAGTTTCAGAAAATAAATCATTTAAAGAAATCTTCTTTCTAATTGCAGATTTTTTTAATAAAAAACGACCGTTTAAAAAAGTAAGACCTTGGCAGACAGCTATTTTTTGGAGACTTACTTGGGGTGTCTCAAAAATAACAGGAGTACCACCTTTACTAAGTAAATATTCAGCTAAATCTGCCCATTCTATATCCGAATATTCATCAGAAAAGATAGAAAAGGCAGTAAATTTTAAATTTGAAAAGCTTGAAAATTCAATCAAAAGAATTTGTGAAGCCTATCCTAAAGCTTAACTTTTAAATCCTTTACATTATTTGGCAACTCTCTTTCTTTCTTTTTATTCAAGGTATCGATAAGAATTGGTTTCTTATTGCTATTTCTAATAGAATCAGTTCTTAAAGAATCTTTTGTTTTTTTAAGATCGTCTAAAATGGCTTTTTTTCTTTCTAAATTGGCTTTTGCATCTTCAAAAATAGCTTGATAATCATCTATTTTAGACATGTAGTAGAGGTTACTCGTCTGAAAACGAATGCTATCAATTTTAAAAAGATCATAAACTAAAGGCATATAATTAATCTTTCTTTCTAGATTTTTATTTTTGATGAATTTAGACGATGAAGCAATCATCATTTCTTGTACCAAAAGACTCATGGTGTCTTTTGGAATAAGGTCTTTTGGTTTTTTAAAAATAGTATTACTTGTACAAGAAGTTAAAAAAGTAAAGATTAATAAATAACTTATTTTCTTCATATTAGCGATTAAAAGTGATTCGTTTTCCTTTAATATCATCATTAAAAACACCATTATTATAGATTAAATTTCCGTTGATAAAAGTGTGGGTAATGGTAGATGAAAACGTAGTACCTTCAAAAGGAGACCAGCCACATTTATACAAAATATTTTCTTTGGTAACGGTTTGAGGTTTATGTGTATCAATTAAAACCAAATCAGCAAAATACCCTTCTTTGATAAAACCACGTTTTTCTATTTGAAATAATTTAGCAGGATTGTGGCTCATTTTTTCTACCAATTTCTCGATTGAAATTACACCTTCTTTTACCTTTTCTAAAAGCGCAATTATGGCATGTTGTACTAATGGTCCGCCACTAGGTGCCGTTAAATAGGTATTCGTTTTCTCTTGTAAAGTATGAGGCGCATGATCGGTTGCCAAAACATCAATTCTATCATCTAACAAAGCTTCCCATAAACCCAATCGATCGGCTTCTGTTTTTACTGCAGGATTCCATTTAATATGCGTTCCTTTTTCATCATAATCTTTGTCATTAAACCATAAATGATGTACACAAACTTCTGCTGTAATTTGTTTTTCTTCTAAAGGAATATCATTTCTAAAAAGATGGGTTTCTTTGGCTGTTGATAAATGAAAAACATGCAATCTTGCTCCTGTTTTTTTTGCAAGTTCAATGGCTTTTGATGACGATAAATAACAAGCCTCTTCGCTTCTAATGATGGGGTGATATTTTATAGGAATGTCTTCTCCATATTTTTCTTTAAATAATGCGGTGTTTTTTTTGATGGTTGCTTCGTCTTCGCAATGTACAGAAATAATCATTTTTGTTGATGAAAAAATCTTCTCTAAAACGGTTTCATTGTCCACCAACATATTCCCGGTAGACGAGCCGAGGAAAAGCTTTATGCCAGCCACTTTTTTTGGATCAGTCTTTAATAATTCTTCTAGATTATCATTCGTTCCACCAAACATAAAAGAGTAGTTTGCGTAAGAATCTTTAGCGGCAATTTCAAATTTATTTTCTAATAATTCTTGCGTAGTGGCTTGCGGTACTGTATTCGGCATTTCTATAAAAGTAGTAATTCCGCCAGCAACAGCAGCTCTACTCTCTGTAGCAATTGTTGCTTTGTGGGTTAAGCCAGGTTCTCTAAAATGTACTTGGTCGTCTATAAAACCAGGAATTAAATACTTTCCTTCGGCATGAATAACTTCTGTATTTTCAGGTGTTTTTATTTCTGAAGAAATCTGCTTTATAATTTCATTTTCAATCAGAACATCACCCAAAAAAGTATTGTTTTCATGAACGATTCTTGCATTTTTTATTAACGTTAATTTTGTCATTTTTATATTTTTTTAAACACTAATTTTTCCAATTCCAATTCAGTTAGATATGTATGTTACTTTGGTAATCCTTGTAGTTTCATTTTTATCACGCCAAACAAAGCTTCAAAAATAATATTTCCTCTTAATTTAGAAGCTCCTACTTTTCTGTCTGTAAAAATAACAGAAACTTCCTTTATTTTAAATTTATGTTTCCATGCTTTAAATTTCATTTCAATTTGAAAAGCATACCCAGCAAATTTAATTTTATCTAGATTAATCGTTTCAAGCACATTTCTAGACCAACAAACAAATCCGGCCGTGGTATCATACAACGGAATTTGAGTAATAATGCGCACATATCTAGAGGCAAAATAAGACAGTAATAATCTTTTTATATCCCAATTAACCACGTTCACTTGATGGTTTACATATCTAGAACCTACAGAAACATCCGCTTTATCTATATAACAAGCATTGTATAAACGAATTAAATCTTTAGGATTATGAGAGAAATCTGCATCCATTTCTATAATGTATTGATATTTTCTTGCCAACGCCCATTTAAAGCCATGAATATAAGCTGATCCTAAACCAATTTTACCTATTCTTTTTTCTAAAAAGAGGATCTCTGGAAATTCATTCATAAGATTGATCACAATTTCTGAAGTTCCGTCTGGAGAATTATCATCTACAACTAAAACATGAAATGATTTTTTTTGATTGAAAGTAGTACGAATAATAGCTTCAATATTTTCTTTTTCGTTATATGTAGGAATTATTACTAAAGTGTCTGACATAAATTAATTTTCAGTACGAAGAAAACAAATATACATTATTTAATTACTAATTTTGTGCTAAATTTTATAAATCAAAGTTAATTGCAAGCACTAGAAAAAATAGCTTATTCAAATAATTGGGTTACCGAAATTTTATTGCTTTTGTTTTTGAGTGTTGTATTGTTAAAATTACTCGATGCCAAAAGACTAAAAGAAAGCTTCTTTGTTTTTTTTAAAGTTAGCGTTATTAAGGAAGAAGATTTGGACAGCAACAAATTTTTAGATGCTTTTGAAATAGTCATATTTTTCTTTCTTGTTACAGTAATATCACTTTTAACGCATAATTTCCTTATATACAAAAGACCGACTGTTTCAGATAGTTTTTCTACATTTTTGAATGTTTTTCTAGTTTTATTGGTGTATTTTTTAGCGAAAAAAATATTAGAATTTGTGCTCTCATTTTTATTTTTGATTAAAGAAAGCATTCAGATTTTTAGTTTTTATAAAACTAGAACCCTATACAGTCTTTCATTTTTCTTATACATAGCTATCATTTTATGCGAATATGCAGGCGTAAATCAACTATATTCCTACTATTTTGCAGGCTTCCTATTTATAGCAAGATTTGTATTGTATTCCGTTAGAAATAAAAACCTGATTTTTAATAAGTTGTTTTATTTTATTTTGTATATTTGCGCCTTTGAAATAGCGCCGCTATTTGTACTTTTTAAATTGATGTTTTAAATATAAAATTTACAGTCTATGAAAGTGAAAACTATATTAGTTTCTCAACCAGCACCAAAGACAGAAACATCTCCTTATTTTGATTTGTCTGACAAACAAAAAGTGAAAATTGATTTCAGATCTTTTATTCATGTAGAAGGAATTTCTGTAAAAGAAGTTAGAGCTGAGAAAATTGATTTAACAGATTTTACTGCAATTATTTTAACTAGCAGAAATGCAGTAGATCATTTTTTTAGAATTGCAGAAGAGATGCGTTTTAAAGTTCCAGATTCTATGAAATATTTCTGTCAGTCAGAGGCTGTAGCGTACTATTTACAGAAGTATGTAGTGTACAGAAAACGTAAAATTTATGTAGGGAACAGATCTTTTGTCGATTTAACAAAATTGATAAAAAAACATAAAACTGAAAACTTTTTATTACCCTCTTCTGATAAACTAAAATCATTAATTCCTGAGGAATTAGATAAGTTAAGTGTAAAGTGGACTCGATTAGATTTATACAGAACAGTTGTTAGTGATTTGTCTGATTTGCAGGATGTTTTTTATGATGTATTAGTTTTCTTTAGTCCTTCTGGAATAGAATCTTTATTTCATAATTTTCCTAATTTTAAACAAAACGAAACAAGAATTGCTGCCTTTGGGAGCTCTACTGTAAACGCTGTAACAGATGCGGGTTTAAAGTGTGATATTGTTGCACCTTCAAAAGAAACACCGTCTATGACCATGGCTTTAGACAAATACATTAAAGAAGCAAATAAGAGATAAAGTTTTAAAAATTCTACACCGAACTTATTAAAATGTGCCATATAAGCTTTATAAAATTGATAAAAAATCGAGTAATTTTACTCGATTTTTGTTTTTTAACATCAATAGTATAAGTTTTATTTTATTCCGTTCGCTACAAGTATTATGGAGTAGCGTATCTTTAATTATGCTGATTATAACTATGCAAATAAAGTGGCAAAAGCTTCTTCAATTTTACCAACTAAAACGAGTTTAATTCCGTGGTTTTTAGAAGAAATCTTATTGTATTTTGAGGCTACAAAAGTTTTATACCCTAATTTTTCTGCTTCTAAAATTCGTTGATCAATTTTTGATACGGGTCTTATTTCTCCTGCCAAACCAACCTCTGCTGCAAAACAAACATTTGGGTTAATGGCAATATCTTGATTGGATGATAAAATAGCGGCAACTACTGCCAAATCAATAGCAGGATCATCAACATTAATGCCTCCAGTAATATTTAAAAAAACATCTTTTGCTCCTAATTTAAAGCCTGCTCTTTTTTCTAAAACTGCCAAAATCATGTTTAAGCGTTTTAGGTTATAACCAGTCGTAGATCTTTGTGGAGTTCCGTAAACAGCTGTTGAAACCAAGGCCTGAATTTCAATCATTAAAGGTCGAATGCCTTCTAAAGTTGATGCAATCGCAGTGCCGCTTAAATCGGCATCTTTTTTAGAAATCAATATTTCAGACGGATTTGAAATTTCTCGCAATCCGTTGGAAAGCATTTCGTAAATACCTAATTCTGACGTAGAGCCAAACCTGTTTTTTTGAGATCGCAAAATTCTGTAGGTATGATTTCTGTCGCCTTCAAATTGCAAAACAACATCAACCATGTGTTCTAAGATTTTAGGACCAGCAATGTTTCCTTCTTTGTTTATATGACCAATTAACAGCACAGGAGTTGCGGTTTCTTTAGCATATTTTATGAGTTCTGCAGCAGTTTCTCTAATTTGAGAAATACTTCCAGGAGAAGCTTCAATAGAACTTGTATGTAAAGTTTGAATAGAATCGATTACTAGAACTTCGGGAGCTGTTTCTTCTATATTTTTGAAAATTTGTTGGGTGTTGGTTTCAGTTAAAATTAAACAATTAGAATTGTTCGCTTCAAGCCTTTCTGCTCTCATTTTTATTTGAGATTGGCTTTCTTCCCCAGAAACATACAATACCTTTTGACGAATATTTAAAGCAACTTGCAGTAATAAAGTCGATTTTCCAATTCCGGGTTCCCCTCCTAAAAGCGTTACAGAGCCTTTTACCAAACCACCACCTAAAACCGTGTCTAATTCCTTGTTATTGGTAATTACCCTTTCTTCTGGGTTCAACTGAATATCTGCAATCTTTAATGGTTTGTTTACAACCTGCTTTGCTGTAGTAGATTGTTTCCAAACGCGTTTTTCTTCTTTCTGTATTACTTCTTCTACAATAGTGTTCCATTCTTTACATGCGCCACATTGACCTACCCATTTTGCATGTTGTGTACCACAATTCTGACAGAAAAAAGTTGTTTTGGTTTTGGCCATTTATTTTAGTTGAAGAGTTTTAAAGTAGTAAAGTTACAAAGTAAAATTTGATTTTTATTTTAAAGTTTTATAGAACTTATTGCAACTAAAATTGAATCAATCTCTTTTGGCTCTGGGTTTATTGCTAAAATTTTTCCTCTGGAACTGATTAAAAATTGAGAACCTCCAGAACGAGAAATATTGTATTTGTCCCAAATCTTAAATTCTTCATCAAGTTCATAGTTTACTGTCCATGGATAGTTATACTTATCTCTATTTGTAATATATGTATCTTTTGAATTGATAGCACCAATAACAGCAAAAACTTCCAAACCTTTTGCTTTAAGATTTTTATATTGTGGTTTTAATTTTTTGCTTTTGGCTATACAAGGTCCACACCATGGAGCCCATAAATCAATTAAAGTTGCTGTATTTTCTTTTACAACTGGAGATACTTTTACGATTTTATCATTTTTTGTTTTTGATGAAAAATCAACATAATCATTACCAATTTTAGCATTTTCGATTCCCTCTAATAAATCCGTTGAACTTACTGTATATGGATGATTTTTAAATTTTGATTGGTATCTATCTAAATTGAGTTTTATAAAACCATAATTGAAATCTTTATTGTATTTATTCGAAAACAATTCATCAACTAACATAGCATAACCCAAAATAGAGCTATCTTTTTCAATAAATTCGTAATTCATTTTTTTAGATTCACTGCTTAAAGAGTCAATTTTATTTTGCCAAAACCTTCCCTCTGTAGTCAAATCTTTTTTCTGTTCTTTAAGAGATCTATATTTTTTTAAAAGGACTGTTTTGTCATCAGAATTGTCATATTCTTTCCAAATTTCTTGAACTTGTTTAGTTTCCCATTTCCCAATTTTTTCTAGTGAATCAACTTTAGTTTTGTAAATCCATCCTATTTTATCCCAAAATTTAACTTTAGATTTATTGGATAGTATTTTCTTTTTCAAGTTTAGTTTACCACCATAAAAAATATTATTATCTGCTTTATCTTTTTTGAATAAGGTTACATATATAGTGTCTTTATCATTAAAAAAATTTAAGTTCCTCCAAGATCCTTGTTCTAATTCATCATTGAAAGCCATCAAATACTCTTCAACAAAATCAGATGTAATTGTGTGTTGAAATTCTCCATTTATAATAGATATTTCAGTTGGATTTACTCTAAAATCTCCATCTTTAGTAATTAAAGATAATTTGTCACTGTGAGGCCTGTTAATAACCTCACCAATTAAAACGGTTGTAGTATTTTTTGTTTTTATTTCTGTTTTGCAATTAATAAAAGTAAAAGTTACAGATATAAATAATAAGAGATAAAGATTTTTCATGGCTTTAACCTAACAATTAAAACCAAAAGTAACGAAATTATTTATTCTTATTGTAGATAGGAAGAAATACAAATGCCAAACCGCCAAAAATGATAATCATGGCTGTCTGTGCAGTCCACATAATCCAACCAAAAGCGGTAGCGGGTTCTGTTGGGATATCGAACAACGCTAATGCCCCAGCCACAGCAACTGGATACAAACCAATGCCACCATTGGTTGCTGCAATAGAAAAAGCACCAGCTATAAAGCCAATTAGAACGCCACCTAAAGGGACTTCTAAACCTTCAATTGCAGGAATTGTTGCCCAAAACATCGCAACATACATAATCCATATAAATACCGTATGAAAAATAAATGCCCATTTATTTTTCATTTTAAAAATGCTGGTAACTCCTTCTACTAAGCCAGAAACAAAGGCTTTTATTTTAAATAAAAATCCTGATTTTGCTTTTTTAACGAGAGACGTAAGTGTATAAAAACCGATAATTAAAACGGTTAAACCAATAATTATTTTAGTTGGATTAAAATTACGGGTTAAAAGGTCATAAATAAAATCGAATTGAACAAAAAGCGTGATAAGAAGGACAATTAGCATCATTACTAAATCAGCAATTCTCTCAGCTACAATGGTTCCAAATCCTTTTTCAAAAGGTATTTCTTCGTAATTGGTTAACACCAAAGCTCTAGAAACTTCCCCGGCTCTGGGTATGGCCAAATTCACTAAATATCCTACTAAAACAGCTAACATACTGTTTGTAAATTTAGGTTTAAACCCCAAAGGGGCGAGCATAAATTTCCATCGATAAGCTCGTGATAAATGACTTAAAATTCCGAAAAATAACCCAAGAAAAATCCAGCTATAATTCGCATCTTTAAAATATCCTATTAAAATATCAATAGAAATTTTTGAAATAGAATACCAAACTAAAAAACCTCCTAGAATAAGAGGTGTAATAATTTTTAAAACTTTTTTAATATTCAAAATTATGTAAGTGTATTATTTTTTTCGTTCGGAAAAACTAAAGAAGGTTTAAAATTTTTAGCCTCTTCTAATTCCATGAAAGCATACACAATTAAAATTAAAACATCTCCCACAGCCACTAATCGAGAAGCCGCTCCATTTAGGGTAATTTCTCCGCTTCCACGTGGACCGGGAATTGCATAGGTTTCTAAACGATTGCCGTTATTGTTGTTCACAATTTGAACACGTTCTCCTTCGATAATACCCGCAGCATCCATTAAATCTTCATCAATGGTAATGCTGCCTATATAATTTAAATCTGCACCTGTAACTTTTACACGGTGGATTTTTGATTTTACTACTTGAACTAACATTTTGCAAAAATAGTATTTTTTTTGGTTATTAACTTTTTAAACGAATATTATCAATTAATCTTATTTCGCCTGCAAATACAGCAATAAAAGCCCGATATTTTTTATCAGATTCTTTTGTTTTTATGGTTTTTAACGTTTTTTCATCAGCAATTGTAAAGTATTCTAAATTTAATAATGGATGTTTTTTAAATTTATTTTCTACCCATTCAATCACAGAATGCACATTTTCTGTATTAAATTTTTTATACGCTTTTTTAAGTGTTTTGTAAATAAATGGTGCCGCAGTTCTTTGCGCTTTAGTTAACCTTACATTTCTTGAACTCATAGCTAAACCGTCTTCTTCTCTGAAAATAGGACATCCTTTAATTTTAACATTTAAACGATATTTTCTCACCATTTTTTTAACGATTTGTAACTGCTGAAAATCTTTTTGACCAAAGTAAGCTTTGTTGGGTTCAATAATTTCAATCAATGTTTTTACAATAGTACCTACGCCATCAAAATGACCAGTTCTAAACTCTCCTTCCATTTCATGTTCTAGTCCGTCAAAATCAAATTTTTCAGAAACGATATTGTTGCTGTAAATTTCCTCTACAGAAGGATTAAAAAGCACATCACAAGAAACACTTTCTAATAATTTAAGATCATTTTGTATTGTTTTTGGGTATTTTAATAAGTCTTCTTTCTTGTCAAACTGAGTAGGATTTACAAAAATACTAACTACAATAAGGTCGTTTTTTTTCTGCGCTTTTTTAATTAAAGACAAATGTCCTCTGTGTAAAGCTCCCATTGTGGGTATAAAACCAATTGTTTTTTTTTGAGCTTTAAAGTTTGATAAATAAGCGATTAAAGCTTTTTTTTCTGTAAAAACGACCATAGTGCATTACTTTATAAAGTCTGCAAACTTACCAATTTAACATCATATTAGCATAAAAATTTGTACTTTTGCGAATCTTATTAAAAGAGTTTGATGTAATGAAAGACAAGAGAATTTTATTTGTATCGTCTGAGGTGGTGCCATATTTACCTGAAACAGAACTGTCTTCTACAGCTTTTATTTCAGCAAAAAACGCACATTCTAAAGGTGTTCAAACCCGTATTTTTATGCCAAGATATGGTGTAATTAATGAAAGAAGACATCAATTACATGAGGTAATTCGCCTTTCAGGAATGAACCTAGTTGTGAATGATATAGATATGCCTTTAATTATTAAAGTAGCCTCTATCCCGAAGGAAAGAATGCAAGTTTATTTTATTGATAATGAAGAGTATTTTAAAAGAAAAGCTGTTTTTTCCGATGAAGATGACGAATTGTTTGAGGATAACGATGAAAGAGCAATTTTCTTTGCAAAAGGAGTTGTGGAAACTGTAAAAAAATTGAATTGGGCACCTGATATAATTCATATTCATGGTTGGCTCGCTTCTTTATTACCGCTTTATTTAAGAGAGTTCTACAAAGAAGAACCTTTGTTTACAGAAAGTAAAATAATTACTTCTTTGTATAATAGAGGTTTTGAAGGCAATTTGAATGAAGATTTGGCTAATAAAGTAAAATTTGATTTGCTTAAATCACCTAAAATAGCAACAATACAAACACCAAGTCATATTAATATTTTAAAGAGTGCAATAGAAAATTCTGATGCAATTATTCATGGTAGCGAAACGATTGCTGAAGAGTTAAATTCTTTTATAGCGGAAAAAGAAATACCAGTTTTAGAATATCAATCAGAGAATTTAAAAGAGTCTTATTTAAATTTTTATGCTGATTTATTGGCAACTAAATAATTATTTTTAAGTGAAAAATTTTTTTAGAAAAAGTGTTTATATAGGTATCGCAATATCTTTATTTACCATTATTTTATCCTGTGAAGAGGAATTCACAGACGTTGAATCTAATGTAATTACGAATACAAAGTTTGATACGGATGCTATTTCAATAGATGTAATAACCGAAAATAGTCCTTTAGAAAGGATTCAATCAGATAATATTTCAAGACAAATTGCTCAATATTTACTAGGTGTTTACGCCAACCCAGATTACGAAAAAATTGAAGCATCGATAGTATCTCAAATCTCAATACCTACTGGTTTAAGTGTTTTAGACGGTGTTGTGTATGGCGCAGATACAACAGTGGTTACAAAAATAGATACGGTGTTTTTAAAATTACCGTACCAAGTAACTTCAAATACTGATGGAAATAAATTTGAAATCGATTCTGTTTTTGGAGATAAAAGCAAGCCGTTTCATCTCAATATTTATAGATCTAATACATATATAAACGTGTATAATCCTGCAGATCCTTCAAAAATTAATAGTTTTTATTCTGATGATGTTTTTGAGAAAATAGGAACTGAACTAAATACTGAAGTAAACTTTCCTTTTATCCCTAATGAAAATGATACCATGTTTGTGGTAAAAAGAAGATTGTATGATGATACAATAGTTGCTAGTGATACCATAAAGCTTTTTAATTCTACTGCAAGTACAATTCCCGTTCCTTTTGCTAGAATCCCTTTAAATGAAGATGCCTTTAAAGAATTATTTTTAGATAAATATGAAACAGGTGAATTTGCATCTCAAGATGCTTTTAATGATTATTTTAGAGGAATTATTATCGAAGCCACAGGCGATGAAGGCTCTTTAACTTCATTTAATTTTAACAACAACAACTCTACGCTTATCCCTTCATTAGAAGTGTATTATACCAATACAGTTTTAAAATCTGGAACGGTAGTTTTAGATACAATTTCTAAAAATAATAGCTTTCCTTTATCTGGTTTTAAAGTAAACACTTTTAAAATGGAGGATAAAGTATATCCTGTAAATAATGAAATAAAAATTCAAGGAACTGCCGGAAGTGAGGGTAGTATAACGTTATTTGATCAAGTTAAAATAGACGAGTTAAAAGCTAATAATTGGTTGATTAATGATGCTACTTTAACTTTTTATATCAATCAATCTGCAGATACGTCTCATGTTCCTGATAGATTGTATTTGTATAAGAGCGACACAAATGTTCTGAGTCCGAGTTTTAGCCAAATAAAAGATGCTACTAGCGAAGGTGCATTTGGCGGTATTGGTGGGTTTTTATCGAGAGATGCTAGTGGTAAAAAAGAAAAATATACATTTAAAATAACGGATTATATTTCTGACATATTAAACGGAAATATTGAGTACGAATCGATCTTAAAACTAAAAGTTTACAATCCTTCAGATGCTCCTACTTCGGGTAATGATATAGTTTTTAGAAACAGTAGTTGGAATCCTAAAGCGGTTACTTTGTTTAATAATTCTGCAGAAAACGGAGTTAAAAAAGCAGCATTGGTAATCTCATATTCAAAAAAAACAGAATAAAGTTAAAAATAAAAATAAAAATTTATGTGTGGAATTTCAGCATATATAGGTCATAGAGAGGCTTATCCAATAGTAATAAACGGATTAAAAAGATTGGAGTACAGAGGTTATGATAGTTCTGGGATAATGATGTATGATGGTAATAAAATGATCATTTCAAAAACTAAAGGTAAAGTTTCTGATTTAGAGCTTATTACTGATGAAGATGAGGTGAGAAAAGTTGGAAATATTGGGATGGGACATACTCGTTGGGCAACGCACGGAGTTCCAAATGATGTAAATTCGCACCCACATTATTCACAGTCGGGTAATTTAGCAATAGTTCATAATGGCATTATTGAAAATTATGATACCATTAAAAAGGAGTTAATTGCTAGAGGTTATTCTTTTAAAAGTGATACCGACACTGAGGTGTTAATAAATTTAATTGAAGAGGTTAAAAAAACCGAAGGCTGTAAATTAGGTAAAGCTGTTCAATTGGCACTAACAAATGTTGTAGGAGCTTATGCTATTACTGTTTTCGATAAAGAAAAACCAGATGAAATTGTGGTTGCGCGTTTAGGAAGCCCTATTGCTATTGGAGTTGGAGTAGAAAATAAAGAGTTCTTTGTAGCTTCTGATGCTTCTCCTTTTTTAGAATACACCCAAAATGTTATTTATTTAGAAGATGAAGAAATGGCGATTATTAAATTAGGGAGAACTGTAAAAGTTCGTAGAATTCACGATGATGCCCTAGTTGATCCTATAATTCAAAAACTTCAAATGAGTTTAGACCAAATTGAAAAAGGAGGTTATGAACATTTTATGCTTAAAGAGATCAATGAGCAACCTAAGGCAATCACAGATACTTTTAGGGGTAGGATGTTGCTAGAAGAAAATATGATTAAGATGTCTAGCATAGAAGATAATCTTGATAAGTTTTTAAATGCAAACAGAATTATAATTATAGCCTGTGGTACTTCTTGGCATGCAGGTCTAGTAGGAGAATATCTTATTGAAGATATGGCAAGAATTCCTGTAGAAGTTGAATATGCCTCTGAATTTAGATATAGAAATCCTATCATTACAGATAAAGATATTGTAATTGCTATTTCACAATCAGGTGAAACAGCAGATACATTGGCCGCAATAAAGTTAGCAAAATCTAAAGGAGCTTTTGTTTATGGAATTTGTAATGTTGTTGGGTCTTCTATTGCAAGAGAAACGCATACAGGGGCCTATACGCATGCAGGTCCAGAAATAGGTGTTGCATCCACAAAAGCGTTTACAACCCAAATTACAGTTTTAACGCTAATCGCATTAAAATTAGGGCAAGCAAACGGATCTTTACCTGATTATACTTTTAAAAAGTATATTCAAAAAATGCAATTAATTCCTAGACAAATAGAACAATTGTTGCAAATTGATGAGCATGTTAAAAGTATTGCAGATGTTTATAAAAATGCTACGAACTGTTTATATTTAGGAAGAGGATTTAATTTTCCAGTAGCTTTAGAGGGAGCTTTAAAATTAAAAGAGATTTCTTACATTCATGCAGAAGGATATCCTGCGGCAGAAATGAAACATGGCCCTATTGCTTTGATTGATGAAAACATGCCAATTTTTGTAATAGCAACAAACAAAGGGCATTATGAAAAAGTAGTAAGTAATATTCAAGAAATAAAATCTAGAGCAGGTAAAATTATTGCCATCGTTACAGAAGGAGATACACAGGTAAGAGAGATTGCAGATCACGTAATTGAAATTCCTGAAACAGAAGAGGCATTAACACCTTTATTAACGACGATTCCTTTTCAATTATTATCGTATCATATTGCGGTAATGTTAGGTAAAAATGTAGATCAACCAAGAAATTTGGCAAAATCAGTTACAGTAGAGTAGTGCTGTTTTTGCCTTAGCGAATAAAAAAAATCCAGCTGTTTAGCTGGATTTTTTTTTATTCTCTAACTTCAAAAGTAATGGGAATACTATAACTAACTCCTACAGGAGTACCTCTTTGTTTGCCAGGAATCATTTGAGGTAAAGAATTAATGATTTGTGTAACCTCTCTCTCTAAAACAGGATGAGGACCTCTAGCTCTTACATTGTCAATCTTTCCATTTTTAGCAATTCTAAAAATAACAAATAACTTTTTTTTGCCAGGAGATAGTCCTAGTTCTTTAGATAATTCAACATCGAACCTTTTCGAAAAATGTTGTGTTACTTTCTGTGTAAAACACTTTTTTAGTTCTTCATTATTTCCTTTACATCCAGGAAAAACCGGTACATCTGAAATTAACATAAAGGGCACATCTTCAATAACTTCTTCAGTTTCTTCAACTTCAACCACATCTTCCATATTTACTACAATGGCTTCTCCTTCATCTGTTTCGGTAGATTCTATAATAGTTTCTTCAATTTTTAATTCATCTTCAACAACTTTAATAGCTTCCATTACTTTAGGAATATTTTTTGGAGGTGGAGTTACTTTTTTAATTTCAATAATAGGAATATCCTCTTTCATTTCTTCTATCACCGTTAAAACTCCTAAATTAGAATAATTTTTTTCGTAACTTTTGTATTCTATTAAAAGGTGAATAATTAATAGGCTTAATACCAAACCTATTTGAAAGAAAATTTTGCTAAAATTACCTAAAGCGAATTCTGGGTTTTTTTTTATCTGTATCATCTTTTAAACCTTTAAATTTTTTTTACCACACAACCTTTGTTGGTATCCTATTTACACGTTTTATAAACTATTTATAAGTCTAATAACGCAGTTTAAAAGTAAGAACTAAATTGGTTTTAAAATATGATTAATATCATGCCTTATCATGAATTTTGGTGTGATTTCCATGATTCCAAAGTGTAAGAATATCGGTTGCTACAGAAGCCCCGCTGCCTGCAGCAATGGCAAATTGACTGCGCACACCAGAAATGGTACCGCAACAATACAGTCCAGTTTTAATAAAATGATCTGTGTTTTTTAACTGAATTCTATCTTTTAAAGGATTCGATTTTTTATGAGGAACTATAAATTCTTCTAAACCTTTAATAGTAAATGGTTTTGCGTAATTTAAGGCAAGTATGACAAGTTTAGAGCTATAAACATGCTTGTTTGTTGTTATTGTAGTAATTTCTTGATTTTTTTGGATAGCTAACACCTTTTCACCTACAATTTGAGATACATGCGGATACAAATCTGCTAATTGCTCCCTTCCTTGTTTCAAAAGGTCTTTTCCTTTTGTTTTTGGTGGTAGACCTAAAACATTATTAAATAAGGCATTTTCTAAATGAGAATTTCTTTGGTGCATAATAATTCCTATATTTTTACGAGCAGCAAAAGCTTTATCTTTTGCAGAACCCAAAACGAAAGCACATTGCATTCCAGAAACACCACCACCAATAATTAAAGCGTCAAAAATCATTTTAGATAAATAACATTTTTATATTTTGAGCAAATAGTTTTACAGAGATTGCCAATAAAATTACTCCAAAAACTTTACGGATTATTTGAATACCACTCGGTCCTATTAAGCGTTCTATTTTAGAAGAAGTTTTTAAAACGATATATAGAAATATTACGTTTAAAACTACAGCAATAATTATATTCTGTACATCGAATTCTGCTCTTAAAGAGAGTAAAGTTGTTAAACTTCCTGGACCAGCAATTAATGGAAAAGCTAACGGAAAAACAGTTGCAGTGATCGGTGCATTATTACCATCGTCTTTATATAAAGTGATGCCTAAAATCATTTCTAAAGCAATAAAAAAGAGAATAAATGCGCCTGCAACTGCAAAAGAGTTTACATCAATACCAATTAGACTTAATAAGCTTTGTCCTAAAAAAAGGAATACAATCATAATAACCCCTGCAATTAGAGATGCTTTTTCAGACTGGATATGCCCTACTTTTTTACGTAAATCTATGATGATAGGAATATTTCCAATAATGTCTATTACTGCAAATAAAACCATAAAAGCAGTCAGTATTTGTTTAAAATCGAAAGTCATTTTTTAAAAATTTATTTTTTTGCAAAATTAGTCAACTAACTTTACGAAATTGGTAAAAATCACAAAAAAATATGCTTATTTTTGTCGTATGTTTCAATTAGGAAAAACGATCGTTTCTGAAGAAATTATAGAAAATGATTTTATCTGTAATTTATCTGCGTGTAAAGGTGCTTGCTGTATAGATGGCGAAGCTGGTGCACCTTTAGAGCAAGAAGAAACCAAGATTTTAGAGGAAATTTATCCGAAAATAAAACCTTTTTTAAGAAAAGAAGGAATCGAAGTTATTGAGAAAGAAGGTACTTGGGTTACCAGTGAATGGGGCGAGCTAGAAACTCCTCTAGTCAACGGAGCACACTGCGCTTATGTTATTTTTGATAAAAAAAATACTGCCTTGTGTGCCATAGAAGAAGCTTATAACCAAGGAGAAATTGATTGGAAAAAACCAGTTTCTTGTCATTTATATCCTATTCGAGTGCAAGATTATAGTGAGTTTTCTGCAGTAAATTATCATAAATGGGAAATTTGCGATGATGCCTGTTCTCTCGGAAAAGAGTTACAAGTTCCTGTTTATAAGTTTGTAAAACAAGCTTTAGTTCGAAAATTTGGGCAAAATTGGTATGATGAATTAGAAAAAGTTGCTGAAAAACTCTTAAAATAAAAATAACTTATATTAATTAGAGTTCTTTCAATCAGTATTTTATCTTTTTTAAGTTTTTTACGGCATGTTCTTTGTTTTAACAAAGTCTTAACATTTAAAAACTTTCTAATGATGAAAAATCTGAAAAAATTACCAAGCAAACAATTAGAGAAATTCTCAACTATTTTTACCCAACTAGGTCTTGTATTAGTGCTCTTTATCGTCTACTTAATTTTAGAGCATCAAACGCCACAAAAATCACTGGCAATTATAGATTTTAATCCACCAGAAGTCATGATGATTTCTTCAGATCAAGATATTGTTTTTGTAAAAGAATCAAAACTAGTACCAAAAATTGAAAGAACAAGTACTGTTTTTGTCGCCGATGAACCTATTAAAAAAGTAGATAATACCATCATTGAAACTGTTTTAGTAGCGCCAAAAGAAGATTTAGTTCCATTAAACATCGATGCTCTTGTAACTGCCGAAGAACCAAAAGATGAACCGGTAGAGACTTTACCTTTTATTCTGATAGAAAATGCACCTGTATTTAAAGGTTGTGAAGGTTTGTCAAAAGAGGAAAATAAAATATGTTTTGATGCAAAAATGAAGAAATTTGTGCAACGTAATTTTGATGCGCAACTAGCAAATGAAATTGGTTTAAATTCAGGAAAATATAGAATTAGTACACAGTTTGTTATTGATGATCAAGGTAATGTTGTTGACATACAAATTAGAGCACCGCACATTAAACTAAAAAAAGAAACGCAAGCGTTAATTGAAAAACTTCCAAAATTTACTCCAGGAAAGCAAAGAGACAAGGCCGTTAAAGTAAAATATACATTGCCAATTTCTTTTAGGGTAGATTAATTTATTTTTAGATTTATAAAAGATTTAACCCAACTGAAAAGTTGGGTTTTTTATTATTTCGTATTTTTGATACTATGAAAATCAACCAATATTTAGATGCCACGTATTTAAAGACTATAAATCAAGCGAATATTTCTGAAGATGAAAATCAACAGAAAGTTATTGATTTAATTCGTGAAGCAATTTTGTATCATTATAAATTGATTATGATTCGTGCAAAACACATTCCCTTAGCAAAAAAAATGCTCTTAGAAGCGAATTCAGACGTTTTAATAGGCACCGTAATCGATTTTCCTGAAGGAAATTCATCTATTAAAAGTAAACTAGAAGAGGCTAAAAAAGCAATTCTTTTAGAAGCAGATGAACTCGATTTTGTAGTGAACTACAAAGCTTTTAAAAAAGGAGAGATTGAGGTGATAAAATCAGAAATTTTAGAGTGCACAAAATTGTGTTTAGAAAATAGTAAAGTTGTAAAATTTATTATAGAAGTTGCAGCATTATCAACCGAAGAAATTATTGCAATATCACAATTGATAAAAGAAGTTGTGCTTACAAATTTTGATGAAACGGCTGCTAAAAGAGTTTTTGTAAAATCTTCTACTGGCTTCTTTAAAACTATAGATAATAAACCGAATGGCGCTACTTTAGAAACTATGAAATTGATTTCAGAAAACGCAAAACCATTGCAAATAAAAGCAGCAGGAGGTGTGAGAGATTACGGAACAGCTTTAAAAATGATTTGTTTAGGAGTTAATAGAATAGGAACGTCATCGGCTAAAGAAATTTGCACAAAACAAGAAAATAATAACTCAGAATATTAATTTTATGGATTATTTTGCACACGAAACGGCGGTTATAGATGATCATTCTTCCATTGGGAAAGGTACTAAAATTTGGCATTTTAGCCATATCATGTCCAATTGTACTATTGGTAATGATTGTAATTTAGGACAAAATGTTGTGATTTCTCCAAACGTTGTTTTAGGAAATAATGTTAAAGTACAAAATAACGTTTCTATTTACACGGGTGTCATTTGTGAAGATGATGTTTTTTTAGGTCCGTCTATGGTTTTTACAAATGTGATGAACCCAAGAAGTGCTATCAACAGAAAAAATGAATATTTAAAAACGCTTGTTAAAAAAGGAGCAACGATTGGTGCAAATGCAACGGTTGTTTGCGGTAATACTATTGGCGAGTTCGCGTTTATTGGTGCAGGAGCAGTGGTTACCAAAGAAGTGTTACCGTATGCTTTGGTTGTTGGGAATCCGTCAAAACAAATTGGTTGGGTTAGTGAATTTGGTCATACCCTAAATTTCAATGCTGATGGTTTAGCAACTTGTAAAGAGAGTGGTGAAGAGTATCAATTGAAGGATAATAGCGTAACTAAAATATAATGCAAATATATGGAAGCCAAAGAAATTGATTTTTTTTTGATAAATTGATGGTAAAATATCAAGTATTATCACAAAAAGAAAAAAAGATTTTAAATGTAAGTATCGAATTATTTTCTGTTCTTTTTATTATTGGGGCATTCTATAATGTTGGCGAAGTTATAGGGAGTTTTTTATATGTTATTAGTCATTAAGTTTTTTCAAAATCTTCATTTTCTCCTTTTAAAATATTGAAATAAATTGAACCAAAATGTTTAGACATCAAGGCAAAAGTAGAACTTTAAAACACAATTTAAGAATTGCTTCTATCTTGTCTTTTGTAGCCGGAATTGTAAATGTTACAGGTTTTTTAGCTTTTAAGCAACTGGCAACTAATGTAACTGGTCATTTTGCATTGTTTATAAATGATGTTGCAGAATTTAAGGTTTGGAAAGGAACCATTTATTTTCTATATATTTTTTCATTTCTCTTTGGTTCTTTCTCATCAAGTTTTTTAATAGAAACATTTAGAGAAAATAAAAAGTTAAACGTTTTTGTAATACCAATTTTAATTGAATCTTTTATATTTATCTCAATTGCAGTTATAAGTGATCTTGTTGTAATAAAATACCCTAATTTAATTATTTGCTTACTTCTTTTTTCAATGGGTATGCAAAACTCTTTTGTAACTAAAATTTCGAACGCAATTGTTAGAACAACGCATTTAACAGGATTATTTACAGATTTAGGAATTGAATTATCTCAATTGTTTTTTCCAGAAACGCATCCTCATCGAGAAAAAATTACAGCCACTATAAAACTGAGACTTTTTATAATTTGTTTCTTTTTTATGGGTGGATTAATCGGCGGATTTATGTATTCTAGACTTGATTTAAAATTAAACACCCTTATTTTTGGAGCAATAATTTTAGTAATAAGTCTGTTTTATGACGATTTTAGATATCAATTTATGAAAACTAGAAGGAAATTTAAACATAGAAAATCCAAAGTAAAATAATTACTTTGGATTTTTTTATGCTATTCGTTGAATATTGAAAAACTACTCAATGTTATGGCGCAGGATTCGGAATTTCCTTATGAACTTCCTCAATCTCTTTTAAAGTTTCTTCGGATAATTCGATATGAATAGAATTGATATTTTCTTTTAATTGACTCAATTTTGTAGCACCAATAATATTACTAGTTACAAACGGTAATTGATTTATAAATGCTAATGACATTTCCGATAATGTAATTCCGTTTTTTTTCGCAATAGCTTCATATCTTTTTACAGCTTCTAAAGAACCGTCTCCCATATAACGGGCAATAAACCGCGGAAATAAAGTTCCTCTTGCACCTTCAGGTAAATTTCCATTTAAATATTTACCAGATAAAACACCTTGTGCTAACGGTGAATATGCCAATAAACCAATATTTTCTCTCATCGAAACTTCAGACAATCCATATTCATAAGCTCTATGAATCAAAGAATATGAATTCTGAATCGTAGATGGTCTCACTAAATGATTTGTATCTGCAGTTTGCAAATATTTCATGGTTCCCCAAGGAGTTTCATTAGATAGGCCAATTGCTTTTATCGTTCCTGCTTTTACAAAATCGTTTAAAGTTTCTAAAATTTCTAAATGCTTTTCTGCTTCTTTGGTGGATGTTTTATAAGGATAATCTCTGACACCAAAACAATTTACACCTCGATCTGGCCAGTGCAATTGATACAAATCAATATAGTCAGTTTGCAAACGTTTTAAGCTTCCTTGTACTGCATCTATAATGTTTTGTTTGTTGAATCCACCAGTTCTAACATGTGCTGTATAATCACCACCGCCAGCAATTTTACTTGCTAAAACAACTTTGCTTCTGTTGCCAGTTTTTTGAAACCAATTACCAATAATTCTTTCAGTTTCTGCATACGTTTCTGGCGTTGCAGGAACAGGATACAATTCTGCTACATCAAAAAAGTTAACACCTTGTTCTAGCGCATAATCCATCTGTTCAAAGGCTTCTTCTTGTGTATTTTGGTTTCCCCAAGTCATGGTTCCTAAACAAATTTTAGAAACTTTAATATCGGTGTTTGGTAAAGTTGTGTATTTCATATATTTTAAAGTGTAATTGTTGATTAGTTTCAGTAGGCCATTATTAAAAAAATGGAATGGGCACAAAATTAAAAGTTTAAACTTTCATAAAATAGCAAACTAGTAATTTTAACAGAGAATTTACAAACGGGATTCTTAACTTTTAAAAGTTTAGGATATAATCAAATTGAATTCGTAAACAAATTCATTTAGCGCTGGTCTTATCGGTACATTGTATAGTTGTTTTTGGGCGTTCGTTTTTATTCTTTTAAGCGTATATATTTTCTTAAATTTGATGTAAGAATATGGTATAATTCGTCTTTATTTTTATAATCAGTTTTTACAAAAACAAAACCGAAAAGGGGATATTTATTGATATCTAATGGTCTCACTAAAACAGGATTTTCAAAATCATTTGCAAGTGCTTTATAATCAAACGCAGCAATCTTATTCGAAATAATTCCTGAATTATTATCTAAAACAATAAGGCTGAATACGTCGTTTTCTTTGCCCTCGTATATATTATCCCAATTAGGATGTTTGTTTTCAAAAAAGTATTTATAAGAATTAAAACCTATGGCAATTCCTGACAAATCAGCGGTTGTGCACCAACCACCAAAACGTAATGGGTTAATTTCAATAGGTATTATGTTGCCATTTTCATCTATTCTTACCTCTGCGTGCGCTGGGAAATTTTTCAAGTTTAATTGATTGCCAATTTTGTTTAAAAAGTTTTCTAATTCAGTTTTATGCTTATAAATAATTTCTTTTGAAGTCGAATACACTCTATCGCTTGTATCTGTTCCTGATGAAAATATGTGATGCAAGATATTTAAAATCACAACCGCTCCCTTATCATTATGATAATAATCTATGGCGAATTCCTCGCCTTGTATAAAATCTTCAATGATAAAATAAGAGGTGTCAAGCACATTTTTCGGGAAAATACTTTTCAGATTTCCTGAATTTATCTCTTTTTTTGCATTTTCCCAATCGTTTTTATCTTCGATGATATAAACACCAATACTTAAAAAACCTACGGACGGTTTGATAACAAATGGAAATGATAATTCTTCTGTTGTGATATTTTGTATGTCTTGTAATTTTATTTTTTGAAACTTAAAATCTGGAAAAATCGTCTTAACATGCTCTCTAAAGGCAACTTTGTCTTTAAAAATATTGATTTGTTTTGATAATTCACTTTCGCCAAAGTTATTTTCTATCCAACTTAAAGCATTTTCTGAATTAGAATATATTGGTTTATGTAGATTCTCTTTGATATAGGAAACAGCGTCTTTTTCGCTAATCCAATTTAGAGAAGCATCCGTTACTAATTCTTTGGCCTCTTTTGTTGCAACAATAGGATACTTATTTTCCTTGATTGTAGTGACAAGAAAATCTGAAATATAGGGTTTATCTATTAAGTACATTTAACAATTTATTATATTTATTAGGCGGTTTTTTGTTCGTTGTTTTGTAATCAAATTATCACCAATGTAATTGTGGAGTGCCTGCCTTTTATGTAACGATTTTTTAGAATCCATACATGTGTATACATTAAACCATTGATAACATCCATATTTGATGTAAAGTTACAACTAGAATTCTATTGTTTTTAAGGATTTTCATAAGGAATAAAAAAGGTATACAATTCTGCATACCTTTTAAATTTTGTCCATGTTCTATTACAAAAATTCGTAAATTATAGCTTTATAAATGTCATATTATAGGAGCTTAAAGATCTTTTACCAATTTAATTTTTTAACGCATTTCAATTAAAAATAATCATCATCTTCGTTGCTATACTTTTTTTGATAAAAAGTAAGCAGAAAAGAATCCATGATAGAATTAAATTGATGTTAAAAGCTTATTTTAAGATGGCTTCAATTCCTGGTAAAGATTTCCCTTCCAACATTTCTAACATAGCACCACCACCAGTAGAAACATAACTTACTTTATCCGCAAAACCAAATTGTTTTACAGCCGCAACAGAATCACCACCACCAACTAGAGAAAATGCACCATTTTTAGTTGCTTTATCAATAGAATGACCCAAAGCAATTGTACCTGCAGCAAACGATTCCATTTCAAAAACCCCTAAAGGACCGTTCCAAAGAATCGTTTTACATTGATTTACAATTCCATCAAAAATTTCTCTTGATTTTGGTCCAGCATCAACACCTTCCCAGCCATCAGGAATTGAATCAATGTCACAAATTTGGGTATTTGCATCATTGCTGAAATTATCGGCAGCAACAACATCCACAGGAATATGAATTTGAACATTTTTAGCTTTCGCTTGTTTTAGAATGTCAAGTGCTAATTCCATTTTATCATCCTCACAAATAGAGTTTCCAATTTTTCCGCCCTCTGCTTTTATAAAAGTAAAACTCATTCCGCCACCAATAATTAAATGATCTACTTTATCTAAAATATTTTCAATTACTGTAATTTTAGAAGATACTTTTGCACCACCTAGAATTGCTAAAACGGGTTTTTCAGAATTGTTTAAAACTTTATCGATGCTTTCAATTTCTCTTGCCAATAAGTTTCCAAAACATTTACGGTCTTCGAAAAATTGTGCAATAATGGTAGTAGATGCGTGCGCTCTGTGAGCAGTGCCAAAAGCATCATTTACATAAATATCACCTAACTTAGATAATTTCTCAGCAAAAGCAACATCACCTTTTTCTTCTTCCGGATGAAAACGAAGATTTTCTAGTAATAAAATTTCACCATCTTCTAAATTTGCAACTGCCTCCTCTGCTTTTTCACCTACACAGTTTTCTACAAATTTTACTTGAACACCCATAATTTCTTTAACCTTGGCAACAATATGTTTTAAAGAAAATGCATCATTAACAACACCTTTTGGTCTTCCTAAATGCGACATTAAAACGCAACTTCCGCCATCTTCTAAAACCTTAATAATAGTAGATTTTGCAGCCTCAATTCTCGTGGCATCTGTTACTTCAAATTGATCATTTAAAGGCACATTAAAATCTACGCGAATGATTGCTTTTTTATTTTTGAAATTAAAATTGTTTAGTGTTTTCATTTTTAGATGTATTTTTAACAAAAATACTTTTTTATTTACGTTTATTGAAACGGATAACTTAAAATTTAAGTTAACGTTTGCGTAAATTAAGAACTTTATAAGGCGCAAAGAGTTTCCCAGTCTAAAAGTTCTTTTATTTTGATTTTTTAAATTATGAATTGCGAATTAATGGCGAACTAATTTTTTATATTTGTCCATGCTTTTCAACCAGATTATAGGTCAAGAACATATTAAAAAACATTTGCAGACTTCTGCTGAAAATGGCAGAATTCCGCATGCCCAATTATTTGTTGGTAAAGAAGGTTGCGGTACGTTGCCCATGGCAATAGCGTATGCACAATTTTTATTGTGTAATTTTTCTGACAATAAAGAGGCTTGTACTATAAAGTGTGGTAAATTACAGCATCCAGATTTGCATTTTGCCTTTCCTGTTACAACAAATGATGCTGTGAAAAAAAATGCAGTAAGTAATTTGTTTATAGAAGATTGGCGCTCGTTTATTGCCTCCCAACCTTACGGAAGTTTATTTAATTGGTTGCAACATATTGGCGTAGAAAATAAACAAGGTTTAATTGGTGTTGATGAAGCGGAAGCCGTTGTAAAAAAGTTAAAATTAAAAAGTTACGAAGGTGGTTTTAAGGTGATGATTATTTGGATGGCAGAAAAAATGAACATTTCTGCGGCTAATAAATTATTAAAACTCATAGAAGAGCCTCCGCAAAAAACGGTTTTCTTGCTGATTACAGAAAATGAAGAGCAGATTATAAACACCATTACATCGAGATGTCAAGCGTTACATTTTCCTGTTTTAAGTGAGCAAGATATTGCTAATTCTTTAAGTGTAAACTATCAGGTTGCAGATAATGAAGCGGCGAAAATTGCGCATCAAGCAGAAGGAAATTTTAACAAAGCCCTTCATTTATTGCAAAATGACGGAAATGATTTGGTTTTTGAAAAATGGTTTGTTGATTGGATTAGAACTGCGTTTAGAGCCAAAGGAAACCCTGCAGTAGTGCAACAATTAATTTCTTGGTCTGATACGATTGCAAAAACAGGAAGAGAAACACAAAAACAATTTTTAGAATATTGCTTACAATTTTTTAGACAAGCACTTTTGTTAAACTATAAGTCTGATCAGTTGGTTTTTATGAATTCAAAATCGGGTTTTGATTTATCAAAATTCGCTCCATTTGTACATTCAGGAAATATTTTAGATATCGAAAAAGAACTCAATGAGGCAATGTATCATATTGAAAGAAATGGAAATTCAAAAATTATTTTGTTAGATCTTTCTATGAAATTAACTCGATTTTTACACAAAAAAGAAGAGAAGGTTTAGTTATTGTAAGCTGTTAATCTAGCAACATATTTTCCAATTACATCAAACTCTAAATTTACAACATCATTAATTTGTAAGGTTTTAAAAGTGGTATGTTGCCAAGTATAGGGAATAATTGCAACACTAAATTCGTCCTTTTTAGAATTCACAACCGTTAAACTAACACCATTTACTGTAATAGAACCTTTTTCTATGGTGATGTTGTTTTGGTTAGAAATATATTTAAAAGTGCACAATGTACTTCCGTTTTCATCTTTTATGCCTATACAAACCCCCGTTTCATCTACGTGGCCTTGCACTATATGTCCGTCTAATCGGTCTCCTAATTTCATGGCGCGTTCTAGATTCACGATGTGATCTAGTTTCAGTTTTCCAATATTGCTTTTATCCAAAGTTTCTTTAATAGCCGTTACGGTATATTCATCATTTTTAATATCAACAACCGTTAAACATACACCGTTATGTGCAACACTCTGATCTATTTTTAATGCATTTGTAATATCACTTTTTATTGTTAAATGAACATTTTCTTGCTCTTTTACAATATTTTTTACTGATCCAAGTGTTTCTATAATTCCTGTAAACATATCTCTAAAATTTGGTTACTTTTGTACCTATCAAAAATAGTAATATTACAAGACATCTATGGATAAATCTGAGAAAATAATTGTAGGAATTTCAATAGGAGATTTAAACGGAATTGGTATTGAAGTAATTTTAAAAACTTTTGAAGATAAAAGAATGTTAGAGTTTTGTACTCCAGTGTTGTTTGGAACAACAAAAACCATTTCTTATCATAAAAAAGCATTGGGAATAGAAATTCCTGTGCACGGAATTACATCCATAACGCAAATAAATCACTCAAAAATTAATATTTTAAATATTTGGAAAGAAGAGGTTGCTATAGAATTAGGAAAAGCGACTAAAATTTCTGGAGACTATGCCGCAAAATCGTTAGCTTCTGCAGTAAAGCATTTAAAGGAAGATGCCATTGATGTTTTAATTACTGCGCCTATCAACAAAGAAAATATACAATCGGATACTTTTAATTTTCCGGGCCATACAGAATATTTAGAAGCCAATTTAGAAGGTAAAAGTTTAATGATTTTAATGACAGATCAATTAAGAATTGGTTTAATTACGGGTCATATTCCTATTGCCAAGGTTGCCGAATCGATTACTCCAGAAGTTATTAAGAGTAAAGTTGAAACGATGTATACCTCTTTAAAACAAGATTTCGGAATCGATAAACCAAAAATTGCGGTCTTGTCTTTAAATCCGCATTGCGGAGATAAAGGAGTTATTGGAGAGGAAGATGATAAAATAATACGACCAACTATTGAAGAAATTAAGGAGACTGGCAAGCTGGTTTTTGGTCCTTATGCAGCCGATGGCTTTTTTGGTTCTGAAACTTA
Organism: Polaribacter litorisediminis; assembly: GCF_019968605.1. NCBI lineage: Bacteria > Pseudomonadati > Bacteroidota > Flavobacteriia > Flavobacteriales > Flavobacteriaceae > Polaribacter > Polaribacter litorisediminis. Next base: position 4,186,113 of record NZ_CP082966.1, read on the forward strand.
CAAGCAATTTGATGGTGTTTTAGCAAGCTATCACGATCAAGGTTTAGCGCCTTTTAAAGCGTTGTCTTTTGGTAAAGGAGTAAATTTTACGGCAGGTTTAGATCATATTAGAACTTCACCAGATCATGGTACAGGCTATGATATTGCTGGTAAAAATCTAGCAAATCCCTCTTCATTTAAAGAGGCTTTATTCACGGCATTAAAGATTTTTAACACGAGAAATGAATATAAAGAATTGACAAAAAACCCGTTGGTTGTAAAATAAAAAGAAAGAATATTCTTTTTTTTATATAATATATTGCAGAAATACATTTTTTTGTATCTTTGCCCGCTCAATTGATGTTTGATAATGAAAGACTTGAAACAATTCAACATACCGTTTGTAGGATTAAAAGAAGGAAGTCATGTATTTAGTTATACTATTGAGAATACGTTCTTTGAAGCTTTTAATTTTGATGAATTTACCAGTTCATCAATAAAAGTTTTATTAACATTTGTAAAAAAAAGCACATTATTTGAGCTAGTTTTTACGGCAGAGGGTTCGGTTGAAGTTCCTTGTGATGTAACAAATGAGTTATATCACCAAGAAATAATATCTGAATTGCCTTTAGTTGTAAAGTTTGGTCCAGAATATAATGATGATAATGAAGAAATTTTAATACTTCCTCATGAAGCTTATGAAATGAATGTTGCACAGTTTATTTATGAAATGATAATTTTAGCAGTTCCTAACAAAAGAGTACATCCTAAAGTTTTAGATGGTACAATGAAATCTGAAGCATTAAATAAATTGAGAGAATTAGAGATAAAGAAAGTAAAAACTGTAGAAACTACAGACCCAAGATGGGATAAATTAAAGAATTTAATAACAGAAAAAAAGACATAAAATGGCGCATCCTAAAAGAAAAATATCCAAAACAAGAAGAGATAAAAGGAGAACACATTATAAAGCATCGTATCAACAGATTGCTACAGACCCAACAACTGGTGAATCTCACTTATACCACAGAGCTCACTGGCACGAAGGAAAATTATATTACAGAGGTCAAATTGTTTTAGAATCTGCATCAGCAGAAGCTTAACAGACACCTATAAAGAAACCCAAAAACCCTCAACTTTGAGGGTTTTTTTACGTTTTTAAGATAAATTACCATTCTTTAGAGGTAAAATAGGGTAAAACGTGAAATAATTTTCACTACTTTTGAATATTCTAAACTTAAGAAAACAAACCTTAATTATGACAAAAATCTCTGCAGCAATTACGGCAGTAGGAAAATATGTTCCTGATTACATCTTAACGAATAAGGAATTAGAATCCTATGTAGATACAAATGATGAATGGATTACTACTAGAACAGGGATTAAGGAGCGAAGAATTCTTAAAGGAGAAGGTTTAGGTACTTCTTTTATGGCTATAAAAGCAGCCGAAGATTTATTAGAAAGATCAAACTCAAAATCAGAAGATATAGATTTGGTAATTGTTGCTACGGCAACTCCAGATTTACCAGTTGCATCAACAGCAGCTTATGTAGCTTCACAAATTGGTGCTGTCAATGCATTTTCTTATGATTTGCAAGCAGCGTGTTCTAGTTTTTTATTCGGAATGTCTACAGCAGCTAGTTATATAGAGTCTGGTAGATACAAAAAAGTACTTTTAATTGGCGCCGATAAGATGTCTTCTATTATAGATTATAAAGACAGAGCAACTTGTATTATTTTTGGTGATGGTGCAGGAGCTGCATTATTTGAGCCAAACAATGAAGGTTTGGGGCTGCAAGATGAGTATTTAAGAAGTGATGGTATAGGAAGAGATTTTTTGAGAATTGAAGCAGGTGGTTCTATAATGCCACCGACAATAGAAACTGTGCAACAGAAAAAACATTTCGTATATCAAGAAGGAAAAACGGTTTTTAAATATGCAGTATCTAATATGGCAGATGTTTCAGAAAAAATGTTAACAAGAAATAATCTTACTGAAGTAGATATTCAATGGTTAGTGCCACATCAAGCAAATAAAAGAATTATTGAAGCAACAGCAAAAAGAGTTGGGGTTAACGATGATAAAGTAATGATGAATATTCAAAAATATGGAAATACAACATCTGCCACGTTACCACTTTTATTATCCGATTATGAAAATCAACTTAAAAAAGGAGATAACTTAATTTTTGCAGCATTTGGTGGAGGTTTTACTTGGGGCGCTATTTATTTAAAATGGGCATATAATTCAAAAAAATAATAATTAAATAATAATAAGAATGGATATTAAGGAGATTCAAAATCTTATAAAATTTGTAGCTAAATCTGGCGCTAGCGAGGTAAAGTTAGAAATGGAAGATATAAAGATTACAATTAAAACAGGTTCAGGAAAAACTGAAACAACAATTGTACAAGCTGCACCTATGAGCAATATGCCACAATCGGCTCCAGCTCCTGTTGTGCAGCAGGTTGCCGAAACACCAGCTCCTGCAAAAGCAGCAGAAAGCGAGGACTCCAAATACATTACAGTTAAATCGCCCATAATTGGTACTTTTTATAGAAAACCAGCTCCAGACAAACCTAATTTTGTGGAAGTTGGTACAGATATTAGTATTGGAGATACGGTTTGTGTTATCGAAGCAATGAAATTATTCAATGAAATTGAATCTGAAGTTTCGGGTAAAATTGTAAAAGTTTTAGTAGACGATTCTTCTCCGGTAGAGTTCGATCAGCCTTTATTTTTAGTAGATCCATCTTAATAGAAAGGGTTTAGATTTTGTAGTTTAGATAGTAGATTTTCTAACTCATAACTCAAAACTCATAACTCAAAACTCTTATCTTATGTTTAAAAAAATATTAATTGCCAATAGAGGTGAAATTGCACTGCGTGTCATAAGAACTTGCAAGGAAATGGGCATAAAAACTGTAGCAGTCTATTCTACGGCGGATGCAGAAAGTTTACATGTTAGATTTGCCGATGAAGCTGTTTGTATTGGACCACCGTCAAGCGCGGAATCTTACCTTAAAATGTCTAATATTATATCTGCGGCAGAAATTACAAATGCAGATGCCATACATCCCGGATATGGTTTTTTATCAGAAAACGCAAAATTTTCGAATTTGTGCGAAGAGCATAACATTAAATTTATTGGGGCTACAGGTAGTATGATTGATCAAATGGGAGACAAAGCAAATGCTAAATCAACCATGAAAAAAGCAGGTGTACCTTGTGTACCTGGTTCTGAAGGGGTTATTACTGATTTTCAAGAGTGTGAAAAACTAGCAAAAGAAACGGGTTACCCTGTTATGTTAAAAGCTTCTGCTGGAGGTGGCGGTAAAGGAATGCGCGCAGTTTGGAAAGCTGAAGATTTAAAAGATGCTTGGGATTCTGCAAGACAAGAAAGTAAAGCTGCTTTTGGGAACAATGATATGTATATGGAAAAACTCATTGAAGAGCCAAGACATATCGAAATTCAGATTGTAGGAGATTCTTATGGAAAAGCCTGCCATTTATCAGAAAGAGACTGTTCTGTGCAAAGACGTCATCAAAAGTTAACAGAAGAAACTCCTTCTCCTTTTATGACGGATGAATTGAGAGAAAATATGGGTAATGCAGCAGTAAAAGCCGCTGAATTTATAAAATATGAAGGTGCAGGAACGGTAGAGTTTTTGGTTGATAAACATAGAAATTTCTACTTTATGGAGATGAATACTCGTATTCAAGTAGAGCACCCTATTACGGAAGAAGTTGTAAATTATGATTTAATCCGCGAGCAAATTTTAGTAGCAGCTGGGGTACCTATTTCTGGAAAAAACTACTATCCGCAACTACATTCTATAGAATGTAGAATTAATGCAGAAGATCCTCATAACAATTTTAGACCAGCACCAGGAAGAATAACCACCTTTCATGCTCCTGGAGGTCATGGAGTTAGAATGGATACACACGTGTATGCAGGATATATGATTCCGCCAAATTATGATTCTATGATTGCAAAATTAATTGTTACTGCTCAGACTAGAGAAGAAGCAATTAATAAAATGAAAAGAGCTTTAGATGAGTTTGTTATCGAAGGGGTTAAAACGACCATACCTTTTCACAGACAATTAATGGAACATCCAGACTATGTGGCCGGAAACTATACCACTAAATTTATGGAAGATTTTGAAATGAAAGCATAAGTAACGTTTAGATTTAAAATAAGATTAAAATAGAGAATACATGTTTGTATTCTCTATTTTTTTATCTTTAGGCTAAAATAATATACCTATGAAAATTGACGGAATTGATAAAATTATTATTAAAAGATTAGTAAAAGATGCAAGAACACCTGTATTAAGTATTGCTAGAGAGGTTGGTATTTCTGGCGCAGCTATACATCAAAGATTAAGAAAATTAGAAAAATCTGAACTTATTGATGGGTATAGAATGGTGTTAAACCCAAAGTCTTTAGGGTATACAACGACAGCTTTTGTAGGGGTTTTTTTAGATTCATCGAGTTTGTATTCATCTGCGGTTAAAAGACTAAAAGAAATTCCAGAAGTTGTAGAAAGTCATTATACAACAGGAAATTATGCTATTTTTATAAAGATATTGTGTAAAAACAATGAAGATTTAATGCATCTTTTAAACAAAGATATTCAAAATATAAAAGGAGTCTCTAGAACTGAAACCTTTATCTCTTTAGATCAACAGATTGATAGACAGATTAGTATTTAGATTTTAGAAAGCATATCCTAAAAAATAGCTAGAGAAGAAAGTATAAAGGCAACCTATTTCATAAATAGTATTCAGTGGAATTTTGTTAATACTATTTGTAAATGATGATACAATTAAAAGATTAAAATTTAAAAAAGGATGCCAAAAAATTTATTTTCCTGCTCATAATGATAAATCCATTAGGTGGTGAAAAGGCCCATAAATATTTAAATAGTAAAGTTTTGTGTAATCTAATGATTTCTTATGTGAACATGCCTAGAATGAACAGAGTTAGATTTTTATCAGTTTTAAGAAACTATCTAATTATGCCTATTTCTTTTTTGAAAAACGAGTTGCAAAAGTTTTTGGTTTTTGGTATTTCTCCTTATTTTACAAAGTATTTAAAATCTATAGACAACATAAATACAGTTACTTTTTTATAGCTGATTCGCACAAAAACCAGTTTATCTTGGTAAAAAATGAGACAAAAGTAATTTTATTTAATAGTTGAATTTTTATAAAAATCTCTAATTTTAGGTCTTATGGAGCAGCCCAACTTATCTTTTATAAAAGAATTATCAGGAGATGATGCTGATTTTGAAAAAAGTATGCTAGACATCATTAAAATAGAATTTCCTGAAGAGGTTCAGCTTTTCAAACATAATTTTCAATTAAAAAACTATGTTGAGGCTTCTTATAATGTGCATAAAATAAAACATAAAATTGGTTTATTAGGAATGCAGGAAGGGGCAGCAACAGCTTCTGAATTTGAACTTGCTTTAAAAATGGGAAACACTAAATTACATGCTGTTTTTTTAAAAGTTATTGATAAAATTCATGTATATTTATTTAAGTAATTTTTAATTGGATTCGTAAAATGAATTGTATTATTGTAGACGATGATGCTACTGCCAGGTTAATTATCAAGCAACTTTGCTCAAAATCAGAACAAGTGCAGGTGTTAGAAGAATTTTCTTCTGCCATAGAAGCTATAAAATATCTAAATACTACCGAAGTAGATTTGGTCTATTTAGATATTCATATGCCAACCTTTTCGGGCTTTGATTTTATTAAAACCTTAAAAAAATTACCGAAAATTATTTTAACGACTTCGGATAAAAATTTAGCCTTAAAAGCATTTGAATATAAAGGAGTGGTAGATTATTTAGTAAAACCGATATCCAAAAACCGATTTCAGCAATCGTTAGAAAAATTAGCTGCTCTCTCACCCCAAACAGCACTGAGTTCCGAAGAAAAAATGAGCTCTGAATTCTTATTTGTAAATGTTGATAAAAGGCTTGTAAAAATCATAATATCAGATATTTATATTATTGAGGCAAAAGGTGATTACATAAATATAAAAACTGAACATAAAAACTACCTTGTACATTCTAGTTTAAAAAAAATTAATGATAAATTACCATCAACGTTATTTTTTAAGGTGCATAGATCTTTTATTATCAATACCGCAAAAATTATAGATATAGAAGATAATACAGTTTTAATTAAGAAAGAAGTAATCCCAGTAAGTAGATCAAATAAAGGTGAACTAATGAAAAAATTGAACTTACTGTAAATAATAAATTTTACAAGTAATCGATACTTTTCTGCTATTCATCGTTAATAATCATTCAATTATCGATATAGCACTATGATGGATTGAAAAAATAGTTAATTTTAAAAAGTATTGTAAAACATTATTATAAGTTGGGGGATTTATAAATTTAAACAATACAGGGCTGATTTTTATCAGCCCTTTTTTATGCCATGTTTTATTTCATGTTTTGCAGTGTAAAATCTAAAAGTTTAGATTATCTTAAATCAACGCAGATCTTTGAAAGGTAATAAGTTTTAAATTTCAATTTCAACATTTTAATTTCATAGGGAGATCAAGTTTTTCTAAATTATTTTTTGATTTATTTTCATTAAAAAAGAATTAGCTTAACGTTCATTACGGTCATTTTTTTAATAAAAAGTACACGAAAAAGAAACGATTTATTGCAGTGTTATCGTCTACAATGATATTAAATGGCTGAATAGAAAGTTCTTTTAAAATTTTTATTGAATTCATTGGTTTTAGATATTGTTTGCAATACATATGCCTACTTTCAATAGCTGGGATACACGATTATTTTTAACCAAATAAGTACTCATTTTATATTTTATAATGAACTTAAAGGATAGATTGTAGGTTATATCAACAGCCTTTGAAATTAAATATATATTCTCATGAAAAACAATAGATTTAAAATTATTTTAGTCATTACAGTGCTGATATTATTCATTCCGTTAATTGCCATGCAAGTTACTGACGAAGTAAATTGGAAAGTATTTGACTTTTTAATTGTTGGATTATTACTCGTCGGAACTGGGGTACTATTAGATTTTTCTTGGCGAAAAATAGGGAAATTAAAATATAGAATTTTCGCAATTATTACTATTGCAATTGTTTTTCTACTCATTTGGGCAGAGCTTGCGGTGGGCATTTTTGGTACGCCTTTTGCTGGAAATTAGAAAATATCAGTAAAACAAAAGTAAAGCAATCGCTATGACTGATATTTTTTTTAGAAAAAAATATACGAAGGTGTTCAGACAATCTACCTATTTACCAAAATTAATTTTTCACTAAAATATGAACTAATTTTTATGTGAATTTCTACTTACTTTTTATCAAAAAAAATACCCTTATCAAAAAAGGTTTTATAGCTTGTTTTTAATTTCAATAAATCAAAAATAATGGAATCTATTCATGTCATATTATAAATTTAAATTGACGTAAAGTGCTAAAGTTATACCATGCGATTGTTCTTATAAGTTAAACTTGATACAAGAATCTTAGTTTTATTTTTAGCAAACATAAATTATTAGTTGATAAAAAAATACTAAAAGGATATATATAATTAACGTGGAGTTAACTTTGAAAAAATAAAATATCTGTAAATTTGTCATGTGTAAATTATGAACTAAATAATAATTGTATGAAATAAAAGTAAAAGTTAAAGAATTTGAATTAATTATTTAAAATCTCAATTTGTTTTGAGGTTTTTTTTTGCACTAAAAAATGATTAAAAACAATAGTTAAACTATCGTTAAAAAATAGGATATATTTCTTTATTAATAGTAATACTTTTATATTTGATCTCGGAGACATAGAATGTGATTTTTTTATCATAACTGCATGTTTTTTTCATTAAAGTTAGTTTGGTTGATTAATTTAGTTGGCATCAAAAAATGTTTTTGGTGTCAACTTTCTTTTTACCTTTGTATTGTATGATAGAACAAAAAGAAGCCACTTCAGAAAAGACTGTTTTAATAGGTGTTATTACGCAACAGCAAGATGAAACTCAATCTGAAGAATATTTAGATGAACTCGAGTTTTTAACCGAAACGGCGGGAGGCGTTGTTGTAAAACGTTTTGTACAAAAAATGGAAAAACCGCACCCTAAAACTTTTTTAGGTACTGGTAAATTAGAAGATGTAAAAGCATACATAGATTCTCATGATATAGGAACTGCAATTTTTGATGACGAATTATCACCGGCGCAACTTCGAAACATAGAAAAGATTTTAGATTGTAAAATTTTAGACAGAACTAATTTAATACTAGATATTTTTGCACAAAGAGCCCAAACAAGTTCAGCCAAAACGCAGGTAGAATTAGCGCAACATCAATATTTATTGCCACGTTTAACGAGACTCTGGACTCACCTAGATAAACAAAAGGGAGGTATTGGAATGCGAGGGCCTGGGGAGACAGAAATAGAGACCGATAGGCGTATTATTAATGATCGAATTGTACTTTTAAAAAATAAATTAAAAACAATTGATAAGCAAATGGCCGTTCAGCGAAAAAATCGCGGTAGAATGGTACGTGTTGCTTTGGTAGGATATACAAACGTTGGTAAATCTACCTTGATGAATGTCATTAGTAAGAGTGATGTTTTTGCCGAAAACAAGCTTTTTGCAACTTTAGACACTACGGTTAGAAAAGTTGTTATTAAGAACATTCCATTTTTAATGACAGACACCGTTGGGTTTATTAGAAAATTACCTACACAACTGGTAGAATCTTTTAAATCTACTTTAGATGAGTTGCTTGAAGCAGACTTATTGTTGCATGTTGTAGATATTTCACATCCTAATTTTGAAGATCATATAGCATCTGTCAATACTATTTTAAATGATATTAAATGTGGGGATAAACCAACAATAATGGTTTTTAATAAGATTGATGCCTACAAGCATGAAACTATTGAAGAGGATGATCTAGTTACTGAAAAAGGAAAAGAACACTACACTCTGCAAGATTGGGAAAAAACTTGGATGAATGATTATGATGTGGACTCGATTTTTATTTCTGCTTTAAACAAAGAAAATTTAGAAGATTTTAAAGAAAAAACATATCAAGAGGTAAAGAAAATTCATATTCAACGTTTTCCATATAATGATTTTTTATACCATGAATATAAGGAAGAGGATCAGTAAAATTATCTCTCAAGCCGTTTTTGACGTCTCAAACCCTTAGCCATATTAATTTTAAAAAGAAATAATATGGAATTACTTTATGACAGACTAGATTACTGCTTTTTAGCAGACATTTTAAAGAGAAATAAACTAGCAAGAGAGGCTTTGGTTTATCTCGTTGATTTTAAGAGACACAAGAACTTAGAAATTAAATTTAAGAAACATTCCATTGAGATTTTTAATGATGATGTTTCAGTTTCTATATTTATGTTTCTTGGTTTTGAAAATTCTGAGTACTTAGAAATCAAGAAAAAACCTAATTTTTATATTGTTTGCTTTAATTTTTATTCTTTGAAAGTGAATAAAAATAAAAATTTTGTGCAAAATTTAAAATGGCTTGACAAAAATACCTGGTTTTACGCTCTCTTAGAATTTTCTGATGATAGAATTTGCCAAGATTTAAGAGGTATAAAAAACCTTAATTTAAACTAAAAAAAATGAAAGAAATAATTGAAAGAATTTTAGAGAAATTAAATACGCTAGAAAAAGAAGATTTTTATACAGAATATGAGTCTAATAATAAAAAATACAATTACATAACAGATTTTATAAAAACACTTTTTGGTCAAGAAGGAGAAAAGTTAGGTTATGAATCTGCAGCTCACGAGAATCGTTTTGCCTATAAAGATTTTGAATATAATGAAAGAGAATGGATGTTCGATTTTGTTTGGTATAAAATGAGTGATACGAATGATCAAGTTATGTTAAGTGTTCCTTTAGTTTTAGAAAGCGAATTAAGTAATAAAAGTTTTGGGGGATTAAAAGTTGATTTTGATAAGCTTTTAGTAGCTTCAGACTCTGATAAAGTTTTTGTTACCTCCTATGACTATCGAAATGAAGAGGAACTAAAAAAGAAAGAAGAATATATTCAAAAGGCAATTAATAACTATAATTCATTTAAAGCTGATGAAACTTTATATTTGATTATTTGGGATGAAAATGATACGGGTAAATTTTATTTCAAAGAATTTAAAAAACAATAATTATGTAAGTTTAAATCAAATAAAAACTTATAAATATCCTACAAGATTCAGAAAATCTTGTAGGATATTTTATTTCAAGCCGTTTTTGACGTCTCATACTCTCTACTAAAATTAATTAAAAAATAAATAATATGGAACTATTTTATGACAGATTACACTATAACAATTTACTAGATATTTTAAAAAGAAATAAACTAGCAAGAGAATCTTTAGTTTACATGGTCGATTTTAAAAGACATAAAGATTTAGAAATTAAACCAAAAAGATATTCAATTGAAATTTATAATAAAGATGTTTCTGTTGTAATCTATCTTTTTAATGGCTGTGTGTATGATGAATATATTGAAGTTAAGCAACAGTTAAATTGTTACATTATAGATTTTAGCCTTTACATATCAGGTCTTCATAATACAGAGTTTGGAGATTATAATAGAGTAAAATACATAAATATAAATGCATGGATAAATCTAATGATTGAATTTTCAGAAGATAGCTTTTGTCAAGATTTAAAAAAACTGAAAAAATTATTGTAAAAATGAGAGAAATAATTAGAGAAATTATAGAAGATTTAAATATCGAAGTTAATTACCAACAATATAATTTGAGAAACCAAAGTGATTTTTATATTAATGAAGTTATTAAAACTCTTTTTGCTACAAAAGGAACGAAACTAGGATATAAAAATGCATCTAAAAAAAATATTTTAGCAAATTTAGATTTTCTATTTGATGATGTAGTTGCTCAATTCGATTTGGAATGGTTTAAATTAGTTGAGGAAGATAATTTATCTATAAAAACTGTTTCTTTGGTTTTAGAATCAAAATTAGATAGCTATGATTTTGATGAATTTAAATTGGATTTCACCAAATTTATAGAAGAAAAAAATGCTACTAAAGTTTTTGTAACTTTAAATAAATCTATTAAAGAAAAAGTGAAATTTATCCAAAAATTAATAGATGATAATATCTTTTTTTCACTAAATGACAATTTATATTTAATAATTTATTGTCAGAGTGAAAATGGTGAATTTTTATTAAAAGAATTTTAAAAACAATAATTTAATTTTCCTACGAGGTTTTTTTTACTTTGTAGGAAAAAATTATTTCTCTTTTCTATTTCTAATGATATCCATTTTTTTGGCACGAGCTTTCCAAGATTTTCTTGCATGCGCTTGTAAATCTTCAACAGAGTCGCTTTCGTCCATAATTTCTAAACCAAGCAAAGTTTCTATAACGTCTTCTTGAGAAACGAGTCCGCTTACAGATCCATATTCATCTACAACCAAGGCAATATGTTCTTTTTCTTTAATTAATTGATCAAATAAATCAGGAATTGATGAATCTCTATCGGTAATGATGATATCTCTTTTAATAGAGGCTAAAGTATCCTCTCCTTTTCCGTTAATAATAGCTTCTAAGAGATTATTCTTTAAAAAATAACCCGTTACTTCGTCAGGGTTTTCATTAAAAACGGGAATTCTAGAAAAACGCAAGTTTTTATGTTCATTATAAAAAGAGGCTATGGTTTGGCTTTCATCAGCAATTTCTAAAATGATTCGTGGCGTCATGACATCATTTACTTTTATCTTCTTAAAACCTAAAAGATTTCTAATTACCTTACTTTCGTTTTCTTTAAAAACACCATCTTTCTCAGCCATTTCTGTCATCACCAAAAAGCCTTCTCTACTTAAAACACTTCCATGACCTTTGCCACCAATCAATTTTGTAGTTAATTGTAAAATCCATAAAATACCCGTGTATTTTAACGGAAAAATCATCAATTTTAAAGTTGTTGCTGTAAAATTAGCTAACTGTTTCCAATACGTTGCGCCAATTGTTTTAGGTATAATTTCTGATGCTACTAAAATTAAAATAGTCATCACAGTAGATACGATACCCACCATGACATCTTCTGTAATTTTAATTCCTAAAATACTTTTTTCAACGATTCCGTACATTTCTGCGTAGGCAATTTTTGCTTGAACACCCACTAAAATTGCACCCACGGTATGTGCAATTGTATTGATCGTTAAAATAGCAATTAAAGGTTTGTCTACATCTCTTTTTAAAATCTCTAATTCGGTTGCATACTCAAGTCCTTCATTTTTTTTAAGATTGATAAAAGTAGGTGTTATACTCAATAACACAGCTTCTAAAATAGAACACAAAAATGAAAAAAATATAGAAACGATTGCGTAAATTATTAATATTGTCATTAACAGAATTTTAGAATGTAAAAATACGGAAAATAAAAAACCTCAAAAGTTTCTTGAGGTTTATAAAATATTATTTTTTAAGTTTTTTTAGAGTGAGTAACTGACACCAAATAACCAATAAGATTGTATTTTGTTGTCTATAGAACCAAAATTAGCCGTTGTATCTGTAATTAAAGCATTGTTTAAAGCTTCTTGTTTGTTGTTACGTAAACCAAAATCGAAACCCAAACCTATTCCTTTCCATAGTTTGTAACCAAAAGAATTCGTCCAGTTCCAGTTGTTTAAGTTAGAGTCTTTATAACTTTGAAACATAGAAAAATTTGATTTTATACTTATTTTATGATGCGTTGCTGTATAATCAGCCACTAATTTAGCACCTGGAGAAGAAGTAAAAATACTTTTACCCCTACTAAAAATGGCATTGTAGTTACCAGGATGCATTACAACGACTAATCTACTGGTTGGTGTCCAGGTAAAACCAACACCAAAATCTAAAAAACCTGGGTTATTAAAGTTATCTATTAGCGTGGTTCGGTATTCGCCTAAAGCAGAAAGCTCCCATTTTTTATTCAATCTTCTACCATACAAAGAAGTTAGTGTAAATACATCTGTTGCTGTTTCAAAATCTTCATCACCAGTTTTAGATTCATCATCTAGTTTAACCCAGCCAAGATTGATAGCTCCTGAGTTTCTCCAAAAGAATTTTTCTTCAATTAAATTAGCAAAAGCATTTACAGAAACACCAATGTTTCCTGCAGATGCATTGGGGGCTGTTCTAGAGTACCAATTGTTAAAACCAGATAAACTTGCGCCTATAGTTCCAAAAGCACCTTTTTTCCAACCCGGAAGCGCATCTATTTTTTTCTGCAAAGCTTTTACTTCACCTTGTAATTTTGCAATTGCTTCTTTTTTAGGAGCTTGTTCTTTTTTTAATTCTTCTGCTGTTTGCGCTTTTGCAGAATAGCCAATACATATCAATACAATTAAAATTAATAGTTTTTTCATTTGATGTTGATGTTTTATTAAAGTATGTAAAAATACACTTTTGTAATTAAGACAACAATATTATTGATACGTCACTTTTTCATGGAAACTATAATTAAGTCCCATACCAAATAGTTGTCTAAATTGAAGGTGGCTAGAAGAGTCATCATCAAAAATTGCATGGAAAGTCATGTGCATTTTAATATGATCATTTACTTTAAAACGTATGTTTGTTTGGTAATCGGTATCTACATTCCCTACGTTTGCTAAATAATCGGTGTATAGGGTAAGGATATTTTCCATTTCTATATTCTCCATGAGGCTAAACTTGTAATAAGAAGATAAGTTAAAACCCAAACTAAAAGCAGTATTTTTGCCTTCTTCAACACCAAATTTACCAGAAAAAAAGTCGTTTACTAACGTATATCTTGCCGTTGCAGGAGCAATATTGACATTTAAATTATCAGATTTTTTCCACAACATACCTGGTCCAAATGTTAAATATGCAGGAGAAAAGAAATTTGAAACGGATACTTTTGGGTCTTTTCTATAATCAAAACCTTCCGTATATTGAGTTCTAAAATTAGCAATAAATGAAAAAAACCAATAGGTTGAAGTTTTGTAACCAAATAAAGAATTTAGTTCAAAACGATCATCTGTTTTTCTTAATCCATTTTCACTTAAATGACTTAAGCCATATCCAGAAATTAATCTAGTATCCCAGTTAACATTGTTTTTTTTATAATTAAAATCGTAGTTTATATTGATGTTTCCGGCAACAGTGTTCTCTCCCCCAGAAGCCCAATTAGAAAAAGAAGATTGGTTAAAGATAAAAGCGAATCTACCATGAATTTTCCATTTTGGTTTTGGTAATGTATCATTTTTCTTTTGTGAAGAAACGCTAAAAGAAAGTAAAATAAAAAAAAGGAGGACTGTTTTCTTCAAAAAGTTACAATTTTATGAAGTCAAAAATAAGATTATCTGCTTAAAATTAAAATTATTTTTTTGCTTTGTATAAAGGTACTGTAGAGCAAGCTTCACCAAACATAATAGATTTAGCAATAGGTTGCAGTTTTTCTATAAGAAAGGCATAGGCACTATTGGGTATTGGTTTTTCTGCACAACCTTTAATGATTACGGGTTTGTTTGTAAAATCTCTAAAGTCTATGAACCCCATTAATTCTTGATAAATAACAGTTTCTAATAATTCTAAATTACCAATAACAACTTTTTTGGCAAAAGGAATTAATTCTGCTGTAATTAACATAAATGCCCAAGAAGGTATAATGGCATCTACAGAGCAAGTAACGGCAACAAATGTATTTTTATATTGAGACCAATCATGATTTTTAACAGATAATCTAAAATCTTTTTCCTTCAGAATAATTTCATGAAACAGCCAATCTTTAATATCAAACAAAATTCTTGATCCTTCAGGATAAATTTCTTCTAAATCAAAAGTTTTAAGCGGACTTTTGTTTACTCTATTTACAATTTCTTCTTGCATTTTTTTGAGGTCTTAAAGTTTATAGCATTAAATTAAAAAAAATATTAAAATTAAAAAGTATCATTATAAATAATCTTATTAAATAAATAGACTTGTCGAAGTAGTATAGGTAAAAATCTTCGACAGGTTCTAACTGAAAAATATTCAGTAAATTATTGTTATCAAAACTTCAAAAAACAAGAATATATATTACTTAATTTTCTAGTTTTAATACTAAAGCATTCCCAATTCTAACTTCGCTTCCTCGCTCATCATTTCTGATGTCCAAGTGGGGTCGAAGGTAATTTCTACTTCACACTCTTTAATTTCTTTTAAAGACTTTACTTTGTCTTCTACATCTCTTGGCAAACTTTCTGCAACAGGGCAGTTAGGCGATGTTAATGTCATTAATATTTTTGCATTATTTTCTTCGGATACAAAAACATCGTAAATTAATCCTAATTCGTAAATATCTACAGGGATTTCAGGATCATAAATAGTTTTTAAAACACGTATAATTTTATCACCAATTTCATCTAATTCTTTATCTGTCATTTTAATTTGCTAATTTAGTTTGTTGTGCAATTGCATACATTTTTATTTGTTTTACCATAGAAACCAAACCATTTGCTCTGGTTGGAGATAAATGTTCTTTTAGACCTATTTCATCAATAAAAGTAGTTTCTGCGGTTAAAATATCATTAGGTTTCTGACCAGAATATACTCGCAATAATAATGCCGCAATTCCTTTTGTTAAAATAGCATCACTATCTGCTGTATATTTAATGACATCATTTTCTAATTCAGAGAATAGCCAAACCTTCGATTGGCAACCCTTAATTAAATTTTCATCTAATTTATACTGATCTTCTATAATAGGTAGAGATTTACCAAGTTCTATAATATATTCATAACGATCCATCCAATCATCAAACATAGAAAACTCATCAATAATTTCTTCTTGTATTTCTTTGATAGTCATTTTTAAAACTTATTTTTGCGGTATTGTAAACACCTTTTTTATAAAGGTGCAAAAATACGAAAAAAAGCATGAACGGTGCTTTTTTAATTAGAAAGTAAATAGTTATTAACATATTAAATTCCTTTCCGAACCTTTCTTAAAAAGGGTTAAAATGGGAAGTTTAAGAAGGGCTTATGAGTAAATTATTAGCAGTTGGTACTGTAGCATTTGACGCAATTGAAACTCCTTTTGGTAAAACAGATAAAATTCTTGGAGGTTCCGGAACTTTTGTAGGTTTGGCTTCAAGTCAGTTTGGTGTAAAAACTGGAGTTGTTTCTGTGGTTGGTGGAGATTTTCCACAATCGTATTTGGATATGATGAATACCAGAGGAATCAATACAGATGGTGTTGAAATTATTAAAGAAGGAAAAACATTTTTCTGGAGTGGTAAATATCATAATGATATGAATTCCCGAGATACTTTAATTACAGAGTTAAATGTACTAGAGAATTTTAAACCTTTAGTTCCCGAAGATTTTAAAGACGCTAGTATCGTAATGTTAGGTAATTTACATCCTTTAGTACAGGCATCTGTATTAGACCAAATGAAAGAAAGACCAAAGTTAGTTGTTTTAGATACGATGAACTTCTGGATGGATATTGCTTTGGCTGATTTGCACACCATTTTAAAAAGAGTGGATGTTATTACGATTAATGACGAAGAAGCTCGCCAATTATCAGGAGAATATTCTTTGGTAAACGCAGCAAAGAAAATTCATGAAATGGGTCCGAAATATGTGGTGATAAAAAAAGGGGAACACGGCGCTTTATTATTCAATGAGGGTAATATGTTTTTTGCACCGGCATTGCCTTTGGCAGAGGTTTTTGATCCAACGGGAGCAGGAGATACGTTTGCAGGTGGTTTTTGTGGTTATTTAGCCATGACTAACAATGTTTCTTTTGAAAACATGAAAAATGCCATTATTTACGGTTCTAATTTGGCTTCGTTTTGTGTAGAAAAATTTGGCACAGAACGCATGCAAGAATTAACGGCAGATGAAGTTAGAATACGCTTGCAGTCTTTTAAAGAACTAACACAATTTGATATAGAAATCTCATAAAAAAAAATCCGCGTTTAAACTCGCGGATTTTTTATTGCATATATAATGATACAAAATGGTAAACTTTACTTTCCTAATCTAAATGGTTTACGGTTTATTGCGGCATTTTTTGTTATTATCAATCATACAGAACAATTAAAGGTTTTCTTTAAAGTAGGTACTGGAGTTGTTAGCGATTTTGCAAAAAATATTGGAAAATTGGGTGTAATGCTATTTTTTGTTTTAAGCGGATTTTTAATTACGTATTTGTTATTATCAGAAGAACGATTAACCGGAGTTATAAATACCAAAAAATTCTATTTTAGAAGGTTTTTAAGAATATTACCGCTCTATTTTTTTGTGGTAGTTTTGGTTTTTTTTGTAATTCAGAATTTTTCTTTCTGGGATATTCCAGGTTTAAAAGACCCAATTGATACTAATTTTGTGCCCATAATTTTTTTACATATTTTTTTAGTTCCTAATATGGCAACTGCTATTTACGGATTTATACCTTATATAGCACAAGCTTGGTCTATAGGCACAGAAGAACAATCTTACTTAATTTGGCCACTTTTACTTAAAAAATTTAAAGCGAACAGAATGTTTTTAATGATTGGCATTATCATATTTCATTTTTTGGTAACAGTTTTGTTATCTAATAAGTTGAATTTGCCAATTCCCTATAAAGAAATAATTCATAAGTTTTGGTTTCATTTTAATATTGATGTTATTGCAATTGGTAGTATTTTTGCAATAGTATTACTAGCTAAAAATAAGATTTTGAAATTTATTTTAAATACAAAATTCTTTTATGCTACAGTACTTTTAACGGTTTTGCTTTTACTTTTGGCTATAAGAATACCCTATTTTCATTATCAATTCTACTCTGTGCTATTTGGTATTGTTATTCTCAATTTGGCTGCCAATAAAAAATTGAAAAACGTTTTGGAGTGTAAGGTATTTAATTATTTAGGAAAAATTTCTTACGGAATTTACATGTATCATTTTATTGTTTTAATTCCTGTTTTAGTGTTTGTTTCTTATCTAAATATAAACAACAATATTATAATCTATTTTTTAATACTATCAATTACAATAGCAATATCATCAATTTCATATCATTATTTTGAAAATTATTTCTTGAAAAAGAAATCTAAATTTTCAATCATAAAAAGTGGTGAGAAATAATTTTATGAAATTAAAAACAACTATCTAAAATGAGTGATTCAATAAAACACGAATGCGGAATTGCATTGGTTAGGTTAAAAAAACCATTACAGTTTTATAAAGAGAAATATGGTTCTGCTTTTTACGGAATTAATAAAATGTATCTATTAATGGAAAA
The DNA here is from genome assembly GCF_019968605.1 of Polaribacter litorisediminis. Lineage (NCBI taxonomy): Bacteria > Pseudomonadati > Bacteroidota > Flavobacteriia > Flavobacteriales > Flavobacteriaceae > Polaribacter > Polaribacter litorisediminis. The sequence continues at coordinate 4,204,389 of NZ_CP082966.1, forward strand.
GCAGCACAATCGTGGACAAGATGGCGCTGGTTTTGCAAGTATAAAATTTAATGTATCACCAGGTACAAGATACATTAGTAGAGTGCGTTCTAATCAATCCCAGCCTATACAAGATATTTTTGCACAAATTAATGGTCGCTTAAATGGTGTGCTTGAGCAAAATCCAGATAAAAAAGATGATGTGCAATGGCAAGAAGAAAATATGCCTTATGTAGGAAATCTGTTTTTAGGGCATGTGCGTTACGGAACTTTTGGTAAGAACTCCATAGAAAGTGTGCATCCATTTTTACGCCAAAGTAATTGGAAACATCAAAACCTAATTGTTGCGGGTAACTTTAATATGACGAATTCTAAACAAATGCTAGAAGAATTGGTTGAGTTAGGTCAGCACCCAAAAGAGTCTACCGATACGGTAACGGTTATGGAGAAAATTGGTCATTTTTTAGAAGATGAAGTATCTAAATTGTATCAACAAGCAAAGAAAAAAGGCTTTAATAAAAAAGATGCATCCCCATATATTGAAAAAAATTTAAGTCTTAAAAAAGTATTAAAAAGATCGTCTAAAAACTGGGATGGTGGCTATGCAATGGCGGGCTTAGTAGGCCATGGAGATGCTTTTGTGTTGAGAGATCCTAACGGAATTAGACCTACGTTTTTTTATGAAGATGAAGAAGTTGTTGTGGTAGCTTCCGAAAGACCCGTTATACAAACTGTTTTTAATGTAAAGATAGAAGATGTGCAGGAATTAGAAAGAGGCCATGCACTAATCATTAAAAGAAGTGGGAAAACCTCTATTAAAAAAGTGATAGAGCCAAGAGAAAATAAAGCCTGTTCTTTTGAACGAATTTATTTTTCTAGAGGAAGTGATGCAAGTATTTATGAAGAGCGAAAAAATTTAGGAAAATTTGTATTTCCAAAAATTTTAAAGTCCATTGATTCTGATATTTCAAATACGGTTTTTTCTTATATTCCGAATACAGCAGAAACTTCTTTTTATGGAATGACAGAGGCTGCGGAAGATTTGTTAAATCAACAAAAAACTAAAAAAATTCTTGAGGGAGGAAAAAAATTATCGTCAGAAAAAGTAACAGAAATTTTATCTGAAAGACCACGTTTTGAAAAAATAGCCATAAAAGATGCCAAATTAAGAACTTTTATTGCTGATGATAGTTCTAGAGATGATTTGGTAGAACATGTTTATGATATTACGTACGGCGTTGTAAAGCCCACTGATAATTTAGTAATTATTGACGATAGTATTGTACGCGGAACAACACTCAAAAAAAGTATTATAAGAATTTTAGACAGATTAAGTCCTAAAAAAATTGTAGTGGTTTCTTCTGCGCCACAAATTAGGTATCCGGATTGTTACGGAATTGATATGGCTAGAATTGATGCATTTATTGCATTTAAAGCAGCATTAGCGTTGCTAAAAGACCATAACAAATACCATATTGTAGAAGATGTTTACAAAAAGTGTATTGAGCAACAGACAAAACCCGATACAGAAATTATAAATCATGTAAAAGAAATTTATAGTTCGTTTACACCAGAAGAAATTTCTGCTAAAATTGCATCAATGTTAAAAACGGAAGATATAAAAGCGGAGGTAGAAGTTATTTATCAATCTATAGAAGGGTTGCACAAAGCGTGCCCAGATAATTTAGGAGATTGGTATTTTACAGGAAATTATCCAACTCCTGGAGGTCATAGAGTGGTAAATCAGGCTTTTATAAACTTCTTCGAAGGAAATATGAAAAGAGCATATTAATAAAAAACTAGAATTGGTATTAGATACATGGCATCCAAAATCTAAATGACTATCAAACGGTTTTTTAAAATTAGCAATAAAAAAAAGCATCCAAATTTTTGGATGCTTTTTTTTATCAACTCATGTTTTAAAGTATGAGTAAAATACTAAAAAAGGCTGCGCCTTTATTTTGCGTCTGCATATCTTCTTTCAACTTCATTCCAGTTAATTACTTTAAAGAAAGCATCAATATAATCGGGTCTTCTGTTTTGGTAGTTTAAGTAGTAAGCATGTTCCCAAACATCCAATCCTAAAATAGGAGTTCCTCCACAAGTTACACCTGGCATTAATGGATTGTCTTGATTTGGCGTAGAACAAACTTCAACTTTTCCTCCTGGAAGCACACATAACCAAGCCCAACCAGAACCAAATTGTGTTGCAGCAGCTTTAGAAAAAACTTCAATAAAAGCATCCTTAGAACCAAAAGCAGCTTCAATAGCATCTTTTAATTCACCAGATAAATATCCTCTATCTTCAGGGTTCATTACTGTCCAAAATAATGAGTGGTTGTAAAAGCCTCCTCCATTATTTCTAACAGCACCATTACTCATATCTAAATTAGCAAGGATATCTTCTATAGATTTTCCTTCTAATTCGGTACCTTCAATAGCAGCATTTAACTTTGTTGTATATCCGTTATGATGTTTTGTATGGTGTATTTCCATAGTTCTAGCATCTATATTTGGTTCTAATGCATCGTATGCATATCCTAATTCTGGTAATTCAAAAGCCATAATTGTATATTTTTTTTTGATTAAATTTAAACTTGTCTTACAAAATTAACAATTTAAAAATGTTTTAACAAGCAGATTACGTTTTGATAATTGATAGTGATATAAAGAGGCTTTATTCCCCGTATTTTTGCATAAATTCTTCTAATTCTTCAACCATGTTAATACTACCACAAATAAATGGCACTCTTTGGTGTAATTCGGTAGGCTCTACATCCATGGTTCTTGTATACCCATCAGAAGATTTACCATTAGCTTGTTCTGCTATAAAAGCCATTGGGTTGCACTCATACAACAAACGTAATTTTCCCTGTGGATTTCTAGAGCCTTTTGGATACATATAAATACCACCTTTAATCATATTTCTATGAAAATCTGAAACTAAAGAGCCAATATATCTGCTTGTATAAGGTCTGTCTCCTTCTTCTTCTTGACAGTATTTAATGTATTTTTTAACACCTAAAGGAAAATCCATATAATTTCCTTCATTTACAGAATACATCGTTCCGTCTTCTGGAAATTCCATATTAGGATGTGATAAATAAAAAGTACCAATTGCTGGGTTTAACGTAAACCCATTTACGCCATCCCCGGTCGTATATACAATCATTGTAGAGGTACCATAAACCACATAACCTGCTGCAACTTGTTCGCTTCCTTTTTGTAAAAAATCTTTTAATTGAACTGGGCTGCCAAGGGGAGTTACCCTTCTGTAAATAGAAAAAATAGTTCCTACCGAAACGTTTACATCAATATTAGAAGAGCCATCTAAAGGGTCAATTAAAACGATATATTTATTTTGATGATTTTCATCGTTACTATTAATGCTTATAAAACTATCTTCTTCTTCACTAGCAATACCGCATACAATATTTCTTCTGGTTAATGTTTGAATAAATTTGTCATTGGCATACACATCTAATTTTTGTTGATTTTCACCTTGTATATTCATGTCACCAGCAGCACCAATAATATCAACTAAACCTGCTTTATTTACTTCGTGATTTACCACTTTTGCTGCCAATCTTATCGAGTTTAATAAACTCGATAATTCTCCAGAACTGTATTTAAAAGAATGTTGATTTTCAATAATAAATTCACCTAAAGTTTGTTTTTGTCCAGTCATTTTTATTTTGATTAAGTTGATTTTACAAAGATGCTAAATTTTTTTTACTAAATCGTTTTCGTAAAGATGCTTTTTCTGTAAAAGAACCCCTGTGTTTTTAGGAAAATTATAAATTTTTAACAAATTACAATTAACTGTGTAAAATCTTTAAATATTTTTGGGCGATATCAAATAAACTATCTTTGCGCAAAATTTAAATACAATGGGTTTTATCATAAGAAAAGGAACAGCAAAAGACATGGAATCTGCACTTGATTTAATTACAGAATTAGCTGTTTTTGAAAAGGAACCAGATGCTGTAGAAATTACGGTAGATGACTTAATAAAAGATGGTTTTTCAGAGAACCCGAAGTTCAATATTTTTGTTGCTGAAGAAGAAAACTCAATTATTGGAATTGCGCTATTCTATGAGCGCTATTCTACTTGGAAAGGTAAAACGATTCATTTAGAAGATTTAATGGTTACAGAAAGCAAACGAAAACTAGGCGCAGGAAAAGCCTTGTATACCGCCGTTTTAAAATATGCTTTTGACAACAATTTTAACAGAGTTGCTTGGGAGGTAATCGATTGGAATACCAACGCAATAGATTTTTATAAAAGTACGGGAGCTACGTATTTAAATGATTGGTCTGTGGTGCAGATGAACAAAGAGAATTTAGCCAAATTCATTCAAAATAGTTAAGAAAAATGTCATTTTAACTAATTTCGAGTTTCTAAAAATTGTATCAATAACTTTTTGAAATAATTAGGGAAGCATCAATATTTAATTTAAAATAATAAAATTTAAAATGAAGATTTTTAAATTTGGTGGCGCCTCTGTACAAGATGCGGAAGGAGTAAAAAAGGTTGCTAGCATTATAAAAAATGAGGGAGCAAAAGACACTTTAGTGGTTGTTTCTGCTATGGGAAAAATGACCAATGCTTTTGAAGAAGTAGTAGATGCCTATTATAACAAAAAAGAAAATTTACCCAATAAATTAACCTTTATAGAAGCGTATCATAAAAAAATTATGAATGCACTTTTTGATAAAGAAGATTTTATATATAAAGAAGTAACGATTCTTTTCGGAGAGTTAGGCTGGTTTTTAGCAAGAAACACATCGCAACGATTTAATTATGTGTATGACCAAATTATTTGTTTTGGCGAGCTTTTATCCACTAGAATCGTAAGTGCGTATTTAGAAAAAATAGGACAAGAAAATGTTTGGTTCGATGTTCGAAATTTTATAAAAACGGATAGTAATTACAGAGATGCAAAAGTAGATTGGCAATTAACAGAAGAGATTATTACAGAAAAAGTAGATATTCATAAAATAAATATTACGCAAGGTTTTATTGCTGCCAATGATACTGAAAACACCACAACTTTAGGTAGAGAAGGTTCAGATTATACAGCCGGTATTTTTGCATATTGTTTAAATGCCGAGAGTGTTACGATTTGGAAAGATGTTCCGGGAGTTTTAAATGCAGATCCTAGAGTGTTTACCGCAACTACTTTGTTGGAGCAAATCTCATACGAAGAAGCCATAGAAATGGCTTTTTATGGCGCCTCTGTAATTCACCCAAAAACATTACAACCTTTAGAAAGAAAAGAAATTCCGTTGTTAGTGCGTTCGTTTATAAATCCAAAGGAAACGGGTACAAAAGTTACCAAAGGAACAAAATTAATGCCCTATATTCCTTGCTTTATTGTAAAGAAAGAGCAAATTTTGGTTTCTATTTCTGCATTAGATTTCTCTTTTATGGTAGAAAATAATATTAGTTTTATTTTTCAGAAACTGCATGATTATCAATTAAAAGTAAATTTAATTCAGAATTCTGCGTTGAGTTTTTCTGTTTGTATCGACGATAAATTTTATAAGTTTGATGCTTTTTACAACGAATTGAAAAAACAGTTTAAAATTGATGTTCAGAAAAAAGTAGATTTATATACAGTACGTCATTTTGATGAAGAGGCTATAAAAATTATTGAAGAGAAAGGAACTTCTTTATTAACCCAAATAAATAAAGAAACATCACAAATTGTTGTAAATCCGAATTAAAAAAACAACAATTTCTTTTTTTTCACTATGTTTGTACCCCGTTCTAATTAAGGTAAATGGCATTAGTAACATCAAAAGAAATTGCTCAAGTAGTTGGTTTACAGAAACTTGGGTTTTTGGGAACTTTTTTAGGTTGGGTTTTGTTACGACTACTTCGCATCTCGACCATCAATAAAATATACAACCACAATAAAAATAAATCTGATATACATTTTTTAAATGGTGTCTTAGCTGATTGTAAAATTAAATTTGAAATTCCTGAAGAAGACCTGAAAAGAATACCAAAAGACGGTGCTTTTATTACTATTTCTAACCATCCTTTAGGCGGAATTGATGGTGTTTTACTGCTTAAATTATTGATAGAAAAAAGAGCTGATTACAAAATAATTGCTAATTTTTTATTGCATAGAATCGAACCTTTAAAACCCTATGTAATGCCAGTAAATCCTTTTGAAAAAAGAAAGGATGCAAAATCTAGTGTAGCCGGAATTAAAAGTGCCTTATTGCATTTAAAAGAAGGAAAACCTTTGGGTGTTTTTCCTGCAGGAGAAGTTTCAACATACAAAGACGGGAAATTAAAAGTAGACAAACCTTGGGAAGATGGTGCTGTGCGTTTTATTAAAAAAGCAAATGTTCCGATAATTCCTATTTACTTTCATGCCAAAAATACACGTCTTTTTTACTTTTTATCAAAAATTTCAGACACTTTAAGAACCGCAAAATTACCTTCAGAAGTAATGTCTCAAAAAGGTCGGGTAATTAGAGTGAGAATAGGAAAACCGATTACCGTTAAAGATCAAAATGAGTTTCTAGAAATACCTGCTTTCGGCAATTTTATTCGAAAGAAAACATACATGCTAGCGAATTCTTTTGAGAAAAAATTAAAAATTTTATCTACTGAAAAAATAAAAATTAAAAGACCTGCTAAAAAAATTACTGCTCAAAGAAGCACCTATTTATTTAAGAATGAAGTAGATGCTTTAAGAAAAAATAATGGTCATTTATTAGAAAGTAAAAATTATGAAGTCTTTTTTGCGAGCGCAAAAGAGATTCCTAATGTATTGCACGAGATAGGCAGACTGCGCGAAATTACTTTTAGAGAAGTAGGCGAGGGCACTAACAAAGCGATTGATTTAGATAATTATGATAAATATTATCATCATTTATTTTTGTGGGATAATGTAGCAAATTGTTTAGTAGGATCTTATAGAATGGGCCTAGGCAAAGAAATTTATAAAAAATATGGTATTAACGGATTTTATGTGCAAACCTTATTTAGGATTGAGCCAGAATTGCATCAAATGATGGAAAATACTATAGAAATGGGGCGTGCTTTTATCATTAAAGAATATCAACAAAAACCAATGCCTTTATTTTTGCTTTGGAAAGGAATTGTGCATGTAACCTTGCGCTATCCGGAATATAGATATTTAATGGGTGGGGTTTCTATTAGCAATCAGTTTTCAGACTTTTCTAAATCATTGATGATTGAGTTTATGAAATCTCATTATTACGATCCGTATATTGCGCAATATATTAATGCAAAAAAGGAGTACAAAGTAAAATTAAAGGATGCCGACAAAGATTTTGTGTTTGATGCCACAAAAGCAGACATGCAAAAGTTTGATAAAATTATTGATGAGTTAGAACCAGGTCCTTTAAGAATTCCTGTATTATTAAAAAAATATGTGAAGCAAAATGCACGCTTGGTAGCGTTTAATGTAGATCCTAAATTTAATAATGCGGTAGATGGTTTGATGTATATTAAAGTAGCAGACATCCCTGAAAGTACTGTAAAACCTGTGATGGAGGAGTTTCAGGCAGAGCTGGAAAAGAAAGCTGCAGAACTACAGAATAAGTAGTTTTACAGCAGCCTATCTTACAAATGGAAATAGTAAAAACAAGACATTAAAAATTTGGATTCTTGTAAATTGTTCGCTGCTATTTTAGATAAACAACGAACAAAAAAGAAACGCTGTTTTGTTTTAGACAGCATTGTCAGGATGTTTTAAAAGACCAAAATGGTGGTTCTCATCAAAATATTTGTAATTTTATGGTTGCAGGTTTTCATAATACAACGCTAATAATCAAAGAATAATTCATGAAGTTCGCATCGGGTTTTTATAAATTTTCACTTCTTATAATTCTATTTTTTAATAACAGTTTTACGGCTCAAAATAAACCCATCAAAGTTTTATTTGTAGGAAATAGTTTTACCTATTATCATAATTTACCGCAGGTAGTTTCTGCCATGGCAAAATCGCAAGGATATACCATTAATACAAGACATTCAACTATTGGAGGCGCTACTTTAGAGGACCATTGGAAAAGCAAACGAGGCGTGCAAACTCGTAAAATGATTGAAAATGAACACTGGGATTATGTGGTTTTTAACAACCATAGTTTAAGTGCCATCAAAACACCGAAATATTTTATAAAATATAGCAAAAAATTTGCTGATTTGATCAAAAAAAAAGGAGCTGAACCTATTTTTATGATGACTTGGGCATATAAATCAAATCCTTTGATGTTGTTAGAAATTGAAAAAATGTATCAAAAATTAAGTGTACTTACAAAAACAGATTTTGTTCCATGCGGATCTCTTTTTGCGGCATCATTACACTATAGGCCAGATTTGGAATTGTTTCATGATGATAAACATCCATCGCAAAACGGAACTTATCTTTTAGGTTTGTCTTTTTATAAATATTTTATTGGCAAAAAAATCACTTATATTCCCGAAAACGTATCTACTTTAGATAAAAATGGACAAAGACTTTATTTACTTTTTACGAACCCAAAAGATGCCAATTTCATGAAAAAGTTAGTAGCTGAATTTCCTTATAAGCTTAGAGATTACAAAAAATAATGCGTTTATTGTTTGGTAAAATAAACACATATTCATTTTAAAGTCGATGGTTTAAATATGATTCCTTTGTAGATATCTGATTTCTGTAGGAACATCAAAAAAATAAAACGTTATAAATATTATTCAGATAAAAACTATCTTTATTCCTTAAAAAAAATATGATGCGCAAACATATCATTCCTTTTTTACTTTCAACATTACTCTTTATCAACTGTAAAAAAGAGCAACCAGAAATATTATATACAACCAATTATTCAGACATCATCAATCAAGAATTTACAGGTGATTTAGCTTTTCAAACGACTTCTTTTATTGAAAAATATTGGAGAGTGGTTGGGAATACAGGGTTTAATAAAAGTATTTATAAAATTGCGGAAGAACTTGAAAAAGCAGGATATATTTTAGAAGAAAATGCAACAGAATCTACTTTACTAACCTACCGAATAGAAAAGCGACCCCTTAAAAAACCCACATGGGAAGCCGTAGATGCTCTGGTTACTATCAACAATGAAAAGGAACCATTACTGCAACATGCAACCAATAGAAACATGATTGCTTTAAATGCTTATAGCACACCTAAAGAAGGTATTTCCGCAGAAGTTGTATATGTAAAAGATATTGAAAAACTATCAAATATTGATGTAAAAGGAAAAATAGTTTTTGCAGAAACGAGTCCGTATCAACTTTTTAAAGCCGCAATTGTTGCTGGAAAAGCAGCAGGAATTATGACCTATAATAATCCTGATTATTTACAACCCCAAAAAAATACAACTTCTATTCAGTTTCGTTCCATTCCGTTAGATACCATAAACAAACCTTGGGCAATTGCAATGTCTTTTGCTGCCAAAGAACGTTTAAAAAAATCTTTAGAAAAAGGTAAAACGATGTTACATGTAAATATTGAAACTCATATTTATCCCTCTGAAGAATTGACCATTGTTGCAGATATAAAAGGAAGTGAAAAACCTAAAGAACGTTTGGTTTTTAGTGCCCACGTGCAAGAACCTGGTGCGAATGATAATGCCACCGGAGTTGGTGTGTCACTTGAAATGGCTACATTAACAGCGAAATACGTCAAACAAAAACAATATCAACCAAAAAGAACATTAACCTTTTTATGGGGCGATGAAATTATATCGACCAGAAGATATGTACAAGAAGATACTATAAGAGCCAAAGATATTAAATGGGGAATTTCTTTGGATATGGTTGGTGAAGATACAGAGAAAACTGGTGGCACTTTTTTAATTGAAAAAATGCCAGATCCGAGTGCTATTTGGACGCGAGGAAATGACAAACATACAGAATGGGGTGGTTCTAAAATGAATTTAGACGAAATGAAACCTCATTATTTAAATGATTTTTTAATTGATATATTTAAAGCTCAAGGCAAAAGAGCCAATTGGGTTGTGAACACAAATCCGTTTGAAGGAGGAAGTGATCACGTTCCGTTTTTAAGAGAAAATATACCGAGTGTTTTATTTTGGCATTTTACAGATCAGTTTTATCATACAGATAATGACAGAATCGACAAGGTTTCTAAAACAACGTTAAAAAATGTTGGAACAGCGTCCTTAATTGCCGCCTACACCTTGCTAAATAGTGATGAAAAAACTGCAAAAACAATACAGCTCAACCTACAAAAAGCAGCTTTAAATCGTTTTCATGAGGAACTAAAACAAAGTAAAATTGCCATCCATAAAGGAGATTCTTTATCCATACAAATAGCCATCTTAAATGCTTGGAAAGATTGGTACAAAAAATCATTAACAACTACTTTAGACCTTGTTTCTGATGAAACACTCATCAACAAAGAAATAAAAGCAAGACAAAGATTGATAGATTCTATTGTTGCAAATAAGATAGAAGAACTAAAAAAAATCTAGTAATTTATAAAAATAACGAAAACCTGTAACATAAAAGCGTAGTTCTAATATTTAGAACCATCATGCTTGCCAACTTCAAAACCATGTTTTCCTAAAAATTGGTTTCCGCTGTTTATAGCATCTTCTTCTAAAGTTGTCCCCATAGAATCATTCCATCTATTTAAATAGCCGAAAAGAGAAATTACACCTAACATTTCTACAATTTCACCTTCATCCCAATAAGTATATAATTCTTTTTTAATAGTTGCATCTACTGCATTTGGAACCATAGAAGCAGCTAAAGAAAAATCTAAAGCAGCTCTTTCTGCATTAGAAAAAGCGCTGTGTGTTTTATACTCCCAAATATTGTCTAATTGCTGTTGTTCTGCGCCATAACGCTCTGCGGCTCTAATGGCATGTGCTTGGCAGTATCTACAACCGGTTGCATTGCTAGAAACCCAAGCAATCATTCTTTTTAAAGCAGAGGTTACACGACCTTCATTTGCCATTACGGCTTTATTTAAATTGATAAAAGCTTTAGAAATTGCAGGTCTTCTTTGCATGGTTAAAACCGAATTAGGACAAAAACCTAACGTTTCATTAAAGAATTCAGCCAATTCTTTGGTTTCTAAATCGTGTTCTGCTGAAAGTGGAGTTACTAATGCCATAATTTTATTTTCTTATTAAACTAAAATATCCTGTTTTTTCTATTAAAAAACCATCAATGTCGGTTAAAGTTGCTTTAAACCAATAACTATTAGAAGGTGCTGTTTTCCCTTGATAAGTGCCGTCCCATCCTTCACTATTGCCATCAAATTTAAAAAGTAAAATGCCAAATCTATTATAAATCTGAATTTCTGAAGTGGGGTAGAAGGTAGTATCAAATCCTGATATGTTCCAAAAATCATTCTTGCCATCTTCGTTGGGTGTAAAGAATTTTGGGTATCCTAAAATTGAGAAAACATATTTTTCTATTCCACATCCGCCTTTATCTCTTATCAATAATGTATGCAATCCTACAGATAAATTTTCAAAAATACCATCATTTTTATAGGTTCCGAATTCATCGTCTAATGCAAATTCATAATCGCCATTGCCTAAATTAGGATTTACAACTTGAATCAAATTATTTTTAGAATCATCTACAATAATAACATCGTCTTTAGTAACGGTAGCTTTTTCAGAGTCTGTAACTAAAATAGGTGTTTCACCGGATAAACAACCCGCCTCAGAAATCGCGCTGACTGAATAATTTCCGGATGAAGTTATATTAATTGTAGGCAAACTTCCAGTAATAACACTACCCTCTTTTTTCCAGATATAGGTATAATTTCCTTGTGGGCCTATGGTTTCTAAGTTTACAGAACCAATATCTTCACACAAAATAAAAATTTCTTGTAATAAATCAAATTGAGGAACTGTAGCATCTACTTCTGCTATTATTGCTGTTCTTGTAGAAGACGAACAATCAGAAATCATAGCTTCCACAAAGTAACTAGTAGTCTCATTTAATGGTGGAGTTTCAAAAGTTGAACCTTCAAAAATAGGAGTTGTACTTGTTTCCGAATCGTACCAGAAAATGTTTCCAGCAGAAGCGGTGGCACTTAAAGTTGCGCTGCCAGAACAAATTAAGTCGTCTGTTGTAGTTGTAATTGTTGGTCTTGGAATAACTGTTGCCCTTACAGGAGTTCTTTGTGAGCTAACACAACCATTTAGTGAAATTGCGGCATAAAAGGTTGTGTTGGCGTCTAAAATTGGTGTTGTATAAGAAGTTCCAGAACTTATTTCTATACCACCCGTTGCAACATCAAACCATACAATTTCTCCTTCACTGGGTATTGCTGAGATTGTTACGGAACCAGATTCACAAACAATTGCATCAGTTGTCTCTGTAATTTGAGGAATATAAATGCTGGTCGTTGCTACGATACTTAATAAAGGGTCTGTTGGTACACCATATTCTACAATGTATCCTTTTGCTGCATATAAGCCTGTTCCTCCTGTATTTGGTAAATCATTCCATGCGCCTTGAATTCCAATGGAAGGATCTGTAATATGAGCATAATCTTCTCCAGACCCAAAATCATTAGGCTCGTTATTATTCCAAAAAGCAAAGTTTGGGGTGGTGCCATTTACTTGCCCGTTCCAAAATACTTCCATAGCAGTTCCGGCTTCTGGTCCTGTTACCCATTTCCAAACCCCTTCTGTTTCTTCATCCGTGCCGCCAATCCAACCAGTACCCGGTGCTTGTTTCCCAGCAAAATCCGCCTCTTCTTTGCTTGTTAAGGTCGCTAAATATCCAGGCCTACCGTATAACGTTAATTGTTCTGCCGCTATTTTTGCGTTTGACCAACTAATATTAGGAGCAGAAATAAATTGATAAAAATTATTTGTGGAGGGTAAATAGTTAGACTCATCAATTGACAATGAAAAGGCTTTTTCTTCAATAACGTCTGATACCGTGGTTATAAACGTTACATCTCTTACCGCATTTTCGAGATCTGTAAGCAACATTTCGGTGCCACTGCCTATTGAAATTAAAGTTAACTTCCCTTCGTTATCATCCCAAAGTGCTGAAATATTAGGATGTAATGCTTCATCTAACTCTAATGTATCAAAACCAGATTGATATCCCTCGGATATTTGAATAAAAAATGCCGGGATACTTGAATCATTGGAGTCCGTAATTGAAAAACTAGGAGCGATTTTTATAGCACTTCCTTGACAATATGGCTGTCTAATGGTAGCTCCTGCATCCAAAACAGCTTGTGCATGCATATGAATACCCATCAGCAAAAAGAAAAGTATCGAACATTTTATTTTAATTTTCAGAGATTTATCTGTTTTATTCATGAACCTATACCTGTTTTCTTATTTTTGTAAGAATGCACAATTTAATACTTCAAATTTTAAATATATATAAATTATGGATAAAAATATGGTTACGACCAAATGGTCTCAAAAATCTCAATTTGAAACGGATAATCCAAGCGGACATACTTTAACAATGTTCGATAAGTCTCAAGATAATGGTGATGTGGTTGGTTTTGCTCCAAAAGCATTAATGTTATCTTCTTTAGCAGGTTGTTCTGGTTTAGATGTTGTTTCTTTATTAGAAAAAATGCGGGCTGAAGTTGCTGATTTTAAGATTGAAGTTACCGCCGAATTAACAGACGAACACCCCAAGTTTTATAACAAGGTAAAAGTAGATTATCATTTTACAGACAGTGAGTTACAACCAGAAAAAATTCAAAAAGCTGTAAATTTATCAGTGACCAAATACTGTGGAGTCATGGAAATGTTTCGACAATTTGCTACTGTAGAAGTAGAGATTCATTTGCATAATTTATAAGAATAGCAAAATAAATGGTATAAATTAATGAATAGAGTCATTAAAAAAAATTCAGTACAAAGCTATGAGATGGACCATAAAACCACAACCAGACAAGGAAACAATCCTTAAATTAGCAAAAGATCTTAAAGTTGATACCACAATAGCAACCATTCTTTGTCAAAGAAATATTGAAACCTTTGAGGATGCTAAAAATTACTTTCGTCCCAATCTAAAAAATATTCATGATCCTTTTTTAATGAAAGATATGGATGTTGCCGTTGCCAGAATTGAAACTGCCATTGCTAACAATGAAAATATTTTAATTTATGGTGATTATGATGTAGATGGTACAACTGCCGTTTCTTTAGTTTCTTCTTATTTAAAGACACTGACCCCAAACATTGCTACCTATATTCCTGATAGATATGCAGAAGGGTATGGTATTTCTTATCTAGGAATTGATTTTGCCGAAGACAATGATTTTTCTTTAATTATTGCGTTAGACTGTGGTATAAAAGCCATTGAAAAAGTGGAGTACGCCAAAGAGAAAAATATCGACTTTATAATTTGTGATCATCATAAACCTGGCAAAAAAATTCCGAGCGCTGTTGCTGTTTTAAATGCAAAACGAGAAGATTGTAACTATCCTTTTGATGAATTGTGCGGCTGTGGTGTTGGGTTTAAGCTCATACAAGCCTTAGGAGTTTCAAGAAATCAAACCATAGAATACTTTATGCCTTATTTAGATTTGGTAGCTACTGCAATTGCGGCAGATATTGTACCGATGAACGGCGAAAACAGAACCTTAGCATATTTTGGTTTGCAAGTCATCAATCAAAACCCAAGAAACGGCATTAAAGCCATTATTCATCATATTAAAAAAACAATACTTACCATTACGGATGTTGTTTTTATCATTGCGCCCAGAATTAATGCCGCCGGAAGAATAAAACATGGTAATTACGCAGTTCAACTTTTAACGGAAATGGATTTTGAATCTGCTGTTGAATTTGCTGCCGCCATTGAAATTTTTAATGCGGATAGAAAAGATTTAGATAAAAGAATTACAGAGGAAGCTTTAATTCAGATTATTGATAATGAAGAAGAACAGCGTTTTTCATCCGTAGTTTTTCAAGAAGATTGGCACAAAGGTGTCATCGGAATTGTGGCTTCTCGTTTGATAGAAAAATACTACAGACCTACTTTGGTCTTTACCAAAAGTGGCGATAAATTAGCCGCTTCTGCCCGCTCGGTCAAAGATTTTGATGTTTATAATGCATTAGAAGCATGTTCCGAATTTATAGAACAATTTGGCGGTCATAAATATGCAGCGGGTTTAACTTTATTGCCTGAAAACTACGAAAAATTTAAAAACAAGTTTGAAGAAGTTGTAGCGAAAACCATCGATAAAAAATTATTGACACCAGAAATTGCGATTGATGCAGAAATTGAACTCTCAGAAATTACACCGAAATTTTTTAGAATACTTCAGCAAATGGCGCCCTTTGGACCTATGAATATGAAACCTACTTTTACCTCTATTTGTGTTAGAGACAATGGTTATGGCAAACAAGTAGGAGCGGATAAAACACATTTAAAATTGAATGTTTTTCAAGGTGATAATAAACAGAATTACAATGCTATTGGTTTTAATTTGGGGGATAAAATGGCTTTTGTACAAAATGATTTTGATATCGTGTACGCTTTAGATGAAAACGAATGGAATGGACATAAATCTGTACAATTGGTTTTAAAGGATTTGAAATAAATCCTTATTTGATTCTATTTTTCAACAAATTTACTAGAGGTCATCACACGCATTATAACTCCATAGACATTAAAACCATTTTTAACTCCATATACGAAAAACTAGCATTTACTTTTTCTTTTAAGGCTGTTAAACCTTTTACTTCTCCTGCTTCTTCTATCTCATTACGGATTTTTTTATAGCGTTTTAACTCCATTAATTCTAAAACATCTATTTCTCCTAGCGGGATAAAACTGGCCAAATGATTTTCTATAGTTCCGGCTGTTAGGCTTCTTTCTTTGGCAATTTCTTTAATGGACAAACCCGATTTAAACAACTCAAAACTAATTTGTTTTGTCGATTTTTTATCTTCTTTCTGCTGCTCATTCAACTTGTTAATGCCGTTTTCTTTGCAGTAACTTTCAATAGCTTCTAAGATTTCTTCTCCGTATTTTTGTACACGAATTTTTCCCATTCCAGAAATTTTCAACAAAGCAGCTTCAGATCTTGGCAAGTCATCACAGATTGCATACAACGTTTCTTGTGTAAAAATTTGAAAATGAGCAATTCCTAAAGATTTTGAAATATCGTCTCTTAATTCCCTTAGTCTTAATGCTAAAATAGGATCTCTTTTAGAGGCAACTTGTTTCTTTTTGGTCGGTTCCATTTTTTGTAAAACCGCTTGGGCCCTTACATGTAAATAATCTTGTACTTTAAAACCACTTGACATTTTTTGAAGCGCAAATAATTTTTCTTCTAGCTTTTCTTGAAGTGTATCAAATTGTTTTGAAAAGTCTTTTTTTACGGCTTTATTATCTGTTGAAAATGAAATAGCATTCAAAGGTTTTTCAATGTTATTTTTAGTCTGATTTAGAAAATAAGCAATCGCTTTTGTAAATCGTTCTTGAATTTGAGAACTTTTTTCTGGCAACACATTCTCCGCTGCGAGTGCATTCAATTGATTTTTAAATCCGTTAGAGACTTTCATCAAAGCAACAACACCATCATCTTTTAAGGTTTGCAAATGATCAATAACATCACCTTTTATACTGGTTCTATTTTTATAAAAAATATCAATTAAACGGGTTGTTGGATATAAGAAAGGTTGATAATCTAACAATTCTGAAATTAAATTTAGTTGAAATTGCTGTTCAGATTGGTTTAAAATTGTTTCATCAGGATGATTCTCTTCAACACTTTCATTAAAAATACTCACCGTTTTATCATTGATAATGGCATTGCTAGAAATGGGTGTTTTCAAAACCAAACCCTCTAAAGAAGTACATCTGCTCAGCGCTACATACGTTTGCCCATGCGCAAAAGATGCTTCTGCATCAATTACGGCTCGCTCAAAAGTTAATCCCTGACTTTTATGAATGGTAATTGCCCAAGCTAATCGTAACGGTATTTGCTTAAAAGAGCCAATAATTTCTTCTTTTAACTCTTTGGTTTCATCATTAATAGAGTAATTAATATTATCCCACATTTCTTTTTCTGTAACAATTTCATCAACTTCTTCGCCACATTGCACATGCACAGTTTCTTTAGTAATCTTGGTTACAATTCCTATTTTTCCATTAAAATATCTTTTCTCTTGTGATGAATCATTTTTGATAAACATTACCTGAGCGCCTACTTTAAGTCCTAAGGTTTCATCATTCGGAAAAGCATTTTCGCTGAACTTCCCAGAAACCTCTGCCTTAAAAAAATAGCTTTTATTTTTGAGTTTATTAAGTTCAGAATTGTTGATTAAATTAGCTCTGTTATTATGCGTTGTTAAGGTAATATACCCCTCTTCTTCGGTTGGCGAAAATGTTGGATTGTAGTTTTTATTTAAAATTTTAGCCGATTCATTAGACAAGGTATTTGTTCTAATTTCATTTAGAATTTTAATAAAATCTTCATTTTTCTGACGATAAATATGTTTTAACTCAATAGAAACCACATTTGCTTCTAGATACGCTTTAGAACTAAAAAAGTAAACGGTATCATAATGTTGTTGTAGTAAACTCCATTCATTTGGTTTTACAACAGGTGCTAATTGTTGTAAATCGCCAATCATTAAAACTTGTGCGCCACCAAACACTTTATTTCGGTTTTTATACCGTCTCATTACTTGGTCTATACCATCTAATAAATCAGCACGCACCATAGAAATTTCATCAATAATGACTAAATCTAATGATTTTATAATATCAATTTTTGTTTTTGAAAAACGACGTTGTGGTTGGTTATTCTGAATCTGATTTGGTAAAATAGGACCAAAAGGCATTTGAAAAAACGAATGAATCGTAACTCCTTTTGCATTAATTGCGGCGACACCCGTTGGCGCAACAATAATCATTCTTTTTAAAGATTCTTTTTTAATTTGATGTAAAAAAGTAGTTTTTCCGGTACCTGCTTTTCCGGTGATAAAAAGATTTCTATCTGTTTTTTCGATAAAGTTTAAGGCGAGTTCTAATTCAGGATTTTTTGACATTCTAGCTTTTTTAGGCAAGATAAATAATTAAAGAATTTCAAAAAGAAAAAACGTGCTATATTTCTGAAATTTCGTGTTTTTATTTGTGTTTTCTTATGGTATCAAATTATAATATACTCCAAAAATAGTGTGTCAAAATAAAATGGATTAATTTCGTTAAGCTTATTTAAAAGTTCTTTTTTCACTACTGTTTCAATTTGCAGAAAATCCTCATCAATTAAATCTTTAGGTGATGTGTTTTTCTAGGAAACATTATGTATAAAAATGAATATAAAAGTTTTATAAATTTAGGAATTTCCATTGGATAGCATTTTTTTATTTTTTTAAAGGTAATTATTCAAAAGCAATCCTACAAAAAAATCCCAAGCAAAAGCTCAGGATTTTATAACATAGTAAAACAAATCTTATTTCTTATAATATGTTACAATCGTAGATTTTGCTAAGGTATTGTTCCATAAATAATAACCTACAATGGCAGGGTTTGTATTTTCATCTAAACCAAGCTTTTCAGTTTTTAAGGCATACACTGTAATTTCATATTTATGAAAACCGTGCCCTTTTGGCGGACAAGGACCTCCAAAGCCTTTTGCGCCATAATTAGTAAGACTTTGTATGGCGTCTTTTGGTGCTAAATTTAAAGTGATATTTCCAGCATTTGTAACCAATTCGTTGATGTTTTTTGGAATATCAAAAACTACCCAATGCCACCAACCACTTCCTGTGGGCGCATCAGGATCGTACATGGTTACTGCAAAACTTTTAGTTCCTGCTGGTGCATTTGCCCAAGAAAGTTGTGGCGATGTATTATCGCCTTCACAGCCAAAACCATTAAATTCTTGTATTTTTGTTGCTTGGCCACCTAAATCATTACTTGATAATGTAAATGTTTTTTGACCCCATAAAGTATTTGAAAATGCTATTAAAAGAATGAATAGTATACTTAATTTTTTCATGATATATTGATTTAAAATCTATCACAAAATTAAGGATAAAGCTTGTTATATTCAACTTTATAAAGTTTTAAAAGCAGTTCTTTTACCAATTTAATTTATGAAGTTGTGTATTATAATCAAATTATTTTTTTGATTCTTTACAATAAAAAGAAATAGCATAGCCTTCCTTTCTATTTCAATTTAAAAAGAAACCATAAACGAATGCTATGCTTTATTTTTCTATGTTCTACAAAGAAAAAAATCATCATTTTATATTACAGTAATTTCAAACCAGGATTGGTATAAAATACTTTTTTATAAAAAAAATAGTCCAACTGACCTAAGTCACTTCCCAGGCTATAAAGCCCATGTATATTTGTAGTGTAATTAAGAAAACAAGTTCTTTGAAATTATTAAAATATAAATTTTTGGACAGCAATGTTCATTGAATTTTGAAGGGATAAAACTTATTTTAAGCGGTGCGATATATGTTTCTTTCAATAGAAATATAGAAAGAGCAAGTACTCTTAAACTACATTTTATTTCTTTAAAGCAATCGAAACATTTCGGTGTTTTGATTGCTTTTAAAATGATTTTTGTTTGCAGTAATGTAGCAGAAATCTTATGAAGTAATTAGCATTTTTATTTTAAAAGTCCGTTTGTAAAACTCTCTAGATATAGATTTTTTAACTAATTGGTATTGCTAGATAAAATATTATGAACTTCATAGAAAACGGAAAGTTAAGGCTTTCCGTTTTTACTTTTTATGAGAACATATAGAATTTAAAAAAATATATTACCAGTTATTGTTTCAAATTATTAGAAAATAAAATGATAGATGGTACAAGAGTCAATTGGGGGATTGGATCGGTATGAAAGGTAACTTTCATATCATTAATAGGCTGGAGGTTTTTTATAACCTCCAGTTTTTTAATACATAGGCAATATGTCAAGTTTATATTTTTACTTTATAGAATCTTCTTTTTTTGTGTCACAAAATGGAAATTAAATAGGGTATTATTTAAAAAAAAACACCCTAACTGACCCAGATCAGTGTCTATGCTTTAAAGCCCATGTATATTTGTAGTGTAATTAAGAAAGTAAGTTCTTTAAAATTATTAAAATATAGATTTTTGGATAGCGATGTTCAATGAATTTTGGAGTTATAAAACGCATTTTAAGTGTTGTGATATATATTTTTAGCAATAGGAATATAGAAAGGGCAAGTATTCTTAAACTACATTTTATATCTTCGAAGAAATCGAAACATTTTTGTGTTTCGATTTCTTTAAAAAAATGATTTCTGTATACAGCAAAGTAGCAGAGGTTTTATGAAGTGATTGGCATATATCTTTTAAAAATCCTTTTGTAAAAAGGCTCTAGAGATAGAATTTTTTAAATGATTGGTGTTGCTAGATAAAATAATAAGAACTTCATAGAAAACGGAAAGTTTAGGCTTTCCGTTTTTACTTTTAAAAATTTAAAAAATATAATACCAGTAATTTTAAATAATAAATGGTAGAAAAGGCAATAAGAGTCAATTGGGGAATTGAATCTGCATAATTTTTTTTATGCCACCAAAAAGCTGGAGGTTTTTTATAATCTCCAGCTTTTGTATGTATAAAAGTTACGTTTTTCCAATCATTAAAAATGAACTTCAAGAGTAATACCAATTTATCGGTATAATTCCGTGTACATAAATTGAATTATTTTTTGATTCATTGAAATGAAAAAAGAATGAGCACTGCCTTCGCTACGGTCATTTTTTTAATAAAAAGTAAGCGAAAAAGAAACGATTTATTACGGCATTATATATCTAAAATGTTATGAGTTTATATCTGGTAATGATGCTAAATTGATCATGCTATGAAAGCCATACCATTTAAGTTAATAACGCTTCTATTGCAGCCAATTCACTACTTCTTCCTCGAATAATTAAACAATAATTATCATTTTTTAATGCAGAGAAATAGCTTTTAAATTCCTTTGCATCAATACCTAATCCTCTAAAAATACCAGCAAGACCTGCTGGTAAAGAAGCGAGTTCTTTTTTATTAACTTTATTAAGAAATACAGGGGTTAGATGCCCCGCAATAAACAAGGAACCAAGCTCTGGGTTATAAAAGTAGCCAAACTCAAATTCCTTACCTAAAATGTCTCTTAATTGCTTTTTTATATCGGCAATGATTTTTTCAACTTCCTTTTTAGTAAGTGTTTTACGGGTCGTTATTTTTCCTAAAATGGATATTTGAAGCGGTACCTCCATTTTTTGAGCAATATTTTTTATAACCTTCCTTATTTCTGATAAATTTGGATATGTTTTAATAATAAATATTTTTTTTGTTTTTTTATTTTCTCCAGAAGACATAGTATAAATATTTATATAGATTTATAGCATTGAGAAATGAATCTTAACATTCCCTTTTTTCAATAAAAATAGAACATCAATATTTTATCCAAACATCGCAATGTTGTTCAAATATTTAGGATTTTCTATATAGATTTCTCTGTGCACACCAAGAGTTACTAAGTTTTCGTCTTTAAAATCGGTTAGCATTCTAATGGCAGTTTCAGTAGCCGTACCTATAAGACTCGCTAAATCTTCTCTAGAAATTGAAATTCCTTTATTATCAGAATGATAAAGTATTTCTTTTTTAGATAAATCTACAAGCACTTTTGCCAAGCGCTGTCTAACGGTTGCAAAAGCCATGCTAATTAGTTGTTCCTGAAGTTCTACAATATCATTAGAAATCATAGAAATAAATTTATTCGAGATCAATTTATCCCCAAATAATAAGGATTTAAAATCTGTTTTAGGTATTTCAAACAAACTTGTGTCTTCTAAAGCAATGGCAGTATCTCTATAAGATCCTGCATCAGAAAGCACAGAAAGTTGTCCAAAAAATTGTCCGGGTCCAAATAAGCCAGTTACCAAACATTTACCAGATTCTGTAGTTTTATAAGTTTTTATGACTCCTTTTTGAATAAAATAGAGTGCATGTGCCGTATCACCTTCCATAAAAATAGTGTCTTTTTTCTGAAAGTTTATAACATCTCTATTTTCATAAAGGCTTTCGATTCCTTCATGCATAGATACTTCATTAAAGAACTGTTTAACTCCTGCTAAATCTTTAGAAAATTCTTTTTTAAGAAAGCTATGTTTTTTGAGTCTAGAAGCCACTGCTTCTAATAATTCGTTTTCTTGAAAAGGCTTTTTAAGATAATCATCAGCGCCTAGGTTCATTCCTTTTCTAACATCTGTTCTTTCTGTTTTAGCGGTTAAAAAAATAAAAGGAGTCCTAGCTGTTTTTTTGTCTTTATTTAAATTTAGCAATACGTCATAACCATTCATTTTTGGCATCATAATATCACAAATAATAATATCAGGTTGAAATGATTTTGCACTTGCTATACCATTATCTCCATCTGAAGCGGTGCTAACTTGATAGTTGGCTAGTTCTAATATTTCTGCTGTATTTTCTCGGACATCTTGGTTATCTTCAATGATTAAAATTTTTTTCATAATTAATTTATTTAGTTGTTTGGTTAATTAATTTAGTGGGTCGTTTAGTTAGTTTTGGCCACTTTATTAAAAAAGTAGTGCCTTTATTAATAGCGCTTTTAAAGCTAATAGTGCCCCCCATAAGGTCTACGTATTGTTTTACAATATTAAGACCTAGTCCTGTTCCTTCAATATTTTGTACATTTTTTGCTCTAAAAAAACGTTCAAATAATTTGTCTTGTTCTTCTTCAGGAATACCAATACCTAAGTCTTTAACTTCTAGAGATACAAAAAAGTCATTTTCTTTAATTTTAATAATGATATCTGTATTTTCTGGAGAATATTTTATGGCATTCGATAGCAAATTCATTAAAATATGACTCACTAGTTTTGGGTCTAGGTTGATGAAAACAGGTTTTATGGGTGTTGAAAAAATGATGTTTTTACCTCTATTTTTTGTGATAGATACTTCTTCTAAAATTGTTTTAGAAAGCGCAACAAAATCAAAGAGTTTATTATTTGTCATTAATTTTCCTTCCTCTAATTTGCTTAAAGACAAGAAATCATTTAAAATAATAACCAATTGTTTTACATTTTTCTGTATTTGATTTACATATTTTTCACGCTTTAATTCATATCCAACTTCGTTTTGTTTAGCAATAAGAATTGCTGATGTTTGAATTGCACTTAAAGGTGTTCTAAATTCGTGAGAAGCCATAGAAACAAAACGAGATTTTAATTCATTAAGTTCCCGCTCTTTTTCTAATGCTTGTTTGGTGTCTTTTTCTATTTTTTTTTGAGCAGTGATATCGTTATAAACAAATAATGCACTAGAAATTATACCTTCTTTATCAATTAACGGCGAGGTGTTTGCTGCAAAATATTGATTTTTATACCTTATTTCGAAACTAAGATGTTCTCCGCCTATGGTCTTAGAAATATCTTGTTTTAGTTTGGTTTTTTGTTCTGTAGAAAAGATAGGAAAATCATCTATAGTTGTGTCATGAAAAATGATAGTATCTAATTTTAAGGGTTTAACAGATGCGCCTTCGATAAGAATTATTTGAAAATTTCGGTTAAAAACAATGATAAATCCATTAGGAAAATTTTTAGCAATTGCTGAGGATAAATATTTACTAGCAGCAGCAATTTTCTCCGCTGCTAGCGTTTCTTCTATTTGGTCTTCTAAACTTAAATTAGAGGTTACAAGCTGTTTTGCGGTAATTGTTAATTCTTCGGTTCTATTTTCTACTTTTTTCTCTAATTCTTTAGCATATTTGGCAAGTTGATTTCTACTGACTTCCAGTTCTTTTTCTAGTCTTTTTTCTTCTGTAATATCGATTCCAGAACTAATAACACTAATCGGATAATTGTTATGATCTCTTATAATTCCGTAGCGCCATTGAATAATTCGTTCTCTATTTCCTGCCAAAACTTTGTTTTCGTAGGCATCAATTGGTGCAATCTCACTTTTTATTACTTGGTCAAAAATTGCTGATAATTTTTTTCTATTGCGTTCTGGTATAAAATTATTGAACCAGTTTTTACCAATAATTTCATGATGTAAAACTTGTAGAACCTCGCATGCCTTTCGGTTGGCAAATTCTATTTTATGATTGGCATTTATAACCAAAAAAATTGAGGAAGCGGTGTTCATATAGCGATATAATAGCTCCTTCTCTTTTTTGAGTTCTAATACTTTTTCTTCTAATTCTAGAGCCTGCTGTTCTAAAGCTCTTTTATTCTCTTGTAATTCAATGCCCTTGTTATGTGCTTCAATAGCGATACTAGCTAAATGACTCAAGTCTAAAAGAATTTTTTTTTCTTCTTTTGAAGCTTTTCTTCCATCCTTACTGTATATCGTAAATCTGCCTAAAATATTTTTGGTAGAAGAAAGAATGGGAGACGAACAGCATACTTTTAGATCATTTTTTAGAGCAATTTCTTTATGACCCTCCCAAAGGATCTTTTCCTCTGTTTTGGAAACAAAAATCTCCTTTTTTAAAAATTCAATAGTACCAAAAAAATCTTCTTTTAACTCAGTAGTACTATCTTCAGTATTACCCGGAATGTTTTTTGTTAAATGTGCAGATGTATAATTGTGTAGCACTTTATTTTCTTTATCTAATACTAAAATAGACGCTAAACAATTTTTAAAATGATCTTCAATAATTTTTGTGATTTTGGTAGAAATTGTTTTTAATGATTGATTTTCAGCAATTAGCTCAAGTATTTTTTGGGTATGATTTTTAAGATTTTCTTGTTTTACTTTATTCGTAACATCATTTTGTACTCCAATATAATTAGTTAAAATATTGTCTTCATTAAAGACTGGGGTAATACTAACGTTATTCCAAAATAGTGTCCCATCTTTTTTATAATTACGGACAATAACATTGCATAATTGTTCATTCTGAATCGCATTTTTTATAACGCTAATAGCCTTTTGATTAACATCATCTCGTTGTAAAAAAGAGCAATTTTTATCAAGTACTTCTTCTTCTTTATATCCTGTTATTTTTGTAAAAGCAGCATTGCAATAAATAATAGGGTTGCCCTTTTTTTGAGCATCAGTAATCAAGATACCATTACTAGTAGAGGCCAATGCGTTATTTCTAATACTAAATAAAGTATCTTGTTTTTTTTGTGCAGTAATATCAACTACAAACGCAATAACAGCTTTTTTCCCTGCAATTGTTGTTGGGCTTAAACTAATATTTACAGGAAATTGAGAGCCATCTTTCTTTTGTCCCCACAACTCTAAATGTTGTGTCCTTGTTCTTGGGTTGGGCTTCGTAATATAGCCTTCTCTATGATTTTGATGTATTTTTTTAAATTTATTCGGAATAAGAATTTCTATTTCTTGGTTTTCAAGTTCGTCTAGATCATAGCCAAAGAGTTTTGCACTAGCCAAATTGGCTTTTATAATACAACCATTAGCATCTACTACCAAAATACCTTCCACTGATGACTGAAATATATTTTTAAATAATTCTATTTCTATATCTTGAAGTTCTTTATTCATTTTCTTTTTTAGTTATTAAAAAGACCAAATGTATACACAAGATACATAATTTAAAATGATCTAGGTCATGTTACAGATTTCATTTTTAAATGTTTACATCTACTGATCTAGATCATTTTAAAAAATTACCAATAGCGGTAGTTTTGATTTCAGTAATAATTTTAGTTAAAACTAATAGTAGAACAATGGAAACGATTCAAGAAAAAGAGCAAATTTCGGCAATGCCAAGAATAGGAGATAAGGCTCCTAATTTTAAAGCAACAACAACCCAAGGAGATATTAATTTCCCTGAAGATTATGCAGGTAAATGGGTAATTCTGTTTAGTCATCCGGCAGATTTTACACCTGTTTGTACTTCAGAATTTATAACGTTTGCAAATCTTGAAAGTAAATTTAACGAGGCTAATTGTTTATTACTTGGTTTGTCTATTGATGGTTTATATAGCCATATTGCTTGGTTGCGCACCATTAAAGACAAAATAGAATTTAATGGAATAAAAAACATGGAAGTCAAGTTTCCTTTAATAGAAGATATTTCGATGACAATAGCTAAAAAATATGGAATGGTACAGCCTAACGAAAGTAAAACTCAGGCGGTCCGAGCTGTATTTTTTATAGATCCAAATGGTATAGTTAGAGCGCTAATTTATTATCCTATAAGTCTCGGAAGAAATTTTGATGAAATTTATAGAGCATTAATCGCCATGCAAACAGCAGACGCATTTAACATAGCTACTCCAGCAG
Source organism: Polaribacter litorisediminis (assembly GCF_019968605.1). Classification (NCBI taxonomy): domain Bacteria; kingdom Pseudomonadati; phylum Bacteroidota; class Flavobacteriia; order Flavobacteriales; family Flavobacteriaceae; genus Polaribacter; species Polaribacter litorisediminis. The sequence goes on from NZ_CP082966.1 coordinate 4,230,595, forward strand.
ATTGGCAACCAGGAGATGATGTCATTATTTCGCCTGCAGGATCTTGTGGTGTTGCAGAACAAAGGATGACTTCTAGTGATGAGCTAGATTGTAAAGACTGGTTTTTTTGTACTAAAAAATTAGACAAACAAGAAGTGTTAAGCACTATTTTAAAAAAGTAAAATAAACCAAAGAATAGCTAAAAAATTGATTATCAAAAGCTAAAATAATGTTTTAAATGATGAAAATTTTAAACTGATTGGAGTGGATTTAAAATGAAAAGGAAAGTGGAGAGATTAAAAATGAATGTAAAAATCCTAAGTTATGACAAAAAATATGGGGATACCAGATCGAATTACCAGAGTAATACTCGCTACTATTCCGCCAGTATTAATCTATAATGATATAATATCGGGTGTTTTTGCTATGGTATTATTAGGAATCACAGGTTTTTTTTTGATAACAAGCCTATTTGGTTTCTGTCCGTTTTATACTTTTTTTGGAATAAGAACAAAGAAAAAAATAGAAGATTAAAAATAAAGATATGATGAATAATGAATATTACAATTTTTGGGGAATGCATTTAATATGGTGGTTTCTTTGGATCATTGTTTTGTTTTGGATTTTTGCAACACCTTATGACATTCCGGGGCAAAGAACAAAAAAAGGGACACCATTAGATATTTTAAAGAAGCGATTTGCTTCAGGAGAAATCAATAAGGAAGAGTTTTTAGAAAAGAAAGAATTGATTGAAAATAACTAGATCAACGATTAAATTGAAAACTTATTTATGAAGAAGAGAGGCTTCAAAGCAGGTATCTTTATTTTAAAATTTCTTGCTATTTAGTTTTTTATAGAAGCAATTACTTTCTAATTTCTTGCGGTTTGGTGCACTATTTTTTTATTAAGAATAACACAATTAAATATAGATTAAAATGGAAATAAAAACAATAGAAACACTCATTCTGGCAATCAATACATGTACTAAAAAACATGCGGCAAGCTGTTATTTAAATATCATGAAAAACATAGAAATTCCGTTGAATAGATGGGAGCGCCATTTTAAGTTTAGAGAAGATCGGCCAGCAAGAGTTCTTCTTTTTGAAACCAATGAGTATCAGTTAATTTTATCTTGCTGGGAAAAAGGTCAGGAAGGTTCCATACACGATATTGATTCTGAAGAAGTATGGATACACCCAATAACTGGGCAGTTTATAGAAGAGCGGTATCGGGTATCAAAAGGAAATAATAAAATTGAAAAAGTAAGTTCAATTGTACTAAATTCTCAGAGTTATTCGTACATGCAAAAATCAAAAACTATTTACAGATATATTAATGCTTATGAATATCGTTCCGTTTGTTTGCATCTATATTCTAAACCCGTTGTGGAAAGGAGAGAATATGATGAAAAAACCGGACGAGTGCACCTCGTAGAACAAGTATTTGACAAAAAAGTAACAGAATACGAGAACTTAAGAGATTCTATACTTCAGAAAGTTGATTATACAACAAGTGCGTTAAAGTATATTCAAAAGTTACATCCATCACGAAAAGAAGTATCGGCAGAGATTTTATTTAAAGGTGATGAAGGCATCAACCAAAGTATACATTTAGCAAAAGATGCAGAACTATCAAAACATCAAAGTAAAACACCTGCTTTATTAATGTGTGTCATTGGAGAAGTTCTATTTCAAAACGAAAACGCAGTTCAAGAAACCTTAAAACCGGGTCAGTATGTGCATATAGCACCAAATGTTCAACATTGGATTTATAGTGTTCAGGACAGTTATTTAATTTTAATGAAATAGAAAACGTAACATCTAATAAAAATAATATTCATCAGTCAATTACTATAACCTTGAAAAACAATCTAAATATTGGTAAAGTAGCCAGCGTTCGTGGTAGCGTTGTAGATATTTGGTTTCAGGAAAATTTACCTGAAATAGATACACTTTTGCTAGCAGGTAAAGAAAACCAAATAAAAATAGAAGTATTTAATCAGCTTAATACTACTCATGTGCGCGGCATTGCGTTAACGCCTACCCAAGGTCTTGCTCGCGGCATGGCGGTTACATCAACGGGTAAAGAACTTTTGGTGCCTGTTGGTAAAACAATATTAGGTCGCATGTTTGATGTATTCGGAAATCCGATTGATCAGAAAGAAGCACCAAAAGAGGTAACTCTAAAATCCATACATCAATCACCGCCACCATTATCAAAACGAGCAACCAAATCCGAAATTTTTCTTACTGGTATTAAAGCAATCGATGTTTTAATTCCTTTAGAACGTGGTGGTAAAGCCGGGTTGTTTGGGGGTGCAGGAGTTGGTAAAACAGTATTACTTACCGAAATTATTCACAATATGGTTGGGCATGACGATGGTATAAGTATGTTTTGCGGAATTGGAGAGCGTTGCCGAGAAGGAAACGAATTGTATAATACCATGAAAAATGAAGACCTTTTAAAAGATATGGTGCTTTTGTTTGGGCAAATGAATGAACCTCCTGGAGCACGTTTTAGAGTTGGGCATGCAGCGCTTACAATGGCAGAGTATTTTAGAGATGAAGAACATCGAGATGTGTTGTTATTAATAGACAATATCTTTCGGTTTATACAAGCAGGCATGGAAGTTTCTGGCTTAATGGGGCAAATGCCCTCTCGACTCGGTTACCAACCAACCATGGCAACAGAGTTGGCAGAATTACAAGAACGCATTGCGTATACAGATACAAGAGCAATTACCTCTATACAAGCAGTTTATGTTCCTGCGGATGATTTAACAGATCCTGCTGCCGTACACACATTTTCGCACCTTTCTGCTTCAATTGCGCTATCAAGAAAAAAAGCGAGCGAAGGTTTATATCCGTCGATAGATTTATTACAGTCTAATTCAAAAATGACCTCTCCAGAAATTATCGGCAAAAAGCATTACAAATTGTCGCAAAAGATTCGAGAAACTCTTGCCCAATACGAAGAATTAAAAGATATCATTGCTATGCTTGGTATGGAACAGCTATCTGTAAAAGACCGCAACGTGGTAAATCGTGCAAGAAAACTAGAACGCTTTCTTACACAACCTTTTTTTGCAACAGAACAATTTAGCGGAATTAAAGGCAAGCAAGTAAGTTTAGAGGATGCTTTAGATGGATGTGAGCGAATTTTAGCAGATGAATTTAAGGACTATCCCGAAAGTGCTTTTTATATGATCGGTTCTATTGATGAGGCCAAAAAACCTGAAAATAAAAACCTAAAAAGCGAAGAAAAAATGCATAAAATAGATACAAATAAAGAGGAGGCAACTACCCAAGAGCCCGCCGTAAATCCATAGAAATTTAAAGAAAATGAACCTAAAAATATTGTTGCCATATAAAGTATTTGCAAATCTTGAAGATGTGAGTAGCATTGTGTTTGAAACCAGTGCAGGTTCTTATGGTCTTTTACCACAGCGGCTAGATTGCGTTGCAGCATTAGTTCCGGGTATTTTAACCTATAAAATTAAAAATGAAAAAGCAAATTATGTAGCGGTAGATGAAGGCGTGATGCTGAAAGCAGGTGCACAAGTTTTAGTATCAGTTCAGAATGCTTTTGGTGGCGAAGATTTAGGAAAACTAAATGAACTTATAAAAACTGATTTTAGTAATCGAGATGAAATAGAGCGAGAGGCCAAAACCGTTATCGCTAAATTAGAAAGAGGGTTTGTGTACAGCTTTGATAAGTTTCGAAATCATTAAGAAATGAAATCGAATCAATCAGATAAAAAAGAAGATTTTTTTAGTAGTGAGGTCTCTAAAAAAGAACAGCGTAAGTTAAAAGCTTTGCGCAATAAAAATTCGGTCTGGTTTGGCTTAGGATTAATGGGAATGGTAGGTTGGTCTGTGGCAGTGCCATCATTGGCAGGTGCGTCTTTAGGTCTTTGGTTAGATAAATTGTATCCGCAGTCTTTTTCATGGGCATTGACCTTGTTATTGGTGGGTATTATTATAGGAGGTGTAATTGCTTGGTATTGGGTACTTAAAGAGAATAAAGAAATACATAAAAATAAAGATGATAGTGATGAATAATGCAGTAATAATGATTTTAATTTTTTTAGCAGGAGTAATATTGGGAATAACATTCTATGGCGGACTTTGGTTTACGGTAAAAAAATCTATCACAGCAAAAAGACCCACAATGTTGTTTTTAAGTAGTTTTTTTATACGAATTGGCATTACCGTAATTGGATTTTATTTGATAGGTGGTCATAATTGGCAGTATTTTTTAGGATGTCTTCTAGGCTTTATTGTAGCAAGATTTGTTGTGTTTTACATCACTAAAACAATAAATATAAAACAGTTTAATTTAACGAGAGAAAAAATTCATGGAACTCAGCCCTGATCAAACTATTTTTTGGCAATATGGCTTTATCACCATAAACCTAACCCTTGTAACTACGTGGGGTATTATGCTATTGTTAATTGTTTCTGCTAAATTGATTACCCGAAAACTAAAACCAGATATTCAAATTTCTCTTTGGCAATGTTTTTTAGAAATGATTGTAACAGGGATTAATAAGCAAATAAAAGAAGTAGGTTTAGAAAAACCCGAAGAATACATAGGCTTTATCGGTTCTTTATTTCTGTTTATTGGAGTTGCTAATATTTGTATCATTTTTCCGGGCTATATACCACCAACCTCGTCACTTTCTACAACGACAGCATTAGCATTATGTGTTTTTTTAGCGGTTCCGTTTTACGGCATTAGTAAACGTGGGTTTTTAGGCTATCTCAAATCTTTTTTACAACCCACATGGATGATGCTTCCGTTTAATATAATAAGCGAAATCTCAAGAACCTTGGCATTAGCAGTGCGTTTGTTTGGTAATGTGATGAGTGGTGGTATGATTGTCGCAATTTTGTTGAGCATCTCTCCATTTATTTTCCCTGTCATTATGAATTTATTGGGTTTACTGACGGGTACCGTACAGGCTTACATTTTTGCAATTCTTGCTACGGTTTATATTGCTGCTGCAGTTAGAGTCGGGAAAGAAAAAAATAAAACTAAAGAAATAATAACATCATAAATTATAAGAAAATGGATAGTACAACTATAATTGCAATGGCATCCATCATCACCGCAGGTTTTACAACGGCCATTGGATGCATGATGCCGGCCATCGGAGAGGGTAAGGCAGTATCGTCAGCTTTAAATTCAATAGCGCAACAGCCCGATGCCGCGCCCACTATTACGAGAACACTTTTTGTTGGACTTGCTATGATAGAGTCTACGGCGATATACTGTTTTGTATTATCAATGATATTAATTTTTGGGAATCCGTTTTGGAATCACATTCTAGCTCAATAATAACATGGACATCAACTGGTTTACGGTCATAGCACAGGTGTTTAATTTTCTTATCTTGGTTTGGTTGCTTAAAAAATTTTTGTACAAGCCCGTACTTAATGCGGTGAATGAACGAGAGAAAAAAATTACCGATCAATTAAAGGACGCCGATGCCCAAAGAAAGCTTGCCCAAGAAAAACAGGTTGATTTTCAACAGAAAAACGAAGATTTTGACAGTAAGAAAGCAGCCTTACTTGACAAAGCAATCGCCGAAGCGAATGCAGAGAAACAGCAATTGGTGGCACTTGCAAAAAAAGATGCCAAAGCAGCTGGTATTGCTATGAAAAAAGCTTTTGAAGAGCAACAAGAGCAAGAAAAAAAAGAACGTGCTCAAAATACGCAAGAGCAGCTCTTTGCAATTGCCAGAAGAGCGCTAAAAGAGATCGCTTCAGTAAGTTTAGAAAATCAAGCAATAGCTCAATTTATCAAACATTTAAAAGCTTTAAAAGACCAAGAAAGACAACAATTTATAGCTGCTTTTAAATCGAATTCAAAGACCATTTTTGTAAAAAGTGCCTTTACCCTTACTGCAGCACAAAAACAAGAGATTACAGAGGCTGTCAATAAATTATTAAGTGCAGAAACGGTATTCGAATTTAAAACGACTCCTGAGGTGATAAGCGGCATAGAACTATCAACCAACGGTTATAAAATGGGGTGGAGTTTGTCAGAATATCTTAACACATTACAGAAAAGTATTTCTGCAGAAATAAAAGAACAGGGAATAATAAATTCAGAAAAACGAGCGCATGTCAGTACATGAAAATCAAATCGGAGCTGATTCTTTTAGTCAAATAGCGAATGCAATAAAGAACTTTAACTTTTTGATGCAGCCTCGTGAAATTGGTCTTGTCATAAGCGTTTCAACAGGTATTGCCACAGTTTCGGGGCTACCTAATGTGGGTTTTGAAGAATTGTTGCAATTTCAGAACGGACTTTTTGGAATTGCTTATAACTTAGATGAAGAAGAAGTGGGCGTTATTCTTTTAGGTGATAATTCTTTGCTAAAAGCAGGAGATGAAGTGGAACGCACCGGCAGAGTCATGGATATCCTTGTTGGAAATGGATTGATAGGGCGCGTGATGGATCCGTTAGGACAGCCTCTAGATAATAAAGGTAGTATTCAATTTGAAAAACGGCTACCTATTGAGCGACCAGCACACGCTATTATGGAGCGAAGCGCTGTAGCTGTTCCGTTATTAACAGGTATTAAAGTAATTGATGCATTGATTCCCGTTGGTAGAGGTCAGCGCGAATTGATTCTTGGAGATCGACAAACAGGTAAAACTGCGATTGCGATTGATGCAATTTTAAATCAACATGATAAAAATGTAATTTGTATTTATTGTGCCATAGGACAGCGAGCATCAGCAGTAGCAAAAGTAATTGCCAACCTAAAAGAAAAAGGAGCTATGGAGTATACAATTGTCATGGTAGCGAAAGGTAATGATTCTCCAGGAATCGCTTATTGTGCGCCCTATGCGGCAACCAGTATTGCAGAGTATTTTATGGAACAAGGTAGAGATGTGTTAATTGTTTATGATGATCTTACCCACCATGCGCGTGCGTATCGAGAGCTTTCATTATTATTGAGAAGACCGCCAGCTCGTGAGGCATTTCCAGGGGATATTTTCTATATTCATTCTAGATTATTAGAAAGAGCAACACATTTAAATGACGAATTAAAAGGAGGTTCTATTACTGCTTTGCCCATTATTGAAACCGAAGCGCAAAATATTTCGGCCTACATTCCTACAAATCTAATTTCTATTACCGACGGGCAAATTTATCTGTCTCCAAAATTGTTTAAGTTGGGGGTTTTACCTGCAGTAGATGTGGGTAAATCAGTTTCTCGTGTGGGTGGTAAAGCGCAGTTAGCTGCCTATCGGTCTATTGCTAAATTAAAGTTAGAGTATGCTCAGTTTGAAGAATTAGAAAATTTTGCTCGTTTTGGAACAAGACTTGACGAAAATACAGCAAAAAGTATTGAGCATGGTATACGTATTCGCGAATGTTTAAAACAAGAGGAATTACAACAATTAAATTCTTTAGAACAAATTTTGGTATTGCTTTCTTTAAAAAACGGACTTTTAGATACAATTCCGTTAGAAAAGATTAAGGAATGTGAAAATAACTTGCTTAAAAATAGTAATCAGATTCCCAATGAAATTCAACAGCGGATAACTTCAGACGAAAAGTTGCAGGATAAAGACATTAACATCATTTTAAATATAGCAAAAGAGATACTTGCCCCGTTTCAAGACAACTCAAAGCTTAATCACCATCATATTGAAAAGTAATGGATACGTTAGAAAAATTACGAAATAAAAAAGAAGGGGCAAAAGATTTAAAATCTGTTGTAAGCGCTATGAAAGCCATGGCAGGATCTAATATTAGGCAGTTTGAAACCGCTGTAAGTTCGCTTGAAGACTATTATCACACCATTGCCTTGGGAATTATCGGATATTTTAAAGCAGAAAAAATAGAAGAAATTAAAGATTTTAAAAAATCGAAAATAGAATCAGAAGAAAATATTTGTGCTATTGTTTTTGGTTCAGACCAAGGACTTGTAGCGCAGTTTAATGATAAAATGGCAAATTTTGTGATTGCTTCACTGCAAGAAATCTCTGGTAAAAAAGAGTTTTGGGTAATCGGCGAGCGTGTTCAATTACTGTTATCAGATGTAGGATTTACAACTTCAAAATTATATGCAGTACCTAGTGATCTTAAATCTGTAACTCCATTCGTTTCTCAAATTTTAAACGAAAGCAGAGAAAGTCAGGAGCAGAAAAATATTTCTACTTTTTATATTTTTCACAATCGCCCAAAAGCCATATCAGGATTTACACCGGTTATGCAACGATTTTTACCTTTAGATGAAACCTGGAAAAACACCTTAGAAGAACTTCATTGGCCTACAAAATTAGTTCCTCAAATAGCAGGAGATACAAAACATACATTACATGCTTTAATTAATGGCTATCTTTTTACATCGCTCTTTAAAGCTTGTGTTGAGTCTTTGGCTAGTGAAAATGCCAGCCGATTAGACGCCATGCAAAGAGCTGAAAAAAATATAGCTAATTTACTTGACGAATTTGATAAAAAGTACCACCGCTTGCGACAGAGTTCTATTGATGAAGAATTGTTTGATGTGATTTCTGGTTTTAAAGCGTTAAAGAAAGAAAAATAAAGTTTCATTGATTTGGTATCAAATTTTAACTGTTACATATAAGATTCAAAAAACTGTATTTCAATTTGTATAGCGTTAAAATCATTATTGTATTAGTGAAACATAAGATAAATAACTTCATAAAAAAATCTAAATAAAAATGAAAAATACATCCTATTTAAGCAAACTAGTTTTATTACGTCACGGGGAAAGTGAATGGAATAAACAACATATTTTTACGGGTTGGACAGATATAGATTTATCTGATCGAGGCAAGCAAGAAGCGCTATATGCTGCAAGAATTTTAGAAGACCATGATTTGGTTTTTGATGTTGCGTTTACATCTTTATTAAAAAGAGCCATTCGTTCTCTATGGATTGTGTTAGATGAAATGCAACTTATGTGGATTCGGGTTCATAAAGATTGGCGTTTAAATGAAAGAAATTATGGCGAATTACAAGGGTTGAATAAAGGAAAAATAACAATGCAGTATGGAGAACAACAAGTGTTTAATTGGCGGCGTAGTTACGATATTAGGCCACCTGCTTTGGCAATAAACGATGCGCGGCATCCATGCCACGATTTCCGGTATAAAAATTTGCTTTCTAAACAACTCCCGTCTTCTGAAAGCTTGAAGGATACCATGGAAAGATTGCTTCCTTATTGGCATTTATATATTGCACCCGAGCTAAAAATGGGAAAAACTGTTCTCATTGTAGGGCACGGAAACAATCTTCGTGCTCTGATAAAATACCTTGACAGTATTTCTGAAAGTGAAATTATAAAAACCAATATTCCGAGAGGAATACCTCTTATTTATGAATTGGATCATAAACTTAAGCCTATTACTCATTATTATTTAAGTAAAAAAAAGTCTTTAAAAAACCTATCGCAGCAAATTAATGAGCTTTAGGACTCTTTGTTATTTTTAGCATCAACCGAATACCGTTTTAGAGCTATAATGCCTTAATAAATTGCTTCTTTTTCGCTTCTTTTTTATGTTAAAAAAATGACCATAAAGAGGGCTATATGTATTCGTTTTTAATTTTAAGAAATCAAAAAATAATTCAATTGAGTTACACGGCATTATAAATATAAAATGGTATTAAAGACCAAAGCGAAATAAAAAAATATCGGAATTATATAAAAACTAATAGTGTTGTCCGATTAAAATTAGCTAAAGTGTTTTAAAGTATTGATAGTCTTGATTTTCAAGAGTTTTTAAAGTAATACACCTTGCTATTAAAACCGCTTTAGAATTTATGATGTATGGAAAAATTTAAAATCGTAATAATTTTGTTTTTCAGTTAGTTACATTCAAGTCTTTGTTCTTGATTCTAACAGCGAGAGCGGTCTTTTTATCTTTTATCGGACAACAATGAAAAACTAACAAAAAAACGAATGAAATACTTTGTTTCAGAAAATTATTACCGTTTTCTAGAAAGAAAAAAAATCAATTTCAGATCTAAACTGTATTTTTGATTTAAAATTTACTAGATCTTGTTCGCCAAAATTTCTTTGTTGTGTTTTCTTTTTTGCTCGTTTGTTATAAAAGCACAACAACCTGCTACAATTCATTTAACCGAAAAAGGAGGTCTGCCAGATATAGAATTTTATAACATTATTGAAGATTCAGAAAAGTTTATTTGGCTAGCAGCAGATAAAGGTTTGTATCGTTATAATGGCAGAGAGTATACCTATTTTTCTCATTCTGAACAAAGAGGAAATGCTGTTTTTGGAACATTAGAAGATCACCAAGGTCGTGTTTGGTGTAATAATATTTACGGACAATTTTTTTATGTTGAAGAAAATAAATTACAATTATTTATAGATTTAAGCAAAATTCTAAATGGCGAGTTATCTCAATTTAAGGTAACAGCTAAAGAATTACTGGTGTTTACAGGAAAAAAAATAGTTGCCGTAAACTTAAAGGATAAGAAAATTACACTACCTTTTAATAAAAACAATTCGCGTTTAGGTTTGGCTTTAAAATTAGATCAAAACTATCTCTACACGGAAGAAAATAAAATTATACAAACAGATCATGAATTTACAAAAACAGACAGTCTCTACATCGATATTTATGATACGCATAAAATAGAGAGCATTGCTAGATTTCCAAATATTGTTTCCAACGGTAAAGTATCATTTTGTCATTTTATTAGATACTTCGAAAATGTATTTTATCAGTTTGATCTAAAAAATAAGGAATTAAAAAAAATAACCGTTCCTGATGAGCTTAAAAAACGAAGTATAAATCAGGTTATTTTTAAAGATGATGATATCTGGATAGCGACAGACCTAGGCATACAGATCTTTAGTTTACAAGACAATACATTAGTAGGTAAGCAACATTTTTTACAGGACTATTTTATTACAAAAATCATCATTGATAGTTATAAAAATTACTGGATTACAACCAAAGGCGATGGCATTTTTGTAATGCCAAGCATCCATGTTTTTAAATACGACTTACCAGAAAACATTTTAAACATTAACAAGCTTAAAAATTTAGGAAACTCAACTATTTTATTGGGAACGAATAAAGGGAATATTGCCACCTTACATTTAAATACGGGTACTTCTAAAATTTTAGATGCAAGGTCTGCTTTTAGAGTTTCAGAAATCATAGAAAGTCAAAATAACAATGAATTTATAATCGTTAAAGAAGATGCTGCTTTTAGCTACCATAAAAATAGAAAGAAATTAAAGAAAATAGATCAACTGATTGTTCGTGGCGCCAAAAGTTTATCTAAAGTACATGGTTTGGGTTATGTTTTATCGTCTTATAAAAATGCTGTTTTATTAGATGATGATTTCAAGATTATGACAACACTTGTCAATAAACGCTCGTATACAAACTATTTTTCTGAAAAGACAAATCATATCTATATAGGTACAGTAGAAGGTTTCTTTGTGTTTGATGAACAGCTCCAAAAATCTGAAATAAAGTACCATGGTAACCCTATTGCTGCAACTTCTATAACTGAATCTGCAGGAAACACACTTTGGGTATCTACTTTTAAAAATGGGATTTATGAAATTCATAATAATGCAGTGGTCGCTAACTATAATGAAACAAATGGCCTATTGTCTAACAAAACTGGTGTCTTGCAAGCCGATGAAAAAGGATTATGGATTACTACTGAAAAAGGAATTCAATTTTTAGACTTTAACACTAGAGTTTTTCAGAACTTAACGCGTCAAAATGGTATCCCATCTTACCGAATTACAGCTATTGAAATTCTAGAAAACAAAGTACTTTTTAGCTCGAATTCTGGTTTATTTGGTCTCAATAAAAACAAAGTGTTTAGTGCGTCAAAAAGAAAAGATATCTATTTTGAAGATGTTACCGTTAATGACATAAAACAACCAATACAGCCGTCTTACAACCTAGATTATAATAAAAATAAAATTCGTTTCACTTTTAATGTTAATGGTTTTCAAAGTGCTATCAATACACGGTACGAATACAGGCTCTTGGGTTTAGAGCCAAGCTGGCATCTTGCCAAAGAGCAAATTAACAATGTTAATTATAACAGTTTGCCAAGTGGTAATTACACATTTCAGGTTAAAATTATTGATGAAGCGGATACTTTAAAATCCATAGAATTTTCAATTTCAAGTCCCATTTGGAAACGCTGGTGGTTTTACCTATTGCTTGTTTGTCTGTTAGGCGTTGTGATCTATGCAATTTTTACATCAAAAATTAGAACACTAAAAATAAAACAGAACGAGATTTTACAAAAAGAAATTGTGAATAAGCAACTAGTGCTCTCTCAATTAGAAAATTTACGTTCTCAAATGAATCCTCATTTTATTTTTAATGCTTTAAATTCTATACAAGAATATATTGTTTTAAATGAAAAAGAATTAGCGAGTTCGTTTCTGATAAAATTCTCTCGTTTAATTCGCATATATTTAGAACAAAGTAGAGAAAATGAAGTTACCTTAAAACAAGAACTAAATGCACTTCATATTTATTTGGAATTAGAGAAAAACAGGTTTGAAGATATTTTAGATTATACAATTACAGTATCTAAAAACATTGACGAAAACAAGATTAAAGTCCCCTCTTTATTTATACAGCCTTATGTAGAAAATGCTTTAAAACACGGACTTTTACATAAAAAAGACAATCGGAAACTCAATCTGATTTTTAATTTAAATGAGAGGCAAGACATTTTATTTTGCGAGATTGCAGATAATGGTATTGGTGTATCGGCATCAAAACAACTCAATAAACATAGACAACCTATACATAGATCTTTTGCCACAAGTGCTAACGAAAAACGAGTAAAGCTTTTAAATACCAATAGAAAACATAAAATAAGGGTACATATTGAGCCTTTAAATCCTGAAACTAAAACCGGTACAAAAGTTTTAATAATCATACCTATTTAAGATAAAATGAAATGAAAGCACTAATTATTGATGACGAAAATAAAGCAAGACGTTTACTAGAACAATTACTAATTGAGCAGTGTACAGAGATTGAGACAATATTGCAAGCAACAGATTTAGAATCAGGTATAAAAATTATTAAATCTGATAAGCCTGATATTGTATATTTAGATATTGAAATGCCTAAATACTCTGGACTTCAGATTTTAGAATTATTAGAGGGTTATGTGGTTGATTTTCAGATCATTTTTACAACCGCTTACAATCAATATGCGGTAGATGCTTTTAAACTATCTGCCATCGATTATTTACTAAAGCCTATTGATAGAAAAGAACTTCAAATAGCGACCAACAAAGCTATGATGGTACTTAATGAGCAAAATATTAATACGCAATTACAAGATCTAAAAAAAGCATTTAATCAATTAGCTTTAAATAAAATTGCCTTAGAAATTCCGAAAGGTGTTATTTTTATTTCTCATGATGATATTGTGTTATTTGAAGCAGACGGTATGTATACGAAAACGTATTTAGCTAATGGTGATACGCAACTCATTTGCAAACCCTTAAAACACTTTGTAGCACAATTGCAAAGCCTACCAATTTTCTATAAGCCACATCGTTCTTACTTAATTAATTTAAAACATATACGAGAATTATCTAAAAAAGATGGTCATCATTTGGTCATGACTAACAATAAAACGATTCCTATTTCTAAGGATAAAAGAGACGAATTTATGTTAGTTTTAAGAGAGGTTTTTAATACGTAGAAGTTTTAGAAAAAATAAATGTGTTTTCAGAAATAATTTAAAAAAGATGCCTCTTCATTGAGGCATTTTTGTTTCCTAAAACATATAAGAATGAAAAAATTAAAACCAATTACAATTGTACTTTTTTTACTATCAATCTGCCTTCAGGCACAGGATGTAAAAAATCAAAGTGAAATTATTAGAAGTAAAGTTTCAAAAGGGGATTATAGAATCGTTGCAGATTTATACAACAGTCATAGTGGTGTTGTAAATATTTCAGAGATAAATTGCAGTAAAAATCAGCCCAATGAACATTTTGAGATACTATTAAAAAAATATCCAAATCACGCAAGAGAATCTGATCGTAACGCAACACAGCAATACTTTCCTGATAATATTGCCTTTCCTATTACTTATTACGCAAGTACTTATGAAGGAAACAAAAAATTGCAAAAGGCAGTAGGATATGTAGTTAGAGAGGGGAGAAATGTGGGTGATGATAGAATTGCATTTGTTGGTGATTACTTGTTTATGCTTCAAAATTGGAAGAATAAAGACAGTTATGAGGTAAGATGGGTTCTTAAAATACCAAAAGTAGAAGAAGAAAAACCTGAAGATAAAACGAGAACCAAGAAAAAGAAAAAAGGTTTTTTTAAATCACTGAAAAATAATATTAAAAACGCGAAATCCATTGGTGGAGGTGTTTCAATTGAAAAAGTAAAGGCAGAAGTTTTACAACCATATTTAGACGAAGCTACTAAAAAACAGCAGACTTATTATGTAAGTTGGATAAAGAAATCTGAAAATACCAAAACCAAAAAATATATTGATGATAAGCGAGCAATGATGAAAAAGGCAATGAAGCAATATAACGATGACATCTTCAATAGCCCAGAATATCAACGTATGTTGGCCTATCATAAATGGTTAGATGGTAATGTTAATTTTACAGTCTATAATAAATCTGGCAGAACGGTATGGGTAGGGTCTACAGCAACTGCATTTATTACTAGCGAAGTACCATCAGGTGGTGAATCTACGCAAACTTGTACTTCAGATATGTATTATTATCTGAGTGATAGTAAGGGCGCAAAAGGCTACAAATTTTATACAGCTAATAGTGCGTGTGGCTCATCCGCCACCATAAATTAGGTTAGTTTTAGTTAAGTACTTGAGAGCTCATCATATATTTCATGGGCTTTTTGCATTTTTAAAGAGGGTGTTTTTTTCAAAAAATTAAAAAGCAAGTAACAATATCCAGTTTCAGAAAAAAACACCATAGTTTCAGAAAAAAACAAATTAAGATGCCTCACTATTGAGGCATTTTTGTACAACAAAGATGAAACTAAATTAAAAAAATGAAAAAGGAATTAAAATATATCATATTTATTTTTATTGGATTCATAGCCCTATTGTGGTTAGCTATACCATTAAGAGAGTTTTTTGGGAATTATAATATAACCGAACTAAATGCAAAACTAATAGCTGGAATTATTACACGACTATTTATTATAACAATAGGCTTTTGGATAATATGGAAATTAAAATTTAAAAAATATAATGGCATTGAAAAAGGTGAAAAGATTCAAAACTTACACTCATGGATAATTCCTTCTTTATTTATTTTAATGGGGTTAATGAGTAGCTGGAATACTTATTTAAATGCAGATAAAACTGCTCTTCTTTTATTTTCTGCTTCTGTTTTTATTGTTGGACTTACAGAAGAACTATTGTTTAGAGGAACAATCCTACCTCTTTTTATAAGCTATTTTAAAAATCAAAAGGCAGTCTTATATTTTAGTGTCATAGCTTCATCGTTAATTTTTGGTATTACTCACTATATAAATATTTTCAAGCAACCAGATAATTTTTGGGGAATTACGCATCAAGTATTTTTTGCAGTATCAATTGGTGTGTTTTTTGGAGGATTAATGTTAAGAACCAAAAACATAACAATTCCTTCTCTATTTCACGGGTTTGTAAATTTTTCTTTTGGAGCCGGAGATTTGAAACAAGAAGATATGCACATTATAAAGGAAAAAATTTCAAACGGAATCAATTGGAGTTCACTTATTCTAACTACGCTGTTTTTTGTGTTTATATTTATAAGTGGAATCTATATGATTAAAAAGACTAATAAGGAGTTAGTTTTAAATAAATTAAATTAAAAAAAGTGCTACCAATAACAAATCAACTACCATTTAGATTAGTTCTTCTGCCGATAATTTTAGTAATACTAAAATAGGTTCTAGAATCGAAGGCGCAGCAGATTGTAGAAGTGATTTGTATTATTTTTTAGCGATAAAAAGGGAGCTAAAGTAATCAAGTTTAATGCAACAAATAGTGCTTTCGGATCTTCTACAACAGTAAATTAAGTTAGTTTTTAGTTAAGTATTTGAGAGCTCATGATATATTTCATGAGCTTTTGACATTTTTAAAGAGGTTGTTTTTTCAAAAATTAAAAATCAAATAACAATATCCTATTTCAGAAAAAAAGACCCTAGTTTCAGAAAAAATACAAATAAAATGCCTCCATGTTGAGGCATTTTTGTTGAGGTAACTTGAAAACCGTCTATATTATGAAATTAAAATTACACTTTTTATGCATCTTTTTATTTACTTCAGTAACTATTTTTGCTCACTTTACAAGCACAAACGAACTTATAGCAAATGATGAGCTGCACAATAACTTAAATAATGGAATTGGAACTAGCAAAATGATTGTCAGTTCTGGGGCATCTTCTTTTGTTGCAGATTTAGAAGCTAATCACAGTATAAAAAACAACACAGGAGTTATTGGTGCGTATGAATATTCTACAGCAACCTCTTGCGTTGTTACTATTCCTGATGCTGCATTAAAGGCTGATATTATATCTAATGGCAGTTCTGGTGGTATTGATACCAACAACGATGGTGAAATACAATGTAGCGAGGCCACTGCATATACAGGTAGGTTAACACTAACTGGTTTAATTGCTGGTAATTGGTCTGATCCTACAGGTTTAGAAGCTTTTACAGAAATTACAGGTTTAGTGTTTAGTAGTGCAACAACGAATTTAAACAATATTGATTTAACAGCTCATACCAAAATCGAGTCACTTAATATAAATGGTGAGGGGTTTACTTCAATAGAGATATCAACACTTACTTCTTTAGCAGATTTAAGAGTAGTATCGCTTCAGCAATTGACTGCAATAAATATATCAAATTTAGTAGCCTTGAGAGAATTTAATCTAAGTTTTACGAAGGTATCTTCTTTAGATTTTTCTGGATTAACCAATTTAGAAAAAATTACCTTAAGAAATAATAATAGTTTACCTGCCTTTACTTTGTTAAATAACAACTCTTTAGTAGCTATAGATGCGTCCAATTCTTCTTTAAATAATATGCATCTTACGAATGCTCCTAATCTTGAGGTTTTATCATTAGGTGGAAATAGTGGACTTCCTAGTAATACTATAGCTACGCTTGATCTAACGCAAAATACAGCATTAACAACTTTAATTTTAGGTCAAAATAACCTAACTACTTTAGATTTAACTAAGAATGTATCTTTAGAGGATTTATATATCAGTCAAAATAACTTGACAACATTAGATTTAAGTAAAAATTCTAATTTGGAATATATTACTATTGAAGATACTAATAGCATTACTGATCTAGATTTGAGCGAGAATGGATTTTTATTAGAGGTAGTATTGAATAGAAACTCAGGGCTTACTAGTTTAAACATAGCGAATGCAAATAATGGAAATTCATTTACAAGTAGTTTATATTTTGTGGATGTAACGAACAATGCTAATTTGTCATGCATTCAACATGATTTAGGTTTCGATCCAACAACGACCAATGGAAATTGGACAAAAGACGCTGCTGCAAATTGGAGTACAAATTGTGATGCTTTGTCTTTTGACACCGTGCATATTGATGATTTAAAAATCTATCCAAATCCAACATCCTCTGTACTACATATTCGTTCTAATGAAGCTATTGAAACCATAGAAGTGTATTCTGTTTTAGGTAAAAAAGTCATGTCTAAAAAAGAGACAAAGACTATTGATATCCGTCAATTAAAAAGAGGTGTTTATTTCATTCAAATAATAACAAAAAATTCTAAAAAAATGAATTATAGCTTCCTTAAAAATTAAAGATAAATTCTTTAAATATTTCTGTTTTCATCAAGATGCTTTATACTACTCAGTCAAAAGTTTATCTGATTAAATAAACTATCCAACAATGTTGGCAAACAGCAATCTTACAAAATCTTATAGGTTAAATAAGTTATCATGAATAAATACATCATTGAAGCACAAAAATTAGACTTTTCTTATTCAAAATCGAGTAAGGATATAAAGAAATTAAATCTACAAGTTCCTAAAGGAAGTATTTATGGTTTTTTAGGGTCAAATGGTTCAGGTAAATCAACTACGATTAGACTTCTGCTAGGATTGCTAAAAAAAGACTCCGGAACAATCTCATTGTTTGGGAACTCTTTTAAAGAAAATAGAATAGAGAATCTCTCTAAAATTGGCGCGCTCATAGAAAATCCTTCATTATATGAGCATTTAAATGCCCTAGATAATCTAAAAATTGCAGCTAATTACAAATCCATCCACAAAAGTAGGATAGATGAAGTCTTGGAGATTGTAAAACTTACGCATGCAAAGCATAAAAAAGTAAAAAAATATTCACTTGGGATGAAACAACGTCTGGGTATTGCCATTGCATTGTTAAGCGAACCAGAAATTTTAATTCTAGATGAACCTACCAATGGCTTAGATCCAAAAGGGATTATAGAAATGAGATCACTAATCAAATCCTTAAATAAAGACTATGGAACAACTATATTTATTTCAAGCCATTTACTAAGTGAAATTGAGAAAACATGTAGTCATGTAGGTATTATAAATGACGGGAAAATGTTGTTCCAAAATACAGTGAAAGCACTAAAAGAATCACAAAGTGATGATATCGTGATAAATATTGAATCGAATGATTCTGAACATTTAAAACACGTAATAAGTCCATTAAGCATTCATTCTGAAATATTAAACATGTCTTTTATCAATATTACCATTAAGAACAAAAAAGACATTCCTTTTTTAATTGATAAAATTAGAAAAGCCGGTATAGAGATTTATCAAATTAATATTAAAAATAACCTAGAAGACTTATTCCTAACATTAACCGAAAAATAAAACAATGAATACGATAAACTATTTTACCAAAAGCATTCAAAACGAAATCATCAAGTTAAAAAGCACATTTACACTTTGGTTAGTTTTTATTAGTGCAGTATTCATACCTGTAATTTACTTTTTTTATTATTTACTAAAGAGTGAAACATTAATTCCTGCTGAAGGTGTGAATCCTTGGGGAAAATTTATGACACAACAGATTAGTGTATCTGCTTCATTACTTATACCGATGTTTATTATATTAATAACAAGCTTAATCATACAAATAGAACACAAATCTTCTTCTCTTAAATATTTGTTTTCGCTACCAGTACCTAAATGGAGTATTTATTTCGGAAAACTTACTGTTTCAGTTGGCCTTATTTTATTTATTTATATTCTATTCTTTTTTGCCATGTTAGCAGTAGGTTCTATAGTTGGATTAATACATAATGAATTAAATTTTTTAGATTACTTTCCAAATTACCAAAAACCATTAAAGTTACTTTTTAGATCGTTTATTGCAATTTTGGGAATCGTTGGCATTCAGTTTTGGATCAGTTTTATATTTAAAAACTTTATAACGCCTTTAGGCATAGGAATCGTTTTAGTAATCACTGGGTTAATTGTTTATAAAACCGGTGAATCACTGTATTTCCCGTATTCCTATAGTTCTTTAAGTTTAGTTCCTTTAAGTACAGAAGAATCAAATATATCTTTATGGTTTCCCAAAGTTGCCTTCTTAAGTTTA
Organism: Polaribacter litorisediminis; assembly: GCF_019968605.1. Classification (NCBI taxonomy): domain Bacteria; kingdom Pseudomonadati; phylum Bacteroidota; class Flavobacteriia; order Flavobacteriales; family Flavobacteriaceae; genus Polaribacter; species Polaribacter litorisediminis. Next base: position 4,250,203 of record NZ_CP082966.1, read on the forward strand.
TGCTATTTTATAACCTTTTCAATACTTGGTTTTTTAAGTATAAGTAAAATGAATGTTAAATAACATTTTATTAATCTTTATAATGAAAAAAAACATCTCTCTCTTTTTCCTCTATACAATGTGTTTAATAGTAGTTAGCATATTAGTATTAATAATGGTACTATTTTTAATAGTGTACTATTTTATATTTAATCCCAGCTTTAGAGAATTCGTTAAATCTTATTATTAAAAAATAACATCATACTAATTTTAATTTAAAATCAACATACTCATATAAATTGAGTTAAAACTTAATAATAAAATTAGAAACAAATTTTAACATAAAAAAAATACTAAAATGAATTTAACTAAAAAAGATAAATTAGAAATATTTGAAAATGCAATAAGTTGGATTGTAGTACTAGCAATGCTCATTTATGGTTTGGGAAAAGTAGCTCAATTTGAGGATGCAGTTGATGTTAACAAAACCGTAGCTGAAATGACTGGAATGGAGTTAATGTGGGCTTTTTATAGTTATTCAAAGTCATTTGTAATTACCTTAGGAATAATGGAAGTAACTGGTGGAATATTAATTCTGATTAAAAAAACACGATTAATAGGATGCTTACTTACAACAGCTATTCTTGTAAATGTCATTCTTCAGGATATTTTCTACGGTGTTCATTTAGGCGCTTTAAAAGCCGCAATACTATATCAATTTTTAATATTGGTTATTCTTTGGATACATAAAGACAAAATGATTGCGAGTATAAAAGCCCTAGTGAATTTTGAAAAAGTACAACAAACTAAAGCTAAATATTTTGTAAAACTTTTAATTGCTTTCGGTGTATTTGTTGTATTGAGAATTTTGGAATATTATTTTACTATAAAATTTTAAAATCCACTTGCGAACTAAGTGAAACTATCCTTGAAAACAAAATTTATAGTTAAATGATTGATTTACCTAAAAATAAAAAAATTATTCTTTTCGATGGTGTTTGCAATTTGTGCAATAATTCAGTGATAAAAGTAATTAAAAACGATAAAAAGAACACATTTCTATTTGCAGCTTTACAATCTAAAAGTGGCAATAAAATCATCTCCAAATTGGGCATCGATATTGCTAAAACGGATTCAATAATCTTATGGGAAAAAGAGAATTCTTATGATGTAAAATCTACTGCTGTCCTTAAAATTATGAACAATTTTGGTGGATTTTGGAGTTTTACAAAACTTTTTTTGATTTTACCAGAAAGCTTTAGAAATTTGATTTATGATTTTATTGCTAAAAATCGTTACCAATGGTTTGGTAAAAAAGAAAGTTGTATGATGCCAACTGCAGAGTTAAAAACTAAATTTTTAGATTAAATTATTTCAAGACCGTTGCAAGGTAAAATCCATTAAAAAAGTTGTTTTTTTTGACAATTAAATTTTTAATTATTAGATATTTAAGTCTTTTTTTTAAGTTATGAAAGCGCATAAAAACCCTACCTTAGTAGATAGTATTTGAGATGTACGCACAAGAAAAATTAAGCAAATATTTTTCTCCCAAATAAACACACTTTTAGATCGGAACCCTGTATGCGAAGTCATAGACACGCATTATAAAAAGGGCGAAAGCGCCATCGGCTGTCCAAGCTATGGGTGGTTTATTATTGTTTAAAATGTACTTACTGCAAACATAAATCTGTCCTAATAAAACGAGACATTTCACATTCTAAATTAATCGCCAATTTATACTAAAGAAGTATCATTAGAGATTAATAATCATAACCTAGTTCCTATTGTAAGTTTTTTATTTCCATGACCTAGATCATTACTATTTGTCATCAATTTGCTGAAATTCGTGGTCATAAATTTTGATTGAGAATAAATTTTAAAAATAGAGGGAAATGAAAAATTACATAAAACATTTTAATGAAGTAGACATCAATGATGTACCTATAGTAGGAGGCAAAAATGCTTCTATAGGAGAAATGTTTCAAAAATTGACATCAAAAGGGGTAAACGTTCCCGACGGTTTTGCGACGACTGCCGATGCCTATTGGTATTTTTTAGAAGAAGTAGGTATAAAGGAAGATATTTTTGGTCAGTTAGCAAAATTGGATGTTCAGGAATTCTCTAATTTAAAGACAATCGGTGCAGCTGTAAGAAAAATTATTCTCGATACAGAACTTCCTGATGATATCAAAGAAGCCATTAAAGAAGGATATGATATTTTATCAAAAAAATACAAAGGTGATATTTCTTTAGCTGTGAGAAGTAGCGCCACAGCAGAAGATTTGCCCAACGCAAGTTTTGCTGGCCAACAAGAAAGTTATTTAAATATAAAAGGAAAAGAAGAACTTATACATGCCTGCAAAAAGTGTTATGCATCCTTGTTTACCGACCGAGCTATAAAATATAGGCAAGACAATGGTTTTGACCATACAAAAGTGGCGCTTTCTATTGGCATACAAATGATGGTGCGCTCAGATTTAGCAGCCTCTGGAGTAAACTTTACGATCGATCCTGATACAGGATTTGACCAGGTTATAATGATTTCGAGTATCTATGGACTTGGCGAAAATATTGTTCAGGGTAGCATCAATCCTGATGATTATTTTATTTTTAAACCTAGTTTAAAAAATGGAGTTTCTCAACCCATCATTTCTAGAAAATTAGGCAGCAAAGAAAAAACGATGGTTTATGATGCTTCGGGCAATAGTAATATCAATCTAGACACACCGATAGAAAAACAAGAGCAATTTGTATTAACGGATGCAGAGGTTGTAAAACTTGCTCAATGGGCTGTTATTATTGAAGATCATTACAAACGTCCTATGGATATTGAATGGGCTAAAGACGGTCTTACAAATGAACTTTTTATTGTCCAAGCAAGACCCGAAACCGTACAGAATACCAAAAATAACTTAAATATCCATACCTACACACTCCTAAAAAAAGGCAAAGAAATTGTCAGAGGAATGGGGTTAGGTGGTAAAATATCTTCTGGAAAAGCGAGAGTACTTTCTAGTGCCGAGGAATCGGATAAACTTCAAAAAGGTGAAATACTAGTTACAGAAGTAACCAGTCCAGATTGGGATCCTATTCTTAAAAAAGCGGGTGGAATTATAACAAATCAAGGCGGACGAACTAGCCATGCCGCCATTGTGGCTCGTGAAGTAGGTACAGCTGCTATTGTAGGCTCTAATAACGCAACGAAAGTAATTAAAGACGGACAAGAAATTACTATTTCTTGCGCAGAGGGTGCTATCGGTATCGTTTATGATGGTATTTTACCTTGGGAAGAAAAGAAAGTTGATATTTCTGCTTTAAAAAAACCACAGACTCAACCCATGCTAATTTTGGCAGATCCAGACCAAGCATTTAAATTTTCGTTTTATCCTGCTGAAGGAGTAGGGTTGATGCGTTTGGAGTTTGTGATCAACAATATTATTCAGATTCATCCGATGGCTTTAAAGAATTTTGATACGTTAAAAGATGTATCGGTCAAGGAACAGATTCAAAAAATGACACATTATTATCCTGATAAGTCGAATTATTTTGTACATAAATTGGCAGAGGGCATCGCCAAAATTGCCGCTGCATTTTATCCCAAAGATGTAATTGTTAGAACAAGTGATTTTAAAACTAACGAATACGCTAATCTTATAGGCGGTGTTGAATTTGAACCCGAAGAATCAAATCCTATGTTAGGTTTTAGAGGCGCATCGAGATATTATAATCCTAAATACCAAGAAGCTTTTGAATTGGAATGTAAGGCGATGAAAATGGTTCGCGAGGAGATGGGATTGGATAACGTAAAAATCATGATTCCGTTTTGTAGAACGTTAAAAGAGGCTAAAAAAGTACTAGAAGTTATGGAGAAAAACGGCCTAAAACGTGGTGAAAAAGGCTTAGAACTGTATATGATGACCGAAATACCAAACAATGTGATTCTAGCTGAAGAGTTCGCTGAATTTTTTGATGGTTTTTCCATTGGCTCTAATGACCTTACTCAGTTAACTTTGGGTGTAGATCGAGATTCTGAACTCTTAAGTGATATCTTTAATACCAATGACCCTGGCGTTAAGAAAATGATTGCTATGGTTATTGAATCTGCCCAAAAGACGCACACAAAAATTGGCCTTTGTGGTCAGGCACCAAGTGATGATGCTGAATTTGCACAGTTCTTAGTAGAAAAGGGTATCAATTCTATTTCTTTTAATCCGGATGCATTGATTTTAGGAATCGAGAATATGAACAAAGCAGAGAAAAGTATTCGTAATTCAAACTAAATTTTTAGGCTATGAAAATCGCAATATTTAATATACACAGTTGGGAAAAAGAGTATTTAGAAACTGCCAATGCTGGTAAAAATACCCTAAAGATGTTAGATGCATATTTAAATATAGATACCGTAAAGTTAGCAGAAGGCTGCGAGGCGATTTCTATTTTTACTGAAGATGATGCTTCTGCACCTGTTTTAGATAAGTTGCATGAATTGGGAGTTCGCTTTGTGGCTTTTCGTTCGGCAGGTTTTAATAACATAGATGCTGCTCATGCTCAAAAAATAGGAATCCGTATGGTGCGTGTGCCAGAATATTCGCCCAACGCTATTGCCGAGTTTACAGTAGCAGTAATGTTAGCACTAAATCGAAAATTAATCCGTTCGCATTACAGGATTATGCAAATGGATTTTTCTTTGGATGGACTGGTAGGTTTTGACATGAACAATAAAACAGTCGGTATTATCGGAGCAGGTAAAATTGGCAGGGTAGTCGCTAAAATTTTACATGGCTTTGGCTGTAAATTGCTAGTTTATGATATTGTAGAAGACCCTTTTTTAATTAAAGAATATGGTATTGAATATACCGATTTAGATACGCTATGCAAGCAATCTGATATTATTACCCTGCATGTGCCTTTAGTGGAAGATACACACCACATAATTTATAAAAAAAGAATTGCGAGTATGAAAAAAGGAGTCATGTTAATTAACGCAGGTCGGGGTGCATTGGTACATACCCAAGACGTAATTGATGCCTTGAAATCGGGTCAAATTGGCTATTTCGGGATGGATGTGTATGAAGAAGAAAAAGGACTATACTTTGAAGACCATTCAGAAGATATTCTTCAAGATGATATCATGGCGAGACTAATGACTTTTAAAAACGTTTTAATAAGCAGTCATCAGGCTTTTTTGACGGATACGGCACTTAAAAATATAGCAAGAATTACTTTCGAAAATCTAGAATGCATAGAAAAAGGCGGCACTTGTATTAACGAAATATGCGTAAAATAAAACGGAAAAAATTCATATTTTTGGATACACTAAAGGGTTCATCAGACGAAAACTTCGCAGAAAAAATATCATACTTAATATCATTTATCATTTAAAAATTACAGCAATAAAATAGACGTTTTCCCATTTTATTTTCAACAAAAAAAACATAAGATGGGTGATGTTTTATAGATGTACTGTAAAACCATTCTTTTCTTTTATCATAATTTAAAGCAAAAGCGAGTATAACTTCATTGTACGGTAATTTATTTTGGCGATTAGTTTGGTGTTTAGAATAAAAGTAAATATTAATTTAAGTAAAAAAATATTACAATTATCATATGTTCGCTAAAAAGCTATTCTTATATTAGTGCCTCGAAAAAAACTTTTTTTATAAATTAGAAGATGCATGGATTTAGCAATAGGAATAGACATTGGTGGTACCAAAACTAAAATAGGATTAGTAGACCAACAGGGAGAATGTCATGAACATATGTTTTTCAGAACTCAAGAGTTCGAGAATCTTGACGATTTTTTAGATAAAATAAAGAATAGTATTGAGGAGCTGAAGGGTAGATTGAAATTTCCTGTAAATTGTATCGGTTGTGGTATTGGAGCACCGAATGCATCTAGCCGAAAAGGGACTATAGAAAATGCCGCCAATTTAAAATGGAAAGGATCGGTGCCTCTTTTAGAAAAATTGAAAGAACGCTTAAATATGCCGATGCGATTAATGAATGATGCGAGTGCAGCAGCTTTGGGCGAATTGGTATTTGGAAACGCCAAAGGGATGTCAGATTTTATTGTTCTTACTTTGGGTACAGGTTTAGGCGCTGGTATTGTTGCCAATGGAAAATTAATTGAAGGCTTGGACGGTTTTGCAGGCGAATTGGGTCATGTTAGCATGACTTTGGGTGATGGTAGATTAACAGGTTTGGGGGTTCGAGGTGGCCTTGAAGCCTATGTTTCTGCAACAGGTTTAAAGCGAACAATCGTATATATGCAATCGAAATATATGGATCCTAGTCGATTTCGAGATATCGCTATGAATGATTTACATGGAGAAGATATTACCAAAGCGGCAGAAGAAGGAGATCCAATTGCACTAAAAGCTTTTGATTATACTGCGGATATTCTTGCTTTGGCAATGGCAAATTTTACTGCTTTTTCTCAACCAGAAGCTTTCTTTTTAATGGGAGGTCTTTTAAATAGTGGTAAATGGATAATGGAACCCTTAGAAAAATATTTTGAGAAATACTTATTAGAGGTTTATAAAGGAAAGGTAAAAATATTAACTTCCGGAATGGATGGTAAGAATGCTGCTATTTGCGGAGCCGCAGCCTTAATTTGGGAAGTTCAATAGCTCTAAATAATTAAATTATTTTAAGAATTTTTTATTCGTAAACTCAATTTTAAAAAATAGCCAAGCTAGAACTAAAATTGTATGTTTAACGGAATGTAAACTATATTTATCGCGCTTTAATTACTGAATTTATTTCAGTAATTGAAGCGCGATTTTTTATGAATACCTGAATGCTCCATTTTTTGAGTTATCAAAACTAAAATACAACACATATTTTCTTTTCTAAACATTTATTTCTACCTATTTATTGCTTATGACTGACCGTAGTCATGGTGCTTTATCTTCTTATCATCTAATTTTATCGCATACTTTAAAAGATACGTATCATAGATAAATGAGTATGATGATTTCTTATTGATTTTTTTCAAAAAAAAGCTTTGAAATACATTTTTTTTCTATGGATAGTTTCTGTAAAACTTCTTTTTAAAAGAATAATTTAATATGCGAAAATTAAAATCAATGTTAATCACAAATAGATGAAAAAAGACAAGAAAACACAAAAAAATCTTGGGATATGGATGGATCATTCAACTGCAAATTTAATTGATTTAAAATCCAAGAAACGCAGTTATTCAATATCATTAGACCGCACATCGAATATAAATGATGATGGTTTGATTAAAAGTGAAAGAGGTATACACAATAGAAAACAGGAATTGCAAGAGGCTTATTATAAGGAAATTGCAGAGGTTATTTTAAAATACAATCATGTGCTCTTATTTGGTCCTACAGATGCAAAAATGACTTTATTTAATTACTTAATAAATGATTTTCATTTTAAGGATATAAAAATTGATGTTGAAGTTGTAGATAAAATGACAGAGAATCAACAAGTTGCTTTTGTGAAAAATTTTTTTGAATAAAAAGGACTTTCTAGTTGCTCTAGAGTATTAAAATAAAATGCCAAATAAAGACTTATAAGATTAAAATCTGTTGAAAATGAAACAAACAACTTATATCATATTAACAATTATCACACTGATATTTATTGTTGTATTTACGCTTCAAAACACGAGTGAAGTTATTGTCAATTTATTATTATGGAACATTAAAACATCTTTAGCGCTACTAATTTTTTCTTTATTCTCCTTAGGCGTTCTGATTTCCATTTTAATTTTTACTCCGGTAATTATGTCTCTTAAATCTTCCTTAAAAAAGGACGAAAAAATTATTTCAAAATTAAGAGGAAGTCACAAAGAAAATTCTGATTTAGAGCAACTAAATCCTCTTGAGTAATTTTTGTAAAAACTAATGTAAAAAGTAAAAATGATTTCAGTAAAAAAAGAAGGCATTATTCTAGCGGAAACAGAATTAGAATTTGAAAATGAAGGGGTACTAAATCCTGCAATTATGCAAGAAGGAAACACTGTGCATGTTTTTTATCGAGCGGTTCGAAAAGGTAATTATTCTACTTTAGGATATGCCAAGTTAGAAGGACCTTTAAAATTAGTTCAACGAAATAAAGAACCTATAATGGTGCCGTCTACAGAAGATGAAATTCATGGTATTGAAGACCCGAGAATTGTAAAAATTGATACTGTTTATTATTTAACCTATTGCGCTTTTAATGGCATAAATGCCCTAGGTTCTTATGCTACATCGGTTAATTTGATCGACTTTGAAAAAAAAGGTCTATTAGTACCTCGAGTAACTTACAAAGAGTTTAAGAGTCTTACAGAATGTCATGGAACTTTAAATGAAAAATATGAACGCTTTCATATTCAAAACAATATTATAGAAGATATTAAAAATAATCCTGAAAAAGAAGTTTTACTTTGGGATAAAAATCTCGTTTTTTTCCCGAGAGTTATTGATAATAAATTCACTTTTTTACATCGCATAAAACCTGATATTCAAATTGTATCTGTAAATAATATCCAAGATTTAACAAAAGAATTTTGGAATGATTATTTATTGCATATCCATGATCATATTGTCATGACTTCAAAACATAAGCAAGAAATTAGTTATATAGGTGGCGGTTGTCCTCCTTTTGAAACGAAAGAAGGATGGCTTATTATATATCATGGGGTACATGATACTTCAGAAGGTTATGTATATAGCGCTTGTGCAGCTTTACTTGATTTAGAAAATCCTAAAAAAGAAATTGCAAGGTTGCCATATACTCTTTTTAAACCCGATTTGTCTTATGAAATTTATGGCTATGTAGATAATGTGGTGTTCCCAACAGGAACTTCTTTTTTTGACGATAGGTTGTATATATATTATGGTGCTGCAGATAAAAGAATTGCTGTAGCCTCAGTTAATTTAGAAGAATTAATTGAAGAATTATTAAAATTTAAAATTGAAAATAATGATTAGTAATGAAATATTAATGATAACGTCTTTTCCTCCAAGAAAATGTGGAATAGCAACTTATAGCAAAGATTTAATTAAAGCTATTGAAGATAAATATAATGGTAGTTTTGCTATAAAGGTTTGTGCATTAAAAAAAAGAAACGGCGATTTAAAATATCCAAATGAGGTAAAATATTTTTTAGAAAGTTGGTTAAAAGAAGATTATAAAAGATTGGCTGTAGCTATAAATGCAGATGAAGCGATTAAAGTAGTTTATTTACAACATGAGTTTGGTTTGTATGGAGGCCATTTAGGAGATTTTATTATCGACTTTTTAAGAGAAATCCAGAAACCCGTGATTACTACGTTTCATACAGTGCTTACTCAGCCAAATGATGATAGAAAAATTGTAGTACAAGAAATTGTGCAATTATCGAGTAAAATCATTGTAATGACAAATTTTTCTGCCAATATATTAAAGAATGAATATGAGATTGAGGAAGGTAAAATAAAAATTATTCCACATGGAACGCATTTAATTGAGCCATTTCATTTAAATTTAAAAGAATCGATTCCTTTTAAAAGTAGAATTGTTATTTCTACTTTTGGTTTGATTAGTGAAGGAAAAGGGATTGAAACCGCATTAGATGCTTTACCGAAAATTATAACCAAGTTCCCGAGTGTTTTGTACCTGATTATTGGAAAAACTCATCCAGAAGTTAAAAAAATTGAAGGAGAGGTTTATCGGGATTCTTTACATCAGAAAGTAAAGGAATTAAAAATAGAGAATCATGTTCTTTTTATCAATAAATATCTTGAATTAGATGTATTATTAGAGTATTTACAACGGACCGATTTATATTTTTTTACGTCTAAAGATCCGCAACAAGCAGTAAGTGGTACACTAGTTTATGCCTTATCGGCAGCTTGTCCCGTGGTTTCAACACCTATTCCGCATTCCTTAGAATTATTAGATGGTGCAGGTATAAATTTCGATTTCGGAAATTCGGAACAATTGGCAAATGCGGCGATTACCATACTTTCTGATTCAGATTTAATGGAAGAAATGCTGTTAAATGCTGTACAAAGAATAAGCCCTACGGCATGGCAAAATGCGGCCATTGGTCATATTAACATCGCAAAACTGCTATTAAAAGAAAAAAACTTTGAACTAAATTATAAATTGCCTGAAATTAATTTGCGGCATATCGAACGATTAACAATGGATTTGGGAATGATTCAATTTGCTAAAATAGCAGATCCAGACTTCGAATCAGGTTATACCTTAGATGACAATGCGAGAGCTTTAATTGCAGTTGCTAAACACTTTGAACTGACAGGGAAATTTCGTGATTTGCCTTTGGTTCATGCTTATTTAAATTTTATTTTATTTTGTCAACAAGATGATGGCTCGTTCTTAAATTATGTGACCATTCATAAACTCTTTTTTGATAAAAATAGAGATGAAAATTTAGAAGATTCTAATGGAAGAGCCATTTGGGCTTTGGGCGAATTTTTATCTTTAAGACAGTTGTTTGATTTTAATTTACAAGCGCAAGTAGAAAATGCATTTCAAAAAGCACTGCATACTATTCATAACTTACAATCTCCAAGGGCAATTGCCTTTTGCATAAAAGGCTTGTATTTTTATTATCACTATAAAAACGACAAAAGTATTTTAGAATTAATTACCAAACTAACGGATAATTTGGTGTCTAAATATAGAGGTGTTTCTAATAAAGATTGGCAGTGGTATGAAGAGTATTTAACCTATGGCAATGCGTTAATTCCGGAGGCAATGTTGCTAGCTGCAAAAGTTACCAATAGCGAGTTGTTTGAAGTAATCGCGTATAAAACATTTGAATTTTTATTAGACATCACTTTTAATAATGAAAAAATTAAGGTAATTTCTAATCGAGGTTGGCATCATAAGGGTAAAGACAAAAATATTTTTGGGGAACAACCTATAGAAGTGGCGTATACTATTTTAACCTTAAGTACCTTTTTTAATATGTATAAAAAAAGAGAGTATTTAGATAAAATGAAAATTGCTTTTAACTGGTTTTTGGGTGAAAATCATTTGCATCAAATCATTTACAATCCAGTTACGGGTGGTTGTTATGATGGTTTAGAACAAGACCATATAAATTTAAATCAAGGAGCAGAATCTACTGTTTGCTATTTAATGGCCAGATTGATAGTTGAAAAACATTTTCAGAATAATGATTAGTACCATTTATCATTTGAACTTAAAATCATAAAATGGGTCTTTTTCTTTGCTATTTCAACCAAAAAAGAAATTGTAACGAAGGATATGCTTTGTTTTTTACTTTCCCATTAAGAAAAAAAATGTCATTTTATTTTATGGTAATTTCAAACAATAACGGCAGAACGCAATAAGTAAATTTACAAATGGAACCCTATAATCAAGAGAAAATTACGAAAGACAACATTTCTTTAATTCTTAAAAAAAGAAATCCTTTTTCACACAAAGGAGATTTTGGAAAGGCAATTTTATTTGCAGGAAGTTATGGTAAAATGGGAGCCGCAACGCTAGCGGCTAAAGCTTGCTTACGAGCGGGTGTAGGTTTGCTTACCGTTTATATTCCTAAATGTGGATTCACAATAGTACAAACTTCAATACCAGAAGCAATGGTTATTTGTGATAAGCAAAAAAAAATGATTACATCGACTACAGCGCTAAATAAATATAATGTTCTAGGAATTGGGTGTGGCATTGGTACTGCTAAAAAAACAACAAAAGCTTTAAAACAAATTATCCGAAGTTTTCATAAACCCATGATTATAGATGCTGATGCGATTACTATTATTTCAAAAAATAAAGATTGGTTTCAATGGATTCCTGCAGAATCTATTTTTACACCTCATTTAAAAGAATTTGAGCGTTTGGTTGGTGTGTCAGACAATGAAAATGAAAGAATAAAATTACAAATTGATTTCTCTAAAAGAAACAAGGTGTATGTTGTTTTAAAGGGACATCAAACAATTATTTCTTGTCCCAACGGAAAAATTTATAGAAATACAACCGGGAATGCAGGAATGGCAAAAGGTGGCAGTGGAGATGCACTTACAGGAATCTTAACGGCTTTTTTAGCACAAAATTATACACCTAAAAACACCTGTATTCTAGGCGTTTATATACACGGGTTAGCCGGGGATCTAGCTGTACAAGAAACAGGAGAATTTTCTTTGCTAGCTTCGGATGTAATTAAAGCAATTGGTAGAGCATTTCTAGAAATTATTAAAAATAAACAAAAAATAAAGATGCAGTAAATTTTACTTTTATAGGTTGATTTTTTTTGTTAGTTTCTAACATATTGAATAATTCACTCCTATTTTTGAGGTTCATTTTCTTTTAATTTTTACAATTAGAAGCAATGATCCTTAGACTTCGATATAAATTCTCACTAACCGTTTTTATTAAATTTTTTGTGCATTTTTATAGTACCAAATTTAGCAAGTAAAACCAACTATTAAACCCATTAGAAATCTATGAAACAGGTTATTATCAGTAATTTTTCTTAAACATATACGACTGGTTTTTGTGATATTTTCACTCATTAATTTAATGAATCTATGGTAAAAAATCCTGGTTATAAATTAGGTATCATATCTTTTAAGTATAAAAAATATAGAAATGTTTAAAGGTTCTAAATTCATTTATTTGAAACAAAATGACTCAAATAATAACTTCAGTTTTAGCCATAAATAAGACTCAGTTTTGTAGATTGCCTCCAAGTGATTTTTCAATTACTTTATGATGTTTGTAACAAAATTCATGAAGCTCATGTTGCTGTTAAAATAAATGGTACGCCCATGATTTTACCCAATTATAGAATGTTTAAATAAGTTTTTTACCGTTTCATGAAATACTAGCCACCTTTTTTGAGTATTCATGAGGATGAATATTTTAATTTTAGGTGTATACTGAATTCATAACGACAATATTCCATTAATTCTATAGTCTAATTGCTTTATTGCTAGTATTTTTAGTTTTTTTTTAAAATATTTTTTTATCTTCGCACATTGACAAATACCGAACCATGAACTACCCTACAAAAACCAAATTACTATTGATGCTGTTTTTAGTATCAATAACGTCTTACAATTATGCGAATAAGCATCCTAAAGTAAATGAATTTATAAGTCTTAGTTCTGAAAAAGAAATTGACGTTTCTTTTTATGATAGCTATAAAGCGAATTGGGAAAACTTAGCAAATTTGAGTTCACAATTTGAATGGAATTCTGATAATTTCGCAGAAATTTTAAAAGAAAATCTGAAACTTTCAGCTTTTGATGTTGTTAAAACTGAAAATGTTTCTTCAAAAAATTCAAAGGATAGCTCTAATCAATTAGGCAATCTTCAATTATCAGAAATAGTAGATCCATGTGATGCTGCGTTATCCGGTAATTTAGATTCAGATCTTGATGGGATTGCTGATATTTGTGATTTAGATGATGATAACGATGGTATTTTAGATACGGATGAATCTGAGGTTTGTAGTGGTGATACAAATAGTTTAGATATTCGTAATAATTTTGGTTTCCGCGCTTTAAGTAGTGATGATAATGGTACATATCCTACTACTTTAGCAGGCATAAATTATTCTATTATTTTTGATGAAAATGGAACAAGTATAGCTTCTTTAAATTTATCAAAACCAGACGAACATGGTCCTGTATTCAATTTTGGCGGAAAGCATAATGACGAAGGTTCTATAGATATAACTTTTTCAGAGGCTATTTCTGGGGTAAAATTTAAATTGGCTGATTTTGATGAAGCTGAAACTGTGACTGTTGAGGCATATGATCAAAATAATAACCTAGTTAATTTATCTGGGAGTGGATATATAGCTGCAATTGGTTCACAAGTTGGTCAAAACGGAAATGTATTTGAGTATACTTCAGGAGGTAATGTTGATGGGGATTCAATGACCACAGACAGTCTTGGAGCTGTTACTTTTGATTTTAATGGGATATCAATTAAAAGAGTAAAAGTTTCTATTTTACATTCAAGGGGATCTTCTATAAGATATACCATGATGAATGGTTCTTTTTGTATACTTACAGATACGGATAAAGATAATATTCCAGATAGTTTAGATACCGATTCAGATAATGATGGTTGTCCAGATGCTTTAGAAGGTAGCGGTACGAATATAACAACAGCAAATTTAGATGCCAATAATCGAATAATCGGCGGTGTTAACGATAATGGAATTCCAATACTTGCGGCTACTAGTTTAACTGCTGGTCAAGGAACTAGTGCAGCAGTAACTACTGCAGAACAAATAGTTGTGAATGCAAATCCTGTTAGTCAAACCTTAGGTACTGGAGATGACTTAATTTTTTCGGTAGATGCAAATGCTTTTGTAACAACCATATTTAATGCAGGTATACCGAATTATGGTGCCGGTAGTGCTTCTTCATTAACTTATAAGTGGTTCAAAAATACAGATGTAAATACCATTATTAGTACGGCAAGTGCACTAACGATAAACAATATTACTGCTGCAGATGCAGGAGATTACACGGTACAAATTATAGCTAGTAATAAATGTACTGAAGAAAGATCTGCTACTTTATCAATAAACAATCCTCCTGTAAATACAGTTCCTGGACCTCAAACAACTCAAAGCAATACTGATTTAAATATAGCGGGAGTGAGCGTTACAGATGTAGATGGTAATTTAGCGACTGTTCAATTGTCTGTTACAAACGGTACACTTGACGTTGTTGCAAGACGTGATGTAACGGTTGTCGTTAATGCTCCTGGATCAATTACACTGAGTGGAACAGAGGCAAATATCAATGCTGTTTTGTCTACTTTGATATATGTTCCAAATCTTAATTTTAATGGATCAGATACTTTAACAGTAGTGTCCTCAGATAATGGAGTAGGCGCTTTAACTGACACCGACTCATTTTTAATCAATGTAGTTTTTGGAGGTGATCCATGTGATGCCACTGCATCTGGAAATTTAGATACAGACGGAGATAATATTTCTGATATATGTGATTTAGATGACGATAATGATGGTATTTTAGATATTAATGAAGGTTGTTTTGTGAAAACTACAGATTTTTCAGCCTTTAGTATCAACAGAAGTTCTCATACGGCATCTTTAAATTCAGCCTCTAATGGTTTTGGTATCGATATTACTAGATTAGACAATAGCTTTAGTATTCTTGTTAATGGATCACCATTATTCTCTGGAGAAATTGAATTAGCAGGAGCCTTTACACCGCTTCCTCAATCCATTGTTTTTACAGATGGCGCAAGATTTGGCGCGAGTGGTATTCCTCAGATTTGGGCAATAGGTACTGCAAATGCCGCAACACCTTTAATTAGATTGATTGTTTCACCGAGTGGAGACGTCCAATTTTTTGGTTCTAGAACGTTAAATGGTGCTTTAGAACCGATGGTTTTAGCAAATGGAATGACGGTAAATCCAATTACTTGGAATGCAACGAATACCATAGAAATAGATCAATTAGTAAACGGTCCTACCTATGCTGTTGGAACCATTTATGGATATAACAATACTTGTGCTGATACAGATGATGATGGTATTCCAAATAATTTAGATTTAGATTCAGATAACGATGGTTGTGCGGATTCCTTAGAAGGAAGTGCAGTTAATATTTTAGCTGGTAATTTAGATGCAAATGGTCAAATTACTGGAGCTGTTAGTGTCAATGGTATTCCAACATTAGCAACAATTACAGGGCAAGCATCAACAACTGCGGTTGTTACGGCCGAACAAATTACGGTAGATATAGCACCTACTGATAGTAGTGTAGGTCAAGGGTCAAATGCTAGTTTTAGCGTTTCAGCTTCTGGTGTAGAAACAACAACTTTTAATGCGGGTATTCCAGACTATAGTGCTGGATCTAGTTCCGTTTTAAGTTATAATTGGTTTAAAAATTCTGACCCAAACACAATATTGTCTAATTCTAATACTTTAAGTCTGAACAATGTTTCTGCAGGAGACATTGGCGATTATACTGTTGTAATTTCAGGTCTTAATAATAGTTGTGTTTTAGAAGAGACTGCTACTTTAACCTTAAATTCGGGTAGTATTGGAAATACAGTCTGGTATGATACCGATGGAGATGGAATCGTAGATGCAGGTGAACCTGGATTAGTAGGAGCAACGGTAACGTTAGATCCAGGAACCCAAGGTGATCCAAGTGATGATGTAACAACGACCACAGATGTTAATGGAAATTATTTGTTTAGTGGTTTGCCATCAGGAGATTATATTGTAACGGTAGATGTAAGGACTGTAACAGGTGGTATACCAACAGGTTTTGTACCTTTAAATTTAGTTCAGGCATATGATGCTGATGGATTAAATTCAGCAAGTAAAAGTTATGTAAGCTTAGGTTCAGGCGAAACTAATTTAGACCAAAATTTTGGTTGGATTGTTCCTTCTGGAGTCGTTTCTGGAGGAAACAGTGGAGGTGTAGAGTCAGAATCTTTAGGCGATGCAATTTCTAAAATTTATGTAGGTAGAAAGAAGAATTCTGTGCCTACCGAGTTTGTAAAGTCAAGTGAAAACGTATTCAACAAAAAGAAGATGAAGTCTTCACAGCCTTATCAAGGTAAAGGACAAACCTTATTAGATATGTTTCCAGCAGAATTAGTAGCAGGAAATGTTGCCAATGTAACGTCACCAACAGATATCTTAGATTATACGGTGGCAGATGAAGTATTGTCTGTAGATTTTTCTGTAGACGGAGAAACGAAAGGAGTTGTTCTAGGTATTAAAACTTCGGATAAGATTTACAATCATACGAAAGCTTCCTGTGATCGATTAAGAGGTGCAGAAATTTTAAACATTCAAAAGATAGAAATCGGAGGTTATAATTTCTTAATGCAGGGAATCAAACAAAGAAATGGCATTGTAGAATATGCAGTTTCATTTGCAACGGCAAAGAACAACAACGATGCAAATTATACCATTCAGACAAACTGGTATGTAAATGCGTATACGAAGTTTAATGATGTGTATAACTTCCAAGTATGGTCTACAAGACCAGAGGATACTCAAAAAATGGTAGCAGACATTTTAGAAAACTTAAACTCTTTTATCCCAGTAGAGCAACCAGAGGTTCAGAAGTTTCCTAAAACTTATGCCTCTAAAATTTACAGAGAAAAAGGAGAATTGGTGGTAGCTTTAAGAAGTACAGAGGTTGGTAAAACGGCAGAAGTTAATATGGTAGAGTTGTATTCTGAGACTGCGAACAATATCAAATTTAGAGACAATGCTGTGAGTACAGAAATTCAGCAAAGTTTACGTTTAGACATTGCCGATGGATATGAATACGATGCACTTATTAAAGTAAATGACGAAGTAGAAGATGCATTTTATCATGCAGATGGTAACTGGGGCTTAGACTATGACAAGCGATATACAGAAGTATTGAACTACTTTGTGTGGAATAATTTTGAGAGAGAATATGGCGATGATGAGTATACAATCAATAGAGATGTAGAATTAAAAGCAACGAGCGAGTATGATTACTTAACGCTTTATAAATCTTTATTACCAGGTACCATCTCTGCAGATTATTCTGAATACCAGTATGTGGCTTTTACAGCAAAAGGATCTGGATTAATGGAGTTAGGCTTGATCAAATCTTCGATTGAAGATTGGAAAGCACAGTATCGTATCATGGTAGATTTCTCAGAAGAAGAGCGAACGTATTATGTTCCTTTTGATGTGTTTACTTCAAGCGCTAGCCAAGAGAACATGACAGCAGAAGATTTAACGACGTTAACTTTTACATTCTTACCCGTAGAGGCACAAACGAAAGAATTAGATTTAAAGATTTCGAATGTACGGTTTACCAAAACGGCAGTAGAGAGTCAAACGGTTCAGAAAATCGAGAAGTTTGAGAATGAGTTTATGGCATATCCAAACCCAAGTAAAGGCAATGTAAACTTGTTATTGTTCAGTGAAACAGATACAGAAGCTACGGTAACCTTATCAGACATCACGGGAAAGGTAATTTATAGAGGCAAAGCACAATTAACAGCTGGTAAAAACGAATTAGAGTTTGACTTTAAAGTGAAAACAGGTGTCATGTTATTACAAGTAAACAGTGCAGAAGTAAATTACGGAACTTCTAAAGTTGTTTTTAGATAATAGAATCAAAATAAGAAATATGCATAAGTTGAGTGATTTATGCGTATCATAATAAAAAACGTCTTAACAAATCAGTTAAGACGTTTTTTTTTAGTGTTGTCCGGATTAAAATTAGCTAAAGTGTTTTAAAGTATTGGTAATATTGATTTTGAAGAGCCTTTAAAGTAGCATACCTTGCTTTTAAAACCGCTTTAGAATTTATGATGTATCGAAAAATTTAAAATCATAATAATATTGTTTTTCAGGTAGTTACATTCAAGTCTTTGTTCTTTATTCTAACAGCGAAAGCGGTCTTTTTATCTTTTATCGGACAACAATTTT
Organism: Polaribacter litorisediminis; assembly: GCF_019968605.1. NCBI lineage: Bacteria > Pseudomonadati > Bacteroidota > Flavobacteriia > Flavobacteriales > Flavobacteriaceae > Polaribacter > Polaribacter litorisediminis. The sequence continues at coordinate 4,268,606 of NZ_CP082966.1, forward strand.
TTTTTATGTTTTTAATTTTTTTTGTCAATAGGATTTATAAAGTATTTTTCAGTAATACTGGATAACCTCAAATGATATCCTATAGAAAGTTAGCGTAAATTATTATTGATTAGTACAGTTTTCATGCAAGCATAAACAGATTTTCTATTCTTTTTTGACCCGGTATATAACCGCAAGCTGAAAATATACCAGAACATTGTATGTTTGCATGATAGGCTTTTACATAATTTTTGTCTATGGTGACTGGCGTCCATTGCAGTTGATGATTTCGACTTTTTAAAAACAATTGTTATGCCAAAATATTGTTATTAGATTCTTTAACTAATTGATGCTGAATTTCGAAGAGTTCAAAATTATTTCTAACCTTCATTGGCAATGAGTAGACTGATTTTAGCTTCTACATAAAACCACATTTCTAGATTCAGAAATTTGGTTGAATATCAATTTTAAAACCAAATTTAGCAATACCTTAATACCCTATTTTTGCACGAACTCTTTGTAAAACATCATTAGCAACAAATGTAGCTTTTTCTGCCCCTATAGTAAGTGCAGCATCAATTTCATGTTTGTTTTCCATAAAATGATTGTACCGTTCTCTAATGGTTGCAAACTTTGTAATAATCAGCTCATATAAAGCTTGTTTTGCATGGCCATAGCCATAATTCCCTCCTTCGTAGTTTGCTCTCATTTCGGTAATTTGAGCATCCGAAGCAAGTAATTTATATAAGGCAAATACATGATCTGTATCAGGATTTTTAGGTTCTTCTAGCGGAGTGCTATCTGTTTTAATTCCCATTATTTGTTTTCTTAACTTTTTATCTGTCAAGAAAATATTAATAATATTGTTTCTAGATTTACTCATTTTTTCGCCATCAGTTCCAGGAACTAATTTTACATGTTCTTGAATTTTTGCTTTTGGTGTAACCAAAGTTTCTCCAACAATATTATTAAATCTATTCGCAACATCTCGTGTTATTTCTAAATGTTGTAATTGATCTTTACCAACTGGCACAATTTCTGCATCGTATAATAAAATATCGGCGGCCATTAACATTGGGTAGGTAAACAAGCCAGAGTTTACATCTTCTAGGCGGTCTGATTTATCTTTAAAACTATGCGCCAATGTTAACCGTTGGTATGGAAAAAAACAACTTAAATACCAAGACAATTCTGTAACTTGGGGTATATCACTCTGTCTATAAAAAACAGTTTTGTTAATATCTAAACCACAGGCTAACCAAGTTGCAGCGGTGCTGTAGGTATTTTCTCTTAATACATTGCCGTCTTTAATTTGCGTTAAAGAATGCATATTAGCAATAAATAAAAAAGATTCGTTTTTCGGATCATTAGCCATTTCTATGGCTGGCAAAATAGCGCCTAATAAGTTCCCTAAATGTGGTGTTCCTGTACTTTGTACTCCAGTTAAAATTCTAGACATTGCAGTATATATTTGAAATCAATATTCGCAAGATTGCGACATTTTGTCTTTTGCGGATGTAAAAATAAGGTTTTGATTCAGAAAATCAATCAAACAAAAGAATATTAGTATTTTTACCACTATTTTAGCATGTGATGTTGGCAACTTTACGCTTCTTGAATGATTTTTTTTACAATAATCTTATAAAGCTGAATTATATGATGAAATATATTAAAACCCCTTTTCTTTTAGTTTGGCGAATTTGGTTTTATATTTTGGTAGCAGTAACCATTGTTTTAATGATTCCTTTTTTATTGATTTTAACCTCTAAAGAGTCTTACTATCCAATTTTTTGGAAAATGATTAGAATTTGGGCAAAAACATTGATTTATGGAATGGGTTTTCGATTACGAGTAACGACAGATGACGTTTTAGATCGACATAAAAGTTATATGTTTTGCCCCAACCATACCTCAATGATGGATCCTCTTGTGCTGATTGCTTTGAGTAAAAATCCTATTGTTTTTGTTGGAAAAATGGAGTTTGTTAAAATTCCTATTTTTGGGTATTTTTATAAAAAAGTAGTCATTATGGTGGATAGGAGCAATCCTGAAAGTCGAAAAAAAGTCTATAAAATGGCGAAAAAAAAATTACAAAACGGAACGAGTATGGCTATTTTTCCTGAAGGATTAGTGCCTACAGAAAATATTGTTTTGGCACCTTTTAAAAACGGAGCTTTTAGTTTGGCAATTGAGTTTGATATACCCATTGTACCTCAAATTTATTATGATTGTAAACGGTTGTTTTCTTGGGATTTTTTTAAAGGAGGTCCTGGGTTTTTTAGAATTCATCAACATAAGTTTATAGATACAAAAGAATTAACAAAAGAGGATGTGCCCTTTTTAAGACAACAAGTCTTTCAGCAAATAGAAGCCGATTTATTAAAGGATCAAAAATATATGAAAGACACAAACAGACCCAATAATGAGCGAGAGTTTAAATCACCAATATAGCGACAGAGAAGAGAAGTTGAATATAATTTCTCATGGATTAGGATTGGTTTTAAGCGTAATTGCTGCACCCTTTTTAATCCTAAAATCATTTAATTTTGATGGTTTTTGGCAACCTGTAAGCCTTATCATTTATAGTTTAAGTATGATTGTTTTATATGCAGCTTCTACGTTTTATCATGCAGCAAAAAATCCGAAGAAGAGAAGAAAACTAAATATTTTAGACCATGCTGCAATTTATGTTTTAATTGCGGGTAGTTATTCGCCCTTTTGTCTGGTAGGTTTAAATTCTAGTTTAGGTTGGTATATGTTTCTTTTTGTGTGGCTTTTTGCTTTAACCGGAATCATATTAAAACTATTTTTTACGGGTAAATTTGATAAAATTTCTACTGCAATGTATCTCTTAATGGGCTGGCAAATAATGTTTTTTATAAAACCATTAATGGAAAGTATAACCACAGCTGGATTTCAGTTTTTAGTTGCTGGAGGCGTTTTTTATTCTGTTGGTGCCATTTTATATTCCATTAAAAAGATGCCGTATAACCATGCTGTTTTTCATGTTTTTGTGTTATTGGGTAGTTTAAGTCATTTTTTAGCAATTTATAATCTGTAATATTAGTTCGTAATTTCAAAGGGCAAAATGGTATCATGACCAGTTTTTAAAAGGGTTTTTACAGAGTTTAGAATTGTAATATTTTTCATGACCAGTAACTTCTTTGCCTAACCAAGTTGGTGTTTTAAAAGATTCATTTTCTGAATTCAATTCTATTTCTGCTATCAGTAAACCTTGGTTATCGCCGTAAAATTCATCAACCTCAATAATATGAGGATCATTTTTTACATAAAATCGAGTTTTATCAATAATAGAAAGTTCACATAAAAGTAGCAATTGCTCACCTTCGATTTTGTCAATTTCCTTTTCCCATTCAAAACGAGTTGTACCCGTTGTATTAGATTTGCCTTTAATGGTTAAAAAAGCGGCATCATCCGTAATTCTAATTCGTACTGTCCTGCTTTTATCAGAATTTAAATATCCTTGTTTTATCCTTGTTTTTTTATAAAATTCTTTTTTAAAATTTTCATTTTTTACCAAGAATTTTCTTTCAATTTCTAAACTCATAAAAATCTATTCATTTTTGCACTAATATACTTGTTTTTAACGTTACTTTACAATAATTAAATATCTTTGGAAATCTATAATAATTTATGAAAAAGTATTTTTTTCTTTGGTTTTTATGCATCAATTCGCTAATCAATGCGCAAGTAGATTATAGTGATTCATGGGAGGATTTTTATTCTTACAATAATGTAAAAGACTTTGTAAAGGTTGATAATATTATATACGCTTTGGTAGATAATGCCGTGTTTACATTTGATGAAATCACTTCAGAAATCAGTAAATTTTCTTCAATACAAGGTTTATCTGGCGAAACAACATCGGCCATATACTATAGTACTACTTTTAAGAGACTCGTTATTGGCTATGAAAATGGTTTGGTAGAAGTTATTGATGAAAATGAATCCATCACCATCTCGTCTGACATTGTTAACTTTAGTCAATCTGGGCAAAAAAGAATCAATCATATATCAGAATTTGGCAACACTTTATACCTGTCAACACCCTTTGCTATTGTAGAGTATAACATAGAAAAGTTAGAGTTTGGTGATACTTTTTTTATTGGTAACGCCTCTACATCATTAGTCATCAATGAAACGGTTCTTTTTAATGATAAAATTTATGCAGTTACAGAAGATGGTATTTTTAACGCGGATGTTACTAGTAATCTTTTAATCGATTTTAATAATTGGCAACAACAATTTTTACGACGTAATTTTAGTAGTATTAAAATTTTTAACAATCAAATATATGTAACGGAAGGCAATAGGTTGTTTATTTTAAGTGATAATACTTTAACATTGGTTAGAGACTTTTTTGAACCGATTATCGGTTTAAATGCTTCCAGTTCTCATGTAACCATAACATTAAAGAATAAAGTTTTAGTATGGGATGTTTCTCAAAATCAAATTTTTGAATTTCAGGGAAATCTTGATTTTGATTTTACAACAACAAGTGCTTTTTTTGAGAATAATACGATGTATATAGGTACTGAAGAATTCGGAATTTTAAAAACCACTGCAACTGAATTAAACACCTATCAAGAAATTCACCCCGAAGGTCCTTTAGAAAATAGTGTGTTCTCAATAGCCGTAAAAAATAATAATCTTTGGGTTGTTTACGGAGGATATAATGCCACATACACACCTGCTCAAAATAGAAAAGGATTCAGTCATTTTAACGGTGAAAATTGGATAAACACAAAATTTGATCCTAATTTTCCGATAATCGATTTGAATCATATTTCTATTGATCCGAATGCCGAAAATAAAGTTTATATAAGCTCTATGGGAGATACCCGAGATATCAATAGTGTTGCCACTGGAGGTTTATTAGTAGTGGAAAATGACGAAATAAGTGTTTTTTATAATCACTTAAATAGTGGTTTAACAGATTTAGAACCTACGATACCGAATAGAGTTACAGTAAGGATAACAGGGACTACATTTGATAACGAAGGCAATTTATGGGTTGCGAATATTAGTAGAACGGAGGAGCTCAAAAAATTATCGCCCACAGGGCAATGGAGTAGTTTTGATATTAGTTCGTTACAAACCATATTTGCTTTTGGTTTAAGTGACGTGGCAATTGACAATAATAATACCGTTTGGATAGGAACAAGAAGAAATGGCGTGTATGCATACAACGAACGTGGCAATAGAAAAAGAGCACTCATAGCAACCCCAAATTTAGGAAATTTGCCAGATACAGACGTACTTACAATAGCAGTAGATAGTGGCAATAGTGTTTGGTTAGGCACAAGAAGTGGCATGGTAGTATTTAGAAACGCTGGGGCAGTTTTCGATGCAAATGTTTTAAATGCACGACCTGTAATTATAGAAGAAAACGGAGTGGGAGAGCGTTTGTTGGGAGATCAACGCGTAAATTCTATTGTGGTAGACGGCGCAGATAATAAGTGGTTTGGCACAGATAATGGAGGTGTTTTGTATACAAATCCTTCAGGACAAGTAACCTTAGGAAATTTTAGCAAACAAAACTCTCCTTTGCCATCTAATAGAATTTTAAAAATAAGGGTAGATAATGATAACGGGAAAGTATATTTTGCCACAGACAAAGGTATCGTTGCTTATAATAGTAATGTTTCTCCTTTTGGAGACGTTTTAGCCGATGTATATGCTTACCCAAATCCTGCGTTAAAAAACCATCAAACCATTACGATAGATGGTAGAAACGGAACCAATTTACCAAAAGGAACCAATGTGAAAATTTTGGATGTTGCTGGTAATTTGGTGTACGAAACGAACGTTATTGAAGGGCAAGAAGTTCAAGGAGGAAAGGTGGTTTGGAACAAAAAAAACTTGGCAGGAAACAACGTTGCTTCTGGTATTTATATCGTTTTATTATCAAATGAAGACGGATCAGAAACGGCTACTACAAAAATTGCAATTGTAAATTAATGGCCATCGTAAACACTAAAGCAATTGTATTGAGCGCCATAAAATATGGAGATACGAGCTTAATTGTTAAATGCTACACCGAAGAAGAAGGCGTAAAAACCTATTTGATTCGAGGTGTTTTAAAACCCAAAAAGAAAGGAATCAAAGTTGCCTATTTTCAGCCATTAACGCAATTAAAGATGGTAGCAAATCACAATTCTAAAAATACGTTAAACGCTATAAAAGAAGTCCAAGTTCATCATCCTTATAAAACGATTCATTCGGATATTGTAAAACAATCTATGGTGCTTTTTTTATCGGAAGTTTTATCAAGTTCCATTCAAGAAGAAGAGCAAAATAAAACACTGTATGCCTATTTAGAAACGGCTTTTATATGGTTAGATACGCATGATAAAATTGTGAATTTCCACCTGCTGTTTTTACTCAATTTAACTGGTTTTTTAGGCTTTTATCCAGATTTGTCAGAAAAAGATAAAATAGGTTTTAATCTTTTAGAAGGTAATTTTTCCGATAGCACACAAGATAAAAATGTAATTTATCGAAATGATTTTTATCAATTTAAAAAGCTATTGGGCATCAATTTTAATCGTTTAGAAACAGTTACTTATAGCAAAGATGAAAGGCAACTAGTCTTACAAGTAATCATTAAGTACTATGCGTTGCATTTAGACAGTTTTAGAAATCCAAAATCTTTACAAATTTTAGAAACTGTTTTTAGTTGATGATAAAGGGCAAGGATTTAGCGAATAGTACTTCTTCTGAGAAGAATTTATGAAAGAGTATACCTATTTCTTCTTTTTTCCTTCTTCTGTAAAAGTATCATTTAAAGCGCGTTCTGTTTTTATAATACTCACAATAATAGACAGCATTACCAAAACCATCGGTTCCCAAGATAATTCTTTGGCAGAAAAACTTGCCAAAAGTAATCCGCCTAAAAAAGAAAACCCGCTATACATTAAAAAAGTTTGATTAAAGGTACTGTTGGCAAAATCCCATATTTGTTGATTTAACATGGCTTTGTAAGTTCTATAGCCATATAAACGGTTAATTTTTTTTGGTGGAAACTTCCAAAATAGTAAGCTAATTAAAAATAGCACACCATTGGTGGTTAGTACGTAGGTCATAGAATTCATACTTATTATTTTTTAAAATTTACTTATTTTTCATCGGTCTCATTAATCCTTCTTGTGCAAAAGATGCCACGAGTTTACCATCTCTTGTAAAAATATTTCCTCTGCATAAACCTCTTGCGCCAAAAGTATTCGGAGATTCTGCCGAGAAAAGCATCCAATCATCAAACTCAAAATCTCTAAAAAACCACATAGAATGGTCTAAACTAGCGGTCATTGTATTCCCAAAATTATACTCTTTTGCATTGGGGTTAAAAGCCGCATTTAATACATTGTAGTCAGAAATATAGGTCAAAATTTGATGTTTCATTCGCATATCCATCTCAGGAATATCACCTTTTAATTTAAACCAAATTTCCTCTTTTGCAGGTAAGTTTTCACGCTCTAGAGGATTCGAAGCACGCACGGGTTTAAAATCGATAGGTCTTTCTATACTTAAAAAAGATTTAATTCTCTTAGGTAAAAAATTGCCAAATTTTATAACCATATCTTCCCAACTCATTAATTCTTCGGGTTGTTTAATAGGAGTGGTTATTTCCTGTTGATGCTCAAAACCATCTTCTTTCTTATGAAATGAAGCCGCTAAAATAAAAATAGTTTTTTCTTTTTGAGAGGCTGTAACTCGCCTTGTAGAAAAACTGCCACCATTTCTCATTTCGGCAACATTATACTTAATGGGAATTGTAAGGTCTCCGGCCTCTAAAAAATAGGAATGTAAAGAGTGTAAAAAACGATCTTCAGGAATTGTTCTGTAGGCTGCATTTACGGCTTGAGCTAAAACTTGGCCGCCAAAAACAATAGTGCTCCCAATTGTGACACTTTCTCCAGAAAAATTATGACTGTCAAGGGCTGTTAAATTTAAAAGTTCTATTAATTCTTTGCTATTTTTCATGAAGATATGTTAGTTTTTAAAAGGGAATTTCTGCTGAAATGATGTAGGTTGTACACGTTGCAAAAATAACTTTAAAATTCTGTTTGTAATACTTTTTTTATGACGAACATACATGGTTAAATCTTGCGGAGTTGCACCCACAGAACTTTTAATTTCACTTGCAGTTCTTCCAAAATTAATAGTTTTTAAGTTTTTTTTGATGGCAATTTCTATATAATCATACAACATTCTTTGATAAATAGCGTGCTCTCTATTCAAATTATAATCAATGCCAACAAAATGGGCATCCAAAGAATTTTCGTTGATAAGCCCCGACATAAAACCAACAATTTCACCTTGCAACCAATAGGTTTTTAAGATATATTGATCTCCAAAATTTTCTTTCAAATCTTGGTACGTAGCAAGATTAAAATCGCCTAAATTAAAATTAGCTTTGGTAGCAACTTTTTGATATAAAGCAGTCATTTTTGGTAATTGAGTTTCAATATTTCTTAAAATTACTTCTTCAATTTTTATTGCTGCACTTAATTGAAGTGCTTTTTTTGCTTTTACCCTAAACTTGGTTTTCATGGATGCAAGATAATCATCAAAATTTCTCCAATTTTCATGAAGATTTAACACCATGTTGGGTTCAACTAAAAAAGGATGATAGTTGTATTTCTTTAATTCATCAGTAATAGAGAGCGATTCATTGATAAAATCTTTGAATAAAAAAGCATCAATTTTTAAACTGACATCAAGATCTACGAAGTGCAAAATAGCTTGTGCCATTTCGTTAATGCTCTTCTTTTTATCTTGATGTTGATGAATGAACAGACCATGTTCTCCACTCACAAAAGTATTGCCACAAATTAAAAGTTGTAGTGGTTTTTTCTTTGGAAGCAGATAAATTTTTTGACCAAAACTTCTTAATTTTTGAAGATGAAATTTTAATTCATTTTGAACATTTTCAAAGTAAAAATTAATAATTTGAATAGAGGCAAAAGCTTTAGGTTTTTTGTTTTTATCGATTAATACAATGTACAAAAATTTAATTTCTGGATGATTTTTTTCAATAGATTTTAGAAAATTGCGATGAAAATATAGATTTTGTTCGCAATCCAAAGACGTCCATATTTCCTCTGAAATTTCATCAATAGAAGAAAAAAAAAGTGCATTTGCTGTTTTTTTATAAAAATTCAAGAAGCTATTGGTTGTTTTATTTATTGCAAAGTTCTTAAAATTAAGTGGTTTTAATTGGTATGATTCTAAATTGTTTAATTATAACATTTCTTTAACATAGTAAGAACAAACTTAAAGAGGTCATTTAGGTCAAAAAAGTATCTTTGCACAACTTTAAATGTTAGGTTTTAGGCCTAACAATAAAACTTCAACTAACTAATTATGAGAAAAATAATTCTAGCCATTTTAGGTGTTCTATTAATTGCTGGTGCCATTTTTTTAGGCAAGTATTTCACCGATAAAAACCAAAAGCCAAGGCCAAAATTTAAAAAAAGTGTAAAAACTGTTTTTGTGAATAGGGTTGAAAATAAAGAAATTCCTGTAATTATTTATGCGAATGGTAATTTATCAGCTAAAAATAAAATTGAAATTTTTTCTGAAGTTCAAGGAGTATTAAATACAGCAAACAAAGCTTTTAAACCAGGTACAAATTATACGAAAGGACAGGTTTTATTAAATATTAACAGCGATGAATTTTACGCAAGCTTACAATCGCAAAAGAGTAATTTATATAACTTAATTACGGCTGTTTTACCAGATTTACGATTAGATTTTCCATCAGAATTTAAAACATGGGAAACATATTTAGAAAATTTTGATATGGATAAAAGCGTGCCAGAACTTCCTGAGTTTTCAACAAACAAAGAAAAATACTTTATCTCTGGCCGTGGAATTTTAACGGCTTATTACAATGTTAAAAATTTAGAAGTTCGTTTGTCTAAACATCAAATTAGGGCTCCATTTACGGGAGTTCTTACCGAGGCTTTGGTTACAAACGGTTCTTTGGTAAGAGTAGGGCAAAAATTAGGTGAATTTATTGATACAAGTATTTATGAAATGGAAGTTTCTATCAATGCTGAATTTGCCGATTTGTTAAAGGTAGGCAAATCGGTAACCTTAACCAATTCTAATAAATCAGAAGTATATGCAGGCACCGTTGTTCGCGTAAATGGTAGAATTGATCAGGTAACCCAAACAATCAATGCTTACATCGATTTAAAACATCCTGATCTAAAAGAAGGAATGTTTTTAGAAGCAAACTTAAAAGCAAAAACAATTGCGAATGCTCTAGAAATACCTAGAAAATTATTGGTAGATAATGAGGCTGTTTACACTGTAAAAAAAGATAGTATTTTAACGAAAACCAAGGTAAATCCAGTTTATTTTAGTGCAGAAACAGTTATTATTCAAGGTTTAAATAACGGTGAAAAAGTTTTATCTCAAACTTTAGCAGGCGCTTTTGATGGTATGATTGTAAAAATTAATTCAAAGAAGTAACAATATGAAAAAAATCATAACGTACTTTATAAAATATCCTGTTGCCGTAAATGTAATGATTATTGCATTTGTTGTTTTTGGTATTATCGGTGCAATTAGCATGAAATCTTCCTTTTTTCCTTTGGTAGATTCGCAGTTAATTAGAATTTCTTTGGCATACCCTGGTGCTTCTCCTGCAGAAATGGAAGAAGGAGTTGTCCTTAAAATTGAAGATAATTTAAAAGGAATTGTGGGTGTAGAAAGAGTAACTTCTATATCTAGTGAAAATTCGGCAAGTGTAAATGTTGAAGTGGAAAAAGGAAAAAATATAGATGTTGTTTTATCCGATGTAAAAAATGCAGTAGATAGAGTGCCTTCTTTTCCTTCCGGAATGGAACCTCCCGTGATTGCAAAGGTTGAAAACAATAGACCAACCATAAGTTTTACATTAAGCGGAGAAAATGTTTCTTTAAAAGTATTAAAACAATATGCAAGAAATGTAGAAAACGATATCCGCGGAATCGAAGGAATTTCGCAAGTAGCACTTTCTGGATTTCCAGAAGAGGAGATTGAAATTGCGCTTCGAGAAAAAGATTTAATAGCATACAATTTATCAATTACAGAGGTTTCTAATGCGGTTCGAAATTCTAATCTTTTAATTACAGGTGGAAACATTAAAACCGATGCTGAAGATTATTTAATTCGTGCTAGCAACCGTTCGTATTACGGAATTGAGTTGCAAAATTTGATTGTAAGAACTGAAATTAATGGAAACATTATACGTCTAAAAGATGTTGCAGAAATAAGAGATACTTGGTCAGAAAATCCCGATAGATTGTATTATAACGGAAATTTAGCCATCGATATAACTGTAAGTAATACGAATAATGAGGACTTAATTTCGTCTGCGGATAAAATTAAAGACTATATTCATAAATATAATCAAGTTCAGCAAAACGTTCAACTAAACATTACCAGTGATCGAAGTACAACCCTAAATGATAGAACTTGGTTGCTCGCTAAAAATGCCATATCAGGAATTCTTTTGGTACTTTTTTTTCTGGCATTATTTTTAAACTTACGTTTGGCGTTTTGGGTAGCTTTTGGATTGCCAATATCCTTTTTGGGGATGTTTATTTTCGCTGCACAATTAGGAGTCACCATTAATGTTTTATCCTTATTTGGGATGATTATTGTGATTGGTATTTTGGTAGATGACGGAATTGTGATTGGAGAAAACATTTACCATCACTATTATGACTTAGGAAAATCTAAAATTAGAGCGGCTATAGATGGTACCATGGAAGTAATACCGCCAATAGTTTCCGCAATTTTAACTACAATAATAGCCTTTTCAACCTTCTTTTTTGTGGATGGAAGAATCGGAAGTTTCTTTGGGGAAGTTTCCACAATTGTACTTCTTACCTTAACGGTTTCTTTAATTGAGGCCTTAATAATTCTCCCTGCGCATATTGCACATTCTAAAGCATTGGATAGAAAGAGAAAAGAAAACGGAATTATCAAAAAAACAAACAAATTAGATGCTTTCTTTAAGCAGATTAATAAAGGAGCAGATAGTTTATTAGTAAATTTTAGAGACAAGTATTATGTGCCTTTTTTAAAATTTTCTTTGCAGAATAAAATTTTTATTTTTTGTGTTTTTGTAGCATCGCTATTAATCAGTTTTTCAGCGCTAAAAGGGGGTATTGTTAAAAGTTCTTTTTTTCCAAGAATTGCGAGTGATCGCGTACAAATTACACTTAATATGCCACAAGGAACCAATGAAAAAATCACAGATTCTATAATTTCTATGATTGAAGAGAAGGTTTGGTTGGTAAATAAAGAATATACAGAAAAGCAAACGGGTAACATACAGGTTGTAGAAAATATCATTAAAAGAATAGGTCCCGGAAGTGCAAATGGGTCTTTGAGCGTAAATCTTTTACCTGGTGAAACAAGAGATTTTTCATCACCAGAAATTACAAACTCCATTGAAGAAAAAGTAGGTAAAATTTATGGTGTAGAAAGCTTGGTTTTTGGTTCTGGTGGTAATTTTGGTGGTAGTCCGGTTGCTGTTTCTTTATTAGGAAATAATATTAAAGAGTTAAAAGCTGTGAAAGCCGAGCTAAAAGAGGTTTTAGAGAATAATCCACTATTAAAAGATGTTACAGATAATGATCCGGCAGGAATAAAAGAAGTTAGAATTAAACTAAAGGACAAGGCGTATGTTTTGGGGGTAAATCTTCAAACAGTAATGGCACAAGTAAGAGCTGGTTTTTTTGGTTTTCAAGCACAGCGTTTTCAACGGGGTCAAGATGAAATAAAGGTTTGGGTTCGTTATGATAAAAAAGACAGGTCTTCTATTAAAAATTTAGACGACATGCGTATTATCACCCCAACAGGTGTAAGGGTTCCGTTTTCTGAAATTGCAAATTATGTAATAGAAAGAGGAGATATTTCAATCAATCATTTAGAAGGGCAAAGAGAAATTCAAATTACCGCAGATTTAAAAGTTCTAAGCGCTAGTGAAACGGAAATTTTAGATAATATTAAAACGAATATTATGCCTGAAATTCTATCTAAATATCCTACCGTAACACCCATGTACGAAGGGCAAAATAGAGAAGCCAAAAAAACGACAGATTCTTTAAATGTTGTAGCGCCAATAATTTTATTGTTAATTTATATCGTTATCGCTTTTACGTTCCGTTCTTACAGTCAGCCAATTTTATTAATTATTATGATTCCTTTTAGTATGATTGGTGTTATTTGGGGACACTATATTCACAACTTTGCCATTGGTATTTTATCCTTTTTAGGAATTATTGCTTTAATCGGAATTATGGTAAACGATGGTCTGGTTTTGATTGGTAAATTTAACAGTTACCTTAAAGAAGGCATGAAATTTAACGAGGCTCTCATAAGAGCAGGTCAATCTCGTTTTAGAGCTATTTTCTTAACTTCTTTGACTACTGTTGCAGGTTTAGCTCCCTTAATTTTTGAAAAAAGTAGGCAAGCTCAATTTTTAATTCCGATGGCAATTTCAATTGCCTACGGAATTGCCATTGCAACGATATTAACCTTAATAATGTTGCCCATGTTTTTGTCTGTTTCAAATACCATTAAAACAAAAATAAAATGGTTAAAAACAGGTGAAAATATTACAAGAGAAGAGGTAGAAAGAGCAATAATTGAATCTAAATATGACGAAGATGAAGTTTAATAAAATAGGAATAGTAATCGTCGCTTTTTTATCGACTATCCAAATTTATTCGCAAGAAATTTTAACTAAAAAAGAAGCGTTAGAAATCACTTTAAAGAATAATTTCGGAATTAAAATAGCAACCAATAATTTAGAGATTGCTAAGAATAATTCTAATATTTTAAATACAGGTTTTTTGCCAACAGCAACCTTAACTTCTGGAGCAGATTATCGAAGAAATAATCAAAGTTTAATCTTTACAGATCGAAATACTGGAGATGACGCAGAAATATCGGGAAGCGGAATCGTCTCAAAAACGTACAATGCCTCTTTAGGTGTAAACTATACAATTTTTGATGGTTTGGGTAGAAAATACAACTACAAACAATTGTTAGAAACCTATAATTTAACAGAATTACAAGCAAGAGAAACCATAGAGAATACTTATTTACAACTGTTTACGATTTATTTTCAAATTGCACGTTTATCAGAAAATAAAGATAATTTACAAAAAGCTTTATCCATCTCAAAAAATCGTTTAAAACGAGCTCAATATCAATACGATTATGGGCAATCTACCAAATTAGAATACTTAAATGCACAAGTAGATGTTAATAACGATAGTATTACATACATCAGTGCAAAGCAACAATTAAGTAATGCAAAAAGAGGCTTAAATGTAATTTTAGGTGTTGATAAAGAAACCAATTATATTGTAGAAACTGAAGTTGCATATAACAAGTTGTTAAATTTAGCAGATTTAGAGGAGAAAACAATTGCGAACAATTCGCTTTTAAAGCAAAATGAAAAGAATATTGCCATTAGCGAGTTTAATATAAAAGTAAATCAATCAAACTATTTTCCAACTTTAGGTTTTAATGCTTCTTACGGATTTAATAGAACCGAAAATGAGAACTTAATAAATCCTTTTGGGGCAAAATTAATTACTTCGGATGGTCTAAATGCCGGTTTAAATTTAACTTGGAATATTTTTGATGGTGGAGGCACAAAAACAAGACTGGCAAATGCAAAAATAGCTTTAGACAATCAACAAATATTGCTTGAGCAACAAAAAGCGAATATTACAAATAATCTAAAAAACACTTGGGAAAATTATAAAAATCAATTATTTATTTTATCGGCTCAAGAGCAAAATGTACTAACTACAAAAAATAATTTTAACAGAACAGAAGAGCGTTTTAAATTAGGGCAAATTACGTCTGTAGAATTCAGACAAGCACAAATTAACTTAATAAATGCTAAAACAGCATTAAACAATGCAAAGTTTGATGCCAAGTTAATTGAGCTCCAATTATTGCAATTGAGTGGGGATATTATGAATGTTAAATTTTAGAGACTGACTTTTATCATGATTTAAAACTTTTATAAGTATTAATTTTACCGCAAAATTAAACAACATATGAATTTATTAAACGTACCTTTAGTATCTTGGGTGAATGGAACTATAATGATTGGTGTATTTGTTATGGTTGTAATTGGCTTAGTTGCCGCTGTGTTCTTATTAATGAATAGCGATAAAAAAGCAAGCAAATAATCTGTTTATCTAAATTTTTCTAGTTTTTGTTAAATCGTTTTATTAAATTGATAATCTAATATTTTTTATACATGAATAACGATTTAACAATTAATTTTGGGTATTTATTTGAAGAAGATTTGATTAACGAAATCAATAAAATTGGTGTGTCAAAAACTTTTTCATCAAATACTACAATCATAGAATTTGGAGATTATATAAAATCCATGCCGTTATTACTTACCGGGGCAATTAAAATTATTCGGGAAGATGAAAAAGGAGAAGAATTAATTTTATATTATTTAGAAAAAGGAGATACCTGCGCTATGACCTTGTCTTGTTGTATGGGACAAACTAAAAGTAAAATTAGAGCCGTGGCAGAAACTGATGTAACCTTACTTATGTTGCCCAAAGAAAATATGGCAAAATGGTTAGGAACTTATAAAACTTGGCAAGCTTTTATTTTACAGAGTTATCATAATAGAATGGATGAACTTTTAGAGGCTGTAGATACGATTGCTTTTTTAAAAATGGATGAACGTCTTTTTAAATATTTAAAAGACAAAGCCATGGTGAATAATAATGACGAATTGTCAACTACACATAAGCAAATATCTGAAGATTTACATACCTCACGAGTTGTGGTTTCTCGATTGTTGAAAAAATTAGAAAACGAAAAGAAAATTAAATTATTTAGAAATAGTATCAAAGTGCTAGAACTGTAACTTAGGTTACCAAAAACAGATTTTATCTTATTTATCTTTGAAAAAAAAAGATGAAATATATTCTACTTATTTTAATGTTGATAGGTTTTTTTAGTTGTAAAAAAAGTAACGAGCCGTCCTACGCAAAAAAGAATCTCAATCAAGAAATACATCCCGGAAAAAAATTAATGGAATCAAGGTGCTATGTTTGTCATAGTCCAACTGGTAGCCATGAAGATCGAATTGCACCACCGATGATTGCCATAAAGAAGCATTATATTTCTGAAGGTATTACAAAAGAAGCATTTATTGCTTCCATGCAAAATTGGATTAAAAATCCGACGGAAGAAAATGCAAAAATGCGGGGTGCGGTAAGGAGATTTGGAGTTATGCCCAAGCAATATTTTTCTGAAAAGAACATTCAAGAAATTTCGGATTACCTATTTGACAATGATATCGAAGAGCCAGAATGGTTTCAAGAGCATTTTAACGAAGAAAGAGGCAAAGGAAGAGGTAAAGGAATGAATAATGGAAATGGTCAAGGTAAAGGCAATGGTAAAATAAGAGGTGCCATGATGAACGAGGCAAATGTAAATGACAAAGCTTTACCATACTCAGAGAGAGGATTAAAATATGCACTGGCTACCAAAGCAGTTTTAGGAAAAAATTTAATGGGAAAAATTCAAAAAGAAGGCACTTTAGCGGCATTAACTTTTTGTAATACAAAAGCATATGCACTTACAGATAGCATGGCTGTTGTGCATAAAGCAAGTATTAAAAGAGTTTCCGATAAACCAAGAAACCCGAATAACAAAGCGAATAAAGAAGAATTAGGATACATTCAGATTTTTAAAAATAACATTGAAAATAATAAAGAATCAGCCCCTATTGTAGTAGAAAGTTCCGACAAGGTAACCGTATATTATCCGATTATAACGAACGGAATGTGTTTACAGTGTCACGGAACGCCAAAAGAACAAATATCAGAAAGTACATTGGCATCTCTTAAAACTTTATATCCAAATGATTTGGCAGTAGGATATGATATCAATGAAATTCGAGGTATTTGGAATGTTTCATTTAATAAATAATAGCAATTGTGAGCAATTTTTCAGAAGTAATTAATCAAGATAAACCTGTTTTAGTCGATTTTTTTGCAGAATGGTGTGGTCCTTGCAAAATGATGAGTCCTATTTTAAAAGAAGTAAAAGACGCATTGCAAGAAAAAGTAGCCATTATTAAAATTGATGTTGATAAAAACCAAGCTATCGCTGCAAAATATCAGGTTAGGGGTGTGCCAACATTAATTTTATACAAACAAGGAAAACAACTTTGGAGACAATCTGGAGTTGTTCAAAAAAGAGATTTAGTGTCTATTATAAATAGTTTTTGTTAATTTTTTAATGGTTAATAATGAAGCACCTGATTTTATTTTCAGGTGTTTTTTTATGTATCATTTTAAACATTAACGAGTAGAAAAATGTAAATTTAACGCATGGAATTTAACGAAGATTTTTGGAATAATAAATACGCAAATAACAAAATAGGTTGGGATTTAGGGGAAGTCTCTCCACCTTTAAAAGCTTATTTTGATCAGTTAGAAAATAAAGATATCCGAATTCTAATTCCAGGTGGAGGGAATTCTTACGAAGCAGAATATCTTTTTAATAAAGGTTTTAAAAATGTGTATGTGGTAGATATTTCTGAAATTGCGCTTCAAAACATTTTAGATCGCGTGCCTAATTTTCCCTCTTCTCAATTAATTCACGCTAATTTTTTCGAATTAGAAGAAACGTTTGATTTGGTGATAGAACAAACTTTTTTCTGTGCCATTCACCCTGAGTTAAGAACTAAATACGGAGTTAAAATGAATGCTATTTTACAACCCCAAGGCAAATTAGTAGGTTTGCTTTTTGATGCCGTTTTAAATGAGGATCATCCACCTTTTGGAGGAAATAAAAACGAGTATTTAGCATACTTTCAATCTTATTTTAAAATAAAAAGGATGGAACCTTGTTATAATTCTTTTCATAATAGAAAAGGTATGGAGTTGTTTGTGAAGTTAGAGCAAAAATAAATAGGCTGTCCAAAAGACTTTTTCTCCTATTTAAAAAGTATACTGAAAAAAAGCGGATAAATTTCTGCCGGGTTCTGTGATTGGTGTTCTTCCAAAATCTACTTGGTTGATAAAACTAAAATTTAAGTGATTGTTATAGGTTTTATCAAAAATATTCATATACGCAAACTCAATATTTGCATTTTTAAAAGGTTTAAAACCAAAACGTATATCTAAAGTTTGATATCTAAGAGCAACCTGCTAATAAATCTGTTCATAAAACTTTTTTGTTAAGATTTAAAATTTTTACTGTTTCTGCCATAAAATGAACATCTGCAAAAACAATAATATCAGCATTAGTTTTTGCAGCTTCTTGAGCAAGTGCTAAACTATCTCCAACAAAATCTGCAATTTGTTAAATATCATCTATTTGATAATAATGAGCTAATGGGATTGCATTTTTTTCTTTCTTTATTCTTTTAATTTCATCAACATAGTTTAATATTTGGTGTTTCTATATTTAAAAACCCTTTTCTTCAAGATTTAATTTTGCCTTTTCCGATGTTTTTATTTCTATCATTTTCAGTCAAATAAACTTTAAGAAAAATAGGCCATTTTAGTACAAATAATTACTAAAAATGGTGATAATATCTGGGTGTAAGTTAGCAAATCAATAGTAATTAAAGGGTCTTGCAAGGATATAGATAATTTAGATACTTATTCTAAAACTTCACCTTTATTGTTTTGCAACTAAAATTACTGGCTTTCATATTTTTAGTTGTGAAATTTACTGCGAATTTAAAAGATTATTGAGAAAAATATTTTCAAGTTTTTCACGAGCACAAAATAAATGTTTTAATGTTTGCTGGATTGACTTAGGTCATTTAATTGTTCATTTTCTGTACTTAAATTAGACCTTGTATTAATAATTAAAAATAAATACCAGATTCATGAAAAAAATAGTTTTACTGATAACTTTTGTTATTCTAGGAATAGCAGTTATGAAAGCACAAGACAAAGACCAAAACAAAGACCAAGTGAGAGATCAAGACCAAGTACGTTTAATGTTAGTTGATGGAGATGTCTTACAGATTAGAGATAGAGACCAAATTAGACTAAAAGATAAATTAACACTGAATGACGGAACAGTAGTAAGCCCAAATGGGAATTACGTAACTCGAGACCAAGTAGGACTTCGTTTAAAAGAAGGTGAATGTTTAGATATGGATGGAGTTAGATATCGTAATGAATATCAATATAGATATAAAGTGCAACAAGAAAATAAAGGACTTAATCAGAATCAAATTCAAGAAAGAAACCAGAATAGAGTTCATTATATGTTAGTTGATGGTGGTGTTGTACAAATTAGAAATCAAGAGCAAAGTAGATTACAACAACCATTAAAATTAGGTGACGGATCTCAATTAGACCCGGATGGAGCACTTTTAACAAGAGAAAGAAAACAGTTGCGTTTAAAGGATGGTGAGTGTTTAAATTTAGATGGTAAAATGTACAAAAATACATATGCACATAGAAAAATGACAATGCAAAAAAACATAAATGCAAAAAAGAATTTATTGAAAAAGAAAGTTCAAAAAAAAGCTAATATTAAAAGTACAACAAGTAAAAAGGGAAAGTCATAAATCAACAAGAAAAAGGGTTTATAATACTATAAACCCTTTTTAAACCTCTTAAAAAGGATGTCATGAAAAATTTAAAGCTAAATACAATTTTTATCATATTAATTGCTTTTTTCAGTGAAGTAGCAATTGGACAAATAATGACAAATAAAGAGGTGTCTTATACTTCTGCGAAGGTAAATTTTATAAATGATGCTGTTTTTATGACAAATAAAGAGGCATCTTATGTTTCTGTGAATGTAAGTTTTATAAATGATGCTGTTTTTATGGGAAGAAAAGATTCTATTGCAACGCCTTATTTGTACCCTTCAATTCTATATCATAATAAGGAAGGTTTTTATGCAAGTGGTTCTGTATCATATTTAACAGCATCTAATAAAGGTAGAATAGATTTGTTTTTAATTACTGCAGGTTATGACTTTAGTATTAAAAAACTCGATGGAGATATTTCATTTACAAAATACTTTTTTAATGATGATAGTAATAATGTTATCTCAGAAGTAGCCTCAGATCTAACAGCAAGTTTAAAATACGATTTTAATGTTATTAATTTAGGAGTAACTGCGAATACATATTTTAATAAAAATGATAGTTCAGATTACTTTTTATCAACAGAAATTAGTCATGATTTTTTTTCAGATAATCAAAAATTTCAGATTTCTCCAACAGCAGGAGTTAATTTTGGGACTCAAAATTTTTATGAAGAATATTATATAAATAATCGTTTTGGAAGTGGACGTTCTGGACAGGGTTCTGGGCAAGGAAGTAGAGTTAGTACTCAAATAATTAGGGAGGTAGGCATGCAAGAAAGCGAAAACTTTAATCTTATGGCAATAGAATTTAGTTTGCCAATGTGGTATGTATATGATTCATTTACATTTTCATTTTTACCTGCTTTAGTAATACCCCAAAATGAGGCAACTTTAGTCGTAGATGAAGTGATTGTAGAAGAGGATTTAGAAAGTACTTTTTATTGGGTATTTAGTATGAGTTATCAATTTTAAACAAAGAAAATGAAAAAGGTTGTTTTAAATTTTTCAATTAATGCAACTATGGCAATCTGCATGTCTTTTATTTTTGGAACAGGTATGCTTATAAAATATGTATTAATTTCTGGGCAAGAACGTTGGATAAAATATGGTAGTAATGTAGAACTATATTTTTTAGGATTGGATAGGCATGAATGGGGTCTAGTCCATTTTATTTTAGGACTTGTTTTAATTGCATTATTATTTGTACATATTTTTTTACATAGGAAAATTATTAAAAGTGTTTATAAAAAACTCATCAAAAAATCTTTAACCAAAAAAATAGTAGCCTTACTTTTTTTATTTTTTTGTTTAGCGCTTATAATAACTTCATTCTTTATTGAACCAAAAGTTGAACTAATTAAAAAAGGGAAAGGAAGGCAAGTACTTGTTTACGATGGTTTTGATCGCTAATATGAGCTAGCTCTAAAGTATTAAAAACAATTTCAACACTTATTTAAGCTAACGTACATTTCTCTTTATAAGTAACAATTGTTGCAGTCTAGCGCTTTTTCGCGCCTTAATTTTGTATCGAATTAATAGCATATAATGATGAAAAATAAATTATTAGTGATACCATTAATATTACTTTCTTTCTTTTTAAAAGCACAAGAAGTAGTATTGGTATCTAAAAGTGACGTTATTTCTAAAGTAAAAGAAAATAACAATACAATTAAAATGTCTCAACAAGATGTTTTGGCTGCCAAAGCAGATTACAATCAAACAAAAGCAGTTTATTTACCTAATATAACGGCTAGTCATACAGGTATTTTAACGACGAATCCTTTGATGGCTTTTGGTTCTAAATTAAATCAAGGAATTTTAACACAGAATGATTTTAATCCTTCATTATTAAACAATCCAACGCAAACACAAAATTTTGCAACGATTATCAAAGTAGAACAGCCTTTAATTAATTTAGATGGTTTTTATCAAAGAAAAGCGGCAAAATCGGGCATGGAAGCCATGGCTTTAAAACAAGAAAGAACTCAAGATTATATAACCTTTGAAGTTGAAAAAGCCTACATGCAATTGCAATTGGCATATAAAGGTGTTGCTGTTTTAGAAAAAGCTTTAGACGCAGCAAATGCGAATAAACAAATGGCAGATAACAGTTTTAAGCAAGGGTTTTTGCAGCGTGCAGATGTTTTAAATGTAGAGGTTCGGGTTACTGAAGTTAAAAATCAGTTACAAACTGCTAAGAGCAATGTACAAAATGCCTCTAATTACCTATCATTTTTAATGGATGATAAAAGCTATGTGGTGTATCAACCAAAAGATAGTTTAGCCTTATCTAATTTTGATGTGGAAGAAAAAAATATTTCAGAAAATAGATCGGATATTAGAGCGATGCAACTTGCTACAAATGCCTATGAGGAAATGAATAAAGCGGATAAAATGGCTTTTTTACCACGTTTAAATGCCTTCGGAAGTTATGAAATGTACGACAACAATGTGTTTCAGGGAAATGCAAACGGTTATGTAGTGGGCGCACAATTAAGTTGGGATATTTTTCAAGGAGCCAAACGATTTGGAAAGGCTGAAAAAAGTAAAGCTGAATTTGAGAAATCTAAACTAGAATACAATCAATATGTATCTAAAAGTAATTTGGAATTGAACAAGGTAAAACGTCAATTGTTAGATGCAAAAAACAGACTAGAGTTAACAGGTTTAGCCGTAAAACAATCTAAGGAGTCTTTAAGAATTAGAAAAAATAGATTTAAAGAAGGTTTAGAAAAAACAGCTGATCTATTAGTAGCAGAAACACAATTTGCTCAAAAACAATTAGAATACTACCAAACCATTTTTGAATATAATTTTACACAAACGTATTTAGAATTTTTAACCAAAGAATAGTACTAGTTGGCAGTATGCAGTCGCAGTATTCAGTCAAAAAAAATAATAAAACAAATAAAATGAAAAAACATACATTTATTATAATCCTAATAACAGCCTCATTATTGCTTTTCAGTTGCGGTAGCGATGATAAAAAAATAGCAACAGATAATACGCCCGCTATAAACGTAAAAGTGAGTACAGTTAAATTAAATAACAACAATCCGTTTTTATCTGTAAGTGGAAAAATACAAGCAGCAAATAGTGCTGAGGTAAGTACAAGAATGATGGGATATGTAACGAAAGTCTATGTAAATGTTGGAGACAAAGTGCAAAAAGGCCAATTGTTAGTTACTATTAATAATACCGATTTACAAGCTAAAAAAGCCCAAGTAGATGCAGGGATCACACAAGCGAAAGCCGCTTTTAAAAATGCTGATAAAAATTACAATCGTTTTAAAAATTTATTTGAAAGCAATAGTATTACTCAAAAAGAAATGGATGATATGACGGCTAACTATCAAATGGCAAAAGCAAGTTTAGAGTCTGCAAATCAAATGAAAAATGAGATTAATGCGCAGTTTGCATATTCAAATATTAAAGCCCCATTTAGCGGTATCGTTACGGCAAAAAATATAGATACAGGTGATATGGCAAATCCAGGAATGCCTTTAATTAGCATAGAAACTCCTGATGATTTTGAAGTAATTGCAATGGTTCCAGAAACAGAAATATCTGAAATTATAAAGGGAACAACAGTCACCGTTTTGGTGAAATCTTTGCAGCAATCGATAACAGGAAAAGTAACAGAGGTAAGTACCTCTGCTAAGAATACAGGAGGGCAATATTTGGTAAAAATTCAGCTAGAAAAAACTGCGGTCAATATTTTATCGGGCATGTTTGCAACGGTACAGTTCCCGGTACAAGAAAAAGCAAATTCCTACTTGATTTTAATTCCGAAAGAAGCTATTGTTACCAAAGGGCAATTATCTGGAATTTACACTGTAAGTCAAAGTAGTACAGCACTCTTACGTTGGTTGCGCTTAGGTAGAACCTACGGAAATCAAGTAGAGGTTTTAGCTGGTTTTTCTGCGAATGAATCGTATATAACTTCAGCAGACGGGAAATTATTTAATGGAGCAAAAGTGTCAATTCAATAACTAAAATGTTGCGTTAAGGATAGAAGTGGAAATCCTTTTTTTGCTGCCATATATGGCGAAAAAAGATTGAAACGGATAGCCTGTTAAAACGCCCAAAAAATATAAAAAATGAAAGAAGGTTTAGCAGGAAAAATTGCAAAAGTCTTTATTGGCTCTAAATTAACAATACTTCTAATGATCGTTTTTATGGTGATTGGAGTATATGCATCGTTCTTAATTCCTAGAGAAGAGGAGCCACAAATAGACGTACCTATTGCCGATATTTTTGTGGGATATCCTGGAGCAAGTCCTACGGAGGTAGAAAATAGAGTGGTAAAACCTTTAGAGAAATTAATTTCTAATATTAAAGGTGTAGAGTATGTATATTCTACTTCTATGAAGGAAAAAGCCATGGTGATTGTGCAGTTTTATGTGGGCGAAGATATTGAGCGCTCTTTCGTAAAACTATACAATGAAATTAACAAACACATGGATGAAATGCCTGCGGGTGTTACGTTTCCGTTGGTTAAAACTCGTGCTATTGATGATGTACCTATTTTAGGTTTAACCTTATGGAGCGAAAATTATGATGATTTTCAGCTTGCACAAATGGCGCAAGAATTAGAAAGTGAAATTAAGAAAGTAAATGATGTTTCTATCACGCATAAAATTGGAGGAAGAAACCGTCAATTAAGAGTGGTCTTGGACAAGGATAAATTAGCCGCAAGTGGCTTGGATTTCTTATCAGTTTCCGAAATGATAAAAGCCAATAATGCGCAATTAAATTCGGGTAGTTTTGATAAAAATGATACTGAATTTTTAGTACATACGGGTAAATTTTTAGCGTCCGTAGAAGATATAGAAAATTTAGTCGTTGGCGTGCAGCAGCAACAGCCTATTTATTTAAAGCAAATAGCGGCAATTGTTGATGGTCCAGAAATTCCACAAAATTATGTGTCTTTAGGGTTTGGTCAGGCAAGTGAAAAATCGAAAACATACAACTCTGAATATCCTGCAGTGACCATTTCTGTTGCGAAAAGAAAAGGGGCAGATGCCATGAAAATATCAGAAGTAATTATTGATAAAGTAAACCATTTACGAACTACTTTAATTCCGGATGATGTGCACGTAGAGGTCACCAGAAATTATGGAGAAACCGCTTCCCATAAAGTATCTGAATTATTATTACACCTTATTGGGTCTATCATCGCGGTAACTTTAGTGGTGATGTTAGCCATGGGATGGCGTGGAGGCTTGGTGGTATTTTTATCCGTACCGATTACGTTTGCATTGACCTTGTTAAGTTATTACATGTTAGATTATACTTTAAATAGAATTACCTTATTTGCCTTGGTTTTTGTAACCGGTATTGTGGTAGATGATTCTATTATTATTGCGGAGAATATGCACAGGCATTTTAAAATGAAACGCTTGCCATTTAAGCAAGCCGCTTTATATGCCATTAACGAAGTTGGGAATCCTACAATTTTAGCAACATTTACAGTTATTGCTTCTGTGTTACCGATGGCTTTTGTATCTGGTTTGATGGGCCCTTATATGGCGCCAATGCCAATTGGAGCATCTATTGCAATGATTTTATCCTTATTTGTTGCGTTAACGATTACACCGTATTTAGGATATATTTTTTTAAGAGAAAAAGGTAAAAAAGGAGCCGAAGAAAAGGTTGAAAAGCCTTTGGAAGAGACTTTTATTTACAGAGTGTACAACAAGTTAGAAAGACCATTATTAGAAAGTGCAAAAAAACGTTGGTTATTTTTAGGAGCCACATTCATTGTATTAATGGGAACTATGGTCTTGTTTTTTACAAATTCTGTTGTAGTAAAGATGTTACCTTTTGATAATAAAAACGAATTTCAGGTAGTAATTGATATGCCAGAAGGAACCACTTTAGAGAGAACAGGCGTGGTTACACAAGAAATTGCGCAGTATCTGTCTACAAGGCCAGAAGTAAAGAATTATCAAAATTACATTGGTACTTCGGCACCGATTACGTTTAATGGTTTGGTACGTCATTATGATTTACGAGGCGGGTCTAATATGGCAGATATTCAAGTGAATTTGGTGGATAAAGGAGAACGAGATATTCAAAGTCATGGAATTGCAAAATTATTGCGTCCAGAAATACAGAAAATTGCAGCAAAATACAATGCCAATGTAAAGTTGGTAGAAGTTCCGCCAGGACCTCCAGTTTTATCAACGATTGTTGCAGAAGTCTATGGACCTGATTACAACGAGCAAATTAAAATTGCGAATAGTGTTCAAAATATCTTAACAAATACCACAGATGTTGTCGATGTAGATTGGATGGTAGAAGCCGATCAAAAAGAATATCAGTTCGAAATTAACAAAGAAAAGGCAATGTTGTATGGAGTTGCACCTCAACAAATTGCATACACTATGAATATGGCGTTGTCAAACAGACCCATTACCAATTTATATGATGAAAATGCTGTAAATCAGGTGGGTTTGTTATTAACTTTAGATGAAAAAGAAAAATCTACTATTTCAGATATTTCACAATTAAAAGTGAAGTCGAAACAAGGAAATTTAATTCCGATTGCAGATTTGGTTGAAATTAAAGAATCTGTAGCTGGTAAAAGTATTTATCATAAAAATCAAAAAAGAGTTGTATACGTTATTGCAGATATGGCAGGAGAATTAGAAAGTCCGGCATACGCAATTTTAGGAATGGAAGAAAAATTAAAAGAAATACAACTTCCTGAAGGTTACCAATTAAATGAAATGTATTTAGGTCAGCCAGATTTTGAAGACGATTATACGGTTAAATGGGATGGTGAATGGCAAATTACTTTAGAGGTTTTTAGAGATTTAGGAATCGCATTTTTAGGAGCGCTTATCTTGATTTACATTTTGATTGTAGGTTGGTTTCAAAACTTTAAAGCACCCATTGTAATGATGGTGGCAGTGCCGTTATCGTTGATAGGAATTATTTTAGGTCACTGGATTATGGGCGCCTTTTTTACAGCAACTTCATTTATTGGAATGATTGCTTTGGCCGGAATTATGGTACGAAACTCTGTTTTACTGATTGATTTTATCAACTTAAGATTGGCTGAAGGAGTTCCGTTAAAACAAGCAGCCATTGAAGCAGGAGCCGTAAGAACAACGCCAATTCTTTTAACAGCCGGAACCGTAGTTATTGGAGCGTTTGTAATCTTATTTGATCCTATTTTTCAAGGATTGGCAATTTCATTAATGGGCGGCACTATTGTTTCTACGGTATTAACTTTACTAGTAGTGCCTTTAGTATACTTTATGATTGAGAAGAAAAATTATAAATAATAGTAAATTGTCTCGCAGATTTCATAGATTTCAGCAGAAAAGAAGTACAAATATCTGTGATGATGAAGGAAATCTAAGGGAAATAAAAAATAAACAACATGAAATTAGTTTTAGTTACAGCAGTAGAAGAGTTTCAAAAGGATGTTTTGAAACTCTTTAAAGAAGCAAAAATTGAAAATTTTAGCAGTTCTGATATCGATGGCTATAAAAATATCCCATCCTTATTGGTAGCTTCCAATTGGTTTTCAGGTATCAAAGGAGGCAATGAATCCATCATGTATTTCTCTTTTACAGAAGATAAAAATATAGATGATTTATTCAATTTAATCGAAGAGTTCAACAAGAATCTAGAAACTAATAATCCGGTAAAAGCGGTAGTGGTTCCTATAGAAAAATGGATATAAACATAAATAATAAGCGTAAATGTTAAACAAGTATTTTAGAGTGATAGTAGGAGTAATGGTTTTGTTAATGGTTACTTTAACCTATTATGTTAGTATAAATTGGTTGTGGTTTGGAGTTTTTATTGGTTTGAATATGATTCAATCTGCTTTTACCAAATGGTGTTTATTAGAGACGATTCTGTTAAAATTGGGAGTAAAAAAATAACAAGTGCTCAATGAAAAAGAGATTCTTTTGAATTAAGAGGAGTTTCTTTTTAGTTTGGTTTTTGAGATAAAAAAGGAGAGAGGAGTAATAATTTCTATCTATAATTTTTATTTATTCTAAATAAGAATTATATTTGTGTTTTATTTCATAGCATATGATTGTTTTTTACACTCTAGAAAAGCCAAAAAGGACATTGTCAAATACACCTATTTGTGATGATGTTTGCACATCAAACTGTATAAAGCCTAAAAGTAAGTGCTGTAACAAGTATAAAAAAAAGGGCATTAATTGTAAAAGATGTCCGCATATTCTGCTTCAGAAGGCGTCTCATACCATTTTAGACATATAATGCCCCAATAAATCGTTTCTTTTTCGCTTCTTTTTTATTAAAAAAAATGACCGTAACGAAGGCTACGCTAATTCTTTTTTAATTTCAATGAATCAAAAAATAATTCAATTTATGTATACGGCATAATAAACCTAAACTGGTATTAATTTTTTATTTTGTCAATGGCAAAAGGTAGCAATCGCTGAACAAATTT
Source organism: Polaribacter litorisediminis (assembly GCF_019968605.1). Lineage (NCBI taxonomy): Bacteria > Pseudomonadati > Bacteroidota > Flavobacteriia > Flavobacteriales > Flavobacteriaceae > Polaribacter > Polaribacter litorisediminis. Next base: position 4,296,681 of record NZ_CP082966.1, read on the forward strand.
GGTATATGCCAAGGTTGATGGATGCAAGTTGTCCGATGCCACAAGAGCAGGATTTACGAAACCTTCACGTGTTATATCAGTAATGTTTACAAAGGTAATTCCGTTTTGATCACAGTAATTTTTTGCAAATTCATTGTAGCTGTCTATTTCCTCAGAAATCGTAGTATTTCCCTGACCAAAAGGGGTGTAGGCATAATCAGGAATTGAAATAACAATTAAATTATTTTTATCATTTTTTGCAGCTTGTATCGCTGTGTTTACCAAGGTTGGAAATTCTGTTTGATATATAGAAAAGGCTTTACGTTGAAATTGATTATTGACTCCTATTAATAAAGTTACCAGATCAAAATCGGTAGCAATATTTTCATCTTTGATGGCATCAATTAGATTCGTGGTCGTCCAACCGGTTCTCGCAATTACTTGCAAATTAATAGAAGTTTCTTCTTCTTCAAAATTTTGAAGTAAACTATCTTTTAATTGTTCTGGAAATCTGCATGTTTCACAAACACTTTGCCCAATGGTATAACTATCACCTAAAGATAAAATCTTAAAATTTTTAGATTCCGAAATCGTATCTTCAGGATTTGTTATTACTGGAACTTCATCTTCCGTTTGTATAATTTCTTCATCGATGTTTTCACAAGAAAAATTCATCAATAAAATAAAAACAGTACAAAGATAAAACCCTTTTTTCATTCCAATTTTATAAAGATAAATGGATAACTTTATTTAAAAGCATTCAATCCAGTGATGTCTAAACCAGTAATTAATAAGTGAATATCATGCGTTCCTTCATAGGTTACCACGCTTTCTAAATTCATCATATGACGCATGATAGAATATTCGCCAGTAATTCCCATTCCGCCTAACATTTGTCTGGCATCTCTAGCTATTTTTAAAGCCATATCCACATTATTTCTTTTTGCCATAGAAATTTGAGCAGAGGTTGCTTTTCCCTCATTCTTTAGAGTTCCTAACCTCCAAGCTAATAATTGTGCTTTGGTAATTTCGGTAATCATTTCTGCTAATTTTTTCTGTTGTAATTGAAACTGTCCTATTGGTTTTCCGAATTGTTCGCGTTCTTTTGCGTATCGCAAAGCAGTGTCATAACAATCCATAGCGGCACCAATTGCACCCCAAGCAATACCATATCTAGCAGAATCTAAACAACCTAAAGGAGCTCCCAATCCCGATTTATTGGGTAATAAATTCTCTTTCGGTACTTTTACATTATCAAAAATAAGTTCTCCAGTAGAAGAAGCTCTCAAAGACCATTTGTTGTGGGTTTCTGGTGTAGAAAAACCTTCCATGCCACGCTCTACAAGTAGTCCGTGAATTCTGCCTTCTTCATTTTTTGCCCAAACTACGGCAACTTGACAAAAAGGAGCATTCGAAATCCACATTTTTGCGCCGTTAAGTAAATAATGATCTCCTTTGTCCTTAAAGTTGGTTTCCATTCCTGAAGGATTTGAACCATGATTAGGTTCTGTTAAACCGAAACTTCCCATCCATTCACCAGAAGCTAATTTTGGTAAATATTTTTTACGTTGTTCCTCATTTCCGTAGGCATAAATAGGATACATCACTAATGAAGACTGCACAGAAGCAGTAGAACGCACACCCGAATCTCCTCGTTCTATTTCTTGCATAATTAATCCGTATGAAATTTGATCTAACCCAGCGCCACCATATTCTTCTGGAATGTAAGGACCAAAAGCCCCAATTTCTGCCAAACCATTAATTATTTGTTTTGGGAATTCTGCTTTTTGGGCATATTCTTCTATAATCGGGGAAACATCTCGTTTTACCCAATCACGAGCAGATGCTCTAATCAGTAGGTGTTCTTCCGTTAATAAATCATCTAAATTATAATAATCAGGTGCTTGAAAAAGATCTGGTTTCATGGATTCTATGTATTTAAATTGATTTTAAATGTCTAATATTTAACAAAAATATTAATAATTGTTTAAATTTATTACAATTACTCTAAAAATATTTGTTAATTTAGGATGATAAAAATACATAATTTTAAAAGTTCGCAAGATGAAATCATTAAAAAGTTGAAGTTTTCATTTAAGTTTGCGTTAATGAAGTTTACGCTAGGAAAACAAGAACGATTAAAAAGTAGAAAATTAATTGAAAGACTTTATAAGGAAGGCAATTCCTTAAAGGCTTATCCGTTAAGAATGATGTATTTGCAGACAGAACATACATCAAATTTTCCTGCACAAGTTGGCGTTTCCGTGCCAAAAAGAAACTTTAAAAAAGCTCCAGACAGAAATAGATTAAAAAGATTGATGCGGGAAACCTATCGACTGCAAAAAGGAATTGTTTACGATCAATTAGAGATGCCCCATATTTTTATGATTTCGTATCTTGGTAAAGAAAAATGGAGCTACGAAGATTTGTATGTAAAAATGGAAAAACTATTAACTTTATTCATAGAGGAAACAAAAACTATAAAAAATGATGAAATTTAATCGCTCGAAAACAATAATGGTTGTTCTTTTATTAGGTACAATTTTTTTAACGTTTTCCTTTAAATCTAAATTCTTTGAAGTTGCCAAACAAATAGAAATTTACAATTCTTTGTTTAAAGAGTTGAATATGTATTATGTAGATGAAATAAATCCGGCAGAATTAACAGAGAAAGCTATTAAAAACACTTTAAAAGATTTAGATCCGTACACTAATTTTTACAATGAACAAGATGTAGAAGAGGCAAAAATTAGAAGAGAGGGCGAATATGCGGGTATAGGAGCAGCTGTTTATTATACCAATAAAGGTATTCAAATTAGAGAAATTTATAAAGGATTTTCTGCGGATAAAGCCGATTTAAAAGCAGGCGATTTGATTACATCTGTAAACGGACAATTGTTAGAAAATATGGAAAGAGATCAGCTCTCTATGTTTTTAAAAGGAACCCCAAACACAAAAATATCTTTAGAAATTGAACGGCAAGGCAATACAATTGTAAAGGAATTGAAAAGAGAAAAGGTAGTTGTAAACCCTGTTCCTTTTTACGAAATGATGAATGAAGAAACGGGTTATATCACTTTAACGCGTTTTAATAACAAGGCATCATCAGAAGTAAAAAAAGCCTTTTTAGCGTTGAAGAAAAAAGGCATGAAAAAGTTGGTTTTTGATTTGCGCTCTAATCCCGGAGGATCACTTTTTGAATCTATCAATATTTCTAATTTTTTTATCCCAAAGGGCAAAGTAATTGTGACCACAAAGGGGAAAATTAAAGAAATGAGTAATACCTATAAAACTTCCAACGAACCTTTAGATTTAGAAATTCCGATAGTTGTTTTGGTTAATGGCCGCTCTGCATCGGCATCTGAAATAGTAAGTGGGTCTTTACAAGATTACGATAGGGCTGTTATTATGGGGCAGCGTTCTTTTGGAAAAGGATTGGTACAACGCCAAAAAGAACTCACATACGGAACGCAATTAAAATTAACGATTTCGAAATATTACACACCAAGCGGACGCTGTATTCAAGAACTAGATTACACAAATAGAGATGCTAAAACAGGAGAAGTTCCTAAATTTTCTGACAATGGCGTGCAAGAATTTAAAACAGAAAACGGAAGAACAGTTTACGACGGCGGAGGTGTATTGCCCGATGTTGAAATTAAAAGATCGATAATCACAGAAGCAACAGAAAAGTTATTAAGTTCTAAGGCTATGTTTAACTTTGCTACAGATTACTTTTATCAAAATACACAAATAGCGCTTGCAGAAGATTATGAATTTACACCTTCAGATTTTAAAAATTTTACAAAGTTTTTAAAAAACGATACCACATTTGTAACAGCGGCAGAGAGCTTATTTAAAAAGGCATTTTTATCTGCAGATACTGAGAAAATAACTAAAGAATATGAGAAAATACAAGAACAGTTATTTGAAAATAAAATTGCTGAAATCTCTAAAAATAAAGATATTATAAATGAATTGTTAAGTGAGGAAATTCTTAAAAAATATTATTATGAAGAAGGGGTTTATAAAAATCATTTAAAGAAGGATAAAACAATTTTTGAAGCCTTAAAATTGCTGCAAAATCTAGACGCCTATAACCAAATGTTATCGGGTAAATAATTTTATATTTGCACTTCAAAATTTAGCATGCAACCAAATAAAAATATAAAGAGAACAAGAGCGCAAGAATCTACAAATGCCATAGAAAAATTATACATTTCTATGCGTCATTTATTTAGTAGAGGTTTCTATAAACCGATGGGTATTTCAGGAGAAACGCTGCGCAAATCATTATTGCTTTTGCGTCCAGAAATCTATGGTTCTATTGCAGAAGAAAGATTAGAGTTAGATGGTTTAGTCTATGTTATAGAAAGACTCCCGGAAGGAATTGAAGAATGTCAATTCATTAATTTGACTGCGGATGAAGGGTATAAAAATTCGCATTTCGAGCCTATAATTCCGTCTAAAAGAAGAAGAAATTGTTATCGAATAGACAAAGACCAAATGAATATTGAGATTACCAGAGGAAGATCTGAAATCTATGATATTTTAACACACCTTACTTTTTTATTTATAGAGTCTCACAAAATTCAAGAACGTGTTTCTTTGCATGATGGCGAAGATTATATTAGAGAATGGAAACATTTAGAAGATGTTGTTTTGCATCAAAAGAAAACATCTGAAAAAGAAATAGAGGTTTTAATTGTGCATTTAGGCAATATATTAGGAAGAACTTTTGATGAAGTTTCAGGAATCTATAAATTTTTCAGTACCGCAGAAAATCCGAATAAATTTTTTAATTTAATTTATTGGTTAGGTAAACTTGCCATTAATGAACTTGAGGATAATAAAAAAAGAACGGTTACTTTTAGTTCTGTTTTAATTGAAGAAATTGGGCATCATATTTACGGAGAAATTTGGGCAAATAATATTAAATTTATTTTAGAAAAACATAGTTTACTGCAAAGACCAATTCATATTATAAGTGCAAATATGCACAGTGTTATGAATTCAATTTATGCAAAAGGGGCTTTGCCAGAAGAATCTGAAAAAAATAAAAATTTTGAATTATTTCAGTTGTTAAGCAACTCTAATAGTAAATCGTTGCAGAAAAAAGTTAAAGACTTTGCCTCCGAACACGGATTAATTTATGTTAAAGATAATTCAGGAACCAATATTAATGTTCAAATAATTGATACAAATAAAATAAACTTTGATGTTTCTTCGTTTAAAAAAGAAAATTCATTTTCAGAGAATGCGGTTATTATTGTAATGGATTATGCTTTTGGTGAGCAGGCTTATGAAACTATGGACGAACTATTGAAGCCTTACCATGTTGATAATGATAAGATTCACTTAGATATAAAGTCTATTTCTATTATGGGTAAAGCGGGTATTTTAGAAGGAGGAAAAGGAGATATAATGATTCCTTCTGCTCATATTTTTGAAGGTACAGCAGACAATTATCCGTTTAAAAATGAATTAAAGAAAGAGAATTTAGAAGGTTTTGGTGTTCAAGTTTTTGACGGCTCTATGATTTCAGTTTTAGGAACATCGCTTCAAAATAGAGATTTGTTAAAGTTTTTTCATGATTCTACTTGGAATGTAATTGGTTTAGAAATGGAAGGAGCGCATTATCAAAAGGCAATACAATCTGCATCAAAAATTAGAGGAAATATCTCTAAAGATATAAAAATAAGGTACGCATATTATGCATCAGACAACCCATTAGAAACCGGAGCAACATTGGCTTCTGGTGGATTAGGCATGACAGGGGTAATTCCTACCTATGCTATTACTCAAAGAATATTAGAACAAATTTTTTAACAGATATAAATCGATCTATAACGACGTCAACCTATGGCAACCAACCAACCAACGAACAATAACGAAGAAGAAGTAGATTTAGGCTCTTTATTTGTAATTATTGGAAAAGGTTTTTCTAGACTATTCAATTTTATTGGAAGCATATTCAAAGGCATCTTTGATTTTTTTATTTTGATTTTAATCTTTTTAAAAGAAAATTTAATAAAGATTGCTATTGCCGGATGTATTGGACTGATCATTGGGTTGTTTATCGAAACTAAAAAACCAGTAGTGTACGGCTCAGATTTATTAGTAGAGCCAAACTTTAAAAGTGCTAGACAATTATATAATAATGTGAATTATTACAATGATTTAGTAAAACAAAAAGATACTATTAGTTTAGAAAACACTTTTAAAATAGATAAAGAAACTGCTGCTTCTCTTAAGAAATTTGAAATTGAACCCATTATAAATGATACTGATATCATAAACGCATATAATGAGTTTATATTAGAGGTAGATACCGCAACTGTAAGAAGTTACACTTTTCAAGATTTCAAGCTCTCTTTTACAGATTTAGATTATAGAATTCATAAAATAAAAGTTGTAGCAGAAAAAAATAATGTTTTTAGAAAGTTAGATGATATTATTATTTCATCAGTTGTCAGTAATAAGTATTTTGAGCGGATAAAAGAATTGACCAATGAAAATTTAAATAGAACAGATTCTATGTATCGTCAAAACCTAGCTCAAATAGATTCTTTGAGAAAAGTTTATATGCAGGTGATGATAGAGGAGGCTAAAAAGGAAACATCTGGAACTAGTATTGATTTAGGAGGAGAGAGCAGAACAGCAAAAGAATTAGAGCTTTTTGAAACAAATAAAAGAATTAATAAAAATTTAGAAGATATAGCTTTAGAAAAATCTAATAAGTACGAAGTAATCAATGTGATTTCAAATTTTCAACCAATTGGTTATGAAATTAAAGGGATTACTAAAAACTATGTTTTTTTATTAGCTGCCTTGGGTGTAGGTTTAATGATTTTGTTTTTGTTATTATTACAATTAAATGAGTATTTAAAGAACTATAAAAAATAAGGAATCAAAATATTCTTAGTAGTATTGGAGCAAAGGTTTTATGGGTTTTAATTTTCTTTCTTAAATTATTAGAAATAAGGAGTTTTTCCAGAAAGTTCCACAAGATTACTGCTTCATTGTTTAGATTAGTTTAACAAAATTCCATATTAATGTGTCTTTTAGCGATATAATTTTAACCATCCTATCTGTTTTTTAAATAAACATAAACCATTTCATCGATAAGAAAAAATTGTAAAACTTAATGTTTACATTTTCAAATTTATTAAAGCGAGGTAGTAATTATTTGCTATTAATTTTACTGGCAAGGAGTATGCCGCTAACATTGGTGGGTACTTATTCTGCCTATATAAATGCATTTAGTTTGGTCTTATTAATCTCGAATTTTGGTTTTAGCGAGTATCTTCTTGTAAATTCTGGTAGTAAAAAAAAACTAAAATTTAATTCAATTTTTTTTTTAGAGCTTTCTCTTTTAATTTTTTTCGTAATATTGATATTGACAAGCTTGATTCCCCTGCAGAATAAAGTTCTAGCTATGCTTATTTTGATAAAGTTATATTTTGAAACCAGTGTATATAATATGATTTTATCTTTTTTTCAGGTAAAACAAAAGATTTTTATTGTAGCTGCAATAAATTTAATTTCAGCTTCCCTAATTGTAGTAATCTTGGGGGTATCTTTTTTCTTTAATCAAGATATTACAACCTATTTAACAGGTATTATTACAGTGCATATTATGGTGTATATTTACTTTTTAAATCAAATTAAGGTACCTTTCTTAAGAGTAAAGGAATTAACATATCATTTAAAAAAAATCTTTAAAGATTTAAAGTATTATGGATTTTCCATGGTTTCTACACCATTATATTTAATGATACCAACAGTTGCTGGTTCATTTCTATTATCGCCAGAAGTATTAGCAAAATATCAAGTTGCCTATTCAATTTCTAATATTTTACTTTTAGTTTCTGTTTCACAAATTCAAGTTGGCTATGTAGAGTTTTTAGACGCACAAAATAATTCACGGAAACTTAAAAAAGTTCTTAAGAAATTTGCATTAAGAGTTTTTGGAATAAATGCAGTGTTCTTAGTGTTTTGTGTTTTATTTGGTAAAAAATTGTTGTTAATTGTATTTGATAAAGAAGCCTATTTAGAGTCTTTTACGCCACTAGTGTATTTGTTATTTATTAATATTATTTGTATGTTCTCTTCGTTATTAGCCGTTATAATGGTTTTGAAAAAGGATCAAAAATTAAAAACAAAATATCATATAGAGTTTATTATGATATCAACTATATTTGGAATCATACTAACGTATTATTTTGGTGTGAATGGGTTAATAGCAGCATACTTTATTTTATATGTTTATAGTTTCTTTAGATATTTTTTCTATGTAAAACGAAAATTATATCAACAATTAGATACTTATTAATCAAAAAAATTAAGGACGATATTCTTTAACTTTGTTTTTGAAAAAGTAAAAGAGTTAAGAACTTTATAAATTTAGTAATAGAGAATGTTACCATCAATTTAAATGGATTTTATGATGATAAAAAATTTAAAAAATTAATACAGAATGTATCAGAATATTCTACTTCTAGGCGCTTCATTAGAGAGTGATAATAAGGGTGTTAATGCTTTGGGAATAGGGGCAATAACATTATTGAAAAATAATTTTCCTAACGCAAAGATTAATTTACTTTGTATTGGGGAAGCAGAAAGTAAAATATTCTCATTAAATGTAAACGATGCAAAGATAAATGTACCCGTAAATTATTTTTCAAAAAAAGAAGTTTTAAAGGGACTTTTTGAGGCTTATCTACACATTATTTTTGCAATTAAACCAACTTCGAAAGTTACCTCTTTTATTGGTACACATGATATCGTGTTTGACATTAACGAGGGTGATAGTTTTAGTGATTTATATGGATTAAAAAGAATTTTAAGACATTTTTCAGATTCTAAATTGATCTTGCTTTTAGGTAAACCATTAGTTTTTTTACCACAAACAATTGGGCCGTTTGGCTCTAAAGTTGGTAAATTTCTGGGAGGACATATTCTTAAAAGATTGAATAAATTATATGTTCGAGACACCAAAGCCTATGATTTTATAGATAGTTTAAACGTTAAAAAGGAACTCTCAATTGATATGGCAGTTTATGTTAACAAGGTTTCAGTGGGTATGCAAGTTCAAAATAATACTATCGGAATAAATATAAATGGTTTAATGTATTTAAATAATTATGAAAATTTAAAAGGTCAGTATGAAAGTTATCCTACATTAATATCTGATTTAATCGATAGATTAATTACTGAGGGTTTTAAAGTGCTACTAATACCCCATGTATACAATCAAAAAGATCCCAAAAGTGAGGATGATCTCGTAGCAATTAAAAGCATTATCAAAAAGAAAAACGCTTTAAAAGAGTCTCTTTCATATGTTGATAAAGATCATGATGCGCAAGAATTAAAAGCAATTATATCAGGAACAGATTTTTTTATTGGGTCTAGAATGCATTCCTGTATTGCGGGTTTATCTACCTCTGTGCCTACAATAGGGTTGGCTTATAGCTATAAATTTGAAGGTACTTTTAGCATGTTTAATCAACAAGATCATGTAATAAATATAAGTGATTTAAAAACTGAAGGTATTAGCAAGGTCATTGAAAATATTATGCAAAAAGTACATGTAAGAAGTGAAACTAAAGATCTTTTGATTGCTAGTAATCAAAGAAAATTACTAAAAATTGAATTAAGTTAGTATGCTCAAAGACGTAGTGATAAAAAATGATTTATGCACAGGTTGTGGTCTTTGCGAAGCTGTTTTTGGTAAAGAGAACATAAAAATTAAGTTCAATGAAGAAGGATTTTTAAGACCATCGGGTTCTTATAAATTAAATTCTGATGAAGAAGATTTATTTGAAAAAATTTGCCCTGGAATTAATACGAAGCACAACGAATCAATAAAAGATAAAGGATACGATAGTTTTTTAGGACCTTATATTTCTATTCATTCTGGGTATGCTACAGATGCTCAACAACGATTTTCTGGATCTTCTGGTGGCGGTTTAACGGCATTGGCTTCTTATTTATTAGATTCCTCAAAGGTAGATTGCGTTCTTCATATGGGTTTTAATGAATCTAAACCCTATTTAAATGAATTTAAAGTAAGCAGAACTGCGAGCGAAGTATTAAATAATTCAGGATCAAGATATGCACCTTCTGCAACATTAATAGATTTAGTTGGTATTGTTAAAAAGTATCAAAAAATAGCCATAATTGGTAAACCTTGTGATATCGTAGGGGTCAGAAATTATATGAAAAATAATGAGCTAGCGAAAAGTAATATAAAGTATTTATTATCTTTTATGTGTGCCGGTGTTCCGAGTCAGAAAGGAACACAAAAACTTATACAAGGATTTAATTTAAAAGAGGAAAATATTTCTGAATTAAGATATCGAGGAGACGGATGGCCAGGATATTTTAAGGTGAAGGATAAACAAGGAAAGGTTCAAAAAATGACTTACAATGATTCTTGGGGTAATGTCTTGAATCGTTATTTACAATTTAGATGCAAAATATGTCCAGATGGCACAGGAGAGTTTGCAGATATTACTTTTGCCGATGCTTGGGCATCCTCTAAAAGCGGTTATCCTTCTTTTGAGGAAAAAGACGGAAAAAGTTTAATCATCCCGAGAACAGGATTAGGTGAAAAATTGCTCAATGATGCGGTTTTAGAAGGGTATCTGCGTATTCATGCAGAACACAGTTTAAAAGAAGTAGCGCTAATGCAGCCGTATCAAAAGCAAAGAAAACAAAATATGATTGTAAGGTACTTGGCCTTAAAAATGTTCGGAAGAAATACTCCAAACTACAATAGAAAATTATTAATAGCCAATGCTTTTAGAGAAAACCCGATTACCTTACTTAAAAATTTTCTAGGAATGGTGAAAAGAATCATCTAAATATTACTGTCAATATAAAAAAAACTTAAAAATATTTTCGGAATTTATTTTGTTATGGAGTTTAATTCATGGGTAGAATACTCGTTATTATCAAATGATAAATAGCACAACTACAGATAGGTTAAAATTTATTGACAAGAAATTAACATAGTAGTTTCCCAAGATTTCATGGAAAAAGATTCATTAGGATAAAAAGAGGATACAAAATTATATATGCAACTTTCAATTATTATTGTAAATTATAACGGCAAACATTATTTAAAGGATTGTTTAGAATCAATCTATGTTCATTGTTCTTCATTTTCTTATGAAATTATTATGGTTGATAACAATTCTACCGATGGAAGTCAAGAATATATTACCTTAAATTATCCTGAAATAAAATTATTTCAAGAAAAGCAGAATTTAGGATTTGGAAAAGCGAATAACCTTGGTGTTCAGTATTCTAACGGAAATAATATTCTCTTATTAAATAATGATACGATTCTTTTACATGATATTTATCCAGTTCTTAAGGAGGTTAAAAAGGAAGAAATTGGGGTTGTCGGAATTTATATGTTCAATGCAGATAGGCAGTATACATCTTCTGTGGGTAAATTCCCAAAACCTTTAGATTTGATAAGGTTATCAAATTTAAATGAAAAAAGAGAGGAATTTATAACGGGTAAATTTGATAAAAATAGCTACGAAGTTGATTGGGTTTCTGGATCTTTTATGATGATAAAAAGAAAAGATTGGAATTTAATTGGAGGTTTTGATGAAGATTTTTTTATGTACGTAGAAGATGTGGATTTATGCAAAAGAATTCATAATCTGGGGAAAAAAATTATTTTTTTATCAAAGATCTCTTATGTTCATTTTATCGGATTTAATACATCAAGGGAAATAAAACTCATTACAGGATATAAATTATTTAGTGCGAAGCATTTTAATTTAGTAAGTAGTATTTTAGCCGAAATTTGTTTGAAAATTAATTATGTCTACAAAAAAAGGTTTAAAAATATTCGTTGATGGTTACTTATTAAATAAAGAACATCAAGGGACAAAGACCTATATTAGAGAACTATATTTGGAGTTTGCTGCACAGAATCCAGATATTTTAATTGTTTTTGGATGTTTTAAAGATCCAAGTATTGAAAAAGAATTTTCTGAATTTAAAAACATTCGATTTATCTATTTTCAGCAGTCTAGTAGGGTTTTAAGAATGTTTTTTGAAATACCAAAGATTATTAAGGAACAACAGTTCGATTTTGCTCATTTTCAATATGTAATTCCTTTTTTAAAAAGTAAATCTTGTAAATATATCGTTACAATTCATGATGTTTTATTTAATGATTTTAAAGCGTATTTTTCGTATCAATATCGATTAAAAAGAAACTTTTTATTTAAGTATAGTGCCAAAAAATCAGATTTTTTATTAACGGTCTCTAACTATTCAAAAGAAAGGATAAAAGAATATTATAAACTTCGAAACAAAAAAATTTTAATAACACCTAATGGTGTAAATAAAAGTTTTTTTCTATCCTATAGCAAGAAAGATGCGATAAATTATATTCAAAATAAATTCGGAATTAAAGACTATATTCTTTATGTAAGTAGAATAGAGCCTAGAAAAAATCAACAAGGTTTATTAAAAGCTTTTTTTGATTTAGAAGAAACGAATACCCAAATAGTATTTATTGGTGTAAAGTCCTTGAATAATAAAGAGCTTATCAGTTTAATTGCAAGTTTAAGTGCAGCGCAGAAAAAGAGGGTACACATCTTAAAAAATATTTCAGACAGTGATTTGTTATTGTTTTATCAAGCGGCAAAAGTTTTTGCGTATCCAACTTTTGCAGAGGGTTTTGGAATTCCGCCTTTAGAAGCAGCTGCTTTAAGAATACCAGTACTTTGTTCTAATAGAACAGCCATGAAAGATTTTGATTTCTTTAGTCCGTATTTTATAGATTTTAATGATTTAGATGCAACAACAAAAAGTTTAAGTAAAATTCTTAAAACTCAAAACCCAGTTCATTTAAATAAAATTCAAACTTTGATAAAAGATACTTATAACTGGGAGGTATCATCTAAAGTTTTAACTTCAATTATAAAAAAGAAAACTTAAAAACTGTATTTAAAAATAGTTAGTTTAAACGCCATATAATTATGCTAAATCAAAAATAATTAATTGGTAAAACATAAAAATTTTTAATATAGCAATGTATATTCGCTTATTCAAAAGTTACAATAGTTTTAAGAATAATTTTAACGCTATTAAAATTATAAAAAATGAATTTTATTGTTAAAAATTAGTACACATAAAACATACCTTTCTCTAATTCTATTAGCATTAATTTCAATTTCAATATTCGAAATAAATTATTTATTACTTATAATCACTTTTTTTATTTATTATTCTAAAATATCTAAAGACTTAGTTGTTATTGTATTATTTCTTGCAAGTATTGTTGTTTTAGCATGTATATCCTCTTTATTTAACAACTATGTTGTCTATGATTGGATAAAAGATTTAGCCTATTTTACAAGACCCATAGCGGCAATTTTGGCGGGATATTTAGTTTCTAAAAAGATTAATAATTTTAAAAGTATTTTAAAAATTATTGTAGGAGTTTCATTTGTTTTTGCTGTAATCCATATCTTAAAAGTTCTATTTTTAGTAGATTTTAGCAATGCATCTGTTAGTAATATTAGAAATGTTGCAGGCATATCAAATCAAATAGAAATATTTTCGCTGGTTATTTTATTGATATCTAAGAAGTATAAAGAGCTGGAGATCATCAATAACAAGTTGTATAAGAGAATCATATTAATCGTGTTTTTCATATCTTTTTCGCTCTATTTTTCAAGAACAATGATTGTTGCTTTGGTTATTTTTTTGTTAGCTTCTTATAGTTATTTAATTATAACGAAGAAAGCTATAAAGTATGGTCTCTTAATTTTAGTGTCATTTAGTTTATTTTATGCGTATTTATTTAGCAGAGAATTTGAAAGAGATAAACCAGGAATAGAATCATTTTTATATAAAATGAAAGTAGCCCCCGCAGAAATTTTTTTACCTGTTAAAAGTATAGACATAAAAGACCATGCAAAATTATGGGACCGTTGGCGCGCTTACGAAGCTAGTATGGCAATCAATCAAATGAACACATTTTCAAGTTTTGCAATAGGTAAAGGTTTTGGAGCGCTGGTAGATTTGAAATTTTATGCGCCTTTGGGATCAGAAAACATGAGGTATATACCTATTTTACACAACGGTTATGTGACCATCTTTTTTAAAACAGGCGTTTTTGGATTGTTATTTTATTTGGTATTCTTAGTAGCACTGTATTTATATTCTTACAAAAAAGCAAGTTTTATTCAGAAAAGAGTCATTTATAATTTAATAGGCGGTATTGCTGTGTATTATGTATTTACAACTTTAATTATAACAGGTATTTATAATGTTATGGATATATATACTTTTATCTTAGGAATACTGTTATATTTTAGTATTGATGTTGAAAAAAAATTGGAAGTAGAATGAAAATAGGAATCATAGGTACTAGAGGTATTCCAAATCATTATGGTGGCTTTGAACAATTTGCAGAATATTTAGCTACTTTTTTGGTAGAAAAAAATTGTGAAGTTTATGTTTATAACTCATCCAATCATCCTTACAAAGAAAAATTATTTAAAGGAGTACACATCATACATTGCAACGATCCGGAAAATAGAACGGGTACAATCGGTCAATTCATATATGATTTAAATTGTATTTTAGATACAAAAAAAAGAGATTTAGATATTATTTTACAATTAGGCTATACAAGTAGTTCTGTTTGGTCTTTTCTTTTTCCAGAGAAACCATTAATTATCACCAATATGGATGGTTTAGAGTGGAAAAGGAGCAAATACACTTTTTTTGTTAAAAAATTCTTGAAATTTGCAGAGAGATTAGCGGTAAAACACAGTGATTTTCTTGTTTCGGATTCAGAAGGAATTAAAAAATACATAGATAATAAATATCAAAAAGACTCTAAGTTTATAGCTTACGGAAGTGAAATAGTAGCTGATGTAGATAAGAACGTTTTAGATAAGTTTCAATTGGAGAAACTAAAATATAACATGCTAATTGCTAGGATAGAACCAGAGAATAATGTTGAAACTATTTTAGATGGTGTCGTTTTAAGTAAAAGTAAAACTCCATTTTTAGTTATTGGTGATTATACGATCAATAATTTTGGAAAAAGAATAAAGGAAAAATTTAAAAGTTATCGTCAAATAATTTTTCTTGGAAGTATTTATAATAAAAGTGAATTAAACTCGTTAAGATATTTTTGTAATCTATATTTTCATGGGCATTCAGTAGGAGGTACAAACCCTTCTTTGTTAGAGGCTATGGGTTCTACTAATTTAATAATTGCACACAATAATATCTTTAATAAAGCAGTTCTTAAAGAGAACGCATATTATTTTTTTAATGCTGAAGATGTAAGTTTTTATTTAACACGTAAAAGTAAAGAATTTGAACAGACAAAAATTAAGAATAATATGCTAAAAATTAAGAATGAGTATGATATTAATAAAATAAATGGAAGTTATCTCTCGTACTTTTATGAATGTCTTGCAACAAATTAAATATTATAATGTTTCAGAGATATTCTTAATCTTAGTTTTAGCGACATTACCTTTAGGGGGTCATGCATTGAATAGTAATGCGGTAATTTTATTTTTTTTAGCATCATTAATTAATTATATAGTCAACAAACCAACGTTTAAATTTAATAGAATATCAATTTTATTGATAAGTTTTTACGCAGTTTGCCTATTTTCTTTGTTTTGGACAGAAAATTTAGAGAATACTAAAATAGGTTTGGTGCGCTTTTTATCTTATTTAGCATTACCGATAGCGTTCTTGCTAAATTCTAATAAGCCATTTAACCAAGAAAAGATAATTGGAATTTTTTCTAAATTGTTAGTTTTCTATAGTGTTTACTGTTTGTTCATTGCTGCCATAAAATGTATTCAAAATGACGATATCAGTTATTTGTTTTATCACAAGTTAAGTAACAATTTAGGAGATTTAAATGCAATTTATTTATCTGTATTTGTAAGTTTAGGAATTAATTTTTTTCTTAGAAAAAAAGAAAAATCAAAAGTTGAAATTTCTTATTTGGTTTTTTTAGGTCTCTTTTTAATATTACTTTCTTCTAAATTAATTATTTCAATAACGTTTATAGTTACGCTCTTATATTTTTTTAAAAGAAAAAAGTATAAGAAAGTAAAATGGAAAGATATTTTTTTTATTTCAGGAATTATAATTCTTTTTTTATTTGCCTCCAGTAATCTCTCAAAACGCATAAAAGTAGAGTTTGAAAAAACAAAAATAAATGAGGTCATAGATACAAAAGATTTTGGACACGTTTATTTATGGACTGGTGCTGCTTTGCGCCTATTTCAAACAAAAGCATTTATAGAAATTTTAAAGGAGCAGAAAAAAATATTTTTTGGGTTTGGATTAAATAATTCTCAAAAGTCATTAAACGACAAATATAAAGAGTATAATTTGTACCCAGGTTTTATGAATTATAACTATCATAATCAATACCTACAAGTTTTTGCAGAGTTAGGTGTTGTCGGTTTTAGTATACTTTTAATGCTATTGTTTTCAGTGCTAAAAGATGCAATTATTCTTAAAAATTATTTTTTATTATCCTTTATAATTTTAATATTAGTAGTGTGTATTACAGAATCATTTTTATGGAGACAAAGAGGAATGGTATTTTTTATCATCATATCATTATTATTTAGTAACAGAAAAAAGTTTAGTTTGTGAGACAAAAAAATTCCATATTCATTAGACCTTTCATAATCTTTATAGATTTATTGCTCATTAATAGTGTTGTTTATATTATTTCAGATCGAGAATATCTTAATTTTTCCTTTCTTTCCTATATTCTAAGCTTTTGGTTGTTTATTTCTTACTATACTAAGTTTTACAATGTGTATCGGTATACACATGTGAGCAGATTAGTTTCACTTTTATTGTCGCAGTTTTTTATTTTTTCACTTGCTTATTTAAGTTACTTTAGTATTTTTAAAGAAGGTAAAATTGTTGATAACCAACTTTTTGTTTTGTTTTTAATATTAGGTTCTGTTACATTTTTCAAATTTTTTATCTTTTATCTTCTTAAAAAATATAGGTCTAAAGGTAATAATTTTAGAAATGTTGTTCTTTTTGGAGAACTTAGTTCAGCAAAAAAATTAGATACTCTTTTTCATAATAAAAATGACCTAGGCTATCGTTTTTATGGCTTCTTTTCAGATAAAATTTATAATTCTAATAATTATTTAGGGTATTCAAAAGATGGGTTTAAATACATCGAGGATCATAAAATTGATGAAATCTATTGTGACCTTTCTCAAGTTAATCCGAATCAATTAATTAAGATTAGAAAATTTGTAGAAGAAAAAAAACTCGAATTAAGATTTTTACCTGAAAACAAAGCAATATATAGTAAAAATTATATTCTAGAATATTTTGGGACAACTCCAATTTTAAAGCCTAAACCTTTACCTTTCGAAAAAATTGAAACGCATATATTAAAAAGGATATTAGATATTTTTTTATCAGTCATAGTTTCTGTTTTTATTTTAACTTGGCTTTTTCCTATACTATTTATAATTATTAAGATAGATTCTAAAGGCCCCTTGTTTTTTAAGCAAAAAAGAGATGGTTTAAATGGTAAACAGTTTTATTGTTATAAGCTGAGGTCAATGAAAGTAAATAAAGAGGCTGATGTTCTTTCAGCATCAAAAAATGATTTGCGAATTACAAGAATAGGTACTTTTTTAAGAAAATCTAGCTTAGATGAGTTACCACAATTTTTTAATGTTTTAATAGGAAATATGAGTGTTGTTGGGCCAAGACCTCATATAAATATCCAGACCAAAAAATATATAAATGAAGTAGAAAATTATTTGGTTAGAAATTCAGTAAAACCAGGTATCACAGGTTTAGCTCAAATTAGTGGTTATAGAGGAGAGGTTATCAAAAAATCTGATATAGAAAACCGAGTAAAATTAGATATTTTTTATATCGAAAACTGGTCTTTCTTTTTAGATATTAAAATAATATCTCAAACTTTTATCAGTCTTTTTAAGCAAGAAGATAAAGCATATTAAATGAAACATAACTTAATTTTAACGGGAGCAATAGTATTATTTAAAGAAAGTTTGCCTGATTTACACAATACAATAGATTGTTTTTTAAATATACCTTTTGAAAAAAAACTATATTTAATTGATAATACACCTACTAAATTTTTTGAGTTTGTTTTTAATGATGACCGAATTGAATACATTGGAAATGAACAGAATATAGGATTTGGACCTGCGCATAATAAAATTATAGCAGAATTAAAAAATAACTCAGGGTTTCATTTGGTGTTAAATCCAGATGTTTCTTTTAAACCCGATGTTATTCCTAATTTAATTCTAGAATTAGAAAAAGATAAAAATATCGCAATGATAGCGCCAAAAGTTTTATTTCTAAATGGCGCTCACCAATATTCCTGCAGAAGATATCCAAACGTTATTGAACTCGTTGTAAGAAGATTTTATTTTTTAAAACCTATTTTCAAAAAAATAATATATAAAGGAGAATATAGAGAAAAAGATTTATCTAAGCCTTTTTTTGCTCAATATTTAACAGGATGTTTTCAATTATATAAAACGAATGATTTTGTGAAACTAAACGGTTTTGATGAACGCTATTTTTTATACATGGAAGATGTAGACATTTGTAAAAAGATTGATGATTTGGGAAAGAAAAAATTATATTTTCCGAAAGTAGAAATAGTTCATATTTTAAAGCAGGGTTCTTTAAGAAATGCGAATCTATTTTTGAAACACCTCTCATCAGCAATTAAATATTTTTTAAAGTGGGGATTTTAGTTTCCTAATTATTTTAAAATATATTTGCATACACAATAATATAACGAACATGAACGTACTTATTTTAGGATCTGGAGGAAGAGAACATGCATTTGCCTTAAAATTATCTGAAAGCAAAAAAATTAATCAACTTTTTGTTGCTCCTGGAAATGCAGGGACAGCTAAAATTGCGGTAAACATTCATCTAAGTCTCACTGATTTTGAAGCAATAAAACAAACTGTTTTAAAGAATGATATCAAAATGGTTGTGGTAGGTCCAGAAGTTCCTTTGGTAGAAGGGGTTCATGATTTCTTTTTAGCGGATGCTGCCTTAAAAAATATTCCTGTAATTGGTCCTAAAAAAGACGGCGCTTTATTAGAAGGAAGTAAAGATTTTTCGAAGCAGTTTATGCAAAAACACGGAGTACCTACCGCAAGATATAAGTCTTTTACAAGTAATAATTTAGAAGAAGGGTATACGTTTTTAGAAACTTTAGAACCTCCATTTGTGTTAAAAGCAGACGGATTAGCAGCAGGAAAAGGAGTGTTAATTTTAAACTCTTTAGATGCGGCTAAACAAGAATTAAAAGAAATGGTGTCTCATCAAAAATTCGGAGATGCATCATCTACGGTGGTTATTGAAGAGTTTTTAAAAGGAATTGAATTATCTGTCTTTGTGTTGACGGATGGTAAAAGCTATAAAATTCTTCCGTCTGCAAAAGATTATAAAAGAATTGGCGAAGGTGATACGGGTTTAAATACTGGTGGTATGGGAGCAATCTCTCCTGTTCCATTTGCAGACATAGCATTTTTAAATAAGGTAGAAGAATTGGTGGTAAAACCCACAATCATAGGTTTACAAGAAGAGAACATAGATTATAGAGGGTTTATTTTTATTGGTTTAATGATGAACGACAATGGTAATCCTTCTGTGGTTGAATATAATGTTAGAATGGGAGATCCTGAAACTGAAGTTGTGTTGCCGAGAATTGAATCAGATTTATTTGAGTTGTTTGAAGGTGTGGCAAACCAAACATTGCACGAAAAGTCTTTTTCTGTAATAGATAAAACTGCCACTACAGTGATGTTGGTTTCTGGTGGATATCCTGAAGCGTATCAAAAAAATAAAGAAATTAGTGGTTTTGAAACGATAGAGGAATCTATTGTGTATCATGCAGGAACTACTCTTAAAGACGATAAAACACTTACAAGCGGAGGTAGAGTAATGGCGATAACTTCTTTAGGAAGTTCGATTGAAGAAGCTTTAGAAAAGAGTTATAGAAGCATCGATAAAATTCATTTTGACGGAATGAATTACAGAAAAGATATTGGTTTCGATGTACGCTAATTTGTAAAATTAAAGGGCTTTATCAATGGTAAATGAAAATTCAGAACCTTCACCATAGGTGCTTTTTAGTAAAATGGTATTACCATGAGCTTCTACAATGTGTTTTACAATAGACAATCCTAAACCAGAGCCGCCTTGTTCTCGTGATCTGCTTTGGTCTACTCTATAAAATCGTTCAAATAAGCGTGGTAAATGTTCTTTTTTAATACCCTCACCATTATCAATAACTTTAAGAATAAACTTTTTATCATTATAACTTTCTACGCCTACAAAGGTAGTTCCATTAGGTTTGCCGTATTTAATGGAGTTTACGACTAAATTGATAAGAACTTGTTCTATTTTTTCAATATCGCCTTTTACAAAAACAGGAAATTCATAAATTTTATCAAATTTTAATGAAATATTTCTTTTTTTTGCTTTCATTTCAAATAAGTCGAATACATTTTGAATTAATTCTAACAAATTAAAAACTTCAATATTTAGTTTGGTGCCTTCGTTTTCTAATTTAGCAATCATATCTAAATCTTTAATTACAGCAACCAATCTTTCAACACCTTTATTAGCTCTATCCAAATACTTCATTCGTATTTGTTTGTCATTAATGGCGCCTTCTATTAGAGTTAAAATATATCCTTGAACTGTGAATAGCGGTGTTTTAAGTTCGTGTGCCACATTGCCTAAAAAATCGCGTCTAAAAGAATCTCGTTCGGTTAAATTTTTAATTTCTAAACGTTGGCCTTCCACAAATTTTTGCATGCTTTTGGATAGTTTATCAATGTCTGTGGTGGCAGAATCTCTTGTTAAATCATTAATATTTAAAATAGAAACTTCTTTATACAGTTTTTTTAATCTTCTGTAAATAAAGTGTTCAGCTCTATATTGGATAATTAAGAATGATATTATAAATAAAGCAAGTATAGAAATTAGGATGGTAAAAATACCAAGATGTTTACTAATAATAAAATAAGATATCGAAGCAATACAAACAGAAAGTAGTGTTAAATATACTGCTGACCAAAGAGCGTAAGAATATGTTTTTTTTAGTCTCAAATTATAAGAATCAATAACTTTTTAAATGAAAATATTTTATTTGTCTAATAAAACAAATTTATAGCCAACACCTTTTACTGTCTTAAAATGGTCATCACCAATTTTTTCTCGTAATTTTCTAATGTGCACATCAATAGTTCGTCCTCCAACAACAACTTCATTTCCCCAAACGGTATCTAAAATAACTTCCCTTTTAAATACTTTACCAATTTTAGAGGTTAAAAGAGAAAATAGTTCGAATTCTTTTCTCGGAAGTGCAATTTTTTTTCCAGCTTTATAAACAACATATTCATCTCTATCAATAACGATATCGCCAATTTTAAGGGTTTCTTCACTTTCTTTTTCAGTTTTTAATCTCCTCAATAAAGATTTTATTTTGCTTACTAAAACTTTCGGCTTTATAGGTTTGGTAATGTAGTCGTCAGCGCCAGCCTCAAAACCAGCAACTTGCGAATAATCTTCTCCCCTAGCTGTTAAAAAAGCGATAATTACATTTTCTAAAGATTTTGTTTTTCTTATTTTTTCACAAGCTTCTATACCATCCATTTCTGGCATCATAATATCTAATAATATTAAATGAGGTAAATTCTTTTTGGCAGACTTAATAGCTTCATGGCCATTTTCTGCTTTAAAAACTTGATACCCTTCATTTTTCAAATTATAACCAACAATTTCTAAAATATCAGGTTCATCATCAACCAATAAAATTTTAATATCACTTTTTTTCATGGAATTACATTATAAGTTATAGTCAAAAATAGGGATTTAAACCTGAATAGCTAAAGTTACCGTGAAATGATTTATTAAGTTAACAATTGTTTAATCATTAATCAACAAATCACTAAAATTTTAACCTTAAAAAAACTAATTTTCAATTAATTAGCCGAAATTGGTAAATTAATTATTACTTAACCTTTAAAGTGGTTTATTTTTATAGCTTTGTTCTTATTAATTTCAAATTTAAATATATATCACATGAAAAAAAATTACATTTTTACTTTAATTTTAGCATTATTAACGTCTTTGACTTATAGTCAAATTGTTATTAACGAGGTAGATGCAGATCAGACAGGGACAGATACTGAGGAGTTTATTGAGCTGTTATGGACACCTAATACATCTTTGGATGGTTACGTTGTCGTTTTGTTTAATGGAAGTGATGACCAAAGTTATGCTGCCTATGATTTAGATGGCAGGACTACAGATGCAAACGGTTTATTTGTTTTAGCAACCACTGCTATCGCTTCAGGAACTGATATCGATATGGGAGCAGATAATAAGGTTCAAAATGGGGCAGATGCAGTGGCAGTTTATCAAGGAGATGAAGCAGACTTTCCAGTAGATACGCCTATTTCCACAACAAATCTAATTGATGTATTGGTGTATGGGACCAGTGATAATGATGATTCAGGTCTGTTAGATGGTTTTGGTGTTACTATTCAGTATGATGAAAATATTAATGGAAATAAAGATACAGAATCTATTCAAAGAAAAAGTGACGGAACTTATGAAGTTAAACCACCAAGTAGGAGAGTTCTTTCTGTAAAAGATAATACTATTCAAGGTTTTGCAACCTACCCAAATCCTGTTACAAACAATGTGTTTACAGTTAAAAGTAAAAGCTCGGACACAAAAGAGATTTCAATTTTTAATGTATTAGGAAAAAAAGTGCTTTCTAAAAGCCTTTCTGGTGTTCAATCTGATGTAGATGTTTCTTCGATTTCTGCTGGTTTGTATATCTTAAAAGTAAAGGAAGGAACAAAAATGGCGACTTCTAAATTAGTCATCAAATAATATTTTATCTTCTTTGTAACTTAAAAGCTCCAAATTAATTTTTGGGGCTTTTTAATTTTCAGTATATTTATATAGAAAAGAAAATTTAAACGCTATGAATCTTACCTATGCATTAAATAACATCTTGTTTTTAGATATTGAAACTGTTCCTGAAGCAGAAAGTTGGAACTTACTTTCAAAAGAAACTCAAGCACTTTTTGAGAAGAAAACAGAATATCAACGAAAAGATGAGTTCACAGCCGAAGCGTTTTATGACAGAGCTGGTATTTGGGCAGAGTTCGGGAAAATAATCTGTATTTCTGTAGGTTATTTTGTAAACGCAGAGGTGAATAAACAGTTAAGAATTACTTCTTTTTTTGGTGATGATGAGCACCAACTTTTAAGCGATTTTAAAGTAATACTGGACAAACATTTTTCAAAGAAAAGTAATGTTTTATGCGCGCATAATGGCAAAGAATTCGATTTCCCTTTTATAGCAAGAAGAATGATTATTCATGGAATAGAATTACCAGAAAAACTAAATTTATTCGGAAAGAAACCATGGGAAGTTCCTCATTTAGATACATTGGAATTATGGAAATTTGGAGATTATAAGCATTATACATCTTTAAAATTACTCACATCAATTTTAGGAATTCCGTCTCCAAAAGATGATATAGATGGCAGTGAGGTTGCGCACGTGTACTATCAAGAAAAAAACTTACAAAGAATTGTTACCTATTGCGAAAAAGATACCATTGCAGTAGCGCAAATTTTATTACGTTTTAATAACGAAGATTTAATTGAAGGTAAAGATATTGTTAGTGTGTAAAGAATATGAGACCTCACAGGTTTTTTAAACCTTTGAGGTCCTTTAATGTTAAATTTCCTTAAGTTTAGTTCTAATCTTCTAATTTCATAGAAAGTTCTAACCATCGTTCTTCCTTTTCTTCTAATTGATCCGCAATTTTCGCTAATTCTTTCGATTTTTTAGGAATATCATCCGTAGGAATTTCTACATTTAAAAACTGATTTTCGATCTTTAATTTTCTTTTTTGGAGTCTTTCAATTTCGATTTCTAGAGAACCAAATTCTCTTTTTTCGTCAAAGCTTAACGTATTTTTTGATTTCTTTTTTTCAACCTTTTTCTCGATTTTTGTTTCTATCGGTTTTGTCTCGGTCTCTGTCTCTTTTTCTGATGAATTTTCGTAAGCTCTAAAATCTGAATAATTTCCTGGAAAATTTTCAACAACACCTTCTCCTCTAAAAACAAAAAGGGCATCAACAATTTTATCCATAAAATATCTATCGTGAGATACTACCAGGAGGTTTCCGGGATAATCTAACAAGAAACTTTCTAACACATTTAGGGTTACTACATCTAAATCATTGGTAGGTTCATCTAAAATTAAAAAGTTAGGGTTTTGTATTAAAACAGCACATAAATACAAACGTTTTTGTTCTCCACCAGAGAGTTTATCAACAAAATCGTATTGTTTCTTTTTATCAAACAAAAAACGTTCTAATAATTGAGAAGCAGAAATTTTTCTTCCTTTGGTAAGCGGAATAAATTCTCCAAATTCTTTGACCACTTCAATTACTTTTTGACCTTCTTTAATATGGATGCCGGCTTGTGTATAATAGCCAAATTTTATGGTTTCTCCTATAATAACTTTACCACCATCTACAGGAGCTTTTTCGGTAATAATATTTAAAAAAGAAGATTTTCCTGTTCCGTTTTTACCAATAATACCAATACGTTCTCCTCGTTTAAATATATAATCAAATCGGTCTAAAATAACCTTATCGCCAAAAGATTTTTGCAATTTATGGAGCTCTAAAATTTTGCTACCTAAACGTTCCATATTAATTTCTAACTGAATTGTATGGTCTTTTCTCCGCTGATGTGCCTTATCTTTAATTTGATGAAAATCATCAATTCGAGATTTCGATTTTGTAGTTCTTGCTTTTGGTTGCTTGCGCATCCATTCTAATTCTTTTTTAAATAAACTTTTAGCTTTGCCTAAATTTGTAGCTTCTAAAGCTAACCGTTCTTCTTTATTTTGAAGATAGTAAGAGTAATTTCCTTTGTATTTGTAGATGTTACCTTCATCTAATTCTAGAATTTCATCGCAGACGCGCTCTAAAAAATAACGGTCATGTGTTACCATAAAAAGTGTAATCTTTTCTTTTGCAAAAAAAGCTTCTAACCATTCTATCATTTCTAAATCTAAATGATTCGTGGGTTCATCTAGTATTAATAAATCAGGTTTATTTATTAAAACAATGGCTAAAGAAAGGCGTTTTTTTTGTCCGCCAGAAAGAGATCCTACTTTTAAAGTTAAATCTTCTAATTTTAATTTTGATAAAATTTGTCTGTATTGAGTTTCAAAATCCCAAGCATTATGTTGATCCATTAAATCAAATGCCGCTTGGTAAGCATCTGCATTGTCAAGATTTTTTAGGGCTTTTTCGTATTGATTTACAATAGACAGAATTTTATTATCGGTTGCAAAAATGGTTTCTTCAATTGTTAAATCAGGATTTATATCATCTTTTTGAGCCAAATAGGCAATGCTAATTCCTTTTCTACTCACTACTTGACCAGAATCTGGCACATCTAAACCAGCAATAATATTTAGAATAGAAGTTTTTCCACTTCCGTTTTTGGCAACAAAAGCCACCTTTTGATCTTTATTAATTCCAAAGGAGATGTCTTCAAAAAGTACTCGCTCTCCGTAAGATTTAGAAATATTTTCTACAGATAAATAATTCACACGTTTTATTTTTTGCAAAGAAACAAAAAACCTAAGCGTTAATTTAGATTTTTACATCATTTATAGGTTGATAATTAATTAGAGTTGAATATTTTACAAGTACCAATTTACAGTCTAAAGATAGTGCGAGCAAGAAGCGTCTACGATCTTTATAAACAGTAAGCATTGTATGTTCTTCTATGTGGCAAGATATATAATTTTAAACCTACTTTGAATCCTTTCCATTTTACCGAAAACAATTTTTAGAATATCTTAATTAATTGCTATCTTGCAAATTAAATTTATAGATTTTTATGAAAATTATTGTCCCTATGGCCGGTATAGGCTCTCGTTTAAGACCTCATACACTTACAGTTCCTAAACCCTTAACAATTATTGCCGGCAAACCAATAGTACAACGTTTGGTAGAAGATATTGCTTCTGTGATTGATGAAAAAATAGAAGAAATAGCTTTTGTAATAGGTACTACTGCTAAAGGTTTTCCGGCGGATACAAGAGAGCAATTATTACATATTGCTGATAAACTTGGCGCTAAAGGTTCTGTATATATACAGCATGAAGCTTTAGGAACTGCACATGCAATTTATTGTGCAAAAGAGTCATTAAGTGGTCCTTGTGTAGTGGCATATGCCGATACTTTATTTAAAGCAGATTTTACGTTAGATGTACATTCAGATGGCGCTATTTGGGTAAAAGAAGTTGAAAACCCAAGTGCTTTTGGAGTCGTGAAATTAGAAAACGGAATTATTACAGATTTTATAGAAAAGCCTAAGGAATTTGTTTCTGATTTAGCCATTATAGGTATTTATTATTTTAGAAGTGGCGAAAAAGTATTGGAAGAAATTCAGTATTTAATCGACAATGATTTAAAAGAAAATGGGGAGTATCAATTAACCAATGTATTGGAATCTTTAAAACAACAAGGTGCAAAATTTGTTCCTGGTAAAGTTAGTGAATGGCTAGATTGTGGTAAGAAAGACCCAACCGTAGACACCAACAAACAAACATTAGTATTTGAACAGGATGCTGGTAACGATTTAGTTTCTAGCGATGTAGTTTTAGAAAATTCAGAAATTATTCAGCCTTGTTACATCGGTAAAAATGTTGTTTTAAAAGATAGTAAAATAGGACCGTATGTATCGATTGGAGAAAATAGTACAGTAACAAAATCGATAATTACCAACTCTTTAATTCAGACGAATGTTACCATAAATAATGCTCATTTAGATAAAGCTATGATTGGTAATTATGCCAAGTATAACGGTCAATACACCTCTGTAAGTATTGGTGACTATACAGAATTAACCTAATGAATTTTAAGAGTACGCATCGTAAAATTAGAAAAGAGAGGCAATTTGATTATTTTAAATTGGCTCTTTTCTCTTTTTTCTTTTTTCTTTGCTCTCTAAATATGGGGGCTCAAGATAGTATTGCAGCACCAAAAGATTTAACAGAGGAAGCAGCATTAAAATTTCAACAATTCTTTTTTAAAGCGTTATCGCAAAAATCAATAGGAAATTATCAAAAAGCCATTGAGAATTTAGAAAATTGTAATCAGCTTTTAACAAATGATGTGGCGGTTTTCTTCGAGTTTTCAAAGAACTATTTGTTTTCAAATAATGGTTTATTGGCCAAAGAATATATCAGCAGAGCTTTAGAGCAAGATCCTGATAATATTTGGATGTTAAAGCATCTTGTAAAAATTTATCAAAAAGATAGAAATTATAAGAAGGCTATTGAAGTTCAGCAGAAAATAGTAGCGAACGAACCAAATGAAAGAGAATTTTTGGTGAGGCTTTTTGTCTATGACAGGCAATATCAAGAAGCTATTTCTTTAATGAATATTTTAGAAAGTGAATATGCATTAAGTTCAAATTTGAAACGGCTTAAAGAAAGTTTAGAAGCAAGAAAATCTAATTTAGTGAAAGAAATAAAATTAGAAGATATTGGGCCTTTAACCGATCAATTTAATAAAGATAAATCATATTTAATTTTAAAACAAATCTTAAAAATTTCTTATGATAAACCCGAAATTTTATTGAAGTATAGTGAGGAAGGGATTTCTCTTTTCCCGGCACAACCCTATGTATATTTAATGAAAGGAAAAGCACTTAACGATCAGAATAATTATAAAAATGCATTACTTACATTACAAAATGGAATCGATTTTGTGATAGAAGATAAAATGGAAGCTGATTTTTACAAAGAAATTGCAAAAGCCTACAAAGGATTAGGGAATAAAAAAGAAGAAAATAATTATAAGCAAAGGGCTAAAAAATTAAAAATTTAATCTATGAAATTTTTAAAATATGCATTTCTTTTTACAATGATATTTACTTCTTGTAAAACAACAAAAAATATGATAAATTCTAAGGCTATTGCTAAAGAGATGTCTGCAAGAAAAGTAGCAAGAAAACATATAGCTGCTAATTTTGATCGAAAAACAATAGATGCAAAATTGAAGGTTAATTTTGATAATGAAAAAACGAATCAAAGTTTGTCTGTGAGCATGAAAATTATAAAAGATGAAGTTATCTGGTTAAGAGGAACTAAAATTATTACACTTTTTAAAGCAGAAATTACACCAACTTCTGTGCGTTATTATTCGTCAGTTTTTAAGAATTATTTTGAAGGAGATTTCTCTATGATAGAAGAATTATTAGGAGTGAAGATTAATTTTGAGCAATTACAAAATTTATTTTTAGGGCAGTCTTTATTAAACATTAAAGAAGAAAAACAAAATGTAGAAATTGTAAGCAATAGCTATGTTTTATCGCCAGAAAAGCAAACAGATTTATATGATATCTTTTTTAATATCAATCCTTCTCACTTTAAATTAGACCAACAATCTGTTGTGAATTCTGATAAAAACGTACGTTTAGATATCAAATATCCTTCTTATAAGTTAATTGATAATGAAGTTTTTCCGTCACAAATACACATCAGAGCAAAGAATCCAAAAAGAGTCACAGCCATCGATTTTATATATAAAACTGTTATTTTTGATACCGATGTAAAAATGCCTTTTAGCATACCAAGGGGTTATAAACAATTGAAGTTTTAATGGGGAATTTAAAATTTAATATTTTTTTAGCACTTGTTTTTTTGATGAGTTACGCTTCTTTTAGTCAAACAAAAGAGCAATTAGAGGCGCAACGCAAAAAATATAGAAATGAAATTACAAGGTATAATAAGTTGCTTTTTAAAGAAATAGGCAAGAAAGAAAATGCGTTACAAGATTTAAAAGATATCAATCAAAAAATTCAGGTAAGAAATAAATTGATCAAAACTATTCAGTTAGAGGCAAAACTGTTGTCTAAAGGAATAAAAACTAACGAGAGAAAAATCGAAAATCTTAAGAAAAATTTAGAGGCTTTAAAGACAGATTACGCATCGATGATTTACAAATCTTACAAAAGTAAATCACAACAAAGCAGAATGATGTTTTTATTGTCTTCACAAAATTTTTATCAAGCCTATAAACGTTTAGAGTATATGAAACAATATGCTTCATTCAGAAAAAAACAGGGTGAAGAGATTCTGGTACAAGCAAATTTTATTTCAAAATTAAACGATTCTTTACGCTATCAAAAAAGTGTAAAAGACACATTGATTTTCGTAGAAAAAAATCAAAAAGATGCAATAATATCAGACAAAAAACAGCAAGAAAGTTTAATTACAACCATCAAAAAGAAAGAAGGAAAATACAAAAGAGAGATTAAAAAGAACGTAAGAGAAGAGAAAATAGTAGCAGAAAGAATAGATAAAATTGTAAGAGAAGCCATCGCTAAAGCCAATAAGAAAGTTGCAAATAAACCTAAAAACAGCAAAAAGAATGAGTTTATTTTAAGTCCGGAGGCAAAAGCTTTAGCGGCAAAATTTGAACTAAATAAAGGAAAATTACCTTGGCCTGTTCAAGAGGGTATTGTGGTTAGAAAGTTTGGGAAGCAGTCTCATCCTTTATATCCTGGTATTGAAATTAACGGTACAGGTTTGCATATTGTTACGAGTCAGGGAAGTGATGCGGAAGCCATTTTTAATGGGGAAGTTTTAAATATATTAGTAGGGTCTGGCGGAACTAAAAATGTAATGATTAGACATGGAAATTATATTACATCGTATAATCATCTAGAAAATGCTTATGTTAAAAAAGGGGATAAAATAACTACAGGTCAAAAAATAGGAAGGATTTTTACGGATAAAGTTAGCGGTAAAACAACCTTGATTTTTGTCTTGTTAAAAAATACATATAAATTGAATCCTGCTTCTTGGATGTTGAAAAGGTAGTTTTACGGCTTATTTTTTACAAGCTAGTTTTATTAGATTCACAACATGATTAAATACCTATTTCTCTGTTTTAGGAGCGTATTTAATGTTTTTTTGCAGTATTACAGAGTTCGGAATTGTAATTAATTCTTTTTCAATAGTTTTTAGTGTGATAAAAAAAGCACCAATATCAGTAATTTCTCCAGAGATATTGTTATCTTTCTCTAATATTGTAATACTATCTCCAATTTTAACTGGGTAATTTATATACAAAATAATACCTGCAGTAATGTTAGATAATAAAGACCATTGCGCAAAAAATGCAATCCCTAAAATGGTTAAAAAAGAAGAAATATAATAAAGCAATTGTTTTTCATCTACACCCCAAATAAAGGCAACAACAACAATTACTGTGATGTAAATTAAAATAGAAACAATTTTATTAGTGACTAGAATCCTAGCGTTTTGAAACCCAAATTTTAATTGAATTTTACGCAACGATTTTATAATTAAAAATCTTAGAAAAAAAGCAATTGCAAATGCAATAATAGATTCTAAAATTTTAAAATGATTTAAAAATTCCATAATATTATAATTAATTAAAAAGTGCTTTTAGTTCGGTTGCTTCGTTGGGTTTAATTTTTCCTGCTAAAATTAAACTTAATTGCTTTCGTCTTAATGCGCCTTCAAAACGTTCTTTCTCTAAAGCTGTTTCTGGTATTATTTGCGGAATTGGCACTGGTTTCCCAGTTTCATCAACTGCAACAAAGGTGTAAATTCCCTCATTTACTTTTGTTCTTTGTCCAGATTGTCTGTCTTCAATCCAAACATCCACATAAGTTTCCATAGAAGATTTAAAAGCTCTAGAAACTTTGGCTTCTATAGTAACCACGCTTCCAACAGGAACAGATTTATTAAAAGCTACATGATTTACCGAAGCAGTAACCACAATTCTTCTAGAATGACGCCTTGCAGCAATGCTACAAGCCCTATCCATTCTTGCTAATAATTCTCCGCCAAAAAGATTGTCTAAATAATTAGTTTCTCCAGGTAAAACTAAGTCAGTGAGTATTGTTAAAGATTCTTTTGATGCCTTTGCGTCCATTTAAAAAAATTTTCACAAAGATAATGATAGCCTATAAATAAACGTTACTTTTTAATTAATAACCAAGCCTCTTTAGAAATAGAACCTTGTATTTTATATAGGTTATTAATGGCATCATTCTTATCAGTAAAACTATTAAAAGCTACCTCTGTTAACCCCCATTTATTAACCCCTAGAATACTAGCATTATAGCCTTGCTGTTTTAGTTGCTTTACTTTTTTTCTTGCATTTTCAGGAAATTGAAAAGCACCAGCAACCACATGAAAGTTTTTTGTTGCAGCTTTAGCAACGTTTAACTCTATGGTTGGTAAGGGATTAGAAATGACAAAAGTTGCCTCCTGTATTTTTTTTTCTAAAGCATTTTCTTGATTGGCTAAAATTTCTTTTTGCTGATCTTTTTGATAGATATTATTACCTACTAAGCTTACGGTTATGAAAATTGCAGCGGCAGCAGCATATTTTATAAAACTAGGAACTACTTTTTTATCTTCACTTTTAGCAACGGGTACGATTGGTTTTACTACTTCTTTATATCTTTTTACAGAAGAAGATTCAATAGTTGATAATCCAAAAGATGCTGATAAATAATTAACTTTATGATTAGGTTCAAAAATTATTTGACCATTTTCATTCAAACTTAAAACACCAATAGAACCTATTTTTAACGGATTTGATTGTAATTCATTTTGCCATTTATGTACGCACAACGCGATCGCATTACAAGCTTCTTTAAAAGAAATATTTTCTGAGGAAGCAATATAATTTGCTAACAAACCATCATTAACATTTAAATGACTGTTAAAAGTTATCTGCTTTGATGGTGGTGAGAATGTATGAGTAGCCTCGTTAATCTTTGCACCTATTTTATTGGTTACAAAACCACCAAATTCAGGTACAATAACACATTCATATCTATATAGTAAATCGCTGATGTAGTTCGTTAATATCATACGAACAAATATAAAAAATTTGTGATTTAAATAGGTTTTTTTGTGCAAAATTTATCAACAAAAAGTTATATATTGACAATGAAATTGTTACAAAATGAAAGAAGAAAAGTTATTAGCTATTTTACGATTGCAAAAAAGTAAAGCAATTGGCGATGTTTTAGCAAAGAAACTCATTGTTCATATTGGTGATGTGGAGCAAATCTTTAAAGAGAAAACAGCTACTTTGCAGAAAATAAACGGAATTGGAAATCACGTTTTAAAGCATTTGTTTGATGAAAATAATGCTAAATTAGCAGAACAGGAGCTGCGATATATCCAAAAAAATAAGATTGAATTTTCTTATTTTTTAGACGATGATTACCCTGTAAATCTTCAAAATTGTATCGATAGTCCTATTTTGTTTTTCAAAGACGGTACTATAAATCTAGATAATCCTAAAATTATATCTGTAGTTGGTACTAGGAATATGAGTTCTTATGGGCGTGATTTTTGTAGTAAAATTATAGCAGATTTAGCGCTATATAATCCTATTATAGTCAGCGGTTTTGCATACGGAGTAGATATTTGTGCTCATAAAGCGGCTATTAAAAATAAACTACAAACCATTGCTGTTTTAGCGCATGGTTTTGAGCAAATTTATCCGAAAGTACATAAGAAATACATCAATCAAGTAAATGAAAATGGTGGTTTTATAACTGAATTTTGGAGCGAAGACCAACCTTTACGAGAAAACTTTTTAAAGAGAAATAGAATTGTAGCTGGCATTTCTAAAGCTACCATTATTATAGAAAGTGCAGAAAAAGGAGGTTCTTTAGTTACCGCGGATATTGCAAATTCTTACAATAGAGATGTGTTTGCATTACCCGGTAGAACAACCGATATTTATAGCAAAGGCTGTAATAATTTAATTAAAAATAATAGAGCAACGTTGCTAACTTCTGCTAATGATGTTATTAAAATGCTAAATTGGGACATTACAGAAAAGCCGAAGCAAATAATTCAGAAACAATTATTTATAGAATTAAATGATACTGAGCAAAAAATATATGATTTATTAAGTGAAAAAGGTGCTCAATTATTAGATATAATTTCATTAGAATGTAACATTCCTATTTATCAATTATCGTCTATTTTATTGCAAATGGAATTGAAAGGTGTTACCAAACCTTTACCTGGTAAAATGTTTGAATTGGCGTAAATAGTATTATTTTTGATAAAAATCAATCATATAAATGGCGATAGAAAAAAAATTAATGTCTAAGAAGAAACCAACATTCCCTATAAGTGAAATGTTAGACAAATATTTAAATAACTATAAAAGAAATATAAAAATCCCTATTTATTATGATGATTTATTGCGGTTTCAAGGATCTATAACCGTATTTGATAAAAATGATGAAGATACACTTTGGGTACGAACCTATTATTCTGAATTTGATAGAGTAGAGATTGATAATACCTTAAAAAGAGTATACACCATGCTGCATTCAGACGGAAATGATGAAGCCATTCCATTTTTAAATGTAGATGCCATTGATTACTGCACCTTTGGTAATTCTAAACCATTCCGAATTAAAATTAGAAATATTTTAAACGATAATTACACGTATTTTTATATTAAAAAAGCAGATGCCTCTCGTGTTTATGGTTTGGAGTTAGAGCATATTTTGTCTCCTCACAACATCAATTTTTTGGTGTATAAAGACACCTTAATAGAAGAACATATTGCAGGGATTCCTGGAGATGATTTTATTAGAGATTTTTTACCTAGTTGTACAGGGTCAGAAAAAGCGCAAATAGCCAAAGAATTTGTAAAATTTAAAGAACGATGTTTTGTACGGTTGTTGGGAGATATGCGTTCTTATAATTACGTAATTATTAGAACGCACGACTTTGATAGTATCGTTTATAAAATTAGAGCAATCGATTTTGATCAGCAATCTTTTGAAGGAAATTTAAAAGTTTATAATCTTCAGTTTATGAAAGAAAACTTTAAAATGATCGAGATGGTAGGTAAAAAATTACAAAATAGTTCTATTCGACAATATCAAATTGAGGAACGCTCTTACATGGCAAAAAGAATGATTACTTCTCCAAGAAGAACCGCTCGTTTAATAAAGTGTATGAAAAACGATACCATTTCTTTCCCTGAAAATGTGGAACTTTTAAAAAAACAACTCATGCAATATGTAGGGGATATAAAATTTAAAGACTGTAAAAATATGGGCGAAGTTTTAGAAACTATTTTAGCCTTTGTAAAGCGTAATTATTTAGATATTACGAATAATTAATTTCTTTAGAAGCTATTTCCTGCTTTCCACTATATCTTTTTGTGAAAAACAAAAAGGATGTCGTTTCAATCAGGGCTAGTCTTGTTTTCCAGCTTTTGGAATTAGGAAGTTTACTTTTTAGCCAACTAACGCAATTTCTTTTTTAAAAATGAAATAAATAAGGTTATCGCTAATACTAATAAAATTGTATAACTTCTCTTTTAATAAGATATCTATAATTTTTTAAACAAATAATTTGGTTATTATGGTTATTATGGTTATTATTGTGTAGATATTTACAAGCATATTAAATTTTAAAAAAAATTGCGCAATTAATTTTAATAAAATTTGCTGTTGTTAACACATTTAAATAAAGAATTTAAATGGTATTATTTAGTATAATAAATTTTAAAATTAAAAAAAATGAAAAATTTATTATTAGTATTTGCAATGATATTCTCAATGAGTTTATATAGCACAGAAATTAAAGTTGAGCATAATGTTGATCCATTAATTATTTACACATCTTGTGGTACTTCTCATACAATGGATGACACTGGAATGACTTGGGATGATATTTTTGATACTGCAGAAGACCATGAATGGTTTGATTGTGGACCAGGTAAAGATTTAATCTACATAGGTTGGTAAATTTAAATTAATTTGTAGCTTTCATCTATTTAAAAAGGTGAAAGCTATTTTCTTTATAAAAAATGTTTTATGAATAAGAACATATTATTATTATTACTGTCTTTAACTTTACATGGTTTTTCTCAATCTGAAACTTACAACTACAAGTTTACTTATAAAGTAGAGGGTAAACTTGAGGTTGTTAACAAGAACTCACATATTTCGGAGAATATGGTATTGTATTTAGGTAAAGAAAAAAGCCTTTACATAAGTGAGACTAAGCTTAGGATAGATTCAGCAAGATCGGCTATAAAAAAAAGAAAAGGGAGTCCATTCGAAATTAGCGAATTTAGAAATCAATTACCTAAAAATAGAATAGCATCCTCCATAGAAAAGAATTTTAAAACCTCAAATATTACATACAAAAACACGATAATACCAAGTAAAACAATATCTTTTATAGAGCCAATTCCAAAATTTGATTGGCATATAAAAACAGAAGAAAAAAAGATTTTAGGGTATAGTTGTCAAAAAGCAATATTAAATTATAAGGGTAGAAATTATATTGCTTGGTTTAGTAATAAATTAACGTTGCAAAATGGGCCTTGGAAATTTGGAGGTTTACCAGGGTTAATATTAGAAATTTCAGACACACAAAATCACTACTCTTTCAAGTTAATTGGCATAAAAAAAGAAACAAAACTGTTTCCTGAAATTTATCAAAAAGCTATTAAAATTAAAAAAGAAAATTTTGATTCAACCGTAGAAAATATTTTTAATAGTATGGGAAATAAGTTAATAGGAGAATCTAAATTGCGTTTTAAAAGGGAAAGACTTAGAAGAAAAAAAATGTCAAAACCAAACCCAATAGAACTTGAGGAGTAAAATTATATACACTATATTAATTTTAAATACATTCTTATGTTTTGGACAGGGCAAAGTAATTGTAGAGGGTTTTATTAGCGATACTGCTAAAAACCCATTATTTGGTGGTACAATTATTGCCAAAAAACCAAACTCAAATGTAATTCTTGCATATACGATGTCAAATTTACAAGGTCTTTATAAATTAGAATTGTCAAATAGTTTGGATTCCATAGTTATTAAAACTTCTTACATTGGTTTTATACCACAACTAAAAACTATTCTTAATAAAACGACTTCGCTATCTTTTTTGTTAATCGAAAGTGCTACAGCATTAAAAGAAATTATAGTTAAAAGTACACCTATCTCTAAAAAAGGAGATACTATAAACTATTCTGTAGCCAGATTTAAAACAGCAAAAGATAGGGTTATTGCAGATGTTTTAAAAAAAATGCCCGGTATAGAAATACAAGCAGATGGTAAAATTTTATACCAAGGAAAACCGATACAAAAATATTACATTGAGGGTTTAGATTTGTTAGAAGGCAAATATAATTTGGCAAATAATAATATTCCAATAGATGAAGTTTCTAAAATACAAGTTTTAGAAAATCATCAACCCATACAAATTTTAGATAGTCTTGTTTTTTCGGAAAATGCGTCATTAAATATTAGATTAAAAAACAAAAAAATTTTTGTAACACCTGCTTCTTTAGGTTTTGGTGCGTCACCACTTTTACTCGAGGCGTCTGCAACTCCAATGGCGTTTTCAAAAAACAATCAGTTTATCGGTAATATAAAAGCAAATAATGCAGGTGTAGATATTACAAAAGAATTAAAAGTATTAACCTTTGAAGAGTTTACCGAGCAGAAAGTATTGCCAACCATAAATTGGACACAAATTGTTCCCTTAGCAACACCTTTATCAAGTAAAGAAAGTTGGTTAGATAATACTACGCAATTAACTTCTTTTAACTATTTAAAAAAATTAGATAAAGACTATCAATTAAAAATAAGTGGCTCTTATGTAAATGATCGTCAAAATAGAATAGGAAATACAAAAACTATTTTTTTTGCAAACGATGACGAAATTATTGTGAATGAAAGAAAAGAAAATAGACTAAATATTAGGGAATTACTCACGAAAATAACGTTAGAAAAAAACACAAAACAAAAGTATTTTAAAAATACCTTTGAATTTAATTCTAATTGGAACTCTCAGTTTGGTGGCATTAATACAAATGAAATAGTGCAGGATTTGGCAATACCGAATACACAAATAAATAATTCGTTAAAATTAATTTTACCTTACAAGAGGACTTTGCTAACATTTAATTCTAAGGTTTTTTATAATGTTAAAAACGAAAATTTAAATATTAAACCTGGTTTTTTTGAGGAATTAGTTAACGATGGAAATAACTTAGAATCTATAGCGCAAGACATAAAACATAATTTTTTATTAATTGATAATAAAATAGGTTTTACAAAAGGTATAAGTGGCTTTACCGTAAGTCCGAGTTTGGGGCTTAGTTATCAAAATCAAAATTTAGAAAGTACTATCTTATTAAATAATGCGAATACTGTTATACAAGAAGATGGTTTTAGAAATGATTTACTTTTTTCAAACATTAATTTTTATTTAAATACTGCTTTACAGTATGAATATGACTTGTTTAAATTTAACGTATTGTTACCGTTAAGTGTTTTAAAAATTAATGCTACTAACAACAACAATAGTTTAGATAGAACTTTAAGTAAATTGGTTTTTAATCCAAAAATAAGCGTTTCAAGAGATGTAGGAGATTTTTGGAATTTATCTGGAACAACATTTTATGAAAATAGATTTGGTAATATTAATGAAATCTTTAGTGGTTTTATTATTAATGATTACAGAAATATTAATTCTTTTGATGCACCAATTAGGACGGACAAAGTAACTTCTTATAGATTTAGGGTTGGGTATAGAAATATTTTAAAAGGGCTTTTTATGAATGGTTTTTATTCAAATACAAATACAATTTCTAACTTAATTTTGGACTATGATTATGGTAATAATGGGTCTTTAACTTTAAAAGCGATAGAAAATGAAAACTCTAAAAGGAATCAAATTATAGGTATCCGAACGAGTAAATTTTTTAGTAAAATAAATACTACTTTAAAAATAAATTTAAGTGCGATGTCTCAGAAAAGACCAAACTTTATAAATAATCAGTTACAATTAATAGAAAATAATCAGAATACATTAGAAACTGCAATTGATTACGATTACAGTAGTTGGTTAAATATTGCTGTAAAAAACATTTTACTAAAATCGAATTCATTTTCTAATGATTCAAAAATTCAAGAATTAACAAGAAATACCATCTCGTCAGAAATAAATATTTACCCTTCAGATAATCATTTATTTCAGTTAAGTTATGAAAACATTGCATTCAAAAACAAAACAACTTCTTATAATAGTTTTTTAGATGCTTCTTATAGTTACAATTTCCCAAAATCAAAATCAACAATAGAATTCTGCTACGATAATATTTTAAATACTAAGAATTTTAATAGTCAATTTATATCAGAAATTATACAAACAGAAACGACCTTTATAATGAGGCCTGCTCAATTATTGGTGAGTTATAAGTTTACTTTTTAACTACTTTTTACTTCTAGCACTTTCTAATACTACTGTCAATAAAATTAAACTACCTCCCCAAAAGGTATTCCAAGTGGGTATTTCTTGGATAAAGAAAAAAGCTAAAATAATTCCGAAAATAGGTTGTAAACTACTAATAATACTCGCAGTAGCTGCAGTAAAGAACTTTAGGGAATGCAACATTAAACTGTGCCCGATGGCCGTGGTTAAAAGAGCGAGTAATAGCAAATAAGGAAACTGGCTTTCTAAACCAGATAAATCCATAAAAAATAGGGTTGGGAGTAGCAAAACACTTATAATTACTGTTTGATAAAACATCAACATGGTGCCATTATACTTACCAACTTGCTGTTTTAAAATTAAAATTCTGATTGCATAGCAAAATGCAGAAAAAATTCCAAAAAGAACGCCTCTTACTTGGTTGCTTTCAATATCAAAATCTGGGGTTAAAATATACAAACCCGTTAAAACTAATAATCCGAAGAGAAGATAAATAGGATTGAATTTTGTCTTTAAAAACAAAGGCTCTAATAAAGCAATTATAATTGGAAATGTGTATAAGGATAAAATACCCAAAGCAACACTAGAGAGTTTTAGAGCATAAAAATAAGTAATCCAATGGGCCGCCATAAAGACACCACCAAGAAGAAAAGGTTTGTAATCTTTAGAAGATTTTATAGTTAAATCAATTTTTTTGTATTTACAAAACGCATATAAAAAGCCCATGGCTAAAAAAGATCGAAACCAAATAATCACTTCAGTTGGCATGGCAATATACCTACCTAAAACCCCCGAAGTACTAATGAAAAGAGTTCCTAAAAGTAACCCTGAAAGGTTTTTTATATGTGAGTTTTCCATTAAATTTTCTGTAAAATATGTAAAGCAGTTTTCACGGTATCAATCCTAATAAAAGTAATCAATAAACGCAAACCGTTTTTAGTTTGTTTTTCTTTCATCACACAACTTTTTCCATTTTGCTGCACATATTTCAACATGCTAGAAAAAGCCGAAGTTTGATAAAATTCACTCTGTTGATCCGCTACAAAATATCCAATCATACGTTTTTGTTTTAGAATAATTT
The DNA here is from genome assembly GCF_019968605.1 of Polaribacter litorisediminis. NCBI lineage: Bacteria > Pseudomonadati > Bacteroidota > Flavobacteriia > Flavobacteriales > Flavobacteriaceae > Polaribacter > Polaribacter litorisediminis. The sequence goes on from NZ_CP082966.1 coordinate 4,336,200, forward strand.
TTTCTAGGCCTAACGCTTTCGCTAGCCATTTTATTCTCACTGAATCTAATAAATCCTTAACCTGTGTAGGGATTTTGCCAAAGCGGTCTATGATTTCAGTTTCAAAAACTTGTAGTTCTGCTTCTGTTTTTAATTCACCTAATTTACTATATAAACTTAATCTTTCTGTAATAGAATTTACATAATCATCAGGAAATAAAATTTCGAAATCGGTATCAATAGTAACCTCTTTAACAAATTCTTTGGGTTTAGATGTATCTGTTGGGTACAATTCTTTAAACTCATTTTCTTTGAGTTCTTCAATGGCTTCTTGTAGTATTTTTTGATAGGTATCAAAACCAATGTCATTGATAAAGCCGCTTTGTTCGCCACCTAATAAATCTCCTGCACCCCGAATTTCTAAATCTTTCATGGCAATATTAATTCCACTGCCTAAATCAGAAAATAAAACTAGGGCTTCAATACGTTTTCTGGCATCATCAGTCATCATATGATAAGGTGGCGTTATAAAATAACAAAACGCTTTTTTATTGCTTCGTCCAACTCTACCCCGCATTTGGTGTAAATCTGACAAGCCAAAATTATTGGCATTATTAATAAAAATGGTGTTTGCATTTGGCACGTCTAAACCACTTTCTATAATTGTGGTAGAAACCAAAACATCAAAATCTCCGTTCATAAAACTAAGCATTAAACCTTCTAGTTTTTTGCCTTCCATTTGTCCGTGACCAATACCAATTTTCGCGTTCGGTATCAATCTTTGTAACAAACCAGCCACTTCTTTAATATTTTCAATTCTATTATGAATAAAGAAAATTTGGCCACCTCTCGAAATTTCATAAGAAATGGCATCTCTAATGGTTTCTTCCGAAAAACGAATAACATGACTCTCAATAGGATGTCTGTTGGGAGGTGCTGTTTTTATAACAGATAAATCTCTTGCAGCCATCAAACTAAATTGCAATGTTCTCGGAATTGGAGTTGCCGTTAGTGTTAATGTATCTACATTTTCTTTTAAGGTTTTTAATTTGTCTTTTACAGCGACGCCAAATTTCTGCTCTTCATCAATAATTAATAAGCCTAAATCTTTAAATTGTAAACGTTTATTGGTGAGTTGATGTGTGCCAATGATAATATCTATAGAGCCATCATTTACACCATTTATAGCTTCAGTTTTTTGTTTTGCTGTTCTAAAACGGTTTAAATAATCAATGCTAACAGGAAAATCTTTTAAGCGTTCTGTGAAAGTTTTATAATGCTGAAAAGCTAAAATAGTAGTCGGAACTAAAATGGCAACTTGTTTGCCATTGTCTACAGCCTTAAAAGCAGCTCTTACGGCAACTTCTGTTTTACCAAAACCAACATCACCACAAACCAATCTGTCCATGGGTTGCGTCTTTTCCATATCCGTTTTTACATCTTGCGTAGCAGTAAATTGATCTGGTGTATCTTCGTACATAAAACTTCCTTCTAACTCATGCTGAATATGAGTATCTGGCCCATAAGCAAAGCCTTTTTCTAATTTTCTTTTGGCGTATAATTGAATTAAATTAAACGCTATATGTTTAACTCTTGCTTTTGTTTTTTGTTTTATTTTTTTCCAAGCACCAGACCCTAATTTGTATATTTTAGGAGCTTTCCCGTCTTTTCCGTTAAATTTAGAAATTTTATGAAGCGAGTGAATGCTTACGTATAAAATATCTCTTTCTCCATAAACAAGTTTTATTGCTTCTTGCTTTTTTCCTTGAACATCAATTTTTTGTAAACCTCCAAATTTTCCAATTCCATGATCCATGTGGGTTACATAATCACCAATTTCTAGTTTGGTGAGTTCTTGTAAAGTAATGGCTTGTTTTTTTGCGTATCCATTTTTTAATCGGAATTTATGATAACGCTCAAAAATTTGATGATCTGTATAACAAACTAATTTTTGATCAACATCAATAAAACCTTGATATAGCGGAAAAACAACAGTTTCATAATGCACTTCTTGATCAGCATCATCAAAAATATCATGAAAACGTTTTGCCTGTTGGTCATTGGCACAAAATATATAATTGGTAAAACCTGCTTTGTGATATTCGTTTAAATTATCAATTAATAAATTGAATTGTTTATTAAAAGAAGGTTGCGGAATTGTATTAAAATCAATTTTCTGTAAGGTTTTTGAAACTTTTTGGGTGTTATGAGTTCCGAAATCTACCAATGTAAAATCTTGTAACTGATTTTTAATAAAATTACCATCACAGAATAATTCACTGGGTTCGGTGTGCTTTATTTCTTTGGATAAATCTTTGAAAGCTTCATTCGCTTTTTCATAGAATTTGTTTAGATTTCCTACTAATAGGTCTAAGTTTTTTGCAAAAACAATGGTGTTTGATGAAATGTATTTTAGAAAACTTTCTCTATTTTCCTGAAGTGTTTTATGCTCTACATTTGGCATAATTGCCACTTTTTTCAGTTTTTCTTTAGAAAGTTGTGTTTCTACATCAAAAGATCTGATGCTATCAATTTCATCACCAAAAAATTCTATTCTGTAAGGTTCGTCATTGGCAAAAGAAAAAACATCTATAATTCCGCCTCTTACTGAAAAATCTCCTGGTTCTGTAACAAAATCTACACGTTTAAATTTATATTCGAATAAAACCTCGTTTACAAAATCTAAAGATAAATGTTCGCCAAGCGCAATTTTTAAGGTATTGTTATCTAGTTCTTTTTTTGTAACTACTTTTTCAAATAAAGCCGTTGGATACGTAACAATTATGGCAGGTTTTTTTCTAGAGTTGATTCTATTTAAAACTTCTGCTCTTAATAAAACGTTCGCGTTATCTGTTTCTTCTATTTGATAAGGTCTTCTATAAGAACCTGGATAAAAAAGCACATTTTTATCACCTAAAAGTTGTTCTAAATCATTTAAATAATACGCAGCTTCTTCTTTATCATTAAATATTAAAAGGTAAGGTTTGTCTGCTCGTTTAAAGGTTTCAGAAATTACAAAAGACAATGAAGATCCAACCAAGTTCGATATTTGAAAATGGTTTTTGTTTTGTTGAAGTGCTTTATTTATCTGCGAAATATACACAGATTTTTGATATTGATTTACAATATACTGCTTACTCAATTTAAATTATTTTTTGCAAATGTATTAATTTGAATTTGTTAATTATAAAATGTATACCAAGTATTTTGCCTCTTATAATTTTGAAAAAAATAAAGTCTGCACTAGCGTAGAATATAGGATGAGTTTTTAAGGAGAAATAAGCAGCAGTAAGTGCTTAGTCTTTTTAACGTGAAACTCTATAAGTTTTCAGTTCTTTAGGGAATAAATAACTGTTTTAAATTTATATTGTACTACTATGAGACAAAATTACCTGTCAATTTCTAAAGTTTAGATTTGGTTAGTGCTTATTTTTGATAAAAATGCAAGTAAAAATTCATCT